>NC_013729.1:4421368-5052992 GCF_000024345.1 Kribbella flavida DSM 17836 | reverse complement strand
GGCCGTGGATGCTGAGGAGGGCGGGAATACCGTCCTGCCAGACGGTTGTGGTGGGGTATTGGCCGCACCAGCGCAGGGCGACGGTGCCGTCGGACCACTCGATGCCTTCGGCCACGACGCCGGTTCCGCTGATGCCGGAGACGTCGACGTGGCGGACGAGTTGGAAGCGTCGGGCTTTGCTCTTGGTCCGGACCCTCAGGTAGCGGCGTCGGATCAAGGTGGCGGCGGCTTGGCCGGGCGTCTCGTTCATGCGCCAAGTCAACGCGCCGCGGTTCCGGCCCACCATGAACCGAACCGGTATCCACAGGGAACAGATTGGGCACTCCGCAGAGGCGCGATCCTCATACATTTCTTGGCAGAGAGTGTCCGACTGCGAAGGAGTGAGCCGAATGACAGTCATCGACGAGTGGACCGGCAGGCACGCGCACGCCCTGCGGGCAGCGCTCCGGCTGACCAACGAGGCGTTCGCCGAGTACCTCGGAGTGGCACCGCGCACGATCTCCAAGTGGCGGGAGCGGCCCGAGATGGTGCCCAGCCCGCATCTGCAGGAAGCTCTCGACACCGCGCTCGCGAGGGCACCGGCCGAGGCGCTCACCCGGTTCGCGGCCAATCTCGGGGAGCCCGAGCAGCGCGTCACCCTCGACCAGGCGGCCCTCGGTCAGCTCAACGCGGCGGTGACGGATCTGGCCCGGCTACTGTCCCGGATCGAGTTCGCAGGGTTTGAGGTGGCCGGGATCGAGCAGTCTTCGAGACAGTGAGCACGGCGTACGGAAGGAGCTGGGGATGCGGCGACGGCTGGTGAACTCGTCGAGTGTGCGGTCGGTCGGATGGAAGGACGACACCCTCGAGGTGGAGTACGTGAACGGATCGGTCTACCAGTACTTCGAGGTCCCGCAGTTCACGTTCGCCGGGCTGCTGGCGGCCGAGAGCATCGGGCAGTTCGTGAACACGCGGATCAAGCCGTACTACGAGTTCCGCGAGCTCTGAGGTCGCCGACGAGCCGGCTCGTACCGCTGGGGTTTTCGCAACGTCGCAGGCGGGCACCAGATGAACGATCCACGGGGGTGCGCTCAGCCAGGAGGTGGACATGCGCACTCGTAGAGCCTCTACGACCGGTTCCCGCGTCATCACGATCGTCGTACTGGTATGGCTGTTGATCGGTCTCGCCGCCGCAGCGCAGCGAAACTACTTCGGAGGTTCTGATGCCACCTGCGCGAAGGTGGGGACCACGTTGGTCACCATCGTCGCCGGGCCGCTGAACTACATCGGCGCCAACCCGAAGGTGGACTGCGAAGCTCCGCAGCCGTCCAAGTGACGTCACGGGAACCTCAGCACTGAGCACGCACCGGCCACGGATACCTCGGTAACCGTGGCCGGTGCTCGCGAGCCCGTTGCGGCATGCTCCGAAGCAGCCAACGGGCAGGAGTTGGCTGTGGGTGCCTAGACCGACGTACTCCATGACCAGATTGCCGCCGAGCTCGAGCACTTCGCGGTGCCGGGCATCAGCTGGGCGGTGATCGACAGCGGCGAGATCGTTGCGACCGGCGGAGCGGGAGTCGTCAAGTCCGGTGGCACGGCCGCGATGTCGCCGTGCATGCTCTTGCAAGCGTGCTCGATCAGCAAACCGGTCGAGCTCTTCGCGATGGCGCTGGTCGACCGAGGTCTGCTCGATCTCGATGAGAACGTGAACCGGCGGCTGACCTCGTGGCGGGTCCCACCGGCCGGCAGCTGGCAGCTAGTGGTGACGTTGCGCCAACTGGCAACTCACAGCGCCGGCCTCACCGTCCATGATTCCCCGGGCTACCCGCATGATGCGGTACTGCCGACCGTCGCGCAGATCCCCGCCGGAGTACGCCCCGCGCACACCTTCGGCGTACGTGTCGGCACTGTGCCGGGGGTGCAGTTCCGGTACTCCGGCGGCGGGACGATCGTGGCTGCAGCAACTCCTGGAGGACGTCACCGGTACGCCGTTCCGGCAGCTGGCGCGCGCTTGTCCTCGATCCGCTGGAGATGTCGGACAGCGACTACGCCCAGCCGTTGCCCGTCGAACGGAAAGACCAGGCCGCAACCGCCCATGACGAAGCGAGACGGCCCGTCGAAGGTCGATGGCACATCTATCCAGAGCTGGCCGCGGCCGGGTTGTGGACGACGCCGACGGATCTCTGCAAGTTCGCCTGGCTGTCCAGGCGGCGTACGCCGATGCGGATGGCGCACTGTTGTCGCCCGCCTCGGGTCGAGCGCTGCTGACGCCGCAGATCCCGGCGAGCGAGCGGATCGGCGGGCTGGATCATCTCGGGCTCGGATTGTTGCTCGGCGCGGATGGGGTGCGCTTCGGGCACAGTGGCGGGAAGCTCGGGTTCGAGTGTCACCTTCTGATCGACCGCGAGGCCGGTACGGGGGCCGCGGTGATGACGAACGGCGAGAACGGCATGCGGGTGATCCAGCTGGCGTCGACTGCAGGGCGGACTCCTACGGCTGGGACCACTCCGAACCGGTGGAGGAGCGCGAGCCTCCTGAGGAGTTGGTGCTGGATGGGCTCGTGGGGGAGCTATCGGCTGCGGGAGGGCTGCGACTTTGACGTCACCTGCGCCGGCGGCTGACTGGCGGTCACGTTCGCACGCCAGCAGCCGATGACGTTTCACTGAAGGATCGCCAGACCTTCGGGACACCGGTAGCGGAGGCCGTACTGCGGATCGAGGGCGGCGACTGCTCTTCGCGCAGAACGGTGCCGAGGCCGGGAGCGTGCGGCTCAGCTCAGTCACCGAGTTGGACTGGCCCGGGAATAGCTCGCGGCAGGGGAGGGTTACACCTGATGCCGCCCGGTACATGACCCCCGGGCCTCACACTCAGCCGCTACGAGCGGCCACTCGCCGAGAGGCGTCTGCTGGGCGGTGCGGTACTCGGTGGGGTGGGGGACGAGCGATCGTCCCTCACCCCACCGCCGTCTCACTCGGACTTGTGTCCTTGAACGAGTGGGGCATCATGGAAGTGGAGCTCGCGGAGACGCGAGTGCCGGCCCTGCGGAGACGCGGGTGACTGCTGTGACCAGAGGGACGACGCCGGCTTCGCGACGGTACGGCCGAGGGGTGCACTGCAGGGTTCCGGACCAGGTCCAGACCCCGATTTGCATCTTCACCGCGAATGTCAGTAATGTTCTTCTTGTTGGAGCGAGTGCGGGACGCGAAAGCGGCCGGACGCTCCGACAAACTCCCTGAAGGTCCTAGGAGCCGAAACACGCCCCAAGCGGGTTTCGGTCACTGAGACACGCAGAGAGACTGGGACGAAAGAGGCCGATTTGACCGGCCCCGGACGAAACAGTAAAGTTAGACGAGTTGCCCCGGAGCTTCGAGCGAAAGCAAGAAGCGCGGTGTGCGCCCGATTCTTGAGAACTCAACAGCGTGCCGAAAGTCAATGCCGAAATATGCATTAACCCCGTACACAGGCATTGGATGACTCTCCTACCCCTGGTCTCTCCGAGATTTTGGGTGCTGGGTTGTCTGTTGTCTGTGACGGATTCCTTTGAAAACATTGATTCAAGTCAGTTTGATTGTTTCTGATTCGAAGGATCTACTCAAAGTAGTCTGTTTTCCACGGCTTTTGTTGTGGTTGACATATAGATTTCAACGGAGAGTTTGATCCTGGCTCAGGACGAACGCTGGCGGCGTGCTTAACACATGCAAGTCGAGCGGTAAGGCCCCTTCGGGGGTACACGAGCGGCGAACGGGTGAGTAACACGTGAGCAACCTACCCTCAACTCTGGGATAAGCCTCGGAAACGGGGTCTAATACCGGATATCACCTCTTACTTCATGGTTTGGGGTTGAAAGTTCTGGCGGTTGGGGATGGGCTCGCGGCCTATCAGCTTGTTGGTGGGGTAATGGCCTACCAAGGCGTCGACGGGTAGCCGGCCTGAGAGGGCGACCGGCCACACTGGGACTGAGACACGGCCCAGACTCCTACGGGAGGCAGCAGTGGGGAATATTGCGCAATGGGCGAAAGCCTGACGCAGCAACGCCGCGTGAGGGATGACGGCCTTCGGGTTGTAAACCTCTTTCAGCAGGGACGAAGCGAGAGTGACGGTACCTGCAGAAGAAGGACCGGCCAACTACGTGCCAGCAGCCGCGGTAATACGTAGGGTCCGAGCGTTGTCCGGAATTATTGGGCGTAAAGGGCTCGTAGGCGGTTCGTCACGTCGGGAGTGAAAACTCGGAGCTTAACTCCGAGCCTGCTTCCGATACGGGCAGACTAGAGGTAGGCAGGGGAGAGCGGAACTCCTGGTGTAGCGGTGGAATGCGCAGATATCAGGAAGAACACCGGTGGCGAAGGCGGCTCTCTGGGCCTTACCTGACGCTGAGGAGCGAAAGCGTGGGTAGCGAACAGGATTAGATACCCTGGTAGTCCACGCCGTAAACGTTGGGCGCTAGGTGTGGGGGACATTCCACGTCCTCCGTGCCGCAGCTAACGCATTAAGCGCCCCGCCTGGGGAGTACGGCCGCAAGGCTAAAACTCAAAGGAATTGACGGGGGCCCGCACAAGCGGCGGAGCATGCGGATTAATTCGATGCAACGCGAAGAACCTTACTGGTTTGACATAATAGGGAAATCCTCCAGAGATGGGGGGTCCGTAAGGGTCCTATACAGGTGGTGCATGGCTGTCGTCAGCTCGTGTCGTGAGATGTTGGGTTAAGTCCCGCAACGAGCGCAACCCTCGTCCTATGTTGCCAGCACGTTATGGTGGGGACTCATAGGAGACTGCCGGGGTCAACTCGGAGGAAGGTGGGGATGACGTCAAGTCATCATGCCCCTTATGTCCAGGGCTTCACGCATGCTACAATGGCCGGTACAAAGGGCTGCGAAACTGCAAAGTGGAGCGAATCCCAAAAAGCCGGTCTCAGTGCGGAGTGGGGTCTGCAACTCGACCCCATGAAGTCGGAGTCGCTAGTAATCGCAGATCAGCAACGCTGCGGTGAATACGTTCCCGGGCCTTGTACACACCGCCCGTCACGTCATGAAAGTCGGCAACACCCGAAGCCGGTGGCCTAACCCTTGTGGAGGGAGCCGTCGAAGGTGGGGCTGGCGATTAGGACGAAGTCGTAACAAGGTAGCCGTACCGGAAGGTGCGGCTGGATCACCTCCTTTCTAAGGAGCACTTGGCAGCCATGGCCCGCGAGGGTGTGGTTGTCTACTCATCGTTTCTCAGGCGTCTGTCCTGGGGCGATGGTGCTTCGGACTGTGGAACATTGACCATTAGATGTGCAGCGATGGCCGGCTGGTTAGTACTACCTCTTCTTTGTGATGGGGTGTGGAACGCTGGTTGGTCGGAGTGAATCGTCGAGGCGCGCTGTTGGGTCCTGAGGAATCGGGCCGTCCTGGTGACAGGTTGGTTTGGTTTCTTTGGGTCACTGTCCCACCCGGGATGTGTTGTGGGTGGGGGTGTGGCTGGGGCCGGTCTTCATCAAACCGCTGGTGATGGTGTTTCTGCTGGGTGTTGTTGCCCTGGTGGGGATGGTGTCCGAGGTAGGTGGTGGTTGTGGCTGGTGTTCCTGCCCGTATTTTGAGAACTGTATAGTGGACGCGAGCATCTTTGTAGCAAATGTATTGTTCTTATGTTGTGTGACAAGCTACTAAGGGCAATCGGTGGATGTCTAGGCACCAAGAGCCGATGAAGGACGTAGGAGCCTGCGATAAGCCCCGGGGAGTTGGCAACCAAGCTGTGATCCGGGGGTGTCCGAATGGGGAAACCCAGCTGGCACTCTAAAGCCAGTTACCAGTTCCTGAACACATAGGGTTCTGGAGGGAACGCGGGGAAGTGAAACATCTCAGTACCCGCAGGAAGAGAAAACAAAAGTGATTCCGTGAGTAGTGGCGAGCGAAAGCGGATGAGGCTAAACCATGTGCGTGTGATAGCCGGCGTGCGTTGCGTATGTGGGGTTGTGGGAGCATTCAGACTCTAATGCCGTGGAGTCAGGGAGTTATAAATCACTGTTGAAGTCGAATCTTCTGGAATGTTGAGCCGTAGTGGGTAATGGCCCCGTAGGCGTAAGACAGTGACTTCCGAGTGTTTTCCCGAGTAGCACGGGACTCTTGAAATCCCGTGTGAATCTGGCGGGACCACCCGCTAAGCCTAAATACTTCTTGGTGACCGATAGCGGACTAGTACCGTGAGGGAAAGATGAAAAGTACCCCGGGAGGGGAGTGAAATAGTACCTGAAACCGATTGCCTACAATCCGTCGGAGCGCTCACTTGTGGGTGTGACGGCGTGCCTTTTGAAGAATGAGCCTGCGAGTTAGTGGTATGTGGCGAGGTTAACCCGTGTGGGGTAGCCGTAGCGAAAGCGAGTCTGAATAGGGCGTTTGAGTCGCATGCTCTAGACCCGAAGCGGAGTGATCTATCCATGGGCAGGTTGAAGCGCGGGTAAGACCGCGTGGAGGACCGAACCCACCAGGGTTGAAAACCTGGGGGATGACCTGTGGATAGGGGTGAAAGGCCAATCAAACTCCGTGATAGCTGGTTCTCCCCGAAATGCATATAGGTGCAGCGTCGCGTGTTTCTTACCGGAGGTAGAGCACTGGATGGTCTAGGGGGCTTACCGGCTTACCGAAATCAGCCAAACTCCGAATGCCGGTAAGTGAGAGCGCGGCAGTGAGACTGCGGGGGATAAGCTCCGTAGTCGAGAGGGAAACAGCCCAGATCACCAGCTAAGGCCCCTAAGCGATTGCTAAGTGGAAAAGGATGTGGAGTTGCCCAGACAACCAGGAGGTTGGCTTAGAAGCAGCCACCCTTGAAAGAGTGCGTAATAGCTCACTGGTCAAGTGATTCCGCGCCGACAATGTAGCGGGGCTCAAGCAATCCGCCGAAGCTGTGGCATTCATATTTGTACTCGGCACCGACTTGATCGGTGTCCAGGTGTGTGGATGGGTAGGGGAGCGTCGTGCAGCGTGTGAAGCAGCAGAGTGATCTAGTTGTGGATGCTGCACGAGTGAGAATGCAGGCATGAGTAGCGAATGACGGGTGAGAAACCCGTCCGCCGGATGATCAAGGGTTCCAGGGTCAAGCTAATCTGCCCTGGGTAAGTCGGGACCTAAGGCGAGGCCGACAGGCGTAGTCGATGGACAACGGGTTGATATTCCCGTACCGGCATTAACACGACCCGACCGAACCTGGTGATGCTAAGACCGTGAAGCCATGATGTCTTCGGACGGATTGGTGGAGCTGTTGACCCTAACTGGTATTAGGTGCACTAAGGAGTGACGCAGGAGGGCAGTCCAACCGCGGCGATGGTAGGCGCAAGCTGATCCGCGGGCAAGGTGGTAGGGCGAGGCATAGGCAAATCCGTGTCTCATGAAGCCTGAGAGCCGAGGCGGACCCGTTTAGGGGAAGTGGATGATCCCATGCTGCCAAGAAAAACTTCGTAGTGAGTGTTAGAGCCGCCCGTACCCCAAACCGACACAGGTGATCAGGTAGAGAATACCAAGGCGATCGAGTGAACCATGGTTAAGGAACTCGGCAAAATGCCCCCGTAACTTCGGGAGAAGGGGGGCCGGATGCGTTACTCCACTTGCTGG
Source organism: Kribbella flavida DSM 17836 (assembly GCF_000024345.1). Classification (NCBI taxonomy): domain Bacteria; kingdom Bacillati; phylum Actinomycetota; class Actinomycetes; order Propionibacteriales; family Kribbellaceae; genus Kribbella; species Kribbella flavida. The sequence continues at coordinate 5,045,428 of NC_013729.1, read as the reverse complement.
AGGAAGCGTTGATGGCCGCAGAGACCAGGCCCAAGCGACTGTTTACTAAAAACACAGGTCCGTGCGAAGAAGTAATTCGATGTATACGGACTGACGCCTGCCCGGTGCTGGAACGTTAAGGGGACAGGTTAGCTGGTTTAGGCCGGCGAAGCTTTGAACTTAAGCGCCAGTAAACGGCGGTGGTAACTATAACCATCCTAAGGTAGCGAAATTCCTTGTCGGGTAAGTTCCGACCTGCACGAATGGCGTAACGACTTGGGCGCTGTCTCAACCATGGACTCGGCGAAATTGCATTACGAGTAAAGATGCTCGTTACGCGCAGCAGGACGGAAAGACCCCGGGACCTTTACTACAACTTGGTATTGGTGGTCGGTACAACTTGTGTAGGATAGGTGGGAGACTGTGAAACTCGGACGCCAGTTCGGGTGGAGTCATCGTTGAAATACCACTCTGGTTGTTCTGGCTGTCTAACTTCGGTCCATTATCTGGATCAGGGACAGTGCCTGGTGGGTAGTTTGACTGGGGCGGTCGCCTCCTAAAAGGTAACGGAGGCGCTCAAAGGTTCCCTCAGCCTGGTTGGCAATCAGGTGTCGAGTGTAAGTGCACAAGGGAGCTTGACTGTGAGACAGACATGTCGAGCAGGGACGAAAGTCGGAACTAGTGATCCGGCGGTGGCATGTGGGAGCACCGTCGCTCAACGGATAAAAGGTACCCCGGGGATAACAGGCTGATCATCCCCAAGAGTCCATATCGACGGGATGGTTTGGCACCTCGATGTCGGCTCGTCGCATCCTGGGGCTGGAGTAGGTCCCAAGGGTTGGGCTGTTCGCCCATTAAAGCGGCACGCGAGCTGGGTTTAGAACGTCGTGAGACAGTTCGGTCCCTATCCGCTGCGCGCGCAGGAGACTTGAGAAGGGCTGCCCCTAGTACGAGAGGACCGGGGTGGACGAACCTCTGGTGTGCCAGTTGTTCCGCCAGGAGCACGGCTGGTTGGCTACGTTCGGGAGTGATAACCGCTGAAAGCATCTAAGCGGGAAGCACGCTTCAAGATGAGGTCTCCCACCGAGTTAATCGGGTAAGGCCCCCAGTAGACCACTGGGTTGATAGGCCAGAAGTGGAAGCGCCGCAAGGTGTGGAGCTGACTGGTACTAATAGGCCGAGGGCTTGTCTCAACACCACCCCTCGGGGTGGTCGGCACGAGACCATTACTGCTGCGAAACAATGTTCGCGTCCACTATACGGTTCCCGGAATACGGTCAACCCCCAGCCCTCTTGTGGTCTGTGTGTGTGGTTGGTTGATATTTCTATAGAGTTACGGTGACCATAGCGTCGGGGAAACACCCAGTCTCCATTCCGAACCTGGAAGTTAAGCCCTTCAGCGCCGATGGTACTGCGATCGGGAGATCGTGGGAGAGTAGGACGTCGCCGGACATTCACACTGTTAAGGGCCACCCACACGGGTGGCCCTTAACATTTGTCCCAGTACTTCGAGCGGTCGGCCCAGGCGGTCGGCCGCTCTTCTGCGTTCTGGTCAGCCGGGGTTCGTGGCCCTCGGGTTTGCCCTCGATGACCTGCTCGATGGCTCGGCGGGCCCGTCCCGCGCGCGTTCGGGAGTTGGCTACGGGGAGCTGCACGGGGTCGTGCGGGGTGAGGCCGGCATACCGTCGTCGCTGATCCCGGTCATGCGGCCACCTGCGGTCATTCGCCGGCGGCAACGGCGGCTGCGCAGGTTGGTGCGCGCGAGCTGCCGGCCTATAGAGCGGGCGGCTGATGTGTAGCTGTGCCGCTCGAGGCGACGCCGGTGGTCGGCAGATCGCTGTCCTGGTTGCTGCCGGCTGAGCTCGGCGAATCGCACCGATCGGCGAATCGCACCGACTCGCTCCTCGGGTCGCCGGGTCGCTGCCGTCTGGGGGAAATGGAGCTGGAGCAGAGATGATCGCTGGTGCGGGCCGTTGACACTCTGGAACCCGCGGATATCGCGGTCAGGTTCCTCGGTCCGTGTGCGCGGGGGGCTCGTCGCTCAGACGGGACTGTCGCTGTCGCGGCGGGCCCAATGCATCGCGTTGAGCGTCTGTTGTACGTCGCGTTTAGCTTTTGCCGGTGCCGACCCCCGACCAGGCCGGTCAACGTCACCATGCACCAGAGCTCGGTGGGCGGGCCTTGTCCGAGCTGGTTGGGAGACCTGAGCCCCGGCTGCTCCGTCAGGGCGCCAGCGGTCTAGGTGGTCCGATGCGCTTGTCCAGCACAGGCGCCGACTTGTCCAGCACCAAGCGCCGATTGGCCTCGTCGAGGTCTTCGTTGCTGGGGCCGGGTTCGCTCAGCAAGGTTCAACTGGGTTGGGCCGCACGTTGAGCCGAGTGCAGCGTGAGCTCGGTATATCGGCATGGTCGTGCTCTTGCTCGACGCGCCGATCGCCGCCCCCTCCCCGTGAAGCAGCAGGACGGGATTCCCCTCGCCCGTACTCATGGTCCGCGCCCGTACTCGTGGTCGGTATCGCCGCGACGCACGATCCGCTCTGCGACGCTTGTTGAGATGGTCGCGCTCGTTCCCCGGCTCACTGGCCGGGCACGGCTCGGCACGATGGACGCTTGGGGCGTCTTCTCGACACGCGAGCGACATCACCAGCGGCATGGACGCAGCGCCGCGTCTCGTCGCAGGGCACACCATCGCCACCCGGCGGTTCGGACGACTTGTCGAGTTGCGCCGACTCTCCTGTCGAGCTGCGCCGACTCTGCTGGAGTTCTCGACGCCCGGAACGGGTCGTCCGGCGGCGCGGTCGGGTCGAGCCAGTTGCCGAACTGACTTCCGAAGGGCCGGGGCGAGCTGTTTCTGACCTTCAGCCGATGGCTGCCTTCGGTGTAGCGCGCAGCGTTCGAGGTTCGGGGCGGCGTACGTTGGGTCAGTGTTGTTCTAGGTCTTCGGGCGTGATTCCTACCAGGGCGGCTGCGGCGCAGATGTGGACGGGGGAGAGGTCGACAGGGTCGACGGGGGCCTGGAGGAGGGTGCCTCGTTCGAAGGGGGTGAGGCCGATGTCGATGCCGTGGGCGCCGGCGACGAGGCCGCGGACATAGGTGAGCCAGCCCATGGTGGGGATGCCTCGGCGGAAGAGGCCGGCTGCGGTGGCTAGTTCGGTGTCGGCGATGCTGGCCCACTCCGGTTCCCAGATCGTGACTACCGCTCGGAGGACCTGAGCGAAGCGGTCCGGCAGGGCCAGGGCGTCTTCGTCGGTCCAGTGGAGGGTGAGTTGGTCGGAGGCTGTCGTCAGAGTGCTGCCCATGGAGAGGTCGAAGAGCCAGGGGAGCTCGCCGGTGCTCTGGAGATGCAGTCTGGTCGTGCTGGATCCGTTGGAGAGGACCTTGGTGGTCGCCTCGACCATCTCCTGCAGCGGCGTCGTGCCGTCCGCCTCGAGGACGTGGTAACCCCAACGCTCGTCCTGGGTCCAGGCGTGGACGTCAGGGAAGGCTACGGCGACTGCGGTGAGTGTCCGGCCGACCCGCAGTGCGCGGTGCTCGACGGACTCGTCACGGTGGGCCCACTGGGCGCGAAGTAGCCAGGATGCCATCTCACGCCCTCCGTTCGGTGACCGGCTGGAGTTGTCCCACGGACGGTACGCCGCGCGAAGAGGGATTGGCCAGATGTGAGCGGTGGAAGCGGGCGACATCCCCGGTCTGCGAACCCGTCACCCCTCCAGTGTGAACGATGGCCGGGTCGTCGCGGTCCACCGGGGTGCCTTTTACGGAGCATCCCGCCTAAAAACCCCGCTTGCAGAGTCGCTCCACCGCGGTTGGCCCGTGCTGGGCCCCTTTGAGGAGGACCAGATCGCCGTGCGCCTGAGTGCATGAAGTGTCGGCCACGCGATGCTCCGGCGTGAAGCTTGGTGCCAGTCGCTGGCATCAAGCTCGCGTGGTGAGCGGGCGACGGACCCGGTGGCGGTGGCCCAGGTGCCGGTGGACGCCGCGCGCGTTTCCATCGCCCAGACCGGCGAAGGCCCGTGCGGAACCATCGGCGTGACCGCTAGAGGCCCGTCCGGGTCCACCGGCCGGCACCGATAGAGGCTCAGGCCGATCCACCTCGATGTTCCTCGCGGCGGGTCAGGCCGTGTCGAGGGTGGGAGTGGGGAGGTCGAGGGTCGGGGCTGGGCCGCGGTAGGACTCGAGCCAGGTGCGGAGCAGTTCTACCCGGGCGGCGTTCTCTTCGTTGCCCTTGACGACCGGTGACTGGTTGTACGGCATCGTGTCGGAGCTGCGGCGCAGCTTGACGTACAGCCGGGACGACGCCAGGGCGTAGCGCTCCATGTCGTCCTGGAGGGCGCCGATGACGGTGATGTTGCGGTCCCGACCGATCTGCTCGAACAGGGCGACCGCTTCGCGGCGGTGCTGGGAACCGAGGTTGCGGCCCAGTTCGTCCAGGATCAGCAGCAGCGGCCGGTCGCTGCCACCGGCGAGCGCGGCGGCGCAGACCAGCTTGACCGCCTTCTCGTCCATCTGCGCGGTGTTGCCCTTGACGTTGAACGCCGAGAACGGGCCGCCCTCCGAGCGCCGCCACTTCGGTGTGACGGTCCAGCGCCACGGCTTGTCGGGCTCCGACGGCGGGTCGGGCTCCGGGTACTCCAGCTTCGCGCCGTAGCCGCCGTACTGCTGGTCGAGGCGGTCGAACTCCGCCGATACTAGGCGCAGGCGCGACTTGATGCCGTCGGCAAGGGAGGCGCGGTGGGCGCGGGCGGTGCTCTCGGCCTCGCCGAGTCCTTCGCGAGCGCGTTCCAGCGCGGCGTGGCGCTCGGCGCGCTGGTTCGCGATCTGCTGTTGCTGGAGGCTGTCGAACGTCTCGTGCTGCGCGAGATGGCTGGCGAGTGTCCGGTGCAGTGCGGGAACCAGGCCGACGCGGATGCCGAGCGTGCCGTTGGACCAGCCGTCCGGGCCGTTCAGGATCTCCCACAGCTCGGAGGGGATCTCCTCGCGGGAGCGCGCGTTCGGGAAGCAGCGGCGGATGACGTCGTCGAGCTGGGTCGCGGCCTGGTGGTTCCAGTCGGCGGTGGTCCGGCGCTGGGCGTCGATCGGCAGCGCCAGCAGGAACTCGGACGCCTCCTCGACGGTGCCGCCCCAGGCCGTCGTGCGAGATACCAGGTCGAGCGCGGTCTGCTCCTCGAGCAGGACCAGCCGACGGGCGGACAGCTCGTCGAGCAAGCGGTTGTGCTCACGTCGGGTGGCTTCCAGGTTTTTCAGGCGCTCGTCGCGGACGAGCTGCTGGCCGGCAGCTGCCTCGGCGGACTCCTTGGCGGCCTGGAGCTGCGGTGCGAGCGCGTCCCGGTCAGTCGCGTGGCGGTCGTTCTCTTCGCGGAGTGCCAGGATTTGCTCCTGGAGACTCGACGCCGTGCCGAGCGCGCGAGCGGCCGCAGTACGACGCTCGGCCTGCTCGACGCGGGCCCGAGCCTGCTCCAACGCGGCCGAAGCCGCGGCGCGGGCCTCGATCGCTGAGTCCAGCCGGCGCCGGGCCGCCTCGATGCGGGCGGTCCGGCCGGTGATCGGTTCGTCGTGCTGCCCGACCGAGACCACGCCGGCGGCCTCGTCGATGAGCTCCTTCGCGGCCCGGGACGCCAGCGCTTCGAAGAACGCGTCGAGCTGGAACCGCTTGTCCGCCGACGACGGCCCCCGCCCTGGGCCCGCTTGCGCGGAATCAGTCGAGGACGTGCCGGCAGAAGTGGAGACCTTGTCAGCCGCAGCTGACGCGGTGCCGGCCGACTTCGAGACGATGTCGGCAGAAGCATCGAAGGAGGTGCTCGCTGACCCCGCGGGACGGTTCGCCAGGACGAGCAGGAACCCCGCGTACCCCGCCTCGGTCAGGGCTGCCGCTGCGAGGGCGGCGTCGTCGGCGTCGACGACCACGGCCTCGTGGTACGGCGCGAGTCGCGGCTCCCACTCGGCACGGTCGCCGGCGGGCAGCTCGGTGATGTCGGTCAGCGCGCCGCAGGCGATGCCCGCGTTTTCCAGCACCTGCTGCTGCGGCGCAGAGACGGTCTGGCCGCTCTCAGCCTCACGCAGCTCGGCGGTGGCCTGGTCGACGGCCATCCGGGCGGCGTGGTCGCGGCCGATGTGCTCCTCCAGTACGGCGCGAGCCTCGTCCTGCTCGGCCAGGGCGACGTCCAGCTCACGCCCGTCGGCCGAACGGCCGGCATCAACCAGGCGGCGGTGCTCCTGGCCCAGGCGCTCCAACTGCTCGCGAACCGACCGCTGAGCCAAGTCGAGCTCGCGGTCGCGGGCGTCGAGCTTGTCGCGCTCCTGCCGAGTCAGCTGGACGTCGCGCAGCAGGTTCTCTTCGCTGCCGAACGCGTCGATCTCGGTGTCGACCGCCTCGCGCCGGGCCTCCTGCTCAGCGACCCGCTCGTCCAGCTGGGCGAGCTCCTGCAGGATCTCGCCGTTGCGGGCGTCTCCGTCGACCAGATGCCGGGCACATCGCGCGCGCCAGGACTCCTTCGCGGCGGAGAGTGCCTCCCGGGCCGCGGCCCGCTGCAGGATGCCGGCCTCGACGGTCGCCATTTCCTGCTCCCACCGCTGCAGGTCGGCGGCCGCCTGCTTGGTCGCCTCGCGCTGGGTGTGCTCGGCGGAGCGATGTGCTTGCTCCTGCTCCAGCTCGTGGTCGAGGCCGGTGAGGGTCGCGATCGCGTTGAAGATTCGGGCGGGACCGAGCTCGTTGAGCGGCTCGGCCAGCAGGTTGGCGGTCGGGCTGGAGCGGACCGAGGTCGACAGGAAGGAGACGCAGCGAACTTGGCCGCCGTACAGGACCTGGGACAGCTTGTTCGCGTGGAAGTCGGTGCGGCCGTTGGAGTGCGGCAGCGCGGCCCACAACGCGTCGGCGCCGGCCGCGCGCTCGGCCTCGGTTGCGCCGTACGGGACGTGCAGGCCGTTCTTCCAGCGCAGGTCCAGGTACGACGCCTTGCGGTTGATCCGGATCCAGACGGTGATCGCGGCGGCCTCGATCTCGGCCAGGTCGGTCAGGTCCGGGTCGGAGAACACGCCGACGATGTAGCCGCGGTCGACGTTGGACCAGTTGCCTTCCTGGCCGGCGGCCTCGGCGGTGAACAGCAGCTCGGCGGCACCCGGCGCGCCGCTGGTCAGACGCCACTGGTCATCGGCGTGCAGCAGCGACAACGCGGCGATCCAGGACGACTTGCCGGCGCCGTTGGAGTCGGTCGGGCCCTGCCCGGCGACGGTGACCAGGCCCTGGCCGACCATCGGGATCGGGTGCGTCGACAGCCGGGACAGGTCGACGACCTGGACGCCGAGCAGCACCTTCGAGCCGAGGATGTCGAACGGGCCGTCCGTCGACCCGTCCGCAGCCCGTCCGGCTCCTGCTGGTGTGCTCATGCCGCTCCTTCTTCTCCGGTGAGTCCTTTGCGCGCGCGGATGGCCTCCGCGATCGGGCTGGCCGGGGCGGCCGCGAGGATCAGCTGGTCCTGCAGGCGCCGCCGCGCGGCCGGGGTGAGACGTTGCAGTTGCGGGCCGGGGATGTAGCTCGGTCCGCCCGAGTGGTCGCCGGACAGCTGGACCAGGCCGGCGGCGCGGAGCCGCTGCAGGGCGAGGCGCCGGTCTTCCCCGCTGATCCTGGTGGTGCGCAGTTCGTCGACGGTGGTGGGGCGGGCCGACTTCCAGCTGTCGCCGGTCAGGATGCCTTCGCTGCGGGGGATCGCGACCGAGTGCACGAGGACCAGGACGAGGACGGCGCGGTCGACGGCCGAGAGGGGTTGCCAGCCCTGGGCGGTGAGAGTCGCGGCGACGTCGTCGGCGTAGCCGGAGGTCCAGTGGGTGCCGTCGACCTTGACCAGGGTGCGGCCGATGAGGGTCAGCATCTTCTGCACCTGGCGGCGCAGGGTGACGTCGCGGAGGCCGGGGAGCTGGACTTCGGCGACCGGGTTGGCGGCGTACTGGACCGCGCTGAACGCCGCGAGCACCTCGTCGCGGGAGCGATCGCTGAGGTCCTGCAGGATCGGGTCGAAGAGCGCGTGCTGCTCGGTCATCCGGACTGCTCCGTACTCCGTGCCGGGGCGGAGGGCGCAGGCGAGGTCGAGGTGAGGGACGGCGAGGGGTCAGGGGTCGGGCCCGGCGCACCGTCCGCCGGCGGCGCAGCAGGGGAAGGCAAAGCGGAGGCGGCGGCCTGATCGGACGACGGAGCCGGACCGTCCGCTGAGGCGGCTACCGGCAGCGGATCCGGCGTCGGCTCGGGCGCGCGCGCGACCAGTACGGCGGGAGGCGGGTCCGGGAGAACTCTGCAAATCTCCCGCAGGGTCGCCAGGTCGCTGGGGCTCCAGGTGATGGTCCGGGGACCGAGGCGGACTTCGCCTGCCTTTTCGTTCCAGAGCAGCCAGTGGGTGGCGTGCAGCCGACGCAGGCTGCCGATGATCAGGGTCAGGTCGCTGGACTGCTCGGCGCGGCCGCGCATCCCGGCGTACACGGCCTTGACCTGGGCGAGCGTGCCGGTGACGCCAGGCCAGGTCGACGCGTCCCGGTCGGTCCAGCAGCAGGCGACGCAGATGGCCAGGACGCGAGCCGTCTCGTTCGGCATCTCCACGGCGACGGGTGGCGCGCCGAGCTCCTCCAGTACGCCGTGACCTGCGCCGTCCGGCACTGTCGGCAGCATCCACAGGCCCGACCCGTCAGGCTCGACCGCGCGAGCCAGTCCGGCGACGGCGGGTGTGTCGGCCGGGACCTTCTGTGGGCCGCCCGACTGGACCTTCGCCCACCACAACGCGTTGTAGGCGCGCCCGTTCTCCACCACGTCGGCACTCATCGGCTGATCCGCCGGAACGTTCCTTCGGTCACCCACGGCGTCCCCGCCGACGGGTCGATCCGCATCCCGTCCGACCAGACCAGCTCGTAGTCCAGCTCGTCGTGGAGATGCGCCGCGGTCAGCTCGGCAAGGACCCGGCGCGCGGTGACCCAGTCGCCGGCGTTGTCGACCACGTCGCCGATGTCGACGCTGTCCCGCCCGGCCAGGATGCGCTCCGCCTCCGCGCGCAGATCCTCCCGGTCGGTCGCGGCGGCGGACTCGGGCGCCTCGACCTCCGCCGACGGGCGCGGCGGCGCCATCCGCGCGGTACCGGTACGGCGGCCGGTCTCGACCGCCTCCAGCATCGTTTCGGGGGAGAAGTCCGGCGCCGCGGCGTCGAAGAGCAGCCCATCCAGTACGCCGGCCAGCGTCTCCGTGTCACTGGTCCGGGTGAACGTCAGCCAGGTCTCGATCGGCAGCAGTCCCAGCGCCCGGGTCGTCCCGGCGCGCTCCACCAGCCGGCCCGCGGCCAGTTGCACAGCGTCGGCGTACGCCGCCAGCGCCATCCGCAGCTGGGTGCAGACCCGGTGCAGGCCGGGCCAGCGCTCGAGCACGATCCGGTGCACCTTCTCGGCCTGTTCGATCAGCCGCTCGTTGCCCCAGGCGAGCTGCGCGTTCTCCCGGAGCTGCGCGGTCGTGCTGGTGGAGACCAGGATGGCCAGCTCGTTGCCGAGCAGCCGGAACACCTTGGTCAGCCGCTCGACCGACGCCTGCCCTTCCTGCTCGGTGGCGCGCGGGTCGCTCACGCTGTGCGCCTCGAGGGTGAGCAGCTGGTGCAGCTCGCCCTGACCGCCCTGCACCGACATCCGGCGCAGGAACATCAGCATCACGTACGGCGCGAACGCCGCCCGGTGGCGCAGCTCGTTCGGCCGGTCGACGAGTTTGGTGATGGCGCCGTACTGCCGCAGCACCTCGAACCGGCGCACCACCACGTCGTGCGGGAAGGACCGGCAGGCCAGCGTCGCCTGCTCGACGGTCATGCCGTCGCTGCCTGCCTCGGCGAACGCGTCCAGGATCGCCTGGTCGACGTCGAGCAGCTCGGGGTCGACGATCATCGCCCCGGCCTCGCGGGCGAGCACGGCGAACACCTGCCGGTAGACCCGCAGTACCGCGGCTTCCGCCTCGGCGTCCAGCAACGTGGCGTCCATCGATCCTCCTCCCGTGGGCCGCCGGCCGGGAACCGCGATCGGCGACCAGACCCAGGACTCTAGCGACCGCCGCCGACCGACGAAAAACCGAGGGAGCGCGACCTGTGGACATCCCCGGCCGCCCAGGAACCCTCGGGACACGACTGCGCCCAGGGACCGGCGCGATCGGCAGCAGGGTCAGCGCGGCGCGGCGGTCGAGTCGCGGGTGATGAGGCGGACGCCCAGGGTGATCGGGTCGGCGGGATGCTCGCGGCGCTCGACGGCGGCCAGCAGCAACCGGACCGCGATCGCCGCCTTCTGCGGGATGTCCTGCGCGATCGTGGTCAGCTTCGGTGTGACGTAACGGCTCAGGTCGAGATCGTCGAAGCCGAGCACGGACACGTCGCCGGGCACCGAGCAGCCCGCCTCGGCGAGCCCTTCCATGATGCCGATCGCCAGGATGTCGGCCGTGGCGAAGACGGCGGTCGCCTCCGGGTGGGACTGCATCAGCCTCAGACCGAGGTCGCGGCCGCTGCCGTGCGTGGTCGTCTCGACGGTGACGATCCGCTCGATCCAGGTCAGTCCCGCCTCGGCGTACGCGGCGCGGAAGCCCTGGTAGCGCTGGTGCACCACGCCGACATCGGAGAAGGCCGGTCCCGCGAACACGATCTCGCGGTGCCCGAGGGCCAGCAGGTGCCGGGCAGCGAGCAGGGCGCCGGTGTGGTCGTCGGACCGTACACCGGTGGTCAGCGGGTTCGCCGAGTAGCTGTCGATCGCCAGCAGCGACACCTTGCCGACGGTCCTCGCGGTCAGCCGGTCGATCTCCTCGTCGAGGAAGCCGAGCAGGACCGCGCCGTCCAGGCTCCACGACTGCAGCGCCTCGGCCACCTCGGCCGGCTGGGAGATCCCGCGCAGCAGCAGGTGGTAGCCGCCCTTGCGCAGCTCGCGCTCGATCAGGCCGACGATCGCGACGTTGTGCGGGCTGATCATCAGGCTGTCCTCGTCGGCGGCCGGCACCAGCAGGCCGATCAGCTTCGACGACTTCGCCGCCAGGCTGCGCGCCGACGCGCTCGGCACGTAGCCGCGCTCGGCGACGATGCGCTGGATCCGCTCGATCGTCTCCGGGGAGACCCGCGCCCGCTTGCCGTTCACCACGTTCGACACCGTCATCATGCTGACCCCGGCCTCGTCGGCGATGTCCTTCAGCGTGACCCGCACCAGTTCTCCCTTCGCCCCGCCACGATATCGCCTCGCGGTGTTGACAGCCTCCCGTCGGCGACCGTACGGTCCCTGCAAGGTGGAGCGCTAAACCTACCATAAATCAAGGCGAGCGGAGCCGAGTGTGAGCGACGAGTCGTGGTGGCGGACCGCGGTGATCTACCAGATCTACCCGCGCAGCTTCGCCGACGGGAACGGCGACGGGACCGGTGATCTGGCCGGCGTCCGGTCCCGGCTGCCGTACCTGCGCAGCCTGGGCGTCGACGCGCTCTGGTTCACGCCGTGGTACCTCTCGCCGCTGGCCGACGGCGGGTACGACGTGGCCGACTACCGGGTGATCGACCCGGCGTTCGGCACGGTCGAGCAGGCCGAGCAGTTGATCGCGGAGGCCGCCACCCTGGGCATCCGCACGATCATCGACATCGTCCCGAACCACGTCTCCAGCGAGCACGCCTGGTTCCGGGCCGCGCTGGCCGCCGAGCCGGGTGCGCCGGAGCGGGAGCGGTTCTGGTTCCGCGGCGGTGAGGAAGTGCCGACGAACTGGGTCTCCAGCTTCTCCGGCGACACCTGGACCAGGACCAAGAACCCGGACGGTACGCCGGGGGAGTGGTACCTGCACCTGTTCACCCCCGAGCAACCCGACCTGAACTGGAACCACCCCGACGTACGCCGTGAGCACGAGCAGGTCCTGCGGTTCTGGTTCGACCGTGGCGTCGCCGGGATCCGGATCGACTCGGCCACCATGCCGGTGAAGGACCCGTCGTTGCCGCAGCTCGGGGAGACCGAGCAGCACCCGTACGTCGACCGTGACGGCGTGCACGACATCTACCGGGCCTGGCGGGCGGTCGCCGACTCCTACCACCCGCCGCGGGTGCTGGTCGGTGAGATCTGGCTCGCTGACGCCGAGCGGTTCGCCCGTTACCTGCGCCCCGACGAGATCCACACCGCGTTCAACTTCGAGCTGATGGCCCGGCCGTGGCACGCCGCGGAGCTGCGCGACTCGATCGTCAGCACGCTCGCCGCGCACGCGCCGGTCGAGGCCCCGGCCACCTGGGTCCTGTCCAACCACGACGTCACGCGCCCGGTCACCCGGTACGGGCGCGAGGACAGTTCGTTCTCCTTCGCCACCAAGCGGTTCGGCGTACCGACGGATCTGGGGCTGGGTACCCGGCGGGCGCGAGCGGCGGCGTTGCTGACGGCAGCGCTGCCGGGATCGCTCTACGTCTATCAGGGGGACGAGCTTGGGCTGCCCGAGGTCGAGGACCTGCCGCTGACCGCGCTGCAGGACCCGATCTTCCATCGGTCCGACGGCCACGACCCGGGGCGTGACGGGTGCCGGGTGCCGTTGCCGTGGACAACCACCGGCGCGAGCTTCGGCTTCAACAGTCAGGGCTTCGGTCCGTGGCTGCCGCAGCCGGCGGACTGGGCGACCAGGTCGGTGGAGGCGCAGGATAACGACCCGGACTCGATGCTCACCCTCTACCGGAGCGCCCTGCGGCTGCGCCGGTCCTTCGCGGAGTCGTTCGGCTGGCACGAGCTCGACACCGGCGACCTGATCGCGTTCACCCGCGGCGACGTGCTCTGCCTGGTGAACCTCGGAGCGGCGTCCGTGCCGCTGCCCCCGCAGTACGAAGTCCTGCTCGCCAGCGTGCCGCTCGACGCGGGTGAGCTGTCCACCGACGCCGCTGCCTGGCTCCGGCCGATCCACTCAGGAGTTTGACCCATGAAGAAGCTGATCACCTCGCTGGCGCTGACGGGGCTGCTCGCCGCCCTCACCGCGTGCTCCGGGGCAGACGACACCGACCAGACGGCCGACAGCGGTCCGGTGACCCTGAAGGTCGCTCGTGACCCCGGGCTGGACAAGGGCGCGGTCGCGGCCTTCGACGAGCGGGTCGCGCAGTTCGAGAAGGCCAACCCGGACATCGACGTGGTGCCGCAGGAGTACAACTGGACGGCGACCACGTTCACCGCCCAGCTGGCCGGCAACACGCTGCCCGATGTGTTCACCGTGCCGTTCACGGACGGCCGCGGCCTGATCGAGCGCAAGCAGATCGCCGACATCAGCGGTCTGGTCAGCGCCCTCCCGTACGCCGGCAAGTTCAGCGCCACCGTCACCAAGGCGGGGCAGGCCGACGACGGCAAGATGTGGGCGGTCCCGATCGCTGCCTACGGCCAGGCGCTGCACTACAACCGCACTCTGTTCAAGCAGGCCGGACTCGACCCGGACAAGCCGCCGGCGACCTGGGACGAACTGCGCAGCGCGGCGAAGCAGATCGCCGACACGACCGGTAAGGCCGGCTACGCCCAGCTGACCGCCGACAACACCGGCGGCTGGATCCTCACCACGCTGGACTACGCCTTCGGTGGCCGGGCGGAGAAGCTCGACGGTGACAAGGCGACGGCCGAGCTCGACACCCCGCAGATGACCGAGGTCCTCCGACTGTTGAAGTCGATGCGCTGGGATGACAACAGCATGGGGTCGAACTTCCTCTACGACTGGGGCAGCATCAACCAGGCGTTCGCGGCCGGCCAGATCGGCATGTACGTCTCCGGCGGCGGCAACTACGGCTCGCTGGTCACCCAGAACGCGCTCAAGCCGGCCGACTACGGCGTCACGGTCGTACCGCTCAAGGACAGCCCGGACGCCGGTGTGCTGGGCGGCGGCACGCTGGCGACGGTGAGTGCGAAGGCCAGTGAGCCGGTGAAGGCGGCCGCGGTGAAGTGGATCGACTTCTACTACTTGAAGAAGCTGGTTGACCAGCAGTCCGCCGTACTGGACGCGAAGACGATCGCTGCGTCGAAGCAGCCGGTCGGGGTGCCGCAGCTGCCGGTGTTCGACAAGGCGACCTACGACAAGTCGCTGAAGTGGGTCGCGCAGTACGTCAACGTGCCGCTGGCGCAGATGACGCCGTACACGGACAAGATGTTCGACCAGCCGCTGGTGACAGAGCCGTCCCGGTCGACCCAGGAGGTGTACAAGATCCTCGACCCGGTCGTGCAGTCGGTGCTGACCCAGAAGGACGCCGACATCGCCGACCTGCTGAAGAAGGCCGACGCAGAGGCGCAGGCCCTGCTGGACCGGAACTGACCGATGGCCGCAGAGATCCGTCCGGCGCCCCTGGTGATTCGCCGGACCGAGGCCGGCCGCCGCCGGACCCCCCTGAGCTGGGTCCGGGGCGGCGGGCTGAGCACTCTGGTGTTCCTGCTGCCGCTGCTGGTGGTGTTCGGGATCTTCTCCTGGTTCCCGATCGGCCGGGCGGTGTTGATGAGCTTCCAGGAGACCAATCTGGTCACTCCGGCGACGTTCGTCGGGCTGCAGAACTTCCGCGACGTGCTGGCCGACCCGCTGCTGTGGACCGCGGTCAAGAACACCCTGTACTTCGCAGCGCTGGCGTTGCTGTTCGGCTATCCCGTCCCGCTGCTGGCAGCGGTGCTGATGAGCGAGGTGCGCCGGTTCAAGGGGCTGTACAGCGCGCTGGCGTACCTGCCGGTGGTGATCCCGCCGGTGGTCGCGGTGCTGCTGTGGAAGTTCTTCTACGACGCGTCGCCGACCGGAGTGTTCAACACCATGCTCGGTTGGGTCGGCATCGGCCCCGTCGCCTGGCTGCAGGACTCCGGTACGGCGATGCCCGCGCTGGTGCTGGAGGCGACCTGGGCCGCCGCGGGTGGCACGGTGATCATCTACCTGGCCGCGCTGACCGGCGTCTCCACCGACCTGTACGAGGCGGCGGAGATCGACCGGGCGTCGATCTGGCGCAAGATCTGGCACGTCACGCTGCCGCAGCTGCGCGGCATCCTGCTGATCACCTTCATCCTGCAGATCGTCGGGACCGCGCAGGTGTTCCTGGAGCCGTTCCTGTTCACCGGCGGCGGTCCGGCCAACTCGACGACCACGATCCTGCTGCTGATCTACAACTACGCGTTCGCGAACAGCCTTGGCGGCGCCTACGGCTCGGCGACCGCGCTGAGCATCATGCTGGCGGTCGTACTCGGGCTGCTGTCCGCGCTCTACTTCCGGCTGACCCGCTCCTGGAGCACCTCATGAGCAGGGGCATCCTGTCCGGTTCCGACTGGCGCCGCCCGGGCATCCGTCGTACGGCGTACGGGGTGCACGGCGTGCTGCTGGTCCTGCTGTTCCTGGCGGGGCTGGGACCGATGCTGTGGCTCGCCAAGGCGGCGATCACGCCGACTCAGGACACGCTGCGGGCTCCGCTCGAGATCTTCCCGAACGGGGTCGACTGGGCCAACCTGTCGACCGCGTGGACCCGGGTGGAGATCGACAAGTACTTCTTCAACACCGTCGTGCTCGCGGCCGGGTCCTGGCTGGTCCAGTTGCTGGTGGCAACGACGGCCGGTTTCGCCCTCGCCGTCCTGCGGCCGCGGTACGGCAAGGTGCTGACCGGGGTGGTGCTGGCGACGCTGTTCGTGCCGTCGGTGGTGCTGCTCGTCCCGCTGTACCTGACGGTGGTCGACCCACCGTTGCTCAAGGCTTCACTGACCAACTCGTTCTGGGCGGTCTGGCTGCCGGCCGGGGCCAACGCGTTCAACATCCTGCTGGTCCAGCGGTTCTTCGCGAACCTGCCGCGGGAGGTGTTCGAGGCCGCCACGGTCGACGGCGCGGGGCCGTTCCGGCTGTTCTGGTCGGTGGTGCTGCCGATGTCGCGGCCGATTCTCGGAGTGGTCTCGGTGTTCGCCGTGATCGCCGCCTGGAAGGACTTTCTCTGGCCGTTGCTGGTGCTGCCCGATCCCGATCTGCAGCCGCTGTCGGTGCGGCTGCCCGCGTTGCAACGTTTCGTCGAGCTCGACGTGTTTCTCGCCGCGCTCGCGATCTCCACTGTCATCCCGGTCGCACTGTTCCTGGTGTTCCAGCGCCTCTTCCTGAAGTCCGGGGCGCTGGGTGGTGCGGTCAAGGGGTGAATCCGCCCAACCCGCTGCACAGAAGGGCTCACCCATGCCCAGATTCCGAAGCCTTGCCGCGCTTGTCGTCGCGGCCCTGACCCTGACCGGCACCACCGTCCCCGCCGCTCACGCCGCCTACTCCATCACGGTCGAGGCGGAGAACGCCGTTCTCGCCGGGGGAGCGGTCGCCCAGACCGAGCACTCCGGGTACTCGGGAAGCGCGTACGTCGGCGGCTTCACCGACCCGAACAAGGGAACTGCCGCGGTCACAGCGACGGTGGCTCCGCCATCCACCGGAAGCTATCGCCTGGCGCTGCGCTACGCGAACGGCACCGGCTCCGCCAAGACCCTGTCCCTGTACGTCGGCGGTGCCAAGGTGCAACAGGTCACTCTGCCCGCGACGTCGGGCTGGGCCGGTTGGGGAGAGGTCAGTACGACGCTCTCGCTGACCGCCGGTGCGAAGTCCATCGCGTACCGTTTCGACGCGTCCGACTCGGGCAACGTCAACCTCGACAAGCTGATCGTGACGGACGCGCCTGCCGCCGCGGAGGGCACCCAGGAAGCCGAGAACGCCGTGCTGTCCGGCGGCGCCACGGTGTCCACCGGGCACGCGGGCTACACGGGGACGGGCTTCGTCGGCGGCTACACCGACGGGAACAAGGGCAACGCCGCAACGACGTTCTCGGTCAACTCGGCCAAGTCCGGCTCCGGCACCGCGACACTGCGCTACGCCAACGGGACCGGCGTCGCGATGACGTTGTCGCTCTACGTCCGAGGCACCAAGCTCCGGCAGATCAGCCTGCCGCCGACCTCCGGCTGGGCGAGCTGGGGTACGTCGGCGGAGTCCGTCCCGCTGATCGCCGGAGCCAACACCATCGCGTACAGGTTCGACGCGTCCGACTCGGGCAACGTGAATCTCGACAACCTGACCGTCACCCCGCCCACCGATGTACCGCCGGCCGACGGCGCAGGTCTGGAAGGTGGCTTCCTGTCCGGTGGCGCGAGCGTCGGTACGTCGATCAGCGGGTTCGCCGGCAGTGGGTATGTCACCGGGTTCACCACTGTCGGCAGCCGGGTGATCCGCACCGTCAAGCTGAACGCCGCCGGCAACGCGGCCACGACGTTGCGCTACAGCAATCCGACGGGCAGCACCAAGACCCTCAGCGTCTACGCCAACGGCGTCCGGGTGGGCCAGGTGTCGTTGCCGGCGGCCAGTGGTTGGTCGACGGTCCAGCAGGCGCTGCCGTTGCGGGCCGGACTCAATCTGATCGGCTACCAGTACGACTCGGGTGACAGCGGCAACGTCTCGCTCGACGACCTGACGGTGACGGGGTCGGCCGCGCTCGCGACGCGGGGAGCAACAGTCGCGTACACCGAGTACGAGGCGGAGAACAGCAGCACGAATGGGACCGTGCTCGGCCCGGACCGCACGTACCGGACCATCCCGTCGGAGTCGTCCGGGCGGCGGGCCGTCCGGCTCGACAACGCCGGCAAGTACGCGCAGTTCACGCTGACCCAGCCCACCAACTCCCTGGTCGTGCGGTACTCGATCCCGGACAACGCGGCCGGCACCGGGATCACCGCCCCGCTCGGCATCTACGTCGGCGGGGCGAAGGTCAAGGATGTCACGCTGACCTCGGCGTACAGCTGGGTGTACGGCAACTACCCGTTCCCGAACGACCCGGCGCTGGGCAACGGGCACCGGTTCTACGACGAGGTCCGGACCACGCTGCCGAACTACCCGGCGGGCACCGTGCTGAGGCTGCAGAACGACACCGGCACACCGATCACGGTCGACCTGATCGACACCGAGGTCGTCGCCCCGGCGCTGACTGCTCCGGCCGGCGCGCTCGACGTCACGGCGTACGGCGCGGTGCCGGGTTCGGGCGACGACACGGCCGCCTTCGGCACGGCGATCAGCGCGGCGAAGGCGCAGGGCAAGCCGCTGTGGGTCCCGGCCGGCACCTTCGACCTGACCAACCGGCTGAACGTCGACAACGTCGCCGTCCGCGGCGCCGGGATGTGGCACACCACGATCCGCGGTAACAACGGGCTCGGCGGCTTCCTCGGAACCGGCAGTGCCATCCAGTTGGCCGACTTCACCTTCGCCGGGGACGTGCGCCACCGCGATCCCGACGGCGTCGTCACCACGCACGCGGCGATGCAGGGCGACTTCGGGACCGGCTCGCTGATCCACAACGTCTGGGTCGAGCACGCCAAGGTCGGGCTCTGGGTGAACAACGCGAACGGGCTGTACGTGGCCGGTGTCCGGATCCGCAACACCTTCGCCGACGGTGTGAACCTGAACGACACGGTCAGCAGCTCCCGGGTCGACCAGAGCGTGCTGCGCAACACCGGCGACGACGCGCTGGCGATGTGGTCGTACTCGGCCTCGGTCACCAACTGCGCGTTCACCTTCAACACGGCGACACTGCCCGCGCTGGCCAACACGGCCGGCATCTACGGCGGTAACGGCAACCGGATCGAGGACAACCTGTTCTCCGACACCGTCTACACCGCGTCGGGTATCACCGTCTCGACCTGGCACGGGGCCCAGCCGTTCGCGGGGACGACGGTGGTGCAGCGCAACACGATCACACGAGCGGGCGGGTTCAACACGGACTGGAACAGCAGCCAGGGGGCGCTGTGGATCTACGCGGAGTCCCGTGACATCAGCGCGCCGGTGCTGATCAAGGACGTCGACATCGTGGACAGCACGTACCAGGGCATCCTGCTGACCTGGCAGCGGCCGATCACCAACATCACCTTCGACCGGGTCAAGGTGAGTGGCGCCGGCACGTACGGCATCGAGATCCTGAGTCCCGGCTCGGGCACGTTCAACTACGTGACGGTGGCCGGTGCCGCAGCCGGTGGTCTCAACAACACCACCGGCTTCACCCTCCACCGGGGCCCGGGCAACTCCGGCTTCTGAAGCTGCACCACTCATCAAGCGCTCGCGAGCGTGGACCGACACAGCCGGTTCACGCTCGCGACGGTGTGCGTGCCGAGAGGTTGCTGAGTGGTGGGCGACCGGGGTGCCGTCGGCAGGCCGCGCACGGGCGGCCAGAATGGGGCGACGGTCGAGGCGGAGGGAGTCAACGTGGCGTTCGTGCCAGGCGAGGTGGTCGCACCGGGGGATCCGCGGATCCTGCTGGAAGGGCAGTGGGGGCACGAGCCCGGGCTCGCGATCACGGTGAACTCCGGCTCCCGGCTGTCGTTCGGCTTCAGCGGGACCGGCGTCCAGTTGCTGTTCGACACCGACGGCCTGACCGTCGCCCCGCAGCTCTGGGTGTCCGTCGACCAGGCCGAGCCGACGCTGCACCTGATCGAGCAGCCGGTGCTCGAGCTGACGGTTCCCGACGGCCGGCACACGGTCGACCTCGTCGTGAAGGACGTCAACGAGTTCGTCAACCGCTGGAACCCGCCGTTCGCCTGCGCGGTGATCTTCGCCGGGCTGGTGCTCGACGCGACCACCCGGCTGCGGCTGGGGGCTCAGCCAGGCGGTCCGCGGTTCGAGTTCTACGGCGACTCGATCACCCAGGGCGTCCGCGCGCTGAGCGCAGACCCGGAGTCGGCCGGTGCCGACGGGGCGAAGTCGTTCGCGTACCTGACCGCCCGCGCGTTCGGCGCCACGGCGTACCAGGTGGGCTTCGGCCGTCAGGGCGTACTGCGCACCGGCAACGGCGAGGTGCCGGCGGGGACCGATTCCTTCGGCTGGAACTTCGCCGGCTCACGCGCGCTCCGCATCGCCGCCCCCGACCTGGTCGTGCTGAACCTCGGCGTGAACGACGAGACGCTGACAGCCGACCAGTACGCCGGCTACCTGCGGACCGTGCGCGCGGCGTACCCCGGCAGCACGATCGTGGCCCTGAGCCCGTTCAGCGGGAAGTTCGCCGGCGAGATCGCGGCCGGGGTGAAGGCCGTGGAGGACCCGGCTGTCCACTACGTGCCCACCGACGGCTGGATCACCGAGGCCGACTGCACCGACGGCCTGCACCCTTCGGTCTCCGGGCACGCCAAGATCGCGGACCAGTTGGTCCCGGTCCTGCAGCGGCTCACCGGCTTGTCCCCGCGCTGACCGTCGGCGCATTGCCGTCGCGCAGCCGGCGGAGGACGATGACGGGGTGGCGGAGAGCGAGTTCGCGAACGTCGACGACTACCTGGCGACGCAGCCCGCGGAGGTCCGCGAGGTGCTGGAGAACGTCCGGCAGGTGCTGCACGACGCCGTCCCGGGTGCGGGGGAGACGATCAGCTACAACATGCCCACGCTCACCCTGGACGACAAGCCGCTGCTGTACTTCAGCGGGTGGAAGCAGCACATCTCGCTCTACCCGATCCCGCCGGTCGACGAGGATCTCGCCGCCGCGATCACGCCGTACATCGCAGGCAAGGGCACGCTGAAGTTCCCGCTGCAGGAGCCCATCCCGTACGACCTGGTCGCCAGGATCGCCGGAGCCTTCGTCGCCGGCCGGGGGAAGTAGAGTCGCGTCAGCGGTTCAGGAGCTCGGCGGGATCGGCCGCGGGCGGTCCCGCGAGCGTCCAGTCGCCGAAGTGCTCAGTGAACAGGTACCAGAGCCCGTCCTGCCCCAACCGCAGCTGCTGCCGCTCCAGCGACACCCGATTCCCGTCGACGACCACCCGCCGCCCGCCGGCGAGCTGGCTCAAGGCGGCGATCCCTTCAGCCATCTGCTCGGCGGAAACCGTGCCGGTGGCACCCGGCTGGTCCTCGCCGACGCCGTCAGCTGCCGGGGAGGTCTCGGTCGCCACCGCGAGCCCTGCCGCACCGGCCTCCCGCCAGGCGACCGCCCAACTGGTCAGCTGCCGTGACGACACCCCCGCTCGATGCGCCAGATCCGCCAACGCCGACGTGCCCAGCATGCTCGCCGCCCGCCGCGCCAAATCCTGCTCGAACGTCAGCCGCAGCCCACCGTTCCCGTCGCCGACCGCCAGCTCCCACGCCCGTCGCGCCGCGTCCGTCGCCAACGCCACCAGGTCCTGCCCTTCGACCCCCGACGCCCGCGGCGGCGCCAACGCCAGCACCGCCGCCGGCACCCCAGCCTGAGCTCCCGGGCGAGGCGGCACCGGCACGTCGTGCGAACGGCCCACCGCTTCTTCGCCGGACAGCTCAGCGGCAAACGCCTGCCGAGCCAGTACGCCGACCGGCCGCGTCCGCACCTTCAACGGCTCCCCGGACACCGACGTCCGCCGGGACCGCAGAGCCG
Source organism: Kribbella flavida DSM 17836 (assembly GCF_000024345.1). NCBI lineage: Bacteria > Bacillati > Actinomycetota > Actinomycetes > Propionibacteriales > Kribbellaceae > Kribbella > Kribbella flavida. The sequence goes on along the minus strand of NC_013729.1, from coordinate 5,024,142 downwards.
CCAGCAACTCGTCCCTCCGCCGGCCACGCAGCAACATCAACGCGAACGGATCCTCGTCCAGCTCGTCCGCGATCAGGTAGCACACCGCCGCCGAGTGCTTGCACGGCACCGCGAAGTCCGGGCAGTTGCAGGCGGTCCGCACCTCACCGGCCGTCGGCAGCAGCTCCAACCCCGCCGCCTGCACGTCCTCGACCAGTTCCGGCGGCAACTCCCCGTCCAGCAGCGCCGCCACCCGCCCGATCTGCGCCGACACCACGTCGAGCACGGCGTCCCACTCGGCGTCCGAGAACGCCCGGATCTTCACCGTCACCCCGTACGGCGTGACGCGGCTGCCCTGCACCTCCGCCCGGACCACCCCCGGGTCCACCGTCAGCTCCAGCACGCTGCCGCGCCGCGCGTACGATCGGCCGCGTCCTAACCGATTCGGGTCCAGCCGCGCCCGCTGCTCCAACGCCTCCAGCCAGGCCTTGCCCCACCAGGTCGCCCCGAACGGCCGCCGGCTGCCGGCACCCTTGGCCGCGGGCAACCCCGCGTTCTCTCCGGATCCCCGCCACCCTCGCCACGGCGTACGGTCGGGGACGTCCGGCACTGGTCGATCGTCCGGGCTCATCAGGGAGTTTTCCCAACAGCTGAAGGGTTGTACGCGCTCGCGGCGCCTGACTTCGGTGGAGTGGTGGACAGCTCGACCAGCTCAGTCAGCTCTGTGTCGGACAGCTCGCTGAGCCACGCCTCGCCGGAGCCGATCACCGCGTCGGCCAGCTCACGCTTGGCGGCGATCACTGTCGCGATCCGATCCTCCAGTGTGTGCTCGGTCACCAGTCGGTGCACCTGCACCGGCCGGTCCTGCCCGATTCGGTACGCGCGGTCCGTTGCCTGGTCCTCGACCGCTGGGTTCCACCAGCGGTCGTAGTGCACGACATGCGTCGCCTTCGTCAGCGTCAGCCCGACTCCACCAGCCTTCAGCGAGAGCAGGAACACCTGGGACTCACCTGCCTGGAACTGCTCCACCATCTGCTGTCGCCGGCGCACTCCGACCCCGCCGTGCAGGAACAGTGCGCCGATCTGGCGTGCCGCGAGATGTGCTTCGATCAGCCGGCCCATCTCGACGTACTGGCTGAAGATCAGCACCGACTCGCCTTCGGCCAGGATCACGTCGAGCAGCTCGTCGAGCGCCGCCAGCTTCCCGGACCGGCGGGGGAGCGGACCCGGCTCGTGCAGGAACTGCGCCGGATGGTTGCAGACCTGCTTGAGCTGCGTCAGCAGACTCAGTACGAGCCCGCGCCGCTCGATCCCCTGCGCCTGCTCGATCTTGGCCAGCGTCTCCCGCGCGACCGCCTGGTAGAGCGTCGCCTGCTCGGCCGTCAGCGGTACGACGACGTCGTGCTCGGTCTTGCGCGGCAGCTCCGGCGCGATGCCCGGATCGGTCTTGCGGCGGCGGAGCAGGAACGGCCGGGTGACCCGCGCCAGCCGCGCGGTCGCCTCGTCGTCGTGGTACCGCTCGACCGGTACGGCGATGTCGTGGCGGAACCGGTCGAGCGTGCCGAGCAGCCCCGGCGCGGACCAGTCGAGGATCGACCAGAGCTCGGAGAGCCGGTTCTCCACCGGCGTACCGGTCAGCGCCAGTCTCGTTGCGCCTGGCAACGTCCGGAGGGCCCGCGCGGTCCGGGACAGCGGGTTCTTCGCGTGCTGCGCCTCGTCCGCGACCACCAGGCCCCAGCGGATCTCGCCGAGCACCCGGTGGTCCTGCCGAACCACGCCGTACGTCGTGAGCACGACCTCGTCGTCACCCAGATCGCTCAGCGACCGGCCGGCTCCGTGGTACCGGCGGACGGCGACCTCGGGGGCGAACCGCTCCAGCTCGCGCTCCCATGTCCCGAGCAGTGTCGACGGGCAAACCACCAGCGTCGGCCCACGGCGGCGACCGGCGAGGTGGAGGTGCAGCGCGATCACCTGGATGGTCTTGCCCAGGCCCATGTCGTCGGCGAGGCAGCCGCCCAGTCCGAGCTCGGCCAGCTGCGCCATCCAGGCGACGCCGCGTCGCTGGTAGTCGCGCAGGGTGGCCCGCAACCCGGCCGGCTCGACGAACGGCTCCGGGTCCTCGGCGGTCCGCAGCCGGTCGAGCATGGTCTGCAGGGAGCCGCCGGCGTCGAACGGGACGAGCTCTCCATCCACCTCGATGCTGCCGGTCAGTGCCGCGGCGAGCGCCTCGGAGCCGGTCAGCCGGCGCGTCCCGCCGCGCCGCAGCTTGCGCACGAGGTCCTGGTCGATCCGGACCCAGCGTCCGCGCATCCGAATCATCGGCCGCTTCGCCTCAGCCAGCGCGGAGATCTCCTGCTCGGTCAGCTCCGACCCGTCGAGCGTCGGCCGCCACTTGAACGCCAGCAGGTCGTGCAGGGAGAAGTCCGGCCCGGTGACCGCGCCCGGTGTCGGCGTGGCCTGCACGGACCCGCGGATCGCCAGCTCACCGGCGAAGAGCTCAGCGGGCCACAACACCTCGATGCCCGCGCCGTCCAGCGCCGTACTGTCCGCCGCCAACTCGTCCAGCGCCGCGTCATCCACCGGGATCTCCGCCGGAGCCGCATCCGCCAGCGCAGTGCCCAACGGCGGCCACACCCTGGCTCCGCGCCGCAACGCCAGCAGCAGATCGGTCTCCGCTCGCTCGCCGAGCGCAGCCAGGACAGCAGGCGGCGCACTCCACACGTCAGCGACGTCGACCAGCAGGCTGGGATCCACCCCACTGCGCAGCTGCAGCACAGCCCGGAACTCGGCGGGGGGACCCTCGGCGTCCGCTCGCTCATCGCTCTCCGCAGCGGGCGCGGTCCGCGGGTGCGCCGCGCCCTGCGTGTGCTCCGCGTCCTGCGTGTGCTGGGTCAACTCGTCGGGCGGCGGTTCGATGCGGAGCACCAGGCGCGCCCCGGCCTCCTCAGCCCGCGCCGTCTCACTCAGCCAATCGGTCGGCCCCGTCGGCTTCGTCGGCTCCAACTCCGCGAAGGCCGCGGCACCAGCTCGTACTGCGACCCCAGCGGCCGGCGTACGCACCAAGGTGTCGGCCAGCGCGTCCCAGAACGCCCGCACGAGGTCCTCCGGCACGACCAGCCGCAGCGGCCGGGAACCCTCGACCGCCACCGCATGCCCGTACGGCGGCATCGCGTCTGCCAGCTTCTTCAGCCACCCGCGATCGCCCGGATCCAGCGGCGCCACCCGCCACGCCCCGAATCCGGTCGGGCTCACCTCCGGGACGACCCGCCCTCGCCCGACCAGCCCGAGCCCGGCCCACGCCGCCGCCACCCAAGCTCGCCGGCTGACCGACTGCCCTGCGCCTTGCTCCTGGGGCGACCGCGGCACGCCGTACTCGTCGTCGGCGCGCGTCAAGTACTCGACCGCCTCCGTGATGCTCAGCAGCCGCGCCGGGACCAGCACTCGCCGCACCCGCTCGCCGCGCGGCTGAACGAGCTCGACCCGGCCGTCCACTCCCAGCGAGGTCGCGGGGCCTTCGCCGTACAGCGCCAACCGGCCCGCGCGCGGCGGGTCGGCGGGAAGGAAGACCACCTCGACCACCCACCGCAGCGTACGCGCCCGCGCCGACAAACCGCGCTGAGCTTGACCTCAACGCAAGTTCAGGTTGCAGCCTGGCTCCTGCAAGCCGACAGTGACAACCTTTGGAGCGACAATCCATGCGTGCAGCAGTAGTGACCCGCTTCGGCGGCCCCGAGGTCATCGAGATCCAGGACCTGCCGGCCCCCGCGCCCGGTGCAGGGGAGGCGCTGATCGACGTCGAGCTGACCGATCTGATCTTCGTCGAGACCGCGATCCGTGAGGGCGCGCACGGCGGCTTCTTCGACGTCACCCCGCCGTACGTGCCCGGCAACTCCTTCGGCGGCGTCGTGCGTGCCGTGGGCGAGGGAGTCGGTGCGGACTGGATCGGCAAGACCGTCGTCGGCCGGACAGCATCCTTCGGTGCCCACGCCGAGCAGGTTGTCGCGCCGGCCGAAAACCTGCAAGAACTGCCCGCCGGGCTCGCGCTGGAGACGGCCGTCGCTGTGGCGGGCGACGGAATCACCGCGCTCATGCTGGAGGAGCTCGTCCCCGCCCTGGCCGGCCGCAAGGTGCTGGTGACCGCGGCAGCCGGCGGGATGGGCGTCTTGCTGGTCCAGCTCGCTCACCGGGCCGGCGCGCAGGTCATCGGCGCCGCCCGCGGCCGCGCCAAGCTCGACCTGGTGAAGGCTCAGGGCGCCGACGTGGTGGTCGACTACGCCGAGCCGGGCTGGGACAAGCAGGTGCTGGAAGCAACCGACGGGCACGGACCCGACGTCGTGTTCGAGGGGGCCGGGGGAGCGCTCGGCGCAACGGCGTTCGAGATCGTCGCCGACGGCGGCTGGTTCTCCGCGCACGGAGCGGCGAGTGGCGGGTTCGCGCCCTACGACGAGGCGGAGGCTGAGCGGCGTGGCATCACCGTCAAGGGCATCGTGGACCTCCGCGCCGACACCACCTCGACGACCGTCACCACCGCCCAGGTCCTCGACCGGGCAGCACGCGGCGACGTGGCCCCGGTGATCGACCGGGTGTTCCCGCTCGATCAGCTGGCCGACGCGCACCGCGCGATGACCGGCCGCCAACTGGTGGGCAAGGCGCTGATCCGGATCCAGTGACCCCGTCGGTTAGCCACCCGGTGCCTCCGGGCACCGGGTGGTCAGCGAAGGGTTCGGAGGAGGATCGTGATGACCGTCAAACTGAACCAGCGAGCATTCGAGCACGCCAAGCACCTGGTGAAGCAGGGCCAGACCAAGCGCGACGAGCGGGACGACTGGAGCGAGCACGCCCCGACCGCGGACCAGGAGAACGACTACCTGGACAAGCACGGCTGGGACGACTACGGCCGGTGGTACCTCGGGATCGACACCGAGAAGAGCGAAGAGACCAAGGGCCGCCACAAGTTCCCGTACGGCGACTTCCGCCGGCTGCACCGCTGCGGAGTGATCAGCGCCGAGTCACGGGCGGCCCAGCAGGACTACGACGACATCACCAAGGCCGTCGCGGAGTTGCACAAGCTCCTCGACGGCGACCACGCCTGAACCGGCCGGGACCCGCTTCCGGCCGGCGGGTACCGGCGTACGTCGTACCGCGACGGCCGGCGACATCACTCTGACCGGTGCATGCGGCAACGGATCAGTGGTCGCCGACCTGGTGGTCGGCACGGTCCAGCGGCGGGTTGGGCCGTGCGGAGACGATCTGGTTACGTCCACCGCGCTTCGCGGTCAGCAGCGCGTTGTCGGCGGCCAGCACCAGCTGGTCCATCGTGCCGGCGACATCCGGGTAGACAGCCGCACCGAACGAGGCCGGTACGCCGCTGATGACGGCAGTGCGGTTGGCGGCGGTGTCGACGGACACGGCCAGCGTGCTGAGACGGTCACGGATGCGCTCGGCGATCTCGAGCACCTCGCTCTCGGACGCACCGGGCAGCAGCACGGCCAGTTCGTCGCCACCAACGCGAGCAACCAGGTCACCCTGGCGCACCTCGGCGCGCACGCTCTCACCGACGGCCTTCAGTGCCCGGTCACCGGCTGGGTGCCCGTAGGTGTCGTTGATCTCCTTGAACTTGTCCAGGTCGAGCATCAGCAGCCCGACGCTGCTGCGCAGGGACTCCGCCCGCGCCAGCTCGGCCGGTACGGCGTTGGCCCAGTACGACGGTGTGGCCAGCCCGGTCTTCACGTCGACGCCCGCCGCCCGCTGGTACTGCGGCAGCAGCAGGTCGCGGTGCAGCGCGAGCACGGTCACCATCAGGACCGGAACCACCCACGGGTACGACGACTGGACCGCGGCGATGGCGATACCCAGGCCCAGTCCCGCGCAGATGACCAGCTGGTGCGACAGCTCACCGAGCGCGTCGCGGGCGGTGGCATCCGGGGAGGACAGCAGGATCGCGCCGATCACCAGCGCGTAGTTGACCAGCCACCAGGTCGCACCGGCGGCCAGCACGACCAGCAGCGACCAGAAGTCGGTGGGCAGCCGCGGCTCCGACACCAGTCCACCGGCGCGCAGGACGGCCGCGGCCGCGGCGCTGGCGAGGATGTAGGTCGCGGTGGAGAAGACCTTGCGGTGCGCGATCTTGCGGCCGTAGACCCGGAACCACGAGTACACGTACGCCAGGACGACCAGCGGGATCACCAGCGACAGCGGCAGCAGCAGCAGGCTGGCGAAGACCCAGAGGCACTTGAGGTTCGTGTGCGGGGAGGTGTTGGCGGCCAGTTCCCGGCGCCGCTCGATGCCGCGCGCGGATTCGAGGTGCAGCGTCGAGGCGACGGCGAGCACCGCGAAGGCGGTCCACTCGGCGTCGCTGATCGGTCCGCCGAGCAGCGACGACCGGGCCGCGAGCACGGTGATCAGGACCGCGACCAGGTCGACCGCGATCACATATCCCAACGCCGCGGGCGGCAGCGACCAGAGCTTCCATTGCCGGGGTGGCACCCAACTGCTCCGACCGATCAGAATCATCATGAGCCTCACACTGTTCACTCTGAGCGGTTATGAGTTCATCGTAACGGTCTGTTCACGTCAGGTCACCCCCGGGACTGGGGGTAATCCTCAATCATCTGTTTCGAAAGGGTCGAGAAACATGGCTAAGACGACGCGCGGCACGGGTCACGGCAACGACTGGTTCGCCGGTGGCAACGACTGGTTCACGGGCGGAAACGACTGGTTCCAGGGCGGTAACGACTGGTTCACCGGTGGTAACGACTGGTTCGTCGGCGGCGGTAACGACTGGTTCGCCGGAAATGTCGTACAGGGTGGCAACGACTGGTGACGGTCGGTAAATCTTTACGGTGCCCTTACGTTCAAACCCGGTGATTCCGGACCGGTATTCGAGATTTACCTCATCGTGATTTCGCGGGGTCGGCCGACGCCCGGTGTGCGCGTGCCCAGGCAGCGCCCGCCGCGACCGCCGCGAAAGTACCGGCAGCACCCATCACCGCCAGAGCGAGAGGAGCGCCGAGGGGCTCTGCCAGCGCGCCCGCGAGCAGGATGCCGAGCCCTTGGCTGCTCTTCAGCGCCGTGCTCGCGACCCCGAAGGCCTGACCTCTCTGGTGGTCCGGCACCGCCTGGACGAAGGCCGCGCTGGTCGGCAGGTGGTACGCCGACGCGAGGCCGGAGAGCGCCCACAACCCGACGGTGGGCAGCAGACCCGGCTCCAACGCGCAGAACACGAGCGGCACGCACGCGCACACCGCCAGGGGGCCGATGAGCTTCATCCGGCGCTCTGGCGGCCACAGCGTGATCAGCCACATGCCCAGCACGGCTCCGGCCGGACTGGCGGCCAGCAGCAGGCCCGCTGCCTCCTTGCCCTGGCCGATGTCGTCGGCGTACGGCACCGCGAGGCCCTCCACGGTCACGTAGAAGCCCGCGATCGTTGCCAGCGCCACCAGGGCGCGCAGCTTCGGCGTACGGAGTACGAGGGAGGTGCCGGCGGCCAGGTCCTGGAAGTAGCTACGCCTCGGCCCGTCGCCGGCCTCGTCCACGTCCGTCGGGGCCGGGCGACGACGGACGCCGAGCGCGATCAGCAAAGCCGACAGCAGGAACGTCCCCGAGTCGAGCAGCAGGCCGCCCGAGACGCCCACCGCCACGACGATCACGCCGCCGGTGCCGAACCCGAGCACCTGACTGAACTGGACCACCATGTCGTTGGCGGCCTTGCCCAGCACATAGTGGTCGCCCGGCAGGACCACCGGCAGCGTCGCGGCCCGCGCGGCGTTGAACGGTGAGCCGAAGGCCTGCAGAGCCAGCAGCAGCCCGATCACGACCCAGAGCGGCAGCGCCTCGATCGCCATCGCCGCGACGATGACGGCTCGCGCCAGGTCGGTCACGATCATCACCGTCCGGCGCGGGTACCGGTCGGCGAATCCCGCCAGCAGCGGGCCGAACAGCAGGTCCGGCACGTAGGTCAGGGCATAGGTGAGAGCTGTCAGTCCCGCCGACTCGGTGCGCTCGTAGACCAGGACCGACAGGGCGACGCGGGCGAGCTGGTCGCCGGCCACCGAGAGGATGCCGGCCACGAACAACGCCCTGAACTCGGAATGCCCGAAGACATCCCGCCAGCGCGCACGCTCGACCACCCCACCGACCATGCAGAGACCTTAACCACAATCCGTGCTGCCACACCTGCCCGCTGTAACGCTCAGGGGTAACCCTTCGGCGTGAGGTTGCTCGCAGCCGCGGCGGGCCAGGAACGTGGTACGGCGAATCGGTAACGACTCGGCACCCGGTGGCGGCTGGTTTGGGTGCTACGTCTACTCTGGAATCCTCTGGTACCGGGGTCTGGGCGGGGCGGCCCCGACCCTGGTACCGGAGCTGACTCCCCGGGCGTTCGTGATCCGGGTCGAGTGACTGCCCCAGCGTCGCGGCCCCCTCCCGATCGACAGGAAACTGTCGGTGCCGACCGGTAGCGTTCTTCGTGCCAGGGGCGGCTCCTGGACGTGCTTCCTTCTCCTTCACCAGGCCTGGTAGCGCGTTCGCTCTCCGCCCCTGGCGCTTGTGTCCCGCCCGCCCGCAACCCCGGGAGGCCCGATGGCCGACGCGCTCGCCGAGGTGCTGCTGCGCCGCCGACGGCTCGTCGACGCCGTTCGCCTGACCCCGCCCGTACGCCGCTCCGCGTGGCAGTGGTTGAAGCGGCCGCTGACCACCCAGGCCGGATTGGGTGCGCTGCAGGCCGAGCTGATCCAGCGCGGCTTCCTGATGTCGGTCCCGCTCTACCGGTACTGCTCCGGCCTCAACCCACTCGCGCTGACCGGCTTCGGCCGCGATCTGCTCGCGCTGCTCGACCGGGAGTCGGGCGCCTCCGCCTCACACGTCCCCCTGTTCCGCGGCTTCCCGGAGAGCGTGCCCGGCAACACGGAGACCTTCTACGTCAACCGCGTCTTCGCCCGCCTGCTGCAAGAGCCCGAGCAGCCCTGCGTACTCTGCGGCGAGGTCGGCACGGTCCGTGCGGTATCACCCTGCGCCCATCTGGTTTGCCGGACGTGCTGGGACGGCTCCGACCTCAGTGCGTGCCCTCTCTGCCTGCGCCGGATCGATCCGGACGACCCGTTCCTGGAGCCGGCCTACGACGACGTGCCGGCTCCCGCCGACGCCGATCGCCTCCGGCTGCTGAGCCTCGGGCCGGACGACGCTGCGCGGACCACCGCAACTGAGCTCCTTGCCCGGCGGTCACCCCTGTCCGTTGTCGATCGCACCGATCTGGCGGTGCTCCTGCGCGACGCCGACCGGTCGTGGTTGCCCGCTGCGATCCCGGTCCGCGAAACCCGGGCCGTTGTGCTGGCGACCCTGCTTCCGGCGTACCCGGAGCTCGTCGACGACCTGGTTGAGACCGCGACCGACGCACTGCGCCTTCTCTACGCCCTGATGAAGGCCGATCCCGGCCTGCGGACAGCGCCCGTACGCCGGCAGTCGCTGCCGCGCGCGATCCGCCGTACGGTGCTGGCGCGGCTCGACCGGATGCCGCTGGAGGCGCTCATCGACGACCTGCTCCGGCACGAACGCGCCTGGAAGCGGATCGCCGAAAACCTGCACCCCTTCGAGCACGCCATCCGCTACCCGACCGCGGCGCTCGCCTTCGCCCTGATCCGTCGCACCACGCTGGACGCGACGGCTCCCGCGCATCGAGCGATCCTCGCTCAGGCTGCCCGGCATCCGCTGATTCACCTCGAGCCTTCGGAGGCGGTCGATGCGGTCGGCTCAGGCGCCCGCGACGGCGCTGTCGGCATTCGGCCGGCCGGTGTGCGCCTGGTGATGCGGACGTTCGCAAGCCGGGTAGAAGGGGCCTTCGCGGCGGACCGTCCGGGCGTGGCGCTCGATCTGTTGCGCCAACGACCGGGGGAGCTGGTTCGGCGACTGGTGCAGCTGGCGCGGGCGCTGCCGGCCGACGCGCACGGCGTACTGGTCGAAGCCCTCGGCACTGCGGTCTCGGACGTGTCGCCGATGGTGCTGACGGCAGCGCTGGGCCAGGTCCGCACGTCTCCGGGCGGCCTCCGCCTGTTCTTCCCACGCGGCGGCACCAGCCGGATCTGGACCACCGTCGATGACCGCGAACCACTCCCAGCCCCACTCGCCGCAGCCCTTTCCGGCGTCCTCGTCGCCGAGATGTTGCGGCGAGCAAGCAGTCTGCCCCCACTCCGCCGCGCCTTCCTGGACGAGGAGCTGGGTCGCCTTGCCGCTCCCGGATCCGAGCGAGCTGCCTCCTCCACCCTGCTCCGGATGACCCGCGGCAGCGCTCAACCCATCCCCGTCGACGACGAGCTACGGCTCTTCCTCCACTGGATGCAGCAGCCCGGCCAACGAGTCGACCTGGACCTGTCCGTCGCTGTCTACGACACCGAGTGGCAGTTCATCGGCCTGTGCGACTACACCCGACTCCGGTTCGACCAGGACGCGTTGGTGCACTCGGGCGACCTCACCGCGGCGCCTGCTCCACTAGGCGCGACCGAGTTCGTCGACCTCGACCTGACCGCCGTACGCCGAATCGGCGGACGGTACCTGCTGCCTGTCGTCTTCAGCTACAACAACGTGCCGTTCGACCGGCTGCACCGAGGCTTCGCCGGGGTGATGCGCCGACCGTCGGGCTTGTTCGACCCGGCGGCGGTCGAGGAGCGGTTCGACCTCGCCGGCCCGGCGAAGATCCTGCTGCCCTTCGGCGTCGACCTGGAGACGAAGGAACTCCGCTGGTACGACGTCAACCTCAGCGCAGCCGGCTACGGCCACAGCGTGTCCCGGTACGCCGGCCAACTGGCGGTCATCGCGGCCGCGATGGAAGAGGTACACGGCGCCGGAGACCGAGTCTCCCTGTGGGAGATCGCCTGCTGGCACGCGGCCGCGCGCACCGACGAGGTCGTCGTCCGATGCGCCGACGGCTCCGTCGTCGGCTACGTCCGCGACCCTGCCGAGGACGTCACCACCTTCGCCCACCGCCTGACCACCCGCCGCGAACCCGACCGCGTCTGGGACACCGACGCCGCCCAGCGCGCCGACTTCATCGCCGTCCTCACCCCCGAAAACCTCACTCCGCCCGCCGGCGCGACGGTCTACGCGCTGCACCCCCAACTCCTCGACGCCACCGTCCACGAGCTCATCCCCGCGCCGGCTCTCCTGGCCCCTCTCACGCCGGACCTACGAGCCCGCCTGACGACCCACTAGGTGGACGCCGGCTGGTCCGTCGGCCCCATGCCGGCGACAGCGTTTGCTCCTGCGTCGCTCACAACGCTGCCCGCTCCCACCCACCGGTTGCGGGCTCCAACGACGCCCCGACGACAGTTGGCGCCTCGCCACCAGCACAGAACGCAGCCGTTCCCACCGCAGCAGCCTTCAAAGCTGACATTCCGATGACGAGTACCTCTTGACCCGCGACGGGACCGAACGAGCGGAGTACAAAGGAAGGGTCGGCGAAGGGAGCCACGCATGACGTACAACGTGGTGGTGCTCATCGAACGCGAGATGAGCGAGGGCGACGCAGCACGGGTCGCCGCCCTGCACGCACGGTACGACGAGGTGGTGGACTACCACCTGCTCGTCTCCAGCCATCCAACCGAAGGACTCGCCGGGCCGATGGCTCTGCTCGGGTCCAGTTTCGCGGACGTCGCCGGGCTGTCGACGTCCTCGCCGGCCAGAACCAGGACCGCCGAAACCGCATCCGCCCAAGCTGCGACCGCGCAAACGGCAACTGCCCAGGCGGCGACCGCCCCGATGCTGACGGACCGGACCGCCAGCGGCCGCAGTACGCCGGGCCGGACGACGACCGCGACAGCGCTCGCGGACCCGCGGTTCGACCTGGCCTCGGTGATCGAGCACAGCGCGCGCCGGTTGCGCGGCCGCAACCCCGGCCAGGTCACCGTGTCGATCACCCACGGCGAGGTCCTGCTGGCGCTCCGCAAGCTCGTCGCAAGCACCAAGAGCCGAGAGGTGGTCGTCGTCGCCTGGCCGGAAACAGCCGCGCGCTTCGTCTGCTCCAACTGGACCGCCCGAGCCCGCACCGAACTCAAAGTCCCCCGAGTCCGCGTCATAGAACACACCACCTAACCCCTCCCCACCCCCACTCCCTCCCACCCCCACCCCGCCGGCCCCGCCCGCCCCGCCCCCACGGCTGCCACCTCGCGCGATGACTGGCGTGACGGGTGACCGCTGACGTCGTACGCGGCGCCAGCGGTCATCAACCGCGCCAGCCGTCACCGGGCGCGCCAGCGGCCCTGTCCACAGGTGGTAGATGGCAGGCCGACGGCGGCTGGAGCAGGTGCACATTAAGGGCGTGAACAGACAACTTGCGGCCATCGCGGCCAGACGGGGTGGATGGTTCGACCGGACGGATGCCGTCGCGGCGGGATACTCCGACGCCGAGATCAGCGAACGGGTCCGCGCCGGCCGCTGGACGCGCGTCCGACGCGGAGCGTACGCCGAGGTCGGCAGCGCGGACGAGTCGCTGCCTCCGTGGGAACGGGCGGCGTGGCTGCACGTCCGCGCTGCGAAGGCCTACTTCCATCGCCTGGGAGGTCGAGCTGTGGTCAGTCATCAATCCGCGCTGCTGCTGCACGGACTGCAGATCTCGGAGGTCGATCTGAGCCGAGTTCACGTCACGAGGCGGGCGGGCCCGGGCCGATCCGGCCGGACTCTGTGCCAGCACGCCGCTCAACCACCGGTGACGGAGGTGGCCACCATCGACGACACTCAGGTGACGTCGGCGCCGCGGGCCGTCGTCGAGGCGATCCGCTCTGTGCCCTACCCGACAGCGGTGTCGGTGGTCGATGCCGCGCTGCGGGGCGGGTTGGCCGACCGCGATCAACTACGGGAGATGCTGCGGCGCTTCGGCCGGCAGCGAGGCGTACGCACAGCTCAACGCGCACTCGCCTTCGGCGACGGCAGGTCCGAGTCGGTCGGCGAGTCCCGGATGCGCGTTCTGCTCGCCGACCTGGGGTTGCCACCCGCCGTGCCGCAGGCCGTCATCGTGGATCGCTCCGGGACCTTCGTCGCCCGTGTCGATCTCCTGCTGCGGGAGTGGAACGTCGTGATCGAGTTCGACGGCGTCGGCAAGTACGACAGCCGTCAGGCACTGGTTGCGGAGAAGTTGCGCGAGGATCAGCTCCGCGACCTCGGCTACCAGGTCGTCCGGGCAACCTGGACCGACCTCGACGACCCAACCACCTTCGTCGCCCGCCTCAGCCGCGCCATCCACCGAAGCACCCAACAACCCCTCGCCCGAGTAACGCCTCCGACCACGACTGACGCCGTCCACGGCAGCAGTGATGAGACTCCGGTGCACTCATGACACCAGACGTCAGCCGCGGCACACCCGCTGCAGACCAGGGCGCCGGAAGTCGGCTTGACACCTTCTGGCCACCCGGCGAATCTAGGGAACCGGTTTCGATCGAGGGCGTGCCTCCGGGGCTCCGGCTCGCCGGGCGGCAGACTGGGAGCCACGTTCTCGTCCCCTGCTCCGACCAGCTCAGGAGTTCTCGCGTGAAGTCGTATCTCAGCCCCGTGGTCGCGCTGCTCGGGTCGGCCGCGTTGCTGGCCGTGACGGCCTGCTCGGCGGGCGCCGGCTCGTCCTCGGGATCGGGTTCGCCCGGTGCTACCCAGTCGCTCGCGATCGGGCTGGTCGCCGAGCCGGCCAGCCTCGACTTCACCACCACCGACGGCGCCGCGATCCCGCAGGCACTGCTCGGCAACGTCTACAACGGGCTGGTCAAGCAGGACGAGTCCGGCAAGATCGTGCCGGACCTGGCGAAGTCGTGGACCCTGTCGCCGGACCGCAAGACGTATACGTTCACGCTGGTCGACAACGCGAAGTTCAGCAACGGGCAGGCCTTCACCGCCGACGACGCCGTGTTCAGCATCGACCGGGTCAAGACCAGCTGGACCACCTCGCTGAAGGCCGCGATGGACGTCGTCCAATCCGCGAAGGCGGTCTCGCCGACGCAGTTGCAGGTCACGCTGGCGAAGCCGAGCAACGACTGGCTGTTCCGGATGACCACCCGGATCGGCGCGATGTTCTCCAAGACCGGCGTGGACAAGCTCGCCACCGAACCGGTCGGCACCGGTCCGTACACGTTCGGCTCGTGGAAGCGCGGCGACTCCATCGTGCTGCAGCGCAACGACGACTACTGGGGAACCAAGCCGCACTTCGGCCAGGTCACGCTGAAGTACTTCAAGGACCCGACCGCGCTGAACAACGCGCTGCTCACCGGCACGATCAACGTGATCGGCACCGTCCAGGCGCCGGAGGCGCTCAGCCAGTTCACCAGCAACGACAAGTACCAGGTGATCGAGGGCACGACGAACGGCGAGGTGCTGCTGTCGTTCAACAACTCCCGGCCCGTGCTCAAGGACATCCGGGTACGGCAGGCGATCCGGGCCGCGATCGACCACAAGGCGCTGCTCGACACCTGCTGGGCCGGCCGCGGCAAGCTGATCGGCAGCATGGTGCCGCCCACCGACCCCTGGTACGAGGACCTGACCAGCGCCGCGCCGTACGACCTGCCGAAGGCGAAGTCGTTGCTGCAGGCAGCGGGGGCAACCGGTAAGACGCTGCGGCTCCGGCTGCCGACGTTGCCGTACGCAACCTCCTGCGGCCAGGTGGTGAAGAGCCAGCTGGAGCAGGCCGGGCTGAAGGTGCAGATCGACCAGCTGGAATTCCCCGCCGCCTGGCTGACCGCCGTCCTGAAGAACGCGGACTACGACATGTCGATCATCGCGCATGTCGAGCCGCGCGATCTGGGCGCGGTGTTCAACGCGAAGTACTACACCCGATACGACGACCCGACGCTGCAGCAGGCGCTCGCCGCGGCCGACGCCGGTGACGAGGCCACCCAGGTCGCCGAGATGAAGAAGGCGGCCAAGCGGCTGTCCGACCAGGCTGCCGCGGACTGGCTGTTCCTGCTGCCGAACCTGATGGTCGCCGACAAGGATCTCAAGGGCCTCCCGCAGAATGCGATCACCGAGTCGCTCGACCTGTCCACGTTGTCGCGATGATCCTTCGCCTGGTCGAGCGCACCGTCGTGCTCTTGGTCAGCCTGGCGGTCAGCTCGGTGCTGGTCTTCGCCTTCCTGGCCGTGCTTCCTGGCGATCCCGCCCGCGTAGCGCTCGGCGTCAACGCCTCCGAGGACGCGGTCGCCGAGCTGCGCCGTCAGTTCGGGCTGGACCGGCCGCTGACCACGCAGTACGTCGACTGGCTCGGCGGCCTGCTGCAGGGCGACTTCGGCATCTCCTACATCTCCAAGGCGGAGATCGGCCCGCAGATCGCCGACCGGTTCCAGGTGACCGCGTGGCTGGTCGTCACCGCGATGGTGATCGCACTGCTGGTCGCGGCGCCGGCCGGCACGGTGATGGCGGCCCGGCACCGCAAGCTCTCCGGGCTCGCGCTCTCGGCGCTCTCGCAGGTCGGCGTCGCGGTCCCGGCGTTCCTGGCCGGGATCCTGCTGATCATGGTGTTCGCGGTGAAGCTCGGCTGGCTGCCGGCGAACGGCTGGACGCCACCGGCGGAGGACCCCGTCATGTTCATGAAGCAACTGGCCCTTCCGGCGTTGTCGCTTGGGCTCGTGCAGGGCGCTGTGCTCACCCGGTACGTGCGCAGCGCGGTGCTCGACGTACTGCGCGAGGACTATCTGCGAACCGCGCGAGCCAAGGGACTGCGACCGTTCCCGGCGCTGTGGCGGCACGGACTGCGCAACGCCGCAGTGCCCGTGGTCACGGTCCTCGGTCTGCAGCTCGCCACTCTGCTGATTGGTGCGGTCGTGGTCGAGCGCGTCTTCGTCATCCCCGGCCTTGGCAGCCTGCTACTGGACGGCGTCTCCAGCCGTGACCTGCTGATGGTTCAGGACGTCGTGATGGTGCTGGTGGTCGCGGTGCTGGTGGTCAACTTCCTCGTCGACCTGCTGTACGTCGCGCTCGATCCGCGCCTGCGGGTGAGCCGATGAGACGCCGCCGCTTGAACCCGAGCCTGCTCGTCGGCGGCGCGATCGTCGCCTCGATCGTGCTGGTCGCGCTGCTCTCCTTCGTCTGGACCCCGTACGACGCGACGCTGGTCGACCCGGCGGGGCGGCTCGCCGAGCCGTCGTGGGAGCACTGGCTCGGGACCGACAAGTTCGGCCGGGACATCCTCAGCCAGCTCATGGTCGGGTCGCGGACCACGCTGTTCGTCGGGCTGGTCGCGGTCGGGGTCGCGGCCCTGATCGGCGTACCGCTCGGAATCCTGGCGGCGATGAGCCCGCGCTGGTCCAGCGAGCTGATCATGCGGGCGAACGACCTGCTGCTCGCGTTCCCCGCGCTGCTGCTGGCGATCATGTTCGGCGCGGTGTTCGGAGCGAGCACCCTGACGGCGATGGTCGCGATCGGCATCGCCACGGTGCCGAGCTTCGCGCGGGTGATCCGAAGCGGCTCGCTGCAGGTGATGCGCACCGAGTACGTGCTCGCCGCCCGCGCCGCCGGCCGCCGCCCACTTCCGATCGCCGGCCGGCACGTCCTGCCGAACGTGGTCAGCCTGATCACCGTTCAGGCCTCGGTGTCGTTCGCAATCGCCGTACTGGCCGAGGCTGCCTTGTCCTTCCTCGGCTACGGCACCCCACCGCCGACGCCGTCCTGGGGCCGGATGCTGCAGGAAAGCCAGGAATTCCTCTTCAGCGCTCCGCGACTGGCGCTGTTCCCAGGCCTGGCGATCGCGCTGGCCGTGCTCGGCTTCAACCTGCTGGGCGACGGCCTGCGAGACCGCTTCGACCCCAAGCTCGAGGACCGCCGATGACCGCCGTCGACGACACCCCCGCGGACTCCCGGCCGGACGCCACGGCTCCTCACGACGCCGCGACTCCTGGCGACGCTGCGGCTCCTGGCGACGCTGCGGCTCCTGGCGACGCTGCGGCTCCTGGCGACGCTGCGGTTCCTGGCGACGCCACAAGTACTGAGGAAACGTCGACCGCCGCCGACCGCAACGTCTTGACCGTCCGCGGCCTGACCGTCGGAGTGCGTACCCAAGTCCTGGTCAACGACGTCGACCTGACCGTCGGCCCAGGGGAGCGGGTCGGACTGATCGGCGAATCAGGTTCGGGCAAGTCCCTGACCGCCCTGAGCATTCTCGGCCTGCTGCCCGAGGACGTCTCCGCCACCGGTTCCATCCGCCTCGCCGGCATCGACCACGATCTCATCGGCGCCCGCGAACGCCGGATGTCCCGCATCCGCGGCCGCCACCTCGCCATGGTCTTCCAGGAACCGATGACCGCCCTCAATCCCACCATGCGCATCGCCGACCAGATCGCCGAAGCCATGCTGATCCACCGCACCCACCGCAACCGCCGAGCAGCTCGTACGGCGGCCGTCGAACTGCTCGAACGCGTCCAACTCCAGGGCACCGATCGCGCCTACCCGCACCAACTCTCCGGCGGCCAGCGCCAACGCGTCGTCCTGGCCATCGCCCTGGCCAACGACCCCGCACTCCTCATCTGCGACGAGCCCACCACGGCGTTGGACGTCACAGTCCAGGCCATGGTGCTGGATCTGATTCTGCGCGGAGTGGCCGCCCGCGAGTCCGCCCTGCTCTTCATCACCCACGACCTCGCCGTCGTCGCGACCGTCTGCCAACGAGTCCTCGTCATGTACGGCGGCCGGGTGGTCGAGTCCGGGCCGGTGACCGAGGTGTTCACCCGTCCTCGGCACCGCTACACCCAAGGTCTGCTGGCCGCGTCCGACCTGGAATCAGCCGACTCCGGCCCGCTCGCCGGCAGCGCGGTCGTCGACGGCGACCGTCCACGCCTTCCCACGATCCCCGGCAACGTTCCACCCGCCGGTCAGTTCCCCGACGGCTGCGTCTTCCGCACCCGCTGCACCCATGCCACCAACATCTGCGCGACCACGCCTGCCTGGACCGGCACCTCCGCCCAAGGCTTCGCCTGTCACCACCCCGCCGGAGCGCCCGATGCCTGACCCCAACTCCACCGATCGCACCGGCGTGAGCGCCCTCCACCGCCCAACCCCCGTCGACCGGTTCATCGCACACCGCCCCAACGGCGGCACCGAACCACTCATCACGGTCACCGACCTCGTCCGCAACTACCCCCGCCCCCGCACCTCCCTGCTGAAACGCGCCGAAGTCGTCCGAGCGCTCCGCGGCGTCAGCCTCGAGGTCCGGCCCGGCGAGCGCTTCGGCATCGTCGGCGAATCCGGCTGCGGCAAGTCCACCCTGCTCCGCATCATCGCCGCCCTCGACCGCGCCACCTCGGGCCAGGTGGTTGTCGACGGCACCGACATCACCCGTCTGCCCGAACGCCGTCTCCGCTTCCTCCGCGAGAACCTGCAGCTCGTCTTCCAGGACCCGATGAGTTCGCTCGACCCCAGGATGCGTGTCCGCGACATCATCGCCGAACCGCTCGTCGTGCAAGGCCACCCCGCCTCCGGCCAGCGCGTCCGCGAACTGCTCGACGCCGTCGGCCTGTCCGCCGACGCCGGTGACCGCTACCCTCACCAGTTCTCCGGCGGTCAGCGCCAGCGCATCTCCATCGCCCGAGCGCTGGCCCCGAACCCGAAGATCCTCGTCGCCGACGAACCAGTGAGCGCTCTCGACGTCTCCGTGCGAGCCCAGGTCCTCAACCTCATCTCCGACCTGGTCGACGAACTGAACCTCACCCTCGTCTTCGTTTCCCACGATCTGTCCGTCGTCCGGCACGTCTGCGACCGCGTCGCCGTCATGCACGCCGGCGAGATCGTCGAGACCGGCACCACCGGCGAGGTGTACGCCGCGCCCCGCCACCGCTACACCCGCCGCCTCGTGTCCGCCATCCCCACGCTGCCCAAAGCGCTGGCCGGCGCCACCACCGCGGACCTCCTCACCACTCCCGACCCCCCGAAGGGAGCCCCAGCATGACGCCCACCGACCCCAGCCACGCCGCATCGGGCCGCACCTCGCCACCCGCCGCCGACTCTCCGCCCGACCCGAGCCCTTCCACCCATCCAGGTTCTTCGTCCAGCGTCAGCCCAGACTCTCCGGACACCGCGCGGCGCAGCCTCTCGTTCCCCTCCGGCCTGCCCATCGGTGACTCCTGGGTGGAGACTCCCACCACCGCCCCCGTCCTCTTCCCGTACGACGGCTCCGTGGTCGCCGACGCCCCGGTCGGCGACATCCCCCTGGCTCAGCAAGCCCTCGAGAACGCGCTCTCAGTCCGTTCCGAGACAGGCCGCCTGCCCTCGCATCTCCGCAGGTCCGCGCTCCAGGGAGCGCTCTCCGCGATCTCCGCCCACCGCGACGCCTTCATCGACCTGCTCGTCCTGGAAACCGGCAAGCCCCTGGTCGACTGCCGCGTCGAGCTCGACCGCACCCTGCTCACCCTCCAGACCGCCGCCGAGGAGGTCGCCCGCCTGCACGGCGAAACCGTTCCGCTCGATCTCCTCCCGAGCGGCGACGGCCTGATCGGGTTCTGGGTCCGCAAGCCGATCGGCGTCGTCATCGGCATCACCGGGTTCAACTATCCGCTGCTGCTCGCCGCGCACAAGCTCGCTCCTGCTCTCGCGGCCGGTTGCCCGGTGATCGTCAAGCCCGCTCCGCAGACTCCGTTCGCCACGCTCTGGCTCGTCCACCTCGTCCGCGAAGCGCTCATCGCCGCCGGTGGCCCCGCGTCCGCCGTACAGCTGGTCACCGGGGGAGTGGAGGTCGGTTCCACGCTCACCACGGATCGGCGGATCGGCGCCGTCTCCTTCACCGGTTCGGCCGCCGTCGGTCACCAGATCGCCCGCGACGCCGCCCCCACGAAGGTCCTGCTCGAACTCGGCTCCAACTCCGCCCTCGTCGTCGCCGAGGACGCCGACCTGGCCGCGGCCGCCGACGCCGTCGTACGGGGTGGGTACTACGCATCCGGCCAGGCCTGCATCAGTGTCCAGCGCGTCATCGTGGTCGAGTCGGTCCGCGCCGCCTTGCTCGCCGAGCTGACTCCGCGCCTGGACGCGGTGGTGGTCGGCGATCCCCGAGATCCCGCAACCCGGGTTTCCGCGCTGATCGACGAACGCTCCACCGCCCGGGTGAACGACTGGATCGACGACGCCGTCACCGCCGGGGCCACCCTGGTCCACCGTACGGAGGTTGCTCCTAGCAACGGTCGCCCGATCGTCGGCCCGACCGTGCTGCTCGACCTCCCGCACGGCCAGCGTGCCTGGGACGAGGAGATCTTCGGCCCCGTGATCGCGATCCGCTCGGTCCCGGATCTCGCGACCGCGCTCCGAACCGTCAACGAGACCCGCTACGGCCTGCACGCCAGCGTCTACACGTCCTCGCTCGCCATCGCGTTCGCCGCCATCGACCAGCTCGACGTCGGGGGAGTGGTGATCAACGAGGTGCCGGGCTTCCGGTCGGACGTGATGCCGTACGGCGGCGTCAAGGACTCCGGCACCGGCCGGGAAGGTCCCCGCTTCGCGATCGAGGAACTCACCACCACCCGGATGGCGATCATCCGCCCGAACCTCTGAGAGGTGCCTGTGACCCGCGACTACGCGCACCTGTTCCGCCTCGACGGCCGGCACGCCGTGGTCGTCGGCGCCGGCAGCGGCATCGGCCGCGAAGCCGCCCTCGCCCTGGCAGCCCAAGGCGCCCACGTCACCTGCGCCGACCAGAACCTCCCGGCCGCCCAGCAAACAGCCGAACTCGGCAGCAGCTCCACCACCACCCAGCCAGCGGAAAGCAGCACCGGCTCCGCGCCGACCCCCAAGGCAGCGGAAAGCAGCACCGGCTCCGCGCCGACCCCCAAGGCAGCGGAAAGCAGCACCGGCTCCGCGCTGACCCCCCAGCCAACGGATCGGCACACCGCCGGTAAGCCGACCAGCGGCAAGCTCACGGCGTACGAGCTGAACGTGCTCGACCCGGACGCGGTGTCCGCGGCAGCCCAGGAGCTCGGTGACGTCGACGTCCTGGTCTTCACCGCCGCCACGAACGTACGGAAGCGGATCCTCGACTATTCCGGCGACGAGTTCGACCGCGTCGTCGCGCTCAACCTCCGGGCGTCGTTCGACCTGATCCGCGCGTTCGGCCGGCCGATGACCGAACGCGGTCGTGGCAGCATCATCGGCTTCAGCTCGATCCGGGCGACGACGGTCGAGCCCGGACAGTCGGTGTACGCGGCAACCAAAGCCGGTCTCGTCCAGCTGCTGCGCACCGCCGCCGCCGAGTTCGGCCCCAGCGGCGTCCGGGTGAACGCGATCGCCCCCGGTGTTGTCGAGACCCCGCTCACCGAGCAGATCAAGGCCGACCCCGACTGGTACGCCGCCTACGCCGCGAAGAGCGCGCTCGCTCGCTGGGCCACGCCCGACGAGCTCGCCGGCGCCGTCGTCTACCTCGCCTCCGACGCGTCGACGTTCGTCACCGGCTCCGTCCTGCCCGTCGACGGCGGCTGGACCGCGATCGACGGCCGCTTCGACCCACCGAACTGACCGCGTCGCCGAGCCCCCCTGACCGACCGCCCGGACCATCGAACCGCTGGAGCCGCGCATGACCGAGAACCCCGCCGACCTCACCGCGGTCGAGCTGATCGCGCACTACCGCGAGAAAGCGCTCTCTCCCGTTGAGGTCATCGACGCCGTGATCGCCCGGGTCGAGGAGCTCGAGCCGAAGCTGGCTGCCACCTATGCGTTCGATCCGACCGCGGCTCGCGAGGCAGCGGGCGGGTCCGAGGCCCGCTGGCGGCGCGGCGAACCGGCCGGCCCGCTCGACGGCGTACCGGTCACCGTCAAAGAGAACATCGCCACCCGCGGCACGCCCGTTCCCCAAGGCACCGCCGCCACGGAGCTGATCCCAGCCATCGAGGACGCGCCCGCCGCAGCCCGTCTCCGGGCCGCCGGAGCGGTCATCTTCACCAAGACGACCATGCCCGAGTACGGCATGCTGTCTTCCGGCGTCTCCAGCTTCCATCCCCTCACCCGCAACCCCTGGGACCTCACCAAGACTGCGGGCGGTTCGAGTGCCGGCGCTGCCGCGGCCGCCGCAGCCGGGTACGGACCGATCCACCTCGGCACCGACATCGGCGGTTCGATCCGCCTCCCCGCCGGCTGGTGCGGCGTCGTCGGCCTCAAGCCCACCCACGGCCGAGTGGCCGTCGGCACCCCGTACCCCGGCAGAGCGATCGGCCCCATTGCCCGTACTGCGGCCGACGCAGCCCTGACCCTGGACGTCCTGTCCGGCCCCGACCGCCGCGACCCCACCTCGCTGCCGCCGCTACCCGCCTCAACCACCTCGACGCTGGTGATCGACAACCTCCGCATCGGCCTGCTCCTCGACGCTGGCCTCGGCCTGCCCGTCGACTCCGAGATCGCCGCCGCAGTCTCTGCCGCGGCCTCAGCCCTCGAAGCGGCCGGCGCCACCATCGATCCGATCCCGCCGATCATCGACCGCACCATGCTCGACGGCCTGGACCGCTTCTGGCGCACCCGCTCCGCCTTCGACATCGCCGCACTGCCCGAGGACCGCCGCGCCAAGGTCCTGCCCGAGATTCGCCGCTGGGTGTCCACCGCCGCCGACCTCACCCCCTTCGACGTCTTCCACGGCTACTCGCAGATGCAGGTGATGGCCACCGCCGTCGACACCGCCTTCGCCGACTACGACTTCCTGATTTCGCCGGTCGCCCCCATCTCCGCGTTCCAGGCCGAGCTCGCCTACCCGACCAACGACCCCCTGAAGCCCTTCGAACACATCGCCTTCACCGTCCCGTACAACATGTCCGCCCACCCCGCCCTCTCCGTCAACTGCGGCTGGACCACCACCGGCCTCCCGATCGGCCTGCAGATCGCCGCCCCCCGCTTCGCCGACCACGCGGCGCTCACCCTGGCGGCGTTCATCGCCGAGCACACCCCGACCCGCGTCCCACCCCTCGCCGGCTGAGGCGGAGAAGGCGACAGCCTCAGCCGATCTCCACCCGCGGCCGGACGTCGCTCCCGGCCTGCAGTACGTCGGACAGCACAGCCGTCGGAAGGTGCAGTTCGTCAGCGAGCCGCTCCAGATCAATACCCGCGTCAAGCAGCAGCTCCGAGCTGAGCTGGAGCAGTGACGGCGCCTCGACCGTCGACAGCGGCCCTGGTTCGGGATAGGCCCATTCCTTCAGCTGCTGCATGCCCCGCCGGTAGGCGTTGGGGGTCAACACACCAAGGTGGTGCGCCCGGTAGACGAGAGCCTTCAGCGAGACACCCCAGCGCTGCTTGAGCAGATGCAGCTGCTGCCAGTCGAGGCGTCGCGGCAGCTCGTCGATGAGCTGCTCGCGCGGCATCAGGAACTCCGCCGCGAACGAGTGCGCCTCCTTCTCGACGATGCTCGAGCCCGGCGCCGCGTCGAAGTGCATCACCAGGTGCGCGAGCTCGTGCGCGGCATCGAAGCGGGCTCGGGCCGCGTCGTTCTTGGCCGGATTGAGCAGCACAACGGGCCGGGTCGGCAGGTGAGCCGAGAACGCGTCGACGGTCACCGAAACCTCCGGCAACCGCAGCACCAGCACTCCGGCCGTCTCCAGCAGACGGACAACGTGCGGAACCGGGCCGGGCTCCAGCTCGAAGAACGATCGCGTCTGAGCAGCCAGTTCCCCGATCTGCTCGAGACTTGGCGACTCCGGCGCCCGCAGGTCAGGCAGCAGCGGCTGCGGAAGCTCGACCTTCTGTTCCAGCGCGGACAGTACGTCGGCCGCCAGCTCGGCGAATGCCAGCGCGCGGTCTCGCTCGAGCTGGCTGGTCGTCCGCAGGCTGCGGAAGTGCGGACTCGAGGCCGACCCCGGTTGCAGCGGCCGGTCCAGCGTGAAGAACTCCGCCGGTACGCCGAGGGCCAGCGACATCGCGGCCACCAACGGAACCGTCGGACGCGCCTGCCCCCGCTCGAACTGGCTGATCGCGGCCGGCGTCACATCCACCCGGGCGGCGAGCTCGGTACGCCGCAGTCCCCGCAGGCGGCGCGCCAGGGCAAGCCGGAGCGGGTCGAACCGCACCGCGACGCCGGCGGACCGGCGTCCTCGGGCGTCGAGGAACGAATCACCCACGGTCGAGATCGGCTTCCCGGGGCTCGACCTCGCGCAGCCGCACCGGAACCTCGGGAATCGGCCGCTGGTCGAAGCGATCGCCGTACGGGTCGGGCGCGCCGACGGTGATCGGCAGCTGACCGCCGATCTCGTCCCGGTGGACGAGTTGAACGGCGAACCAGGGGGAGCCGCCGTCGGCGTTGTCCCGCGGAAACCCGAGGTAGACGGTGATGTCGCCGCTTTCGGGGTCGCCGGCCCAGGCGAGGTGCAGGTAGTGCGGCTGCAGGTCGGCCGTGTTCGCGAGCAGGTCTTCCTCGGGCAGCGTGAAGAGCGTCATCTGCTGACTGTTCGCCAGGGGACCGTGCTGCTTGGCCGCCGAGGTGTCCCAGACGATGCTGAGCGGATCGGCGTGCGCCGACTTGCCCGGAAGCTTGGATGCGCGCAACGTACGCCCTTGGTGCACGACGCGGAGCGAGTTGTTCTGCAGGTCGGCGAGAACTCCCTGCCGGAGGGCGAAGTCGCGCACCGTGCGGTTGGCGAAGTTCCGCGCCGAGCCCATGCCGAGGGTGACCGCGTCGTCGCCGAGGTCGGGCTCGTGCCGCTCGACGTTGGTGCGCCACACCGTGCCGAGCAACGTGATGAGATCAGGCAGCACCTTGGTCGCGGTCCACTCGGACACGACCTTCGCGAGCAGCTCCTCGTGCATGCGTCCATTTATAGCGGAAACCGCAGGGCCGTGCGCGAAAATCAAGTGACGCGTGTCGCGGTGGATCAGTACTTGCCGTAGACCGAGACCCTGGTGCCGATCTTGGTTTCCCTGAAGATCCGGTGGATCTGCGGGCGCATCACCCGGATGCAGCTGTGCGAGGCCGGGTAGGTCTTGATCAGCGAGTTGGCCCGCGACCCGTGCAGGGCGATGCCCGGGCGGTCCTTCAGGAAGTAGATCGAGTCGTACATGTACGCGTCGTCGTACAGGCTGCTCTCGTGCGGGCCGGCCCACTTGCGCCACACCTTGCCGGTGCGGTTCGGCGTCTCGTGCTCCGGGGTGCCGGTGGAGACCCAGACGATCCGGCGGTAGGTCTTGTTCACGACCTGGTAGAGCATCTGACAGGTCTTGTTGACGTAGATCCCGGACGGCCTGGTCGGCACCGGGCGCTTCTTGGCCAGCAGCACCGACCGGACGTCGCCGGTGGTCAGCCGGCCGCGGCTGACCGGCAGGCCGGCGGTCTCGCGCCACGCGCACAACGCCTGCCGGGTCCGCAGCGTGACCTTGCCGTCGACGATGCCGACGGGGTAGCCCCAGTTGTCGAGTTTCTTCTCCACCTCGAGCGCGTAGTTCACCTTCGCCGGCGGGTTGACCGGCGGCTTGGGGGTCGGCGTCGGGGTGGACGGCTTCTTCGTCGGCGTCGCGCTCGGCCTGGTGCTTGGCGACGCGCTCGGCTTGGTGCTTGGCGTCGCGCTCGGCTTGGTGCTCGGGGTGGAGGTGGCGGGCGCGCTGGGCGTGGTGCTCGGGGTCGCGGTCGGCGTCGCGCTGGGAGTTGCCGACGGCGTGTCCGCGGACGGCGTACTCGCAGGACTCGTCGTTGTGCTGCGGGAAGCGGACGAGAGCGGCTCGTCGGCCGCCACGTCGCTGCATCCGCTGAGCACAACAACACCCAGTACGACTGCTCCGGCCATCAGCTGGCGTCGGTGCCTCACGATGTCCCCTTTCCCTGCTGTATCAGCGTTGCAGACAAGGGCCATCCGGGGCGGAAGCCTCGCCGTGCACCGCTTGCCCGCCGAACGCTAGTACTCCGCGAGGTCCGTCGGCGGCGACGCTCCGACACCCGTCACCGAACCGTTGTCATCCGTGCGGTACAGCCCCTTCGAAAGATCCAGCAGCACGAGCCGGTTGCCGAAGGCGTCTTCCACCACCGCGCACCGCCCGACCGGGATGTCGAACGCCGCCGACACCACCCGCCCGCCGGCCGCGACGAACTCGGCCGCGGCATCATCGGCCGACGCGACCAGCCAGCTCGGCGCGTACCCGAGTTCGGTGGTCAGCACGATCTCGGTGTCGCCCTCCGGCAAAGCCAAGCCCGCTTGGCCGATCTCGTCGTTGCGCCAGAGCAGTTCGTGGCCGAGCCGATCGCGGTAGAACGCCAGTCCGCGCTCCAGATCGGGCACGGGAATCGTGACCGCGTCGACCTTGCGCAGTACGGGAATCGTGACCGCGTCGATCTTGCGCAGTACGGGCGGCCCGGCTGCG
The DNA here is from genome assembly GCF_000024345.1 of Kribbella flavida DSM 17836. Taxonomy (NCBI): domain Bacteria; kingdom Bacillati; phylum Actinomycetota; class Actinomycetes; order Propionibacteriales; family Kribbellaceae; genus Kribbella; species Kribbella flavida. Next base: position 4,997,907 of record NC_013729.1, on the reverse strand, counting down.
CGCTGGGCGGGCCAGGCGTTCTCCCGCGGTGACTCGCTGGCTTGCCTCGGCTGTGTCGAACCCTCCCCGCCTTCCTTGCGGCTCTTGTCAGGATCCGGCATGGGCGGGGGCGCTCTCAGGCGACGAGGTCAGAGACCCAAGTCGCGAAGAAACTCAGGCTTGTACGCCTGCATCACCACGTACCGCGGGTCCGGCACCTCGACGTCCGCGTTCTTCTCCGCGTCGCTGGCGGCGTCGTGCTCACCCACCGGCACGGTCGGGTCGGTCCACTCCTGCTCGGCCGGATTCCACCGAGTGATCGTGTACTCCGCGCTCAACTTGTCGTCGGCGACAAGCTCCTTGACCGTACCCTCCGCCTCACGCGCGTCCTCGAGGCTGTGCGTGTAGAGCAGCATTCGGTTGCCGTCCCGGGTCACGGTCACCTGACGGCCGAGCCGCTTCCGCGCGTCGTCGTCCAGGTCCAACGCCCGCAGCCGCTCCCAGAACGTCAGCCCGTGCTCGTCATCGCCGAGCTCAACCTCAACCCGAAACTCCTCATCCGCCATGGCCCCACCCTACCCAGCCCGTGCATCGGCGCGACGCACACCGCCCCGCTCTCAGGGGCGCGAGGCGACCCGATGGAGACCGCTCACTGCGGATGTCGACCCGCATGGCGAACCCTCACCTGGACGAGTCGTTGCGCGACCTGCTGGGCGGTGAGCCCGCGCCGTCGGGCAGGACAATGTTCAGGTTGCTCAGGCGAGGCCGCCGGGGCGCGCCCGAGGTGATGAGCTCCGCCGCGAACATCGGCTCGAGAATGACCGGGTTCGCCCGCCGGGCGGCGTCCTTGTCGATCAGGGGCGTTCGCGGACCTTCTGGCCAGTCACGCTCGGGGTCGCTCTTGGCTCGACACGCCCAGCGGCTGCTCGCGGCTCACGTGGACGCGCGGTGAGCGCGGTCCGGCTGTCCCGCTTGCGCAGGACCGTGTCGCCGTCCGGGGCTCGCTGGCCCGTATGCCGCCTTCGCGGCCGCCCCAACACCCCGGTCGGCGTCCGATTCGGGTCCTATCCCGCGTCGATTCCAGTCCGAGAGCGCCCAAGATCGCTCCTCGTCGCGCGAAGGTTGCCGACGCGTCGGCGGGCATCCCGGTGCCGTCGCCCAGCCCACCGCAGCCCGACGCGAGAGAGCGCGATCCCACGACGCTCGCGGCCCCCACCTGCGGAAACTCGACCTCCCAGACCACCTTTCTCCCAGATGAGAGAGCGCGATCTCAGCGCACCAGCTCATCCGACGGTCGGCGCAAGACACGCCCGCCCCGCGACGGCGGCGCGTACGTCGTACCGGAACTGCTGAGACGCTCAAACCCGAGACGAGTCAATCGACAGCCATCCATCGACTACAGTTCTAATTCATGGAGCTTCGCCACCTGGAACACTTCGTCGCCGTCGCCGAGCAGAAGCACTTCACCCGCGCGGCCGAAGCGATGTCGATCTCGCAGTCCGGGCTGTCCGCCTCGATCCGTGCCCTGGAGCGCGAACTGCATGCGTCGCTCTTCGTCCGCAACACCCGCAGCGTCGAGCTCACCGAAGCCGGCCGCGCCCTGCTCTGCGAAGGCCGCCGCACGCTGGCCGCCGCCGAAGCCGCCAAGGACGCCGTCGCCGCCGTTCAAGGCCTGCTCCGCGGTCACCTCAACGTCGGCCTCGAGCAGTGCCTCGGTGTGGTCGACGTTCCCGCCCTGCTCGCGAAGTTCCGCTCCGCCTACCCCGGCGTCGAGATCGAAGTTCGGCAAGGCGGTTCCACGCCCATGCTCGACGAACTGGCCTCCGGCCGCCTCGACGTCGCCTTCGTCGCCACCGCCGGCGACCCGGTGGACGGCCTGGACCTCCGCCCCCTCTCCACCGAGTCGATGGTCCTCGTCTGCGCCCACGACCACCGCCTGGCCAACGCCTCCCAGGTCTCCCTGAACGACCTCGCCGGCGAATCCTTCGTCGACTTCGACCGCACCTGGGGCGCCCGAGCCATCTCCGACCAGGCCTTCGCCGCCGCCGGCGTCGCCCACCCCGTCACCATCGAGGTCAACGACGTCCACACCCTGCTGGCCCTGGTCGCCCACGACCTAGGCGTAGCTCTCGTCCCAGAACGCATCGCTGCCAAACGAGGCGACCACCGCACCGTCCCCCTCATCCCCGGCTCAGCCTCCGCCTGGCAGGTCTCCGTCGCCGTCCCCACCACCCCCGCAGCCAGCCTCACCGCCAACGCCCTGATCGGCATGCTGCCCACCACGCGAACCTGACTCGTCAAGAATTCGCCTCGACGAGCAGTCGGACCCGGAACGACATCCACGCCAGCTGATCTCGTTCGGGCGGCGGGAGGACTTCGCCGACGGCACCTCTGCGGACTACTGGTCCGACGTCCACCTCGACACGACTCGGCCACCGGCAGACGCTCGACCAGGCCGCGCGGCCAGCCGGTCCACCCGGTTCCGGCTGGTCCGCGTGCTGACGCGCCCGGCTGCACTCAGTCCCTCACCCCATGCTGACCATGGACTTGGTGCAAGGATGCGAGCCACACCCTTGTTGGTCCTGCACTGCGAATCGGCGGGTGCGAGGGCGGCGACGGTCGCCAGTGAGCCGCCGCTTCATCCCGCTGCGCCTCGTCGCTCAACAGCCACCCTGCCCACTTCGCACCGGTCTTCGGCACGGGACCGGGCCACGATCGCCGCGAGCCATTACGTGCCGAGGGCAGTTCAAGCCGCGGCGCAAGGTCCACGCGGCGCAAGGCTCACGCGGCGCAAGGTTCACGCGGCGCAAGGTCCACGTGGCCGTTGGGCCACGCGACTGCCCGGACGCGTCCGTGGAGCCAGCGCGACGGCCCGGCGGCCCGTCGACGAGCCATCCGGCGGGGCGCTGCTGCGCGTCGCTTACCGACGATTCGTGCAATTGACCCCAAACTGCCCTCCTGAGTCGCCGGGCTCGAGTCGGCTCGGGCCGGGCGGATACCTCCTGACCTCCTCGCATGGCTGCCGGCGGGACGCTCGGGCCGATCGCCCAGACCCTCGCGCCTAGGAGGGGGACACGTGCGTAATCGGTGAGGTAGAGCGGATCCCGCGCTGTGGGCACGCGTCTCACTGGTACGACGAATCCCCGGACTAACCCTCCCGGGATCGCCGGACTCGAGCCGACTCGGCCCGGGCATGTGCCCACCTAACCTCCTCGCATGGCTGCCGGCGCGGACACTCGGACCGGTCGCCCAGACGCTGGCGCCTAGGAAGGGGACACGTACGTAATCGGTGACGATGAGCAAATGCCGCTGTGGGACGCGTTCCCTCGTACGACGAATCCCCGGACTACGGCTCCCGAGATCGCCGGACTTGAGCCGACTCGGGCCGGCATGTGTCCCCGCACCTCGTCGCTTGGCTGCCGGCGAGGACACTCGTCGTGATGGCAGAGACCCCGGCGCCTGAGCGGCCGTACGTGATCGTGGTCGTAGAGCCGACGCCGCGTGGGCACGTGTCTCCCGCGTACGACGATCGGGCCGCCCACCGAGACCTTGCTCGACGAACGACCCGATGCGGCCAGCGTGCGCGGGATGATCCTGCAACCGGCGTACCGGCGTACCGGCGTACCGGCGTACCGGCGTACCGGCGTACCGGCGTACCGGCGTACCGGCGTCAGCCCAGGACCCCAGGCGTCTACCAGGCGTAATCCTCCGGCGCCGTCTTGTGGCCCGGGAAGATCTCGTCGAGCCGAGCCAGCGCCTTCTCATCCAGCTTCAGATCGACCGCGCGAACCGCCGACTCCAGCTGCTCCATCGTCCGCGGCCCCACGATCGGACCCGTCACTGCCGGCTGGTGCAGCAACCACGCGAGCGCCAGGTCACCAGGCTGAGTGCCGAGCTCGTCCGCGAACGCCTCGTACTGCTCGATCTGCGGCCGCAGCTTCTCGACCGTCTCCTTCGCGCGCCCCTCGAGCCGGCGGACACCCTCGTTCTCCTTGCGGATCACCCCACCGAGCAACCCACCCTGCAGCGGCGACCACGAAATCACCCCGAGCCCGTAGTACTCCGCCGCCGGCAGCACCTCGCGTTCCACGTCCCGCACGATCAAGTTGTAGATCGACTGCTCGCTCACCAGCCCGGTGAAGTTCCGCTTCTCCGCAGCCGCCTGCGCCTGCGCGATGTGCCAGCCCGCGAAGTTGCTCGACCCGGCGTACAGGATCTTGCCCTGCTGAATCGCGACCTCGATCGCCTGCCAGATCTCCTCCCACGGCGTGTTTCGATCGACGTGGTGGAACTGGTACAGATCGACATAGTCCGTCTGCAGCCGCTTGAGCGAAGCATCCAGCGCCCGCCGGATGTTCAGCGCCGACAACTTGTCCGTGTTCGGCCACTCCGCACCCATGTCGCCGTACACCTTGGTCGCCAGCACCGTCTTCTCACGCTTCACCGGGTCCTTCGCGAACCACTCCCCGATGATCTCTTCCGTCCGCCCCGGATAGATCGCCCGCCCGTACCCGTTCGCGGTGTCGAAGAAGTTGATCCCCTTCTCGTGCGCCGCATCCATGATCGCGTGGGAGTCCTCCACGCTCGTGTGAGGCCCGAAGTTCATCGTCCCCAACACGATCCGACTGACCTTCAGTCCCGTCCGCCCAAGCTGAGTAAAGTCCATACCTCCCACCCTGCGCGCCCAACGCTCAGACTTCCAACAGAAGAATCCGCACAGTCCGATCGGTCTGGTTTCTGAGTCGTCCAGGCTTGCAGATCACTCCATCGGCAGGTTCGTCTCGCTCAGTCGATCTTGCGGGGCTGATCGCCGGCTTCGCGGCCTAGCGCCGTGATGGTGGAGGGAGCCAGTTGGTGCGTCGCCATCGTTATAACAATGGCATTGACAACGCCGACGATTCACTGCTCTCGCTCAAGGAGCGTTGCCAAAACTTGCTGAATCGCTAAACTGATCAATTGCATCAGCTGAAGATCTCATCCTACTGCCCTAGATGGGGACTGATTTGACAGAATGGCCGTTGCAAGTCGGTGACGTGCTCTCTCGCAGTGAGCGCAGTCGCCGGTTCGGAGGTGCTCTTTTTGGTGGCATCGAACCCTCCGCGAAATCGCCAAATGTATTCCTGTATTCGGATCCGTCGGCCGCTGAAAAATATGGTTACAACTATGATGGTTGGGTCGATGGCGTGCCGTTGTACCTCTATACCGGGGATGGTCAGGTAGGGGATCAGCAGTTTCGGGATGGCAATCGCGCCATCCGCCACCATCGGGTGCAAGGGCGTGCGCTTCGCCTATTTGTCACAGATGGGAAAGTTCCCGGGACGGCGCAAAAGATTCAAAGATACGTCGGCGAGTTCGCGCTGGATCCTGAGTTGCCCTACGTCCGAGCTGAAGCGCTCGACGTCGAAAAGGTGATGCGCTCGGTCATCGTATTTAGGCTACGTCCCGTCGGAGCAGTCCTCCGGCGTTCTGAAGATAGTAGCAAATTTGGCGATGTCTCAGGCGCTTCTGAGGTGGTTCAGCAACCTCTAACTTCAGCGCGGCCGGATCTATCGGTGGATGGCGTAGCGCTGGAAGTGGTCAGCTCGACGGAATACGCCTTCGGGGCACAAGTTGCCGGTGTGGCGTCGAAGCGTGAGGCGTTACTGGTCGAACGTTTCGAGCGTTATTTGAACGGCCGTGGTCATCGCGTGGGGCGCTTTCGAGTGCGGCCACCGGGCGAGTTGCGAACCCTCCACACAGATGTGGTCGATTTCAGTGAGAATGTGCTATATGAAGCGAAAGCAACCGCTACGCGCGAGGCGATCCGCATGGCAATTGGTCAATTGCTCGACTATTCCAGGCATCTTCCGAAGAAGCATGCGTTGGCAGTTCTTCTCCCTTCCCCGCCCTCGGATGATCTCGTTGCTTTATTGAGGTCACTGAACATTCGTTGCGTATGCGAGGTGGACACGGGCTTCATCGACGTCGACTAGGTCGGACAAGGCCTTCGTCAGAAGCGTTCGGTCGGCTTCGGATCTGGCAAGGCTGGTTCTCGGCCGATTGCGGAACGCTTCCTTCCGCGATGCCTGTCATCATCGGAGCATGCTTGAGACCTCCGCGCGGTTGCTTCGGTTGTTGTCGTTGTTGCAGGGGCGGCGGGACTGGGGTGGGCCGGAACTGGCGGGGCGGTTGGGAGTGTCTACGCGGACGTTGCGGGCGGACGTGGAGAAGCTGCGGGGGTTGGGGTATCCGGTCGAGGCTCGGTCCGGGGTGGCTGGGGGGTATCGGTTGGGGGCGGGGGCTGCGTTGCCGCCGTTGTTGTTGGACGACGAGGAGGCGGTGGCGGTCGTGGTGGGGTTGCGGACCGCGGCTGGTGGGGGTGTGGCGGGGATCGAGGAGTCGTCGGTTCGGGCGTTGGTGAAGCTGGAGCAGGTGTTGCCGTCGCGGTTGCGGCATCGGGTGCGGGCCATGCAGGCGGCGACGGTGACGGTGCCGGGGCGGGGGCCGATGGTGGATGCCGAGGTGCTGACCGAGATCGCGGGGGCGATTCGGGCCGGCGAGGGGCTGCGGTTCGACTATGACGGGCGGGAGGGGAGCAGCGTTCGGCGTACGGAGCCGCATCGGTTGGTTGCCTGGGGGCGGCGGTGGTATTTGGTGGCCTGGGACAACGATCGGGAGGAGTGGCGGACGTTCCGGGTGGACCGGATGACGTTGCGCACGCCGACGGGGCCGCGGTTCGTGCCGCGGGAACTGCCCGGAAGCGACGTTGCGGCGTACGTGCAGAAGAACGTGGGGACGTCGGCGTGGCGGTACCGGGCGGAGGTGCTGGTGCACGCGTCTGCGCAGTACGTGCGGAGCCGGATGCCGATTCCGGTCGCGGCCGAGGTGGTCGACGACCAGACCTGCCGGGTGGAGCTGGGCTCGGACGGGCCGCACGAGTTGGCGTTGTGGCTGGGCATGCTCGACTGCGACTTCGAAGTGCTGGATGCCCCGGAGTTGGCGGAGGAACTGCGGCGGGTGGGGGACAGGTACTACCGGGCGGCCGGCGGGAGGTAGGTGCGGTCGCGGTGTCGGGTTCCGGACATGCCGGTATTGGACGGCGGCGAAGGGGTGCGCGGGGCGGGGCCGGGGTGCTGATACTGAGCGCCTGGTTGAGGAGGAGCCGTGAACGAATCGGGTTCGGTCGTCGAGCGCCGGCGGGTGCGGGTGTGGTTCGGCGACCACGTCATCGCTGACTACTGGGCCGAAGCGCTGCGTGCCGAGCAGTACGCCGACGCGATGGCGCGCCGGTTCGCCGGGTTGCGGGTCACCAACGATCCGCTCGGCGGCGGGTCGGTGGTGCGGCCGCTGCCCAGCGAACGGCTGTGGGACCTAGGGCCGCACTGAAGCGGGCTATCCGGCGATCCTCGCCAAGAGACGGCCGGCCCGGTTGGCCAGGGCATCGACCGTTTCGGCCACGCGGGCGACGGGCGGGGACAGGGTGAAGTTGAGCTGACGGCTCGCGGTCTTCGCCTTGTCGTCGAAGGCGCCGTGGGAGCCGTGGTCGCCAGGGACCGGATCGTAGAGGTTGTCGGGCCGGTCGCGCTGCTCCGGCTCGTCGACCTGTTGACTCTTGAAGCCGGTCTTGCCGAGAAAGGCGTCGAGCAGGGGAGCGGCCAGGCGTTCGCCGAGAATCGTGTAGACCGTGGGGAAGCCGACCCAGATCTGCCGGCGCCGGTGGTGCGCGGCGTGCCAGATCGCCTCGGCGGCCAGCTCCGGCTGGTAGATCGGCGGCACCGGCTGGGCCTTCTGGTCCAGCTTCGACCGCTGGATGCGGAACTGCGGCGTGTTCACCGCCGGCATCTGGACCTCGGTGATCCGTACGTTGCTCTCGTCGTGCAGCAGTTCGCAGCGGATCGAGTCGGTGAAACCCTGGATCGCGTGCTTGGCCCCGCAGTACGCCGACTGCAGCGGGATCCCGCGGAACGCCAGCGCCGAACCGATCTGGACGACGACGCCACGGTCGCGTGGCACCATCCGGTGCAAGGCGGCGCGGGTGCCGTTGACGTAGCCGAGATAGGTCACCTCGGTCACCCGACGGAACTCCTCCGGCGCGAGGTCGAGGAACGAGCCGAAGACGGTGGCCATCGCGTCGTTGATCCAGACGTCGATCGGGCCGAGCTCCTCCTCGATCCGCGCCGCAGCCTCGTCGACCGCCGAACTGTCGCTGACGTCGGCCGGTACGGCGACCGCCCGGCCCCCGGCCAGCTCGACTTCCTTCGCGGCGGCCGTCAGCCCTTCGCTGCCGCGGGCGATCAGCCCGACGTCGTACCCGCGCTCGGCGAACACCCGCGCGCTCGCCCGCCCGATCCCCGCACTTGCTCCTGTGATCACCACAACGCCCATAGGGCGCCTGTGCCCCTCCGAGCCGAATCCGACACCCGGTGTCGAAGTTCCGGAAGCTAGCGCTGCCTCGACCGGTCGTCGGGCGGTTGGCCACGGTGCGTCGGAGAAGAAGGTGGTCGGGGTTGCGCGGCGCTCGCGGCCGGGCGCAGGCCTGTCAGCGCGTTCACCGCCTGGGCAAGATCGGGTGGGAGGGGCCGGCGGACCGGGGTGATGGGGCGGTTCGGGTCCTTGTTGCGGCCGGTCGCGGGGGTGACGTTGGGGAGACTGTCGAGTTCGGCCAGCGGCACGCCTCTGCGCCGGTCGAGGCGTTGCGCCGTGACGGTGAAGGGACGACCGTCCCGGCGTGGTTCGAAGGCGAGGACCTGGCGAACCGGAAGCTGGCCGGGACCTGCCGCTGCGAACTCGCGGTACGTCAGGCGGTGGGACGGGCCCAGAGGGCGCCCCTGGCGGTTGCGTTCCTCGATGACCGGGATCTTGAGCTCCGCGCAGTCCCGGAGGTCGGCGTGGCGGTCGGAATAGCCGAGGCGTTCGCCGGCGAAATCGGTCTCTCGGCCTTCGCGGAGAGCGGCGAGACCTTGCCGGGCTGCTTGCAGTTGCTGGGCGGCCAAGCCGCTCGGGTCGCGTTGCGCCTCGGCGTGGAGCTGCCGGAGCTGGTCGCGCAGAGCGGGATGGGCGACCAGGTGGTACTGCGCGGTCATCGCGGGGTGTCGGTGCTCTTGGGCGGATGGTCGTCGGAGTCGAGGTTCCAGCCGAGCTCGGCGGCAAGGTCGTCGACGGGGACGTACTCGTCGGGCGAGGCACCGGCGAGGCGTTCCCGGGCGACGGCCCGGGAGTGTTCGGTCTGGGCGGCATCCTCGGCCAGCGCTTCGAGTTGCTGCCAGGCGGCGAAGGGGAGAACAACGCCTTCGGGGGCGCCGTTGTCGCCGAAGAAGAGAGGCTCGAGGCGGCCGGTACGGAAGCGGTCGAGCAGCAGGCGGAGGTTGTGCGCCGCGGTGTCCGGGTCGATGACCGGGATCCGCTCGCCGTTCGGCAGGTCGTAGGGGGTCTCGGACGACATCGGTGCTCCTCGGGCTGACGGGTCGTTTCACCCTAGGCGATGCGGACAGCGGTGGTGCGGCGATGGGCCGGGTCGCGCGGCGGGGGATCGTGCGCTCGTACGGTGTACCGCGGCGGCGAGTCCGCACGGCGTACCGGCCGGCGCCGGGAACGCCGAAGGCCGGCCCGGAGGTGCGGGCCGGCCGGTCGGTGGGGGCTGAGGGTGCGGTCAGCGGAGGTTGGCGAAGAACTTGCGGAGGTCGGCGACGACGTCGGTGGGGCGTTCGAGGGAGGCGAAGTGGCCGCCGGACTCGAAGGTGCTCCAGTGCACGATGTTGTCGTTGTCGCGTTCGGCGAGCGGGCGGATGGTCTTGAAGTCGTCGGCGAACACCGCGACGCCGGTGGGGGCGTGGTTGATCGCGGGCTCGGCGCCGGCGTGCGCCTCCTCGTAGTGGTAGCGGCCGGCGGAGGCCGAGGTGTTGGTGAACCAGTAGAGCGAGACCTCGGTGAGGATCTGGTCGCGGCTGACCAGGCTGGTGCCGTTGCCGAAGTTGTTGAACAGCTCGTTCCAGGCGAGCTGGCCGACCGGGGAGTCGGAGATGCCGACGGCAACGGTCTGCGGGCGGGTGGAGTTGATCGCGTTGTAGCCGCCGACGGACTGGAACCACTCGAGGTGCTGCAGGGCGGCGTAGTCCTCGGGGGTGAACTTCTCGAACTCCGACGGGTCGCCGCTGGGGAAGGAGAACAGCTGCAGGACGTGCAGGCCGAGGAAACCCTCGGGGTTGAGCAGGCCGAGCTCGCGGGAGATCATCGCGCCGCCGTCGCTGCCGTGCGTGCCGTACGAGTCGTAGCCGAGGCGGCGCATCAGCTGGTCGAAGGTCCGGGCCACCCGGGCCATCGTCCAGCCGCGGTCGACCAGCGGGGTGCTGAAGCCGAAGCCGGGGATCGACGGCACGACGACCGAGAACGCGTCCGCCTCGGAGCCGCCGTGCGCGACCGGGTCGGTGAGCGGGCCGATCATGTCGAGGAAGTCGACGAACGAGCCGGGGTAGGTGTGCAGCAGCAGCAGCGGGGTCGCGCCCTCGACGGCGGACGGAACGTGCAGGAAGTGCACGGTCTGGCCGTCGATCTCGGTCAGGTAGTGCGGGAACTCGTTCATCCGCGCCTCCTGCTCGCGCCAGTCGAAGCCGTTCTGCCAGTGGTCGACCATCTCGCGCAGGTAGTGGTTCGGGGTGCCCAGGTCCCAGTTGTCGCCGGGGGCCGGCTGGGGCAGCCGGGTCCTGGCGAGGCGGGTGAGCAGGTCGTCCAGGTCCGCCTGGGCGATGTCGACGGTGAAGGGCCGGATGTCGGTGCTGGTGGTGTTCGTCATGGCTTTACCGTAGAAGCCGTATAGGAACGATAGATTCCTATTTGTGCGATGATCTTCCGGGTGCGGGAAACTTCCTCGAGACTGCTGTCCTTGCTGTCGCTGCTGCAGACCCGACCGGCCTGGACGGGCGCGGAGCTGGCGTCGCGGCTGAACGTGAGCACGCGGACCATCCGGAACGACGTCGACCGGCTGCGCGAGCTGGGGTACCCGGTGGACGCGGTCCGCGGGCCGGCCGGGCACTACCAGCTCGGCGTGGGGGCGAAGCTGCCGCCGCTGCTGCTCGACGACGAGGAGGCGGTGGCGGTCGCCGTCGGGCTACGGACGGGCGCCGGCGTGAGCGGGATGGAGGAGAGCAGCGGGCGCGCTCTCGCCAAGCTCGAGCAGGTCCTGCCGCACCGCCTGCGCCGGCAGGTCAACGCGATCCACACGACGCTGTCGAAGGGGCCGGACAACACCGGCTCCAACGTGCAGGACCCGGAGGTCGACCCGGCGGTGGTGACGACGATCGCGGCGGCGATCCGGGACGAGCACTACCTGCGGTTCGAGTACGCCGTACCGGGGACTGATCCGGGATTCCCGATTCTGGTCGAGCCGTACCGGCTGGTGAGCTGGCAGCGGTACTGGTACCTGGTCGCGCGGGACGAGTCGGGGCAGTGGCGCACGTACCGTGTCGACTGGATGGACCTGCGGATGGCGACCGGCCGGCGCTACCGCCCGCGGCCGATGCCCGACGAGGACTACACCGACTTCGTACTCCGCGACGTCGCGACCACCGGGTGGAAGGTGCACGCCCGGATCACGGTGTTCGCGTCGGCCGAGCAGGTCCTGGCGCGCATCCATGCCGCGGTCGGCGTCGTCGAGTCGATCGACGAGAACACCTGCGTCCTGGTGACCGGCGCGGAGTCGCTCGAGGTGGTTGCCGTGTACATCGGCATGCTCGGCATCGACTTCCACGTCACGGCTCCGGCTGCGCTGGTCGATCATCTGAGAACGATCGGAGAGCGCTATCTCCGCGCGGTGGAGCCGGTCCCGCGACCGAGCTAGGCCCCGGAAGGCCGGGGTCGAGCGCTCTCAGAGGCCGTGTTGCTTGAGGAAGGCGACCGTGCGGGCCATCGAGGTGGGCCAGGCGGGGCCGAAGGCGTGTTCCTCGCTGGGGTAGGTGTAGAGGGTGGCGGTTTTGCCGGCCTTCTTCAACGCGTTGAGGGTTTCGGTGGACCAGGCGATGGGGCAGGTGGAGTCGGCGGTGCCGTGGTGGATGAGCACGGGCTCGGTGACGCGGTCGAAGAAGTTCACGGCGGAGAGGTTGCGCCAGAAGGCCGGGTTGCGGGTCGGTTCGCCGTACGTGCGCAGGATGGCGTTCGAGATCGCGGTGTTCTCGCGGGTCCAGCGGTTGAAGTTGTCGACGGCGTCGGAGCTGACCGGGGCGAAGACGACACCGGCCTTGACCAGGCCGGGCTGGGCGACCAGGACGTTGTAGGTGATGCCGCCGCCCATCGAGCGGCCGAGCAGGCCGATGCGGTCCGGGTCGACGTACTGCGAGGTGCGCAGCGCGAGCACGGCGTTGATGACGTCCTCGGTGTAGCCGACGCGGAGGTCGAGCTCGGTGCGGGGATCGTCGGACGACTGTGCGTGGTTGCGGTAGTCGGTGTGCAGGACGACGTAGCCGCGACGAGCGAGGTAGTCCTGCTCGCGCATCAGGCCGCGGCCGTTGGTGTAGACGGCGGGGTCGATGTAGCCGTGGTTGAGCACCAGGGCAGGGTGCGGACCGGGCGTCGACGGCACGTTCATGACGCCGGAGATCGTCAGCTTGCCGCTGGTGTAGGTGACGAAGTACCGGGTGTACGCCGCGTTGCGGGCCAGCACGCGGCCGAGCTTGAGGTTGCCACCGTTGTACTTCTTGGTCATCAGCGCTTGCAGCGAAACCGGGTTCGGCGCGGGCGTCGGGGTGGGCGACGGATCGGTGGGAGACGGGGTGGGCGACGGGGAGGGTGTGCTGGAAGGGGCGGATGACGGGGCGGTTGAGGAGACCGCCGGGCTGGGACCGGACGCAGGGGGTGCTGGATCGTCCGTTGAGGTGCAGGCGACCGCAGCCGTCATCCCGAGCGCGGCGAGCCCCGCCCATGTCATCCGCCGGTTCATGCCCCCAGTGTGCGGCCGGCCCGCGAAACCTGGCCGAAAATCCCCACAACGATCGGTTCGCGGCGGCGGGCCACGTTTCGTCGGCGGGCAGTTCGGGACGACGAAGCGGCCGGCCGCGGCTGTTCGACCTGGCGTGGGAAACGCAGTGCGCCGGTACGACTAGCCGCCCTCGACGCCGTCTAGAACGACGCCGAGAGCGGTCTGTCCGAGATGAGGTGAAGCTGCTGACCCTTGCTGGCCTCGGGTGCCACGCTTCCAGCCGGCGATGGACGCAACCCGCCGCGACTGGATCGGGGCAACCGCGTCAGGCGGTGCCGTAGCCCGGCTGGGTGCCGTACGCGCCGGACGATTCGGCGGCCTTGGGGTTCGGGCCGAAGCGGTTGTCGCCGGGCGTGCTGTCGAGGGCGAGGATGACGATCAGCGCGATGGTCCCGATGACCGGGAGCAGGCCGATCAGGATCCACCAGCCGCGGCGGTCCGTGTCGTGCAGGCGTCGCCACGTCACAGCGAGGGCTGGGATCAGGACGGCCACGGAGTAGATCCCGGACAGCAGGCCGCTGTTGTTGCCGTAGTCGGTGCCGATCACCCGGTCCAGGGCGTAGAGCACCACGGAGACGGCCACGCTCACCAGCGTGAACATCCAGTACTCCTTGCGCCGGGCACGGCCGCTGAACACCGCGTACTTCTTCAGAACGTCCACGTACCACTGCATGAAGGCTCCCGCGATCAGGTCGAGGCGGAACGGGAAGGTTCGCCGTTGGAGTTGTCACGCTCCGAGTTGCCCTCCGCACGCAAGAGCAAACGCTCGGCTGGCGCCGGTGCCGGTCAGGGGTGCGGCAGCCACCCGAAGCTCGACGCGGTGTCGACCGTCGGCTTGTACTCGCAGGCGACCACACCGGTGTAGCCCGCGGCCTTCAGCGCGTCGAGCGTGTCGTCCAGCGGCAGTGCTCCGGAGCCGGGTTCGCCGCGGCCGGGGGAGTCGGCGAGCTGGACGTGCGCGAGGGTGGCTCCCAGACGCGAGGCCGTGCTGACGAGGTCGACGCCGTTGCTGCCGAGGTGGAAGGTGTCGAAGAGCAGCGAGACGTTCGGTACGTCCTGGAGCGGGCCGTCGAGCAGAGCCAGTACGTCGTCCGCGGTGAGCAGCGGATAGCGGCCGTTCAGGCCTTCGGTCAGCGGCTCGATGAGGACCGTGCCGCCGAAGGGGGCGACGGCTGCGGCGGCCGAGCGGATCGCCTCGACGGCGCACGCTCGCTGCTCCTCGGGAGTCCATCGGTCGTCGAGCTGGCCGTAGAGCAGGTTGAACAGCCGGCAACCGGTGCGCTCGGCAATCTCCACCACGGTGGAGATGTTCGCCGCGAGCTCCTCCTGCCGGTCCGGGTGCGAGGCGACGCCACGTTCGCCGCCGGGCAGGTCGCCGCCGTAGAAGTTCAGCGCGCTCAGCGAGACGCCGCCCGCCTTCAACGCCGTCACCAGCAGGTCGATCTCGGCGCCGCTCGCCGTCGGTCCGGGGAAGGGCCACCAGGACTCGACCAAGGCGAACCCGCGCCGCGCGGCCGCCGCGTACCGGTCGAGGTAGGGCAGCTCGGTGAAGAGCATCGAGACGTTGGCGCTGAGCGGGAAGCCGCGATGATCCATGCCGAAAAGGCTAGCACCAGCTCTTGCCACGCATGCAATCTTGTCTAACAATTTCAGGGACACCCGCCGATCCGGGAGGTACCCCGCCGATGCGCGCCGAACCAGAGCAGACCGAGAGTGCCACCCGAACGCCGGACTGGCCGGAGCGGGCCACCCGCTGGGCCCAGATCACGCTCGCCGAGGACGACCCCCTGCACTTCGACGCCGACTTCTGGCTCGACCTGATGCGCGACAGCCGGTCCAACGCGACCTGTATCAGCGCCGGCGGCTACATCGCCTACTACCCGACCCAGCTGCCGTACCACTACCGCAGCCAGTACCTCGGTGACACCGACCCGTTCGGCACCTTGGTCGAGGGCGCGCGCAAGCTCGGCATGAGCGTGATGGCCCGCGTCGACCCGCACGCCGTCCACGCCGACGCCGCCGCGGCGCACCCGGAGTGGCTGGCCCGCGACGCCGAGGGCAACGCGCTCGAGCACTGGGCGCATCCCGACATCTGGCTGACCTGCGCCTTCACCGACTACCACCACGAGTTCATCACCGAGGTGGCCCGCGAGATCGTGCGCGAGTACGACGTGGACGCGATCTTCGCCAACCGCTGGGAGGGCTACTACGGCATCTCCTACAGCGAGGCGGCGCGCAAGTCGTTCCGCGACCAGACCGGCCTGGAGCTGCCGGCCGGCGAGCACCAGGAGAACTGGCCGGAGTACGTCGGGTGGCGCCGCCGGCAACTGAGCCGGCTGGTCGGGATCTGGGACCAGGCGGTGCGTGACCTGCGCCCGCACGCCCGGTTCATCCCGAACCTCGGCGCGCTCGCCGCCCGCGACCTGGACCGCGAACTGGTCGAGAAGCACTACCCGATCTTCTTCATCGACAAGCAGGGCCGGTCCGGCATCGAGGCGCCGTGGGCGGCCGGCCGCAACGGCAAGCGCAACCGCGGTGTCTTCCCGGACCGCCCGGTGCGGCTGATCACCTCGGTCGGACCGGAGCACCACCAGTACCGCTGGAAGGACTCGGTCGCCCCGGCCGAGGAGGTGAAGACCTGGATCGTCGACGGCTTCGCCCAGGGCGCGCTGCCGTGGTTCACCAAGTTCAACGCGAGCATCCCGGACCACCGGTGGGTGCCGCCGATCGTCGACGCCTTCACGCTGCACGCCAAGGTCGAGCCGGTGCTGAAGGACCTGCGGATCACCGCCGAGGTCGCGCTGCTCGACCCCACCCGGGCCGGTCAGCTCCGCACCCCGGACGGCATCGGGCACGAGGACGGCTTCTACCAGGCACTGGTCGAGGCGCGGGTCCCGTTCGAGTTCATCTCGGACCAGGAGCTGTCGCCGGAACGCCTGAGCCCCTTCAAGGTGGTCGTGCTCGCCAACGCGGAGCACCTCGGCGACGAGCAGTGCGCCGCCCTCACCCGGTACGTCGAAGCCGGCGGCTCGCTGGTCGCGGCGTACCAGAGCTCCCTGTACGACGAGCTCGGGCAGCCGCGCGGCGACTTCGGTCTGGGCGAGGTGCTCGGGGTCCGGCTGAAGGAGCCGGCCCGGGCGGTGAAGAACAACTACATCGCGCTCACCGGCGAGCACCGGCTGACCGAGGGCTTCACCGGGACCACCCGGATCATCGGCGGCACCCACGTCCTCGGCGTCGACGCGGACCCCGCGGCGCAGGTGCCGTTCCGGTTCATCCCGGACTTCCCGGACCTGCCGATGGAGGAGGTCTACCCCCGGGCCGCGCCGGACCGGCCGGCGGTGGTCTGCCGGGAGCACGCCGGCGGTGGCCGGACCGTCTACTTCCCGTTCAACCTGGGCGCGATCTTCTGGGAGGCGCTGCAGTCCGACCACGGCCTGCTGGTCGCGAACGCTGTCGCCTGGGCCCTCGGCAAGCATCCCGAGGTGACCGTCGAGGGATCCGGCCTGGTCGACCTCGCCGTGCACCGTGGTGACGCCGAGGTGGCCGTTGCCCTGGTCAACCTGACCAACCCGATGGCGATGCGCGGCGCGATCCGGGAGACGTTGCCGTTGCCGCCGCAGACCGTCTCGGTCGCCGTACCGGCGGACCGGCCGGTCCGTGCCCGGCTGCTGGTCGCGGAGGTCGACGTCGAGCCGACGGTCGAGAACGGCCGGGCCGTGCTGACCCTGCCGACCGCGGGACTGCTGGAGATCGTGCACCTGGACTGGAGGTCGTGATGCGGATCGGATTCGTCGGGCTCGGGGTGATGGGCATGCCGATGGCCGCCAACCTCGTTGCCGCCGGCCACGAGCTCGCGGTGTACCGCGGCCGGGACGGGGTCGACGGCCACCACTGCGACTCCGCCGCCGACGCGGCGGAGCGGTCCGAGGTGGTGATCCTGATGCTGCCCGACACCCCGGACGTCGAGAACGCGTTGTTCGGGCCGGACGGCGTGGCCGAGGGCATCCGGCCGGGGTCGCTGGTGATCGACATGAGCTCGATCTCACCGACCGCGACCAGGTCGTTCGCCGAGCGGATCGAGAAGCTCGGCTGCGACTACCTGGACGCGCCGGTCTCCGGCGGCGAGGTCGGCGCGCAGCAGGCCACGCTGACCATCATGGTCGGCGGCCGGCCCGACGTGTTCGAGCGGGCCAGACCGCTGTTCGAGACGCTCGGCAAGAACATCACGCTGATCGGCGGCGCCGGCGCCGGACAGACCGCGAAGGTGGCCAACCAGATCGTCGTGGGACTCACCATCGAGGCGGTCGCGGAGGCGCTGCTGTTCGCCGAGCGCGCCGGCGCCGATCCGGCCGTCGTCCGGCAGGCGCTGATGGGTGGGTTCGCGTCCTCGCGGATCCTGGAGCTGCACGGCGAGCGGATGGTGAACCGGACTTTCGACCCGGGCTTCCGGATCCGGCTGCACCGCAAGGACCTCATGCTCGCCGTCCAGGCCGCCGCGGAGCTCGATCTCGCGTTGCCGAACACCGCCGCGACGCAGCAACTGATGAACGCCGCGATCGCCGACGGCGACGGGGACCTGGACCACTCGGCGCTCTACAAAACTCTGCGCCGGCAGCCTCGCAACCAGGCGCCCCGGCGGTCGCCATGACCAGGCTGTGGTGGCAGGACCCGTTCCGGATGTTCCAGACGAACCTGCGCGAGATCGACGCCGGGCTGGACGTCGAGGAGGTGCTGGACTACCTGGTGGAGTTCGGCGCCGACACCTGGCTGCTGAGTGTCGGCGGGATTCTGTCGAACTACCCGACGGACCTCGACTTCCAGACCCGCAACCCGTACCTGACCCGGCGCTCCTCCGGCGACCTGGTCGGGGACGCGGTGAAGGCGGCCGGCCGGCGCGGGATCCGGGTGATGGGCCGGATGGACTTCTCCAAGATCGACCACCGGCGCGCCGAGCAGCACCCGGACTGGTGCTTCGTCGACGCTGCCGGCCATCCGCAGGTCTACAACGGCCTGACCAGCGTCTGCCCGAGCGGCGACTACTACCAGGTGAAGCTGTTCGAGGTGCTCGACGAAGTCCTCGACCGGTATCCCGTCGACGGCTTCTTCTGCAACTGGATGTCGTTCAACGAGGTCGACTACAGCCGGGTCTACCGCGGCGTCTGCCACTGCCTGTCCTGCCACCGCCGGTACGCCGAGTACGCGCCGGGCGAGCCGTTGCCGGAGGGCAAGGGATCGCCGGGCTACCGAACCTGGCAGCGCTTCGCCCGGGAGGTGCTGGCCGACCTCACCGGCAGGATCCGTGAACACCTCGCACGTCGCCGGCCGGAGGCGCCGCTGGTGCTCGGCGACCAGGCCGACATCGTCTTCCACGAGGCGAACAACGCGGTCGGCCGGCCGTTGTGGCACCACCGGACCAGCGAGCACGTCAGCGCGGCGAAAACCTACCGGCCGGAGGTCCCGGTGCTGACGAACTCCGTCGGCTTCGTCGACATGCCGTACCGGCTGGCGGGGGAGGAGCCGCAGCACTTCGCGCAGTACCTGGTGCAGGCGATCGCGCGCGGGGCGAATCCTTCGACGTACATCATGGGCACACCGGCGGACAACCCGTACGAGTGCCTGCAAGTGGCGGGGGAGCTGACCAGGTTCCACCGTGACCACCACGAGGTCTACCGCGACCTGGTGCCTGCGGCAGGAACGCTGCTGGTCCGGCCGGACGCGTTCGAACCGGGAGCGGTCCGGGAGTTCCAGGGGCTGTACCTGGCGCTGCTGCAACGCCATGTGCCGTTCGACGTGCTGCCCGAGGAGCGGCTCGGCGAGGCCGACCTCGGCCGGTATCGCACGGTCGTGCTGCCCGACCTCGGACCACTCGCACCCGGGATCGCGCCGGTGCTCGATGCGTACTGCGTCGCAGGCGGCGCGGTGGTGACAACCGGCAACAGCGGTGTGGTGGCGGACGAGATCCAGCTGCAGTGCCTCCCGGCGAGCAGACGGCTCGCGAGCCACGACACCGAAGAGGCGACGCGGTCCCTGCACCTGCGCAGCGAGCACGGCATCGTCCCGGTGGTCGGCGCCTTCCACCTCGTCGAGCCGTCGGCTGACGCCGAGGTCGGGCTGCACGCCCTGTCCAGGGCGCCGTACGGGCCGCCGGAGAAGTGTTACGGCCACCTCGAGCTGGATCACCCGGGGCAGCTGCGGACGTCGTACGGGCCGGGGCGGGCGGTGATGCTGCCGTGGACCATCGGGCGGGCCTACCGCGACGTCGGGCTGACGGCCCACCGGGACATCGTGGTTGACGCGGTGCTGTGGGCCGGCGGTCCACAGGTGACGACCGGACTGCCGGAACAGGTCGAGATCGTCGTAGGACGGTCGGCGGCCGGGCAGGTGATCCACCTGCTGAACAGATCAGGTGATGCCGACCAGCGGTTCGCCGAGCCGGTGCCGATCGTACCGTCGTGGCTCGCGCTGCCCGAACCGGCCGAGCATGTCGAAGCGTTGCGCGCCGGAGTACGGCGGCCGGTGGTGGACGGGCGGGTCGAGCTGCCCCAGATCGGGCTGTTCGAGGTCCTGGTCGTTCGCTGACCGCGCTGTCTTTGACAAATTGTCAAACAAGTATGCATGACCTCTTGACCGTCATGTGATCGAAACAAACAATGATCGGAAGCCGCCGCCGTGGGGGTCGACGAGCGAAACCCGACGCATCTGAGGGAACGGGAGACCGTGATGACCGGACTTGATCGGCGAGGGTTTCTGAAGCTCGCCCTGGGAACGACGGCGGCCGGGCTGTCCGCCGCGGCGGTGGCCGGCTGCGGCGGTGGCAGCGGAGGTGCCGGCGGTGGAGACGCCGGCGGCAAGACCACTCTGCGCTACGCCTGGTGGGGCAACACCATCCGTCAGCAGAACTACACCAAGGCGCTGCAGCAGTTCACCGCCGCGAACAGCGGGATCGGGATCGAGCCCGAGTTCGCCGAGTACAGCGCGTTCCAGGAGCGGATGACGACCCAGATCGCCGCCCGGGACGTGCCCGACATCTTCTGGATCGCCTCACCGCAGGTGCTGACGTACCACAAGAGCAAGCTGTACCGGAAGCTCGACGACGTCCCGACGCTGAACTGGGGTGACTACAGCAAGGAGGACCTGGAGAGCTTCAAGCTGGGCGGCGAGCTGAACACGGTGCCGTTCGCGATCTTCGTCCCGGTGATCCGCTACAACGAGACCGTGGCCAAGGCCGACGGGGTGACCATCCCGGCCGAGGGCCCGGGCTGGAACTGGGACTCCTTCGCCGACCTGCTGGTTGCCTACAGCAAGAACAACCCGGGCAAGCGCAAGGGTGTGCCGTACGCGCCGGACCACGACCTCACCTTCGAGGCCTGGCTGCGGCAGCGGGGCGAGCAACTGTGGACCGAGGACGGCCAGGTCGGCTTCACACCCGACGGTCTGGGCAGCTGGCTCGACTGGTGGGAGAAGCTGCGCAAGTCCGGCGCCGCGCTGTCGCTGAGCGAGCAGGAGGGTATGGGGCCGGACTGGGCGCAGGTCGGCAAGTTGGTGCTGGCGAACTTCGGCAACTCCAACCACATCATCGACGACGCCAAGATGTTTCCCCAGGAGCGGTTCCGGCTGCGCGCGATGCCGGTCGACCCGGCCGCGACCGCGGGGCACAAGTACCTGTACTTCCCGCGGATGGCGGTTTACCAGCGCATCGACGACGCCAAGGTCGAGGCGGCCGGCAAGGTGCTCGACTACAACGTCAACAACCCCGAGATGCTGAAGACGGTCCGGCTGACGATGGGCGCGCCGACCAACCCGAAGGTTGCCGAGCAGGCCGTCGCCTTCGCCAGCCAGGACGAGAAGGAGATGCTCGCGCTGGTCGGCAAGGAGCGGGTCGCCGAACGCAGGCCGCGGTACGAGGCGCCGCCCGGGTCGAGCACCTGGCGGACCACGATGACCCGGGTCTGCGAGGAGATCGCGCTCGGCCGGACCAGCGTGCCGGACGGCGCGAAAAAGCTGGTCGAGGAGATCTCCGCCGGTATCAAGCGGGCGCAGTGATCCGCCGATGCTGACCCAAGCGGAACGGCCGGTCGAGCACCCGTCGCCGCCGGACGCCCCGGCGGCGACGGGCAAGCGGCCGGCCTTCCACCTCACCCGGCAGGGACGCGCGGCGCACGTCTTCCTGATCCCGTGGCTGCTCGGCTTCCTGCTGATCACCGCGGTACCGCTGTTCGCGTCGCTGTACCTGGCCTTCACCGACTACGACATCCTCAACCCGCCGGAGTGGAGCGGGCTGGAGAACTTCCGCCGGATGGTGGACGACGAGCAGTTCTGGGCGTCGGTCAAGGTGACGCTGGTCTACGTCCTGGTGTCGGTGCCGCTGCAGCTCGGGTTCGCCCTGCTGCTGGCGCTGATCCTCGACCGCGGCCTGAGCGGCTTGGCGTTCTACCGCAGCGCGTTCTACCTACCGTCGCTGCTCGGCACGAGCGTCGCGATCGCGATCCTGTGGCGGGAGATCTTCGGCGACGCGGGCCTGATCAACAAAGGCCTGGCGCTGATCGGCATCGAGGGCGAGAGCTGGCTGCAGAACCCGAGCACGGCGCTGGCGACGCTCATCGTGCTGAACGTCTGGACGTTCGGGTCGCCGATGGTGATCTTCCTGGCCGGGCTGCGGCAGATCCCGGACGAGCTCTACGAGGCGGCCCGGGTCGACGGCGCCGGCGTCGTACGCCAGTTCGCCCACGTCACCGTGCCGCTGCTGACCCCGATCATCTTCTTCAACCTCATCCTGCAGACGATCGGCGCGTTCCAGACCTTCACCCAGGCGCACATCGTCAGCGGCGGGACCGGCGGACCGGCGAACTCGACGCTCTTCTACACCCTGTACGTCTACCAGCAGGGCTTCGTCGCCTTCGACATGGGCTACGCCTCGGCGCTGGCCTGGGTGCTGATGGCGGCGATCGGCGCGATCACCGCGCTGCACTTCCTGGTGTCGAAGTACTGGGTCTTCTACGGAGACAACTGATGACCACTACCACCGCCGCTGTGATCAGCAGCCCGCCGCCGGTGCGGCAGCGCCGGATCCGGTCCGCGCTCAAGCACACCGGGCTGCTGGTGTTCGTCGCGTTCATGGTCTACCCGCTGGTGTGGATGGTGGTCAGCGCGTTCAAGCCGGCCGACCAGATCCTGACCGACCCGGGCCTGATCCCGAACGACCTGACCCTGGACAACTTCAAGGACGGCTGGCACGCGCTGAACCGGCCGTTCTCGGTGTTCTTCCTGAACTCGCTGCTGGTCACGCTCGGCTCGATCGCCGGGAACCTGTTCAGCTGCTCGCTGACGGCGTACGCGCTGGCCCGGCTGCAGTTCCGGATGCGCAAGCTGTACTTCGCGATCACGCTGGCCTCGGTGATGCTGCCGTTCCACGTGCTGGTGATACCGCAGTACATCTTCTTCTCGCAGTTCGACCTGGTGAACACCTACTGGCCGCTGCTGATCCCGAAGTTCCTGGCCACCGACGCGTTTTTCGTGTTCCTGATGGTGCAGTTCATCCGGACCCTGCCGCGCGAGCTGGACCGGGCCGCCTGGATCGACGGCGCCGGGCCGTTCCTGACCTTCTGGTACGTCGTGCTGCCGCTGATGCGTCCGGCCCTGGTGACCACCACGATCTTCACCTTCATCTGGACCTGGAACGACTTCTTCGTGCCGCTGATCTACCTGACCAGGACGCAGGTGTTCACCGTGCCGGTGGCGCTGAACTCGATGGTCGACTCCGAGACCCAGAGCGGCGTGGGCATGCTGTTCGCGATGTCGTTGCTGTCGTTGCTGCCGATCCTGGTCTTCTTCGCGTTCGCCCAGAAGTACCTGATCCGCGGCATCGCGACGACGGGACTCAAGTGATGATCGTTGTGGTCGGCAAGGAGAATCCGGCGCTCGTGGAGGCGGCGGGTGAGCAGGAGCTGGTGTTCCTCGACGGGTGGGAGGAGGTGGCTCCCGGCGTCGTGGAGTCCATGGAGGCGGTGATCGGTCGGGTGCCGGCCGAGGTGCTGACCCGGGCGCCGAAGCTGCGGTGGGTGCACAGCCCGGCGGCCGGGGTCGACGCTGACCTGTCGCCGCAGATGCTGGCCTCGGACGTCGTGCTCACCTCCTCGGCCGGCAACGGCGCGATTCCGCTGGCGGAGCACGCGATGCTGCTCCTGCTGATGCTGAACCGCGACGTACCGCGCTGGATGCGGGCCCAGGCCGAGCACCGCTGGGACCGCTTCACCCACGGCGAGCTCGCCGGGCAGACCCTCGGCATCTACGGTCTCGGCAACGCCGGGATGGACCTGGCCCGCAAGGCGCAGGCGTTCCACCTGCGCGTCGTCGGCGTACGGCGTCGCCCGGAGCTGCCCTCGCCGTACGTCGACCAGGTGTACGGCGAGGACGGGCTCGACGCGTTGCTCGCCGAGTCGGACTTCGTCGTGGTGACGGCGCCGAGCACGCCCGCGACGAGCGGGCGGTTCGGCCGGGACGCGTTCGCGCGGATGAAGCCGACGGCGTACTTCGTCTGCATCTCCCGCGGCGGCATCGCGGACGACGGCGCGTTGCTGGCGGCCTTGCGGGACGGGCAGATCGCGGGTGCCGGGCTGGACGCGCACGGCGTCGAACCGCTGCCGCCGAACAGCCCGTTCTGGGACCTGCCGAACGTGATCGTCACCCCGCACAACGGCGCGACCAGCACCGCCACCGCGCGGCGTGGCGAGCAGATCGTCGGGCAGAACCTGCGACGCTTCCGATCAGGACAGGAACTGCTCAACGTGGTCGACAAGTCGGCGGGCTACTGAGCTCGCGAGCCCTTCCGGTGAGCTGGTTGACCAGTACACTTGCCTGACCATTCGACACAGGAGGGGTGCGCCGGTGGGTACCGAAACGAGTCTGGAGCTCGGGCCGTCCTCGCTGACCGAGGCGCTGTACGAGTCGGTGCGCAAGCGCATCGTCAACGGCGACATCCCGCAGGGCGAGAAGCTCACCGAGGTCCGGCTCGCCACGGAGTACAACGTGGCCCGGCCGACCGCGAAGGCGGTGCTGGAGCGGTTGGTCGCGCTCGGCCTGCTGCGGCGTACCGCGCACAAGACCGCGGTGGTGCCGACGCTCGACGAGGCCGAGATCCGCGACCTGTTCTTCAGCCGGGTGACGATCGAGAAGGCCGCGGTGTCCGCCCTGGCCGGCACCGGCCAGGTCCCGGCCGCGGCCGCGAAGGCCCAGGTCGCGATCGAGTACGCCGCCCGCGACCGGCTGTTCGAGAACCAGGTCGAGGCCGACATCGCCTTCCACACCGCGCTGGTCGCCGGCGTCGGCAGCCGCCGGCTGGCGCGGATGCACGAGCTGATCATCGGCGAGGTGCACCTGACCATGGGCCAGTACCAGGCCCACCGGACCGCCAAGCCGTCGAACGTGGCCGAGGAGCACGCCGCGATCCTCTCCGCGATCGAGGCCGCCGACCCGGCGGCGGCGGCCGAGCACCTCGCGTACCACCTGGAGCAGGCTCAGGGGCGCCTGCTCAGCTCCTTGCAGAAGGCCTGATCAGCGGCTCTGCGGGTGGTCCCAGATCATCGCGTGGGCGCTGCCGACCCGGGTGAAGGTCGCGCCGGGAAAGGCTTCGGCGTAGACGCGCTCGAACTGCTCGCGGCTCAGGTAGCGGTCGCTGACCCGGTGGTCGAGCCAGCGGCCGGTGGACAGCCGGAAGATCTCCCACGCCTCGGCAGGGCCACGGCGGACGAGGTTGCGCAGGAACTTGCGGATCTCACCGCCGTACAGCCACCAGCGGGGATTCGCCGGCCTGGCTGAAACGGTGTCGACCAGTGCGGCTCGGCCGCCGGGGGCGATCAGTCCGCGGATCTGCCGCAGGGCGTCGGGCAGGTCGGGGACGTGGTGCAGGGTGGCCGAGCTGAGCACGAAGGC
Source organism: Kribbella flavida DSM 17836 (assembly GCF_000024345.1). NCBI lineage: Bacteria > Bacillati > Actinomycetota > Actinomycetes > Propionibacteriales > Kribbellaceae > Kribbella > Kribbella flavida. The sequence continues at coordinate 4,973,051 of NC_013729.1, read as the reverse complement.
GTACTGGCCGTCGAGGTCGCGCAGGTCGGACTCGAGGTAGCTGATGTTGCCTCGGGCCCGTTTGCGACGGGCCAGCCGGATCATGGCGCCGGACAGGTCGACCGCGTCGACGTGCTCGAAGTACTCGGCCAGGACCACCGCGTGCCGGCCGGCGCCGCAGCCGAGGTCGAGGGCTTTGCCGGTCGCCCGGGAATCGGCCGGCGCATCCGGACCGCGGGCCGCCGGTACGCCGACGGGCAGCACCGACGGCAGCCAGGCGGCGACCCGGTCGTCGGTCAGCTCACCCAACCGGTCGTAGAGCTCGGCCAGCCGGTTGAACGACTGAGCCTCTTCCCAGGACAGCATGCGTCTCGCCTCCACAGAGATGAGATGCGTGCCGCCCGGGAAACGTTGGCCGGCCCTGGAACAGATTTCGGCACTGCGCTCCCGGCGGGGCCGCGGCTCACGCCTTCGGAGCGAGCTTGTGCACGACGATGCCGGACTGGAAGGTCGTCGTGTCGACCAGGTCCAGGTGGGTCACGGCCAGATCGAGGCCGCCGAACATCCGGTCGCCCGGGGCCACCACCGGGAAGATCCAGAAGTGGTACTCGTCGACCAGCTTGTGCTCGAGCAGGGTCTGGGAGAACGAGCCGGTGCCGAACTTCAGCAGGTTGCCGCCGTCCTCCTCCTTGAGCTTCCGCACCGCCGCGACGACGTCGTCGCCGAGCAGCTTCGCGTTCCAGGTGGTCTCGGTCAGCGTGCGGGAGGCGACGTACTTCGGCATCGCGTTGAAGTTGTCGGTGTACGGGTCGCCGCTGCGGCCGGACCAGGCCTCCGCGAAGCCCTCGTAGGTTTCCCGGCCGAGCAGCAGGGCGTCGGTGCCCTCCATCAGCTTCATGCTGTAGTTCGTGTGGTCGTCGTCCCAGTACGGCGCGCTCCAGTCCTGCGGGTCGGAGATGCTGCCGTTGAGGGTGAGGAAGGTGCTCTCGATGATCTTGCGCATGCTGCTGGTCCTTTCGGGGCGGGTCAGGCTCGGTAGGGGGAGTGCAGGCGGGCGGTGCGGAGTGCACCGGCCCACCAGATGAGCTGGTCGAGCGTAGTCTTCACCGCGGTCTCGTAACCGGAGCCCGGCCGGGGCCAGCTCCCGTCGGCGGCGAACTGCTCCCAGTAGGAAGGCAGGGAGACCGTGTTGCGGATGGCCACGGCGTGCAGCTCGCTGAAGATCTGCCGCAGCTGGCTGGCGGCGTGCAGTCCGCCGCTCTCCCGGCCGTAGCTGACGATGGCGACCGGCTTGGCGTGCCACTCCTCGTAGTACCAGTCCAGTGCGGTCTTCAGCGGTGCCGGGAAGCTGCTGTTGTACTCGGGCGTCACCACCACGAACGCGTCCGCGGCAGCCAGCCTGGGAGCCAGTACGGCGACCTCGGCGGGCGTCGGCTCGTCGCAGTCGGTCAGTGTGGGTGGCAGGTTCGCAGCGGCCAGGTCGATCAGGTCGATGGTCAGTTCGGGCCGCTTGGCGGCGTGCCCGGCGAACCAGCCGGCGACCGTGGGTCCGAAACGCCCGCTCCGGGTGCTCCCGACGATCACTGCGACGTTCAGTTCCATCTCCATCTCCACCTCCGCTCCGGTTGCAGCTCGGGTCGTGCTGTTGAAGAGGACTCTGCCGGAGAGGGTTTACGGATTCTTTCCGGTCCTTCCGGCCGGTCGGCGGTTCGGCCGAAAAGATAGGGTGCCGCCATGCGATTCGGGGTGCTCGGACCGGTGACGGCGTGGACGGACAGCGGTGAGGCTGTCACAGTGCCAGGCCTGAAGGTGCGTGCCCTGCTGGCGGATCTGCTGGTGCACGAGGGCCGCCCGGTGCCGGCAGACCGGCTGATCGACGACCTCTGGGGCGAGGACCTGCCCGGCAACCCCGCCGGCACGCTGTCAGCCAAGGTGTCCCAGCTCCGGCGCGCGTTCGAGGACGCTGAGCCGGGCAGCCGGGCCCTGGTGACGTCCGGCCCCGCCGGGTACTCGCTGAAGGTGGACAGCGCGACGTACGACGCACTGCAGTTCGCCACGTTGCTGGAGCAGGGCCTGCTGGCGGAGGCGCTGGCACTGTGGCGCGGTCCGGCGTACGCGGACTTCGCGGACGAGCCCTTCGCGGAAGCGACGGTCGCCCGGCTGAACGAGCAGCGGCTGAGCGCGCAGGAGCAGTACTACGAGACCCACTGCGACGACATCAGCGCGATCGCGGACCTGGTCGCCCGGCATCCGCTGCGCGAGCGGCTCAGAGCGGCGCACATCAAGGCGCTGTACCGCGCCGGCCGGCAGAGCGAGGCGCTGGACAGCTACGAACAGCTCCGCGTGCTGCTGGCGGACGAACTGGGTCTGGACCCGAGTCCTGAGCTCGCGGCCCTCCAGCAGTCGGTGCTGAACCAGGAGCTGCCGCAGCTGCCTCAACGGCGAAGCAATCTGCCTGCTCAGCTGACAGAGCTGATTGGTCGCTCGGATGCGCTGGCCGAGATCGGGCAGCGGCTGGCCGAGGGCCGCCTACTGACGCTGACCGGTCCTGGCGGCGTCGGGAAGACCCGGCTGGCCGTTGCAGCGGCGGCTCAGGTCGCCGAGCGCTTCAGGGACGGAGTCATCCTGGTCGAGCTAGCCGGTGTGGCGCCCGACGCGCTGGATGTGACCGGTTCTCTGACCGACGCCCTTCAGGTCGCGCTGGACCTGCGGGAGGCGGCCGGCGCGGAGGAGGGGGTCGTGGACCACCTCGCGTCCGTGCTGGGCGAGCGGTTGCTGGTGCTGGACAACTGCGAGCACGTCATCACCGAGGCGGCCGCGTTGACCGAGTGCTTGCTGGCGGCGGCGCCGACGCTACGGGTGCTGGCGACGAGCCGCGAGCCACTGGGGCTGACGGGTGAAGCCGTGTGGAACGTGCCGACGCTGGGCGTGCCAGGGCCCCAGGACACGGTCGAGCAGTTGCAGGACTCAAGTGCTGTGCAGCTGTTCGTGGCAAGGGCATCTGCTGCGGATCGTGCCTTCGAACTGGACGAGGAGACGGCTCCTGCGGTGTCGGTGCTCTGCCGCCGGCTCGATGGGATCCCGCTCGCGCTGGAGCTGGCCGCGACTCGGGTGCGGGCGCTGGGCGTGCAGGGACTTGTCGCGCGGCTGGACGATCGGTTCCGGCTGCTTGCCACCGGCCATCGGGGTGCGGCGCCACGGCAGCAGACGTTGATGGCGATGATCGACTGGTCGTGGGAGCTGCTGAGCCCCGAGGAGCAGGTGGTGCTTCGCCGGCTCGCCGTGCACGCTGACGGGTGTACTGCGGAGGCTGCGGAAGCGGTGTGCGCGGTGGACGACGACGTCCTGGATGTCCTTGTCCGCTTGGTCGATCGCTCGCTGGTGGTCCCGGTGCGAGGCGTCGACGGGATGCGTTACCGGCTGCTGGAGTCCGTGGCGGCGTACTGCGTCGAGAAGCTGCACCGGGCCGGCGAGTACGAGGCTGTGCGCGAGCGGCATCGCCAGTACTACACCGAGCTGGCCGAGCTGGCGTCGAAGCACCTGTACGGCGCCGAGCAGGCCGTCTGGTTACAGCGGCTCGACGAGGAGTCCGGCAATCTACGGAGCGCGCTGGACGGAGCCGTCGCCGCGGGGGACGACGTACTGGCTCAGCGGTTGGTCACGGCGCTTGGCTGGTACTGGTTCCTGCGGGGGCGGTTCGCTGAGGCTCGGCGGTCGTTGGAGGCGGTGCCGGAGACGCCTGAGGTGGCGGCCTGGCTGGCGGGGTACATGTACCTGCACGGAGATGCGGAGGCTTCTCTTTTGCGCGACCGGTGCCTGTCTGAGGTCGGGCCGCGGTCGGTGCTGTGGATGGCCTTGCACTGCAGCGATTCCGGCGATCTGTCGCACGCGCTGGGGATGCTGGAGCAGTGCTTGACGTCGTTCGAGCAGTCCGGAGATCGGTGGGGGATCGCTGCGGCGCTGGCCGCGCGGGCGAAGCACGCGCATGTCCGGACCGACCTGGACGCGTTGCAGCGGGACGCCGGCGAGAGTGCTCGACTGTTCCGCGCGCTCGGGGATCGGTGGGGACAGCTGCAGGCGCTCGGCTGGCTCGGTGCGCACGCCGAGCTGGTCGGCGACTTCCGGGGCGCGGTGAAGCTGCACACCGAGGCGCTGCGGATGGCGGAGGAGCTCGGGCTGTGGCCGGACGTCGCGGCCGAGTACGGCTGGCTCGGCTGGACCGCCATTCGGGAAGGCGACTACGCGCAGGCGACGGCGTACGGGGAGCAGGCGTTCCAGTTGGCGCTGGAACAGGGGCACCGGCCGCTGGAGTCGCTCGGCGCGCTGGTGCTCGGCTTCGCGGCTCGGCGAAGTGGTGACCTGGATGTCGCGGAGAAGCGCCTGCAGACGCTGGTTGATGAGGCCCGTCGGCAGGACGACTCGGTGCTCTACCTGCCGATGGTGCTGGACGAGCTGGGCTTCCTGCTGTCGCTGCAGGGGGAGGCCCTCGCTGCGCGCGCGTTGCACGTGGAGTCGTACGGCCTCGGCTTGGAGCAGGGATCACGCAGATCGATGGCCTGGTCGCTGGAAGGCATCGCCGGCACGCTGGTCTCCGATGCGCCGGCGGTCGCAGCGCGCCTGCTGGGAGCGGCTGCCGCGGTGCAGGAGGCCGAGGGGCTACCGGCCACGCCGGCGGAGACCGCTGACCCGCAGCGGATCGCCGAGGCCGCGCGGGCGTTGCTGGGGGAGCGGTACGACGCGGAGTTCGCGGCCGGGCGGTCGCTGTCGCTGGAGGAAGCCTTTGCGCTGGTGCCCGGGGCCTAGGGCGGGGGTGCTCGCTGCTACGCCTTTGGCTGCGGCTCGTCCGCGAACACCGCGGGGGCATCGGCCACTATGCGTCGCAAGGTGCCGGTGAACTGCTCCCGCTCGCCGTCAGGCAACTCCGCCAGCATGAGCTCCAGCCTGTCGGTCAGCTCCCGGTGGAACCGCTGCAGCGCCTCGTTGCCGTCCTCGGTGAGCGACACCTTCACCGCGCGCCGGTCCTTGGCGTCCTGGTGCCGTACGACGAGGCCGCGGTGCTCGGCGCGATCCACCAGCCCGGTCAGGCTGGACCGCTCGACGCCGAGCGTTGCCGACAGCTCCGCCATTCCGACGGAACGACCCGCCAGTGAGCACAGCATCTGCGCCTGGGCCTGGGTGAGGTCACAGCCGCGCCCAACCTCGGCGTACAGGCTCTGCACGAGGAAGGTGAGCCGGACCAGGCTGCTCGCCGCTCCGAGTGTTTCTTGCATCCGGTGCTGCTCCCCACGGACGGGCTTGTGAATGTTCGTGGCACGAAGTAATTTGTTCGTCAGGTCAATAGTACGTGTCACGAACTAACTGCGGCAACGAAGGTGTGAATGATGGACTACGGGCACGAGTTGGTCTTCGGGACGTTCCTGACTCCGGTGGTGGAGCAGGCGGAGCGGGTGGTCGCGCTGGCACAGGTGACCGAGCAGGTCGGCCTGGACCTGGTCACTGTGCAGGACCATCCGTACCAGCCGCGGCTGATGGACGCGTGGACTCTGCTCACGGTGATCGCCTCGCACACCCAGTCGGTGAAGGTTGCGACGAACGTGGCGAACTTGCCGCTGCGGCACCCCGTCGTGCTGGCGCGCAGCGTCGCTGGGCTCGACCTGCTGACCGGTGGGCGCGTGGAGCTGGGGCTGGGCGCCGGTGGCTTCCGTGAGGCCATTGCTGCGAACGGTGGGCCGCAGCTGACTGCTGGACAGAGCATCACTGCGCTGGAAGAGGCAGTGGGCATCATCCGTGAGGTGTGGAAGCCGGAGGGCGGCGGGATCCGGCTCGCGGGCGAGCACTACTCGCTCAGCGGAGCCAAGCGTGGCCCGGCGCCGGCCCACGACGTGGAGATCTGGCTGGGCGCCTACAAGCCTCGCATGCTCGCGTTGACGGGGCGGTCGGCCGACGGCTGGTTGCCTTCCAGTGCGTATGCGGGGCCGGACGAGCTTGCTGCGATGAACAAGATCATCGACGAAGCCGCTGTGGCAGCCGGGCGGGAGCCGTCAACGGTGCGCCGGCTCTACAACGTGTCGGGGCGTTTCGACGGCCGCAGTGGGTTTCTGCAGGGTCCTGAGGAGGTCTGGATCGAGCAGCTGACCGAGCTGACGCTGACCGAGGGGATGAGCACGTACATCCTGGCGTCGGACGACCCGGACGACATCCGGCGCTTCGCCGAGGTGGCGGCGGGGGTGCGGGAGGCGGTGGCTGCTGGCCGAGCTACTGCTGCTTCTGCTGTGCCGGCCGCTGCTGGCTCTGTGCCGGCCGACGCTGCGTCCTTGGGGCCGGCGAGCTCGGACTCTTCGGTTGTTGCGTTTGCGGCCGCCGTGCCCACCTCTGCGCGCGAGAGCAACTTCCCGGTCGTACCAACTCCGCCGCCGACCGTACGCCGCAGCTCCGTCGTCCCGTGGGACGAGTCGGCCCGCCCCACCGGCCCCGCGCTTGACCCGGACCGCACCTACACGCCGCACCAACTCGCCTCCGGCCGGCACCTCATCCAGGTCCACGACCACCTCCGCTCCGAACTCGAGCAGATCCGCGACCTGGTCGAACAGGTCGCCGCAGGGTCCCTCGAAGTAGGCCAAGCCCGCTCCCACATCAACACGATGACCATGCGCCAGAACAACTGGACCCTCGGCGTCTACTGCGAGTCCTACTGCCGCCTCGTCACCACCCACCACTCCATCGAAGACGCGTCTCTCTTCCCCCGCCTCCGCCGCGCCGACTCCCGTCTCACCCCGGTGGTCGACCGCCTCCAGGAAGAGCACCTCGTCATCCACGACGTGCTCGAAGGAATCGACAAAGCGCTGGTAGGCCTGGTCGACGGCTCCGCCACGATCAACGCCCTCCGCGAAGCCGTGGACCTGCTCGACGACACCCTGCTCTCCCACCTCTCCTACGAGGAACGAGAACTGGTGGAGCCGCTGGCGCGGCTGGGCGTGAGTTAGTCCCGGTCGGTCTCCGGGAGGTGGACCGGTGCGTTGTCCGCGTGCGCCAGGGTGTGGGTCGAACTCGGCTGCTCATCCCAGGGCGTGCGTGTGCGCGGTTGGCGGACGAGCCGCCGGCGTCGGCGTACCGGCTACTTGGCCTCGCCCAGCAGGGACGCGAGGATGTCGAGCAGCCGAAGGGTCGGGGCCTCGGCGAGGACCTTCGCGGGGGAGGTCGCGGGCTCCGCGATCAGCCGGGTCTGCAGCACCGCGAAGTCGCGAACGTTGGCGGGGCTCACCAGGTCGCGGTGCACCGCGGCGAGGAACTCCGCGCCGGCGGAGGCCTCGCTGTAGGTCATGCGGATGAAGCTGTCGCTGACGGGGAAGAGGTACGGCCGCTTGAGGTGCAGCAGTTTCGCCTTCTTCGCGTGGCCGAACCCGCGGTGACCGGAGAACTTCTCATCCAGCGCGATCGCCGCGTCGAACAGCTCCGAACCAGGCGGTGCGTCCTCCAGCCGCGCCTTGACCGGAATCGCCGCGAACTCCTTCTCCGCGTCCACCTCGAGCAACCACGGGATGTCCAGCGCGCGCAGGTCGGAGCCGACCACCATCGTGCGCGCCAGGTCCTCCAGCGTCACCTTGTCCGGCTCCGAACCACCGACCGTGGTCAGCCCCGGAAGCCCGTCGTAGTACTTCAGCACCGCACCGTTGGACTCGCAGTACAGCCGCAGCTGCGCGATGGCCTCGTCCACGACGATCTTCCGACTACCGATGTTCATAGCCACACCCTCACACTCTTGGTGGCGAACCCGCCAGCCGGACTTGGGGCGATCCGACCGGGAATCCGATCAAATCCGGATGCGGTGCATCGTAGGGGACACCCGGCTCCCACCGCCCACAGGGTGCGTCCCCACTTCTCCACAGCCGGTAACCATCCTCCCGTAACCCCCATCTTCCCCCATAAACTCTCCGTAACCCCGCCCGCTCGAAGCTGATCCGCTGGTCTGAGTCCTGGCGGTCGCGATGTACGGCGTCAAACTCCGGACACCCAGGACGCCGTACGACCTGACGGCCACGTCGCTCGCAGGCCGAGCCCACGACGATCGCACCGGCTACATCAGCAGTCCCTGAGTTCTGCTCGAGTCGGCTGGACGGCGTCAGTGGCGCGACGCGGGTCTCCGGGGCCGTTGGCCACAGCGTCTGTGCGAATGACTATCGGTGACCCGCATGGGCGTCCGCGAGCACTGGCGAGTTCCTGTGCGCGTCGTACTGGTCCGGGCTGCCTTCGACGGTCAGGGCGCAGCCGGACCGGCCGCACTCGCACGCGAAGGGAAATGGCGGCAGTTCAGCGAATCCCCGGTCCGCCTGCCAGAGGCGGAGTTGGCGGCAGGCGGCGCGGTTCTCGATGCGCCGCTGCCTGCTCAACTGCTCACCGGGCTGGAGCCTCGGGAGGTCACCCAAAGTCGCTTCGACCGTCGCGAAGACCGCCTCCCAGTCCGGAGCAGGACCTAGCTCGATGAGAGGCAGCCCCGCAGCTGCCGCCTCTTCCCGAATCCGCTGCGCGAGTACGGCGTCGCGCGCGAGCAGGGCATCCAGTTGAGCCCGCGCGGCGGGATCGTCGACACCGGCGAGCCGCTGCTCCCGCGCCTTCCGCGTCTGCTCGGTATCAGGCACCAGCCAGATCGCCGCGCGAACCTCAGCACGCAGCATCGACGGCAACAGCTGCGGCCCCTCAACCAGCGCCGGGACCTCGCCGAGCCCGCGTTCCCGCACGTCCTCCACCAGCACCTCCAGCCGCGCCCGCGAAATCTCGATGAACACCGCAGCGGCCTCTTCCGGGCCCTCGGCAACCTCTTCGGCCAGCGACCTGAACGCAGGTATCCGCTCCAGATGGTCGTACGTCCACAGATCAACCGGGTGCAACGGCAGATCCCGTTCGCGCGCCAGCCGCCGAGCAACCGTCGACTTGCCGGCACCGGGCGCCCCACCGATCCACACCATGCTCGTCATCCAGCCATCGTTCCAGGGGCCGGGTTCGCGGCGAGCAGGTCTGGGGGTCGACGGTGAGACGCCGTACGGAGGTGCGCGCTCGTCCGCACAGCGTGCTCGTGCGAGGCAGCATGCCCGCGGGACAGCGGGTAGCGAGGCGCTGGGTGTTCCCTGTAGGCGACATGTCCAGCGGGGGTGCAGCGGGTCAGCGGGCAGCGGGTCAGCGGAGTCCGGCGAGACAGCGGGTGGCGGGGCGCCGGGTCCTCGTACGGCAACACGTCCAGCGGGCTGCGGCGGGTCAGCGGGCAGCGGGTCAGCGGATTGCAGGCAGGGCGGCGGGACAGCGGCGTTGCACGCACAGCAGGAACGACAGGGGCAGCAGCTGGGACGGGCGGAGAGCACCGCGGCAGCGGCGGCTTCGTCGACGGCACCAAGCAGCGGCTCGCGGGGACGGCATGGACGCCGGGACGCCGCGGACGCCGGGGAGGGGTGGCGGAAACGTCGGGACAGCGGGTGGTGCTGGGGAGGGGTGGCGGATGTAGTGGGACAGCGGGTGGTGCTGGGGAGCATCGCGTGGATCGCGGGGGCAGAGGAAATATGCCGACCGTCCTGGCCCGAGCAGTTCGTCGCTCGGGAAGAACCTCCGGCTAAGTGTGCGGAGGTGCATGGACTGGGAACGGCGGCGCGAGCGAGTCGAGCCAGGGCAATCGGTGCGCGGTTCCCGCCGGAAGTCCGTCCGAGCACGAGTACCTCGACGGACGAGACCGACTCCGACGTCGGCGCGGGCGGTGTGGGGAGGTGATCGTGCGGGGGTGCGCGGGCGTGGGAGCGGTGGCGCGAGGTGCGGGGGCGGGATGGGGAGGCGATCGTGCGGGGGTGCGCGGGCGTGGGTGCGGTAGCGCGAGGTGCGCGGGCGGCGTGGGGAGGCGAGCGTGCGGAGGCCGTTTTGCGTGTGAGCGGTGTCTTGCCCGGCCGTTCCGCCTCTGCGGCCTGCCGATCGTGCTCCGGCCCCGGTCCGATCAGGGACCTCACACACCATGCGGGGACCTTGGACAGGCTGCGTCCTGTCCGAGGTCCCCGCATGGTGTGCGCCGTACAGCTGAGCTGCCGGCTACAGGCGGATCGACTCCGTGTTCAGCAACTTCGATGATTGCCGGGCCGAGTTCGTGGCCCATGTTGGAGCACTTGGTCTCGCCGAAGGGCAGATAGACCTAGGAGCGCCCGCGCTGCTGAGACTGATCACGCAGGCTCGAGCCGCCACGCCATCTAGGTGCCAGGACACTCGTCCGCCGCATAGCTGCCTCGATGTACCGGGTCTAGTCAGTGCGCGAGCACGGCGGTGCCGAGCGTGGTAGACCGGCGTGCTGAACGCGCGGGGAGGACTCCGCCAGCCCGGAACGCTGACTCCTTCAGTCCCGGAGCAAGGTCGAGCGACTTCACGGCGGGGTCGGTGAGGTGCTGGAGTCGGTCAGATGGTGGTGATGAGGATCTGGACGGCCAGGGCGGTGATCAGGGCGCTGGATGCCAGCGCCGTCAGGAGGCGGGCTCGGGGGCTGGTCAGTAGGCGGCCGAGGAGGGCGCCGCTGCCGGAGAGGAGGAGTTGCCAGGAGGCGGAGGCTGCGAAGGCGGCGAGGATGAAGAGGGACTGTTCCAGGTAGGTGGGAGTGGTGGTGTCTTGGCCGCCCAGGACCAGCGCGGTGAAGTAGATGATCGTGGTGGGGTTGAGCAGCGTCATGCCGAGCAGGGTGATGTAGGCCCTGATGGGGGTAGGTAGTGGCACGGCTGAGTTGTTGGTGGACTGGATGCGGCGGTGCTGGGTGAATGCGGTGACGGCTCCGCGTGCGGCGAGAGTCAGGAGCACCGCGACAGAGATCCACTTGAGGGGTGTGGTGATGGGCGCGAGGGCCGGAGCGATCGCGGAGCCGCCGAGGGTGGCGACGAGGGCGTAGAGGCCGTCGGCGGTTGCGACGCCGAGGGCGGCTGCGGCGCCGACCCTTAAGTTCGTACGGGCGGTGAGGGCTACTAGATAGGTGCCGATGGCGCCGACGGGGATGGCGATGCCGTAGCCGGCCAGCAGACCGGCGACGAGCGCGGTGATCACGAGCGGGAGCGGATCGGTCCCCACAGTCGGCCGGTCTGCTGCTGGGCCGCCACCGGAAGTTCGGCGGAGGTCAACGGCAGAAGGGTTGTGGTCGTGGTCATGTACCGATCGTCGGGCTGTCGCTGTGGGACGGCAAGTGAATTAGCTGCTATCGGCCAACGTCGGAATCGAGCAGGCGCAGTAGGTCAGGCGGCGGTGGTAGCCGCCCTCCGACTCCAGTGGGACCTCGGGCGCAGGGCTATAGCGAGACCTGAGGCGGCAGGGCTAGGCCCGGGCAGCGGCGCTGCTCGATCGCCCAACGCCGGGTACGCACCTGTCGTGGGCCGGGCGGCGCTGCTGACTGACAGGTCCTCGTTGAGCTGCCAGGCCTGGTTGCGGGCTCCGGTGCAGTCGGTGATGACAGCCGGACAGCCGTGCCTTTCGCGGGCGTGCCGGCTCCCGGCGCGGTGCACGTGGGTGGTGCCGATCAGGACGCGGTGCACGTGGGTGGTGCCGATCAGGACGCGGTGCACGTGGGTGGTGCCGATCAGGACGCGGTGCACGTGGGTGGTGCCGATCAGGACGCGGTGCACGTGGGTGGTGCCGATCAGGACGCGGTGCACGTGGGTGGTGCCGATCAGGACGCGGTGCACGTGGGTGGTGCCGATCAGGACGCGGTGCACGTGGGTGGTGCCGATCAGGACGCGGTGCACGTGGGTGGTGCCGATCAGGACGCGGTGCACGTGAGTGGTGCCGATCAGGACGCGGTGCACGTGAGTGGTGCCGATCAGGACGCGGTGCACGTGGGCGGCGCCGATCAGCACGCGGTGCACGCGGGTGCTGCCGATCAGCGCGCGGCGGCGGGACCGGGGCAGCGGCGCTGCCGGTCGGTACGCGTAGTACGCCTTGTGGCCGGCCAGACAGATTTCATGGGTGTGGACGGGTGCGTCTTTTAGTTGCGATAGGCAAATTCATAGCTGGTGGGCATGGGCTGCCGTGGGGGACAGGAAGAGCAGGGTTGCTCGGGACTTGGTGGGGAGCATGGTGGTGTAGGCCTGGAGTTGCGGGGTGTAGTGGGCGATGCGGGCGTGCAAGGCTGCGGCGGGAATGGCGTCGGTTTTGTAGTCGACGATCATCAGGGTGCCGTCGTCCTCTCGGTAGAGCAGGTCGATGAAGCCTTCGAGCACGGTGCCGTCGGGCTGCGGGATGCCGACGTAGGACTCCCGCCAGTGGTCGCGGGTGGCGGCTCGTTGAACGATCTCGGAGGAGAGGGCCGAGCGGACGAGGGCTCGCACGACGTCGGCGTACTCGACTACTCCTTCGGCCAGGCACTGGGCCGCGACCGCCGCGTCGAGCCCGGCGCCGGTGGTGAGGTCGACGACCTGGAGCACGCCGTGCACGGCGCGGCCGATGGCGGTGCCGTAGCGGCCCTTCGACCAGGGTGGGAGGTCGATGTCGCGGGCGGCTTTAGCGGTGCCGGGGTCGGCCTCGTGGAGGGCGACGTCCGGGCCGGTGCCTTCCAGGCCGGAGGGGCTGTGCGAGGACTTGCGACGGCTGGAGGCGCGGGCTTGCTCGATGCGCGTCTGCCATTCGGCGCGGTTGAGGGGTGGGGCCACTTCGAGGGCGCGGCGGGTGCGCGTGGTGAGGGCTTGCTTCTGGCCGCTGGGGGAGTCGTTGTTGTCGTCGGGGGAAGCCGCTGAGGCGACAGGGGCCAGCGAGAAATGCTCGCCGGGTACGCCGGCCTCGGGACGGGAGGCTGAGGCCGGGTCCGCGGTGAGCGCGCTGGTCGACGGGGTGGCCAGGCGGTGGATGTGAGGGACGTCCAGGGCGTTGGCCGAGGTGAGCAGTTCGGCGTTGCTGGAGTGGCGGCGGGTGCCGGATCGGTGCAGCGAGACAACGAGGTGGTCGCGGGCCCGGGTGGCTGCCACGTAGAGCAGGCGCCGGCGTTCGTACTCGTCCATCTGCTCGTCGACGGGCTGCACCAGATCGAAGTCCTCGGTCTGGATCGAGGCCTTGAGCTTGACCGCGTAGCCGCCGTCCGGTGGCCAGAGGACCTGGACGCCGCGCTGGCGGTTGGGGGACGCGGTCATGCCCGACAGGATGACGATCGGGAACTCCAGGCCCTTGGCGGCGTGGATCGTCATCACCCGGACGGCATCGGCGTCGGTCTCGGGCAGCACGGCCTCGGCGACCCGGGACGCCTCCTCGCCCTGGTGCGCGGCCCAGGCGAGGTACGAGCGGAGGCCGCCGTGCTCGACCTCGGACCAGGCGCGGGCCTGGTCGACGACGAAGCGGACCCGGCGCCAGGCGTCGCGGGCGCGAGGGCCGGTGGCGGCGACTTCCAGCATGCGGCGGTCGGCGACGATCTTGGCGAGGACTTCGCTCGGGCTGAGCCAGCGGGAGGCGTAGTACGTGCGGCGGAGCCACTCCATCGCCTCGCCGACCGGGTGGGCCAGCAGGCTGTCGGGGACCGGGGCGGTCAGGGTGAAGGAGGCGCCGGATCGCTTCCAGGTGAAGAGATCGTCGTCGCCGCAGCCGAAGAGTGGGGAGCGGAGCGCGGTGACCAGGGCGAGTTGATCGCTGGGGTCGCCGAGGGCGCGGGCGCAGGCGAGCAGGTCGCGGACCTCGGCGGTTTGGTAGACGAGGGAGCTGGCCTCGGCGCGGTACGGGATGTCGGCGCGGTCGAGGGCGTCCTCGAGGAACGGCAGCGAGGTGCGGGCGGGGACGAGAATGGCGATGTCCCCGGCGCCGGCTGGGCGCCAGGTGGAGGTCTTCTCGTCGTAGACCGTCCAGCCTTCGTCGAGGGCTTGGGAGATGACGGTGGCGACGTCGGCGGCTTCGCGTTCGCGCAGGACGGAGGCTTGGGCTCGGGGGAGGTCCTCGTGCGGGTCGGCGCCGAGGATGGTGACGGCTGGGCCGCCGGTTGGGGGCTGGGTGTCGGGTGATGCGGTGGGTGGGGTTGAGGCCGTCTGGGCGGGGATGTTGTCGTTGGGGGACCAGGCGGGGATGACCGTTGGGGCTGTGTAGCCGGTGGGGGCGTCGCTGGGTGGTGTGGTGGGAACGACGCTGAGGTGGCGGCGGATGTGGGTGACGGTGGCGAGGGGTGGGTCGTCGGACGGGGATGGTGTGGGTTCGTCTTCGGCGTCGGTCTCGGCGTCTCCGAAGAGGGAGAGCTGGTCGCCGGTGGCTGGGGAGGAAGGCGGCGGGGGAACGGGGCCGACTGGGGTTGATGCGGTGGGCCTGCGGCCGTAGGGGTTGGCGGAGGCGGAGGGGAGGGTCGTGGGGGTCGGGGGCGGGGAAGGGCGGTGGGGGGTCAGGGGGTGATAGGTGGGTTGGGCGTCTTCGGCGGGGGTGATGAGGGTGCTGAAGACGGTGTTGATCCAGGTCAGGACGGGGGTGACGGTGCGGAAGTTGGTGGTGAGGGTGACCGTCTCGCCGAGGAGGGACTGGGCAGTCAGGTAGGTGGCGATGTTGGCGCGGCGGAAGCGGTAGATCGACTGCTTGGGGTCGCCGACGACGAAGAGCGAGCCATCGGGGACCTCCACGTCTCGCCAGTCCTCGGCGTCCGCGGCGGCGCCGCCAGCGATGCGGACAGCGAGCTCGATCTGGATCGGGTCGGTGTCCTGGAACTCGTCGAGCAGCAGGCGCTGGTAGCGCTGCTGGAGGGCCGAGCGCACCGACGGCTCGCGCCGGAGCAGGTCGCGGGCCAGGACGAGCAGGTCGTGGAACTCGAGGCGGCCGTCGGCGCGCCGTCGCTCGGCGGACTCCAGCACGCGCTCGGCGAGCCAGTGCGAAAGGTGCCGGAGGCAAGCGTCGAGGAGAAGCTCGACCAGCGAGCCGGCGACCTCGACCACTTCGCTGCAGTCGCCGCGCATCCGGGCGATGTCCGGCCAGTTCTCCTTGCGGCCGATCTTTCCGACCTTGAGGGCGCGCACGCTGTGCAGGACCGCCAGCTGGGTCTCGGCGTCGGTCGCGGCGGCCAGCATCACGCCGAGGTCGCGGATCCGCTGGACCTTGGGCAGCAGCCGGTCGTCGTCGGCCCGGCAGTTCTCGGCCGCCGCGCCGATCTTGGCCGCGGCGGCGATCAGGCCGCTCAGGTCCGGCATCGCGACCAGCTCGGGCGGGTCGACCAGGACGCGTTCCTCGATCAGATCCCAGTCGTTGCCGAAGAGGCGGGCCAGCGAGCGGAGGTGCTTCAGCTCGACGCCGACCGCCATCGCGAGCAGCAACGGCTCGGCGATGGCATCGTCGTCCAGCAGTTGCTGCTGCAGCTCGGACCAGCGTTCCTCGAAGGCGACGGACGAACCGACCTCGTCCAGTACGTCGATCAGCGGCGGCAACCCGGCCTCGATCGGGTGGGCGAGCAGGATCTGCTGGGCGAACGAGTGCAGCGTGCCGATCGAGGCGGAATCCAGGTCGTCGAGCGCTTCGTCCGCCAGCGCGCGGTGCGGTCCCTTGCGGGCCTTCTCGAACTCCACGCGCAACCGGTCCCGCAGCTCTGCGCCGGCCTTCTCGGTGAAGGTCACCGCCGCGATCGTGCGCAGCGGCACCTCGTCGCGCAGGACCAATGTGGTCACGCGATCGACGAGGGCGTGTGTCTTGCCGGATCCCGCGCCGGCTTCCACGAACAGCGTGGTGTCGGTGTCAGTCCGGATCTGCTCTCGCGCCGCGTCGTCCAGCAGCTCAGTCATCGAGTGCCACCTCCTCGGCGGTGGACAGTGCGCCCGGGTCGATCAGTCGCACCAGCCGATCCAGCGTCGGGTCGAACCTCAACCTGTCGTACCGGGCCCGGACCTCGCTGTGCCCGATGCCGTCGGGGTTGCAGTACGGGCACTGGACCCAGAGGAAGTCCGGCACTTCGGGCGCCTTGGCGGGGAAGTACCCGGCGGCGATCGACGAGACGATCACGTCCAAGGCGTGCACGTACCGCTCGGCGACCTCGGGCGTCAGCGGCACCGGGATTCGCCGGCCACCCTTGCGGACGAACCAGTACGCCGCCTCGACCGGTGTCGACTCGTCGCCGAGCCGGGCGCGCGCGGCGTACGCGTAGACCGGGAGCTGGAGCTTCGTGCCGGCGGCGACGGGATCGTTCTCGATCGCCTCGTAGCGGGAGAAGCCGCCCGTCTTCACGTCGGTGACGTAGATCGTGCCGTCCTTGCCGAGATCGACCTTGTCGGCGGACCCGCGCAGCAAGACCCGGCCCGACGGGATCGGAATCTCGACCGGCGGCTCGCCGTCGAGCCCGAACCGCAGCTCGCTCGCCACCACCGACGCGTTGTGCTCGGCCCGCCAGCGGTCGTCGTCGTCCAGCAGGACCATCAGGTCGCCGAGGATGCGAAGCCGTTCGCGCTGCCACAACCGCGGGTGGCCGGTGAGGCCTTCGGCCTCGAAGCGCTGCGCGAGGTCGGCACCGATCGTCAGCAGCAGCGACCGCTGCTCCGGTGACCAGGGCTCGCCGTAGCCGGGCAAGGAACCGGCCAGGCGGGTCACGAAGGCGTCGAGGCTGTTGTGGATGAGGTTTCCGACCTGAACGGGCGAGATCACCAGCAGGTCCTCCGGCGCCTCCAAAGGCTGCACCTGCAGCAGTCGCTCCACGAAGTACGCGTGCGGGCAGGCGGCGTAGGCCTCGAGCGACGTCGGGGAGGCGATCCGGTCCTCGGTCGCGTAGTCCGGCAGTCCGTCGACGCCGGACAGGTTGCCGTCGAAGCGGGTGAACTCGTCCGCAGCACGGGCCCGCAGCAACAGTCGGGCCCGGTCCACCACGGCGTCCGTCAACGTCAGCCCGGCGGCTGCCGCACGGACCTGCCAATCCTGCTCGGTAGCCGGCAGCTTGGCTGTGGTCAGCGAACCCGAGTACGACGCGGACGTTAGCAGGTGGCCGTCGTACGACGCCTGGTCCCACACCGTCGCCGCGAGCGCGTGGTCACCGCTCAGCTCGCGCAGGGTCCCGAGCAGCCAGCGAGTCGGCAGCCGGCGGCTGGACCGGCGCAGATCGCCGCGGGGGAACGACGCTACGACGCGGGAGGCTCCGGCGGAGAAGGCGGCCAGCAGGTGTCGCTGCTTGCGGTCGAGCCGGTCGCGGGCGGAGGCAAGCTCGGGCGCCGCCGCCTCGCGAACCCTGTGCGGCAGCAGGGCATCCTCGTGCAGACGGCCGGGATACAGGTCCTCGGCGAGTCCGACGACGAAGACCACGTCGACCGAGAGTCCGATGCTCGCGGACAGCGGAGCCACCAGGACGCCGGTGCCGAACGTGCCGACCCGGGGCAAGGACTGCTGCAGCTCGAGGTCGAGCACGTCCCGCAGCACGGTCAGGCTGGCCGGAGTGCCGAGCTCGTCGAGCGTGGACAGACCGCGCAGAGTCCCCTCGACCGCGACTGCCGCGTACTGCTCCTCGACCGGCAGGGATGCGTAGTCACCGAGCAGATCGTGAAAGAGCCGGAGCACGACGTGCGACAGCTCGGACCAGCTCTCCATCAGCGCGGCTGCGTTGAGCCGCCGCCGTAGCTCGACGGCGAAGGCGTGCAGCCGCAGGGCATGGGACGCGTTGTGCTCCGCGCGACGGGCCACTGCCGGCCGGGGATCCTCCGCGCCACGCTCCTGGTCGGCCGTCCGGCGCTCCGTGTCGGCGTACCGGGCGAGGCGGACGTCCCAGTCGTCGCCGCGGACCACGCCGGCCGCGCGGGACAGCCGCTCCCACTGGGGAACCGGGATCCGCTCTCCGGTGAAGTCGCGGGTCGGAGCGTTCGCCAGTGCGCGGAACAGGTCGGCGCGCGGGAGGTCGTGGTCGACGAGGGCGAGAACCTCCAGCAACGTGCGGGCCAGGGCGCGCTCGTGCACCGGCCGCGTGCCGGGACCGTTCACCGTGACCTTCGCGGCGGCGAGGTGCTCGTGCAGCAGCCGTGCGTACGGCGTGGCGGCGGCGTACAGCACCGCGACCCGGTGCGCGGGCGTCTTCTCCAGGGTGGCGAGCACGTCGCGCACGACGCAGCGGACCTCGTCGTCGGCGTCGGACGCGTTCAGCACCTCGGTTGCCACGGGGTAGTTCTTCGAGATCGACGGTGGCAGGTCGATCCCGATCCGCTCCAGCGACCGGCGCACCGCGCGGTCGGCCCGCTTCACGTCGGTCAGGCCGACGATCACGGTCACATCGGCCGCGGCGATGCCCAGCGAGGCGACGAACGACGCCTCGGCCTGGGTCAGCTCCTGCGGCAGGTAGAGCACCAGCGAACCGAGCTCCGCGACGGCAGCAGGATCCGCGGTCGCACGCTCGGTCGCGGCGCGCAGCAGGTCGGTCTCGTCGTACCAATCGGTCTGCAGTTGGTCGCAGACGTGGCGGTGCAGCTGGATCAGTGACGGGCCGAGCCCCGACGCCGCCGCGACCTTCTCCAGACCGGGATCGCTCAGATCGCGCAGCTCCCGGTGCGCTGCAGCAAGCGCTTGGATGGTCGACGGGTGCTCGGCGACCTCGTCGAAGACCCCGGGCGCCTTGGACAGCGCAGTCCGCCAGGTCGCCGCGACGATCGGCCGCGTCGCCGGTCGCCTGGGCGCCAGCAGCCCCGCGGCCAGTTGCTCGGCGAGGCGCGGCAGTGTTGCCAGGTACAGCGCGGCGACGCCGGTGGCGGCGAGATGCCGACGGGCGACCACGCCGGTCAGGTTGTCCGGCAGGAGCAGGGTGACCGGCTTCATCGGGTCGCCGGCCTTCAGCCGCGTGACGACGTGGTGCAGCCTGTCCAGCGCGGCCGCGCCGTACGCCGTGGTCTCGATCCGGGTCCCGCTCACTGTGCCCCCGATCCTTTTCGGTCTGTCACCGAAGACGCTAAACCCTGTCACAGACATATTTCCGCCGATCCGGGCCCGCCCCAATGAACCCGTCAGGACCTGAACCGGAACCCGTGGGGAACTCGCCGCCGCAAACGCGCGTCCCGCAGCAGCGCCCGGCCCCGAAAACCCCGCCCCGGAAGGCGGAGCCACGCCGTGTCGCTGCGAGGCCGGCGATCCGCTCCGACAATGAATGCATGACCAAGGAGACCGCCGTCGCCCGCGCGCTGCTGGTGCTGGTCTTCGCCCCGGCGGGTGGGCTGTTCGGCAAGGCCGCGGCGGAGGTCGCCGCCGGCCGGCCGTGGTGGCCTTGGCTGCTCGCGGCGCTGGTCTGGCTGATGGTTTCCGGACTGGCATCGATGGCGGTGTCGCACCGGCTCGACGAGCACAGATAATGCTCCGATGGCCGCCGCGGTGCACCACGTCGAGATCTGGGTCCCGGACCTGTCCCGGGCAGTGAGCAGCTGGGGCTGGATCCTCGGCCGGCTGGGCTGGAAGGACGGTGACGGCTGGCCCGGAGGCCAGACCTGGACCAGCCCCGACGGCAGCTATCTGGTCGTCGAGCAAAGCCCCGCCATGACGGCCACCGAGCACGACCGGCTGCGGCCGGGCATGAACCATCTCGCGCTGAACGCGAGCGACCGGGCCGAGGTCGACGGGATCGTTGCCGAGGCCGCCGGGCACGGCTGGACGCTGATGTTCGCCGACCGCCACCCGTACGCCGGTGGGCCGCAGCATTACGCCGCGTTCCTGCACAACGAGGACGGCTACCAGCTCGAGATCGTCGCACCCAACTGATCGGTCGGCAGGTGAGACTTGTGGTGCCTGGAGTGACGAATGGGACGGTTGGTGTGACATGGTTGTCCCCGCCAGGAAAGGTCGCGGGGCGAAGGTGGAAGGACGGTGCTCGTGACGGAGGCGCCTGACGGGACAACTATGCCCGGACCGGTTTCTCCGGAGGTTCTGGAAGCTCGCATACGCGGCCTGCAGCACGCCTTGGCGCAACTGCTCGACAACGCCCGGCGCCTCACCCGGGGCGAGCATCAGCGCGCCGTCCAGCTGCACCGTCAGCTGCAGGAGCAGACCGCCGCCGCCCGGCGCGAGTCCCGCGGACTCGTCGAGGCCGCGACCGCCGAAGCGCTGGCCACGGCCGAGCCGGCCGCGCGCCTGCTCGCCGACCGGCTGGCTCCCGGCTTGGCCTCCATTCCTCCGAACGACGCGCGCTGGCGATCCCGCCAGCTGGTCGGCGCGGGCGTTCCGTCGTACGTGCGGGTGGGCGATCTCGACACCGGTACGCCGGTCGTGGCGCCGCTGCTGCGCACGAACGGCTGGCGAGTCACGTCGGACCGGCCTGAGTCGGCCCGCCGGCTCCTGCAGAGCGTCGCACTGCGCCTGGTCGCGGCGTCCGAGCCGTTCCGGCTGCGGATCGACTCGTTCGACCCACGGCTGACCGGCATGATGGGCCTGCTCGGGCACCTGACCACGAAGTACCCGCAATTGGTGCCTAGGGCAACACACACCGCGGAGCAGCTGCACGGCGTGCTGTCCGGGCTGGTCGACGTGTCGTCGCTGCGGGCCAGCCGGCAGGCCCAGTTGGGCCACAAACGGTTCGAGGAGCTGATCCGGGAGACCGGGCGGGTCACCGATCCGTACCGGCTGGTCGTGCTGTTCGACTACCCGGCGGGCATCGACACGCTCGCCCAGCGCGACCTGGTCCGGCTCGCGGCGACCGGCGCCGACCGCGGCATCTGCTTCCTCGTTCACCACGACCCCGCGATGGCGTCGGAGAGCGACGTCGACCCGCGCCAGCTGCTCGATCTGCTCACGCCGGTCTCCGTCGCGAACGAGAAGGTCGAGCTGTCCCAGCTGCCCAACGTGGCGGCGCGACTGGACCCGCCGTTCGACGCGAACGTTGCTGCCGGCATCTGTGACGTCGTCGCCGAGCTGGCCGAGATCGCGGTGCTGCCGACGATCGAGTTCGACCGGACGCTGCCGGACCGGTCCACGTGGTGGCAGCCGGTCAAGGACGAGCTGAGCACGGTGATCGGGTACGACGACCGCACGCCCGCGCTGATCCGGCTGCGCAGCGGCAACCCGGCGCTGCCGCACGTGCTGGTCGGCGGCGCGGTCGGCCAGGGCAAGTCGAACCTGCTGCTCGTGATGATCCACGGCCTCGCCGCCCGGTACGACCCGGCGGACCTGGAGATGTACCTGCTCGACTTCAAGCACGGCGTCGAGTTCTCCGCGCTGGGGCCGGCCGCCGACCGCGAGCACTGGCTGCCGCACGTCCGCGTCCTGGGCATCCACAGCGACCGTGCCTTCGGTCTCGCCGTCCTGCGGCACCTGTCCGACGAGCTCGCGCGGCGCAGCGAGATCTTCAAGGCCCACGGGAACGTCGCCGACATCGCCGAGCTGGGCCCTGGTCCTGGCCGTCCGCCGCGGATCCTGGCCGTGCTGGACGAGTTCCAGGTGCTGCTGGAGGACGACGACGAGCTGGCCGACGAAGCGGCGCGGCTGCTGGAGCGACTGGTCCGGCTCGGTCGCGCGTACGGCGTCCACGTGGTGCTGGCGACGCAGACCATCGAAGGGGTCAAACGCCTGTCGACCCGGCGTGACTCGATCTTCGGCCAGGTGCCGTACCGGATCGCGCTGAAGACGACACCGGCCGACTCGCAGGCGATCCTGCGCACCGGCAACACTGCCGCCGCCGAGCTGCAGTTCCGTGGCGAGGCGGTGCTCAACGCCAACTTCGGCTCGCCCGACGACAACCAGCACGTCCTGGTCAGCTTCGCGGACAAGCCGGTGCTGGACCAGTTGCGCCATGAGCTGTGGCGCCGATCCGGTACGACGCACCCGCCGCGCGTCTTCCACCTGGCCGAGCCGGCGCGACTGCCCGACACAGCGGCCGCGGTGAAGCCCGAGCTGGGCCGTCCATGGACCGGGCTGCCGATCGCGGTGACCGAGGAGCCGGTGGCGATCGAGGTACGGCCCGAGCCCGGCGCCGGCGTACTGGTGCTCGGCGACGGTCCGGCTGATGCGCTGGGCGTGCTGACAGGACTCGCAATCTCTGCGGCAGCCGCCGCCGTTGTGGCGCCGCGGTTCGTCTTCGTGGACGGCACCGGATCGTCGCCGGTGATTGCTGAGGGCAAGGAAGCGCTCGTGCAGACCTTGCGCTCGCTCGGCTGCGAGGTGGAGACGATCGACAAGCACGAGGACGTCGCGCCGCGGATCTTCTCGCTGCGGGACGCGGTGCGCGACGGCCAGGTGGGCGGTACGACGTACCTGCTGGGGTTCGGTTTCCACGGCGTACCGAAGATGCAGACGCAGGTCGACGGGATCTTCGAGAGCCCCGCGAACGCGCTGCAGGAGATCGTGCGCGAAGGACCGACGCAGGGGCTGATCACCTTCGGCTGGTGGAACCGGCTGCACGTGTGCACCGAGCAGCTGGGCTACGGCCGGGCGAACGTGGCGACGCACCTGTTCCTGCGGCACCCGCAGGACGGGGTGCGTGCGGTGTGCGGTCCGCTGATGCGCTGGGCGTCGGAGCCGCACCGGGGCCTGCTGTGGGACGGGCTGCACCCGGAGGCGCAGGTTGTCGTACCGTTCGCGCCGCTGCGGGTGGACGAGGTCGACCGGTGCGTGGAGCAGGTGCGCCGATGAAGACCGAGGAGCAGCAGTGGGCGGAGTACGCGCGGGCGCTGCGGCAGGTTGCCAGTGCCCGTGCCGACGCGCAGCAGGCGCAGGACCGGATGACTGCGGCCAGGACCCAGGCTGAGGTCGCCGCGATGGCCGAGGCCGACGCGATGGCCGAGCGTGGGCGGAAGCTGGAGGTGCGGCTCAACGGGCTCGCCGAGAAGGCCGCTGTGAGCCTGGAGCGCGCCGGACTGCCGCCGGAGGGCAAGAAGGCCAGTGTGCCGCTGCCCGAGATCCGCGGGATCTCCGACATCGAGACCGCGGCGGCCAGGATCACCAAGCAGCTCGCGGACACCGTGGACAAGCTGGAAGAGGTCCGGGCGGCGACCCGGGCCGAGCAGGAACGCCGCAAGCGCCGTACGATCAGCGCCGCCCTGACGGTGGCCGGGTTCGTCGTCGTCTGGGTGGTCACCCAGTCGTTCCTCGCCGGGATCGAGGCTGCCGCGCTCGCGGCGGTCACGATGCTGGCGGCGTCCCGGGTCCTGGGCCTGCCCCGGTTGCCCGGTGCGCGCTGGTGGGGCTGGGGCGGGGCGGTGCTGGTCGTCGTACTGATGGCGGCCGGGCTGCCGTGGTGGCTGGCGATCGGTGTCCCGGTGATCGTGTCGGGAACGGCGATCGTGCTGCCGAAGAAGCGCAACTCCTAGGGAAGAGGCAGTCGACGTGTCCGACGTACAGCGGCTCAAGGAACAGCTGCACCAGGTTTCGGCCGAGGCCAAGCAGGCGGCGGGTGGCCTGGCGGGGTTCAAGCTGCGGTTCACCCAGCACAGCGCGCAGGTGGAGAGCCTGATCGCCGGTACGGCGACCGGGGTCGACCGCGACATCTCCGAGATCCTCGACGCGGCCGGCAAGGCGGTCGAGCAGGCAGCCGAGGCACTGGAGATCGCCTCGGCCGGCTGCAAGAGCTACGCGGACCAGATCTAGGCCCGACCGTGCCCTCCGACCTGCAGCGGGTGGCTCGGGGCCTGGTCGAGTGTCTCGACGAGGTGCCTCAGGTCGTCATCCACCTGCAGCGGACGGCCGAGCGGTGCCGGGAGAACGCCGCGGTGGCGATCGCCGCGTCGCACGGGCAGGCGACGGTCGCGGCGCAGCAGCTGGACGCGGCCGCTCGGGCCTGCGAGGCGGCGGCGCACTATCTGGCGATGGCGCCGCCGAAGGCCAAGGCCTGGGCGGAACGGCTGGTCGGTGAGCGACGGTCGACGGATCGGCCGGATGCCGGCTCGGCGGACCGGAACCGGGCGACCGGCGGAATCGGTGATGTCGCTGAGCGGGACTCGAAGGGGCGGACCAAGCGGTTGTCGGCCCGGTACCGGCCGGTCGAGGATCCGGAGGCGCCTGAGCCGCCGTTGATCGTGGTCGCTCGCAAGGCGATGGAGAAGTTCCGCAAGCGGCAGGAGAAGGACGAGCAGGACCGGGAAGAGACGCCGGAGCCGCTGGAGGTCGAGATCGTCGTTGATCCCGAGGGCCGGCTGAACGTCTCGGAGCGCGACGAGGACCAGGAACGTCGGGACGAGGACGAGCCGGACTACGAGATCGCGGTCGACCTCGGGGAGGCGGCCCGGAAGCTGCTGGAGGCGATGGCGGCCGGGGAGAACGAGGCGTGGCAGCGGGCGGAACTGGTCATCGCCGTCGACCGGGTCACCGCGACGTTCGACTACCCGGAAGAACCCCCCGAACCGCTGACGCCGCCGGTGGTCGAGGTGGAGCTGCCGGAGTTCGAGCCGGGCGAGGAGGTGTCGCGGCAGGCGATCGACGTACCGGCTGTGGAGGTTGAGCTGGAGCGGGCGGATGGGGAGCCAGGGGAATTCGACCCGGCGTTCGAACCGCGTGCGTTCGGCGACGACTTCAGGCCCGGCGTGCACGATCCACAGAACAGCTTCTTGGCCAAGGAACTCGCTGTGGCGAAGCGGCTGGAGCAGGAAGGGTGGCGGATCGACGCGCGGGTTCCGGATCACGGGTCCGGCGAGAAGAACCCGGACACCATGGTGCGCAGGAGCGGTGCGGACGCCGGAGTGAAGATCGAGTTCAAGACGCTGCGCAGCGGCTCGAGCGAGGCGGTCAAACGCAACGTGCTGGACGGCAGCGAGCAGGTGCTGCCAGACGGCGAACTTGTCATCGACGGACGAGACGTTGGGCTGGCCGAGGCCGTCGTCGACCGCTCCATGCGGGCCTTCGGCCAACCTGGAAGAACGGTCGCGGCCGTAGTCCATTTCATCCTGGCCGACGGACGCTTGGTCACCTACAAGAAGGAGTACTGATGTCCAGTACCGACAGCATCTTTCTGGACGTGGACGGGACGCCTGGTCAGGTTGCTGAGTGGATGGTGGTGTTCCTCGGGTTCGAAGTGGTGGGAGTTGAGCCGGAGCGGGTCGTGCTGCGGGGGCGGCCTGCGGAGGCTGAGGGGTGGCTGGGGGTCGTGGTGAGGCGGAATGGGTATGTGTCGCCGGATCCGGAACCCGGCGAGGTGCAGGCGATCGACGGGTACGGCGTGGAGGTCAGCGTCAAGTACGACGCGAAGACCGAGGCGGTGCTGCATGGTGAGACGCGGCGGATCTTCGAGCGGCTGGTCGACGGGCATCCCGGCGTACCGATGGTGCTGTGTGAGGAGCTGGCGATCTTGGTCGCTGCTCATCTGCCGGGGGCGGGGACGAAGTACTTCGACGGTGAGGTGACTCTGGACGCGCCGGATGTCGAGGTGTGGCGGCCCTGGGTCAGTTCTCGCTCGCATCGGTGAGTCGCAGGAGGACGGGTGGCTGACAGCGACGAGATCTTTCTGGCTGTCGCCGAGCCGGTCGGCGCGGTGGGGGAGTGGGTTTCGCACGTCCTCGGGCTGGAGCTGCTCGCGGGCACCGAGGACGAGCTGCAGTACCGCGGGCGGGGGCGGTCGTTCGACGGGTGGGTGGGGGTGTTCGTCGAGCGGAACTCGTTCGAGCCGGAGCCGGGGGAGGTGCAGGCGATGGATCGGTACGGGGTGCGGGTTGATGTGCAGAGCCGGACGCACAAGGGGAAGCAGGCGGAGGAGGCTCGGTTGATGTTCGAGGCTTTGGTGGCGGGGATGCCTGAGGTGCCGGTGTTGTTGTCGCACAATCTGGAGGTCTTGGTTGCTGCGAGTCGGCCTGGGGTGGGGACGCACTACTTTGAGGCGAACACGTGGCTTGACGGGCCGGACGTCGAGCCGTGGAAGCCGTGGGTGCTGCTGAGTGAGTGAGTTTGTGATTGCGCCCTTGGAGGAGCCGCCGTGGAGGGTTGCGGCGGAGAAGTTCGCGGTGTTGTTGCGCGAGCGGTGGCCTGGTGTGCGGGTGGGCACCAGTGTTGAAGGGTCGAGCATGGCGCTCGAGGCGTTGATTCCGTTGGGGCCGGGCCAGCCGGAGCTGGAGATTGCGCTCAGTGGGACCGGGCAGGCGGTGACGCTCGATGCGGCGGATGCGGAAAGTGCGTCGGAGTTCGCGGTGTGGTTCGTGGAGACGATGTTGCCGGGCGAGTCCGGGGCGCATCTGATGGAGCTGGGGGCCATGCGAGCGGTTGAGGTTGCGGCGGGCCTCGATGCGGACGAGGTACGCCGACGGCTGGGGTGAGGAGGCGGGATGTCCGACAACGCGAGTTTGTTCATTCGGTCGGGGGAGCCGGCGGGGGTGGTGGCTCGGTGGTTGTGTGGGGCGTTGGGGCTTGAGAGGGCGGCGGGGGCCGGGGACGGGGAGGTGGGGTTGCGGGGGCGGGCCGTGACGGTGGATGACGGGTGGTTGGGGTTCATCGTGCGGCCCAACGGGTATGCCGACGTCGATCCGGGGCCCGAGGACGTGCAGGCGATGGACGGGTATCCGGTCGAGGTCGACATCCGGTTCGGCGGGCGGGACGACGACGTGCTGAAGGCGGAGGGGAAGGCGGCCTTCGAGCGGGTGGTGGCGGTGCGGCCCGATCTTGCGGTGCTGCTGTGTCACAACCTTTCGCTTCTGGTGGCGGCGTACCTGCCGGGTGTGGGGATCAAGTACTTCGGGCCGGGCACGACGCCGGATGCTCAGGACGAGGGCACGTGGGGGCCGTGGGTGCGCGGCTGAAGCCCGCGGGGAGAAATTTCCGGAAGTCGCGTCATAAGCCGGTGAGGGCTTCGTCACTACCTGTGAACCCATCCCCACAGGGAAGTGGAAGTGATCGACGTGATGTGCAGGTGCTCGATGTCGCTGATGGGAACACCACGGGGCGGGAACGGCCGCCTCCTTGCCAGTCGCCGGGTGCACTGATGGGCGACGACGACGCGGAATCTCGACGCTGCCGGGTCCGCGTGTGGTTCGGGGACCACGTGGTCGCGGACTACTGCGCGGAGGCCGAGCTCGCGGGCCGGTACGCCGCGGCGATGACCCGGCGGTTCGCCGGGCTGCGGGTGACGAGCGAGCCGTTGTCGGCCGCGGATCCGGGCGGCGGCCGGCCGTTGCCGGGGGAGCGGTTGTGGGAGGTGGCGCCGACATGAGTTCTCGTCGGTTTCGGCTGATCCGTCACCACGACGTCTCCGGCGTCAGCGGGACCGGGCCGGTCGCCGAGGGGGTGCAGTTCACCGACGGGGCCGTCGCGCTGCGCTGGTACGGCGACTATCCGACCACCACGGTGTGGGACGGGATCGACTCGGTGATCGCCATCCACGGCCACGAGGGCGCGACCGAGGTCGAGTGGCTGGACCCCGATCCAGGGCCCGACCCGGAGGTGCCCGTGCGCGCGGATCTGCCGCCCCGGCCCTGGCCGGAGCTGCACCCCGCGCCCGAGCCCCCACCCGAAGGCCAGACCGCCAACGAGGCCGGCGCGACACCGTAGTACGCCGGCGCCGCCGCCGACCGCGTAGTACGCCGCCGGCGCCGACCGCCGGCCGGCCATGACCCGCCGGGCACGACAGGGCCGGGGCCATGCCGGGCCGGGCATGCCGGGCCAGGGCATGACGACGGCCCGGCACCCGACGCGCCGGGCCGTCACCAGGACCGGATCGGACGACTCGCCGATCTGATCTGTTCGCATCGGAACCGGTCACCCGCAGACCGGCTCCTCACCACCGACTGGCTCCTACCTCACCGATCCAGCCCGGCTGACCACGACCGGGTCCGGCGCCGCGGACCTGGTCTTTCCCGAGCGGGCCGGCGCCGAACTCCCTGCGGTGTCCGGCCCGCTCGAAACCCTGGGGACCAACTCAGCGTGGGTAGTCCATCGCTTCGAGCAGGTCAAGGTTCCGGAACGTCGGCGGTCCGTCGCACAGCTCGGCCAGGCCGGCCGCGAACTCGCTGGTGTCGGACCGTTTGGAGTTCTCCATCGCTTCCTCGTACGAGGCGAACTCGATGATCGAGACGTACCGGTCCGCGGTGTCGCGGTCCACGCACGCCATCGCCCGGGTCGGGCCCGGGCCCTCGCCGGAGGCCTGCCGCTGGGCACGGAACTCGGTCATCAGCGCGACGACCTCGTCCGGCTTCGCCGTCCGGTACTCGATGATCTGCACGAATCCCGCCATGGTTCCCCCTTGGTGAAAGTCTCCCTGCTGCTGACAGTGCGCCCGGAACCCGCGGTTCGCAAGAGGCGGCGCTCCCTGATGACGCCGCGCGGAGGGCAGGCCACGAAGCGTGCCGGATTCGGACCTGCCCGAGCTGCTCTGCTCTCAGCAGAGCAAGCTGGGCTTTGCCGGTCCGGACTGCTTGGCTGGAGCCATGGACATCCTGGTACTCGGCGGCACCGCTTGGCTCGGACGGGAGATCGCGACGCAGGCGATCGCGCGCGGGCACGACGTCACTTGCGTCGCCCGGGGTGAGAGCGGAGCCGTTGCCGACGGCGCCCAGCTGGTCGCGACCGACCGGAGCAGGCCCGACGCGTACGACGGCGTACCGGCGCAGGACTGGGACGCGGTGTTCGAGGTGTCGTGGCAGCCAGGCTTCGTCCGGTCCGCGCTGGCGGCGCTCGGCGAGCGGGCGCGGCACTGGACGTACGTGTCGACCGGCAACGTGTACGCCGACTTCAGCACGCCCGGCGCGGACGAGTCGTTCCCGCTGCGCGCCGCGGCTGAGTCCGACGAGGCCGACCGCGACCAGTACGGCGAGGCGAAGGTGGCGTGCGAGCAGGCCTCGGTCGAGGCTGTCGGGGATCGGCTGGTGATCGCCCGAGCCGGCCTGATCGGTGGACCGGGCGACCCGAGTGACCGGGCCGGTGCCTGGGTGGCACGGGCGGCCCGAGGTCCGGAGGAGCCGCTGCTGGTCCCGGACACGCCCGAGCTGGCGACGTCGGTGATCGACGTACGGGATCTGGCGTCGTGGCTGCTGGACTGCGCGGAGCAGCAGGTGGTCGGGACGTTCGACGCGATCGGTCCGGTGGTGCCGTTCGGGCAGTGGATCGAGCTCGTCCGGGAGATCGGCGGGCACACCGGGCCGGTGGTGCTCGCCCCGCGGGAGTGGCTGAAGGAGCAGAAAGTCGAGCAGTACATGGGGCCGGAGTCGCTCGCCATGTGGCTGACCGAGCCGGGGTACGAAGGCTGGTCGAGCCGCAGTGGACAGGCGGCGGTTGCAGCTGGGCTGAAGCACCGGCCGCGGGCGGAGTTCCTGCGGGACGCGCTGGAGTGGGAGCGGGAGCTGGGTCTGGACCGCGAGCGGAAGGCTGGTCTCAGCCCGGCGCGCGAGCGCGAGCTGATCGCTCAGCTGCAGGCGGCGCAGGCGGGCGGGAGCTGACCACGCCGGCCGCTGGGAGTGAGCGGTCCGGCCTCACGGCGAGGCCGCTGGCATAGTGGGGGTCCATGAGGCTTGTGCTGATCTCGGACACCCACTTGCCGGTCCGCGCGAAGCGGTTGCCCGAGCCCGTCTGGGACGCGGTGGACGAAGCCGACGTCGTCGTCCATGCCGGTGACTGGGTGAGCGTCGAGCTGCTCGACGAGCTGACCGCGCGGGCGCGGCACCTGATCGGGTGCTGGGGGAACAACGACGGCCCCGAGCTGCGGAAGCGGCTGCCGGAGGTCGCGCGCGAGACGCTCGACGGGCTGCGGGTCGCCGTCGTGCACGAGACGGGCGCGGCCAAGGGCCGGGAGCTGCGGTGCGAGAAGGCCTACCCGGACGTCGATCTGCTCGTCTTCGGGCACAGCCACATCCCGTGGGACAGTACGACGCCGCGGGGTTTGCGGCTGCTCAACCCGGGCTCGCCGACGGACCGCCGGCGCCAGCCGTACAAGACGTTCCAGACCGCCACGATCACCGACGGGCGGCTGGAAGAGGTTGCTCTGCACAACCTCTAGGGCGTGTCCCGGCCCGATCCCGCGGGCCGGCGCGCGTCAGGCGTTGGCGGCTTCCCGGACCCGGGCCTTGAGCCGGTCGCGGACCTCTTCGGGCGTGTAGGCGCGCCGCTTGCGCTCGCCGCGCGCGATCACCACACCGGTCGCCGCGACACCCACCAGACCGGCGACGCCGAGCACCTTCCATAGCTTCATGAGCACTAACCTAGCGACGTGGAGACGCGGATATCGCTGGACGAGGCTACGGATCTGACACGAACGGGTGACATTTGGCTGTTTCGCGGCGGTTCGGCGGCCGACCGCGCGATCCGGCTGACCACGAACAGCCCGGTGAACCACGTCGGGATGGCGATCGTGATCGAGGACCTGCCGCCCCTGATGTGGCACGCGGAGCTGGGCCGGTCGCTGCCGGACGTGTGGACCGGGAACCACCAGCGCGGCGTCCAGCTGCACGACCTGCGCGACGCGGTGACCACCTGGTCGAACAAGTACGGCCAGCGCGCGTGGCTGCGGCAGCTGGACCACCCGGTGACCAAGGAGATGGAGGACGCCGTACTGCGGGTCGTGGCGCGGCTCGACGGTACGCCGTTCCCGTCGACGGCCCGGCTGGCTTCCCGCTGGCTGCGGGGACGGGTGCCGGCGTTCCGGCGGGGACGTCGTGAGCTCGAGCTGGAGACGGCGTACTGCGCCGAGGTGGTCGCGGTGACGTACGAGGAGATGGGTCTGCTGCCTGCGGAGCGGCGCCCGAACTGGTACGACCCGGGCCGGTTCTGGAGCGGTGACGACCTGGATCTCGGGCTGGGTGCGACGCTGGGCGAGGAGATCGCGGTCGACGTACCGGCCTGATCCGGATCGCCCTGCTGGGCGGCGATCCTGGGCGGCGGCCGGGAAATGTCGGTGGCGCCTGGTTGGCTGGTGTCAGGTCGGAACGAACCCGAGGAGGCGTCGCGGATGTATGCCGTCATCGACACCGAGACGACCGGCCTGCTGCCCGGGCACCGGCACCGGGTGATCGAGATCGCGGTCGTGCTGCTCGACCAGCACGGCCGGTTCGAGCACGAGTGGGTGACGCTGCTGAACCCGCAGCGCGATCTCGGCCCGCAGCACATCCACGGGATCCTGACCGCCGACGTGCTGGCCGCGCCGGAGTTCGTGGACGTCGCGCGTCATCTCGGCGCGCTGCTCGCGGGGCGGATGGTGGTCGGGCACAACGTGGAGTTCGACCTCGGGTTCCTGCGGGCGGAGTTCGCCCGGCTCGGGCACGTGGTGCCGTTGATCACCGAGCGGTCGATGTGCACGATGGCGCTCGCCGGCTATCTGTACCCGGGGTCGAAGCGGACGTTGGGGGCATGCTGCGCCGCGGCCGGGATCTCCCTGCAGGGTTGGCATTCGGCCCTCGCGGACACGCGCGCGACGGCTGAGCTGTTCGCGACGTACCTGCGGTCGTTCCCGTCCCCGCCGCCGTGGCAGTGGGCGTACGAGGAGATCCGTGGGCTGCCGTGGCCGGAGCTGCCGGGCACGACTTTCACGCCGACCGTGCGACCGGTGCACGCCGGCGGCCGGCACGGGTGGATGAGCCGGCTGGTCGATCAGCTGCCCCGGGTGCCGGAGCCGCCGCAGGCCGACTCGTACCTGAGCGTCCTGGACACGTTGCTGGCCGATCGCGAGATCGATGCCGCCGGTGCGGACCTGCTGGTGCACGTGGCGACGGATCTCGCTCTGACCCGCTCGCAGGTCGATCGGCTGCACGGCTCGTACCTCGACGGGCTGGCCGCCGCCGTCTGGCGCGACGGCGACATCACCGGGGGACAGCGCGCGGATCTGGATCGGGTCGCGACCATGCTCGGGCGGACTGCCGCCGATGTGGACGATGCGTTGCTGGCGGCGAGCAACGGCCAGTACGTCGTACCGGCTCGGCCGGGGGCGCGCGGGTTTCCGCCGGGCAGCACGCTGGTGTTCACCGGCGACATGGTCGAGGCGCGGGAGGTCTGGTGGGACCGGGCGGTCGCGGCCGGGTTCCGCCCGCAGGAGGCGGTGCGGCCGGACACGACGTTCGTGGTGGCGGCCGACGTCGACAGCCTGTCGTTGAAGGCGCGGGCCGCGCGGGAGTACGGCGTACCCATCATCCCGGTGGAGGACTTCCGGCGCATGGTGCCGGCGCACCTGCTGCAGTCCGGCCCTGAGCAGAAGGCAGGCTGAGCCGGCACCTCGGTGGCTCGACGGCGTGGCGATTGGCACGTGACGCGACGGACCCGAGGACGAGGCCCGTAGGGTTTCGGTTGTGGAGCGACTGGAGCTGGCGCGGCGGATTCAGCAGGTGGCGCACCTGACCGGGGAGTTCGTGCTCCGGTCGGGCATCACGACGGGGGAGTACTTCGACAAGTACCGGTTCGAGGCGGATCCGGTCCTGCTGGACGAGATCGCCGCGGCGATGGTGC
Organism: Kribbella flavida DSM 17836; assembly: GCF_000024345.1. NCBI lineage: Bacteria > Bacillati > Actinomycetota > Actinomycetes > Propionibacteriales > Kribbellaceae > Kribbella > Kribbella flavida. The sequence goes on along the minus strand of NC_013729.1, from coordinate 4,940,855 downwards.
CGCTGGTACCGGCCGAGACCGAGGTGCTCGCGGGACTGGAGATGGGTGGGATTCCGGTCGTCACCGCGCTGGGGCGGCACACCGGTCTGCCGTGTGCGTTCGTGCGCAAGGAGGCGAAGGGGTACGGCACTCGGCGGTTGGCGGAAGGTGCGGACGTTGCGGGCCGGCGGGTGCTGGTGGTGGAGGACGTGGTCACCAGCGGTGGGCAGATCGTGCTGTCGACCGAGGAGTTGCGGGCCTTGGGTGCCGAGGTGCGAGAGGCTCTGTGTGTGATCGACCGGGGGCAGGGTGGTGGCGAGGCGCTCGAGGGCGTGGATCTCGAGCTACTTGCCTTGCTGCGGGCGGACGACCTCAAGGCTGCTGTGACCAGACACTGAACGGGATCGGGGCGGTGGAAACTGTTGGTCGAAGCGCGCCGCCAAGGCCGGCGTCACCGGGGTGAGGATCTGGCCGGTGGCCGGGTCGCCGAAGTAGCGGACCTCGGTGGGGTTGGTGGCGGCGTAGAGCGCGATATAGGTGCAGACCACGGCGTCGAGGGTGTCCTCGACACGTTTGAGGTCGGCCTTGATGGTGGCTTGGGCGAGTCCGGTGCGCAGGTTGTGCCAGGCATCGCAGGTCTTCACGTGCAGCGGCGTCGGCGCGGTCGCCAGGGACTCGACGTACTCGGCGAGGCGGAGCATCTCCGACCGCAGGTGGTGGAAGTCGCGGCCGGGTTTCGCCTTGTACTGCAGCACGCGCGGCAGGTCGAAAAGCGCTACCAAGGCGGGGTGCGGGTAGACCTCGGCGGCGCGGCGGGGCGACGTGCTGGTGGGGTCGAGGTCCAGGTCGAGGGCCTCGACGAGGCCGACGGCGCGTGAGCCGTCGACGAAGCTCGCGCCCGCCGTGTTGGCGGCGTGGCAGGACGCGCCGTACCGGCCGAAGTACTGCGAGATCAGCCGCTCGCAGGGTCGGTGGCCGGCCGGGTTCACCACGATCACCGGCGCGTCGAAGGCGACGAAGCACGGACCGCCGGTCCACCGGCGCAACCAGGCCAGGATGTCGTCGTCGGTACGCCGGACGGCCGCATCGAGCAGCCGGCCCGTCGCGTCGGCGACGGCGAGACCGGTGACGCCGCGGCGGCCCCAGGCCAGATCGACCCCGACGAACCTCAGGTCGGGTCGCGGCGGGGGCGCGGGTGCGTCAGTCGTCGGCGCGCTCGATCTCGAAGCGCAGGCTCTTGCCGGAGCGGATCCGCTCGACCGCGGCCAGGCACGCCTCCGGGCTCATGTGGACGCCGATCTCGCCGAGCCGGTTGCGCAGCACCAGCGCCGCGTCCTCGGCCGAGCGCGAACTGGACTCGTTGATCGCGTCGATCGTGGCGGTGGTCAGCTTCTCCCGGATGTCCGGGTGCACCACGTGGACCTCGTGCGTGATTCTGAACTCCGACATCGCGACCTCGTTCTCTGTCCGGCCTGCGTGACCTGGGTATCACGCTGGTTCCCCACGACCAGCCCGCCGGAGCATTCTGCCGCTCCGGACGCGTTCAGGCGAGTACCCGGGACACAAAGGTTTCAAGCCGGACCGCCAGCCGCTGCACCCGTACCTGCGGCGGCACGGTCTCGCCCTGCGGTACCTCGAGCTCACGAAGCCCGCGCAGGTAGAGCGAACAGGCCAGGTCGGCGCAGATGTAGGTGCCCACCGTGTTGCCCGCCCGGCCGGCCGCACCAGCCCGGCGCGCCGCGAACAAGGCGACGTCGGTGACCTGGTGCGCGGTGTGGCAGATGTCGCACAGCCCGGTGCCGCGGCGGGGCTTGCCGGTCGCCGCGGTGTTCAGCGCGATGCCGGTCAGCGCTTCCTCCCGCGGTACGACGAGGTAGGCGCGGGCCGGCGCCTTCGGGTCACGCCAGCCGAGGAAGTCGAGCGACTCCCACGGCAGCTCGTCGAACCCGGTCGGCAGGGTCATCGCCTTCACCTGGCTCTTGGTCGAGTTGACGAAGGATCGGCGGATCTCGTCCGCGCTCAGCGCCTGCACTGCCCTACTCCTCTACGTGACGGTTGCGGCTCTACTGAAACGCGGCCGGCGGGCGGGACGCAACCCAATTAGTCCGTTGCCGGTAGCAACATATCCGTGCCGCGTGGCGGCTCTCCGAGGCTGGACGGATCGGGGCCGGGTGTGGCAGATTGAAAGTGGAAAGTTCAACTAAACGCCTCCGGAGGCAGTTTTCCATGAGCACGTACGCCGATCTGACCGGTGACTACACCATCGACCCCTCGCACAGCCGGGTCGGGTTCGTCGCCCGGCACGCGATGGTGACGAAGGTGCGGGGATCGTTCAACGAGTTCGAGGGCACCGCGCACGTCGACGGGCAGAACCCGGCGAACTCCAGCGTGCGGGTCGCCATCCAGGCCAAGAGCATCGACACCCGCAACGGCCAGCGGGACGACCACCTGCGCAGCAACGACTTCCTCGACATGGACAACCACCCGGAGATCACCTTCGAGTCGGCCGCCGTCGAACCGGCCGGCGACGACACCTTCAAGGTGTCCGGCGACCTGACCATCCGGGGCGTGACGAAGCCGGTCGTGATCGACTTCGAGTACACCGGCTCGGCGACCGACCCGTTCGGCAACGTACGGATCGGGCTGGAGGGCTCGGTCGTGATCAACCGCAAGGACTTCGGTGTCACCTGGAACGCGGCGCTCGAGGGCGGCGGCGTGCTGGTGAGCGAGAAGATCACGCTCGAGATCGAGGTCTCCGCGATCAAGAACGCCTGACCCGTCGGCGACCCGGAGTCGCCGCTGTCACCCGATGCCGGGTCCGCTGGAGAGCAGTGGCCCCGGCATCGCGCGTGGTTTCGTCGCGATGGGATCACGATCGCTCGCCGGCAGGTTTTGTCACCGCTGGTGCTGGAAGACTTCCGGACAGTGCCCGGCCAGCTCCAGGGAGTCCGCCGATGATCGACGCCCGACTGCATCGATGGTTGTCGCCGCTGCTGGGCCGCCGCCACCCGGCCCGCCGTACGCCGGAGTCGTTCCGGCCGCGCGGGACGAGCTCGCGGGTGAGCCGGCTCGCGGCCCGGTACGACGCCGACGTGGACGAGGCGCTGCGGCGGCTCTGGCCGAAGGCGCGGATCTACCACGACGGGGAGTTCGCCCGGGACCGGGCCGACTTCCTGCTGGTGGTGCGGGGCCGCGGAGTGATGGTCGAGACCAAGGTGAAGAGCGATCCCGGGGTGTTCCGGGGGTCGACACTGCCGCCGCTGCTCGACCGGCTCGCGCGCGACGGCAGGCGGCTGCTGATTCTGCTGAACCAGGGCGATCCCACGCCGGCCCGCGAACTCGTCGCCGCCAAGCTCGGCGACCGGGCCCGCATCGTCGTCTGGTCCGGTCCGGAACACGACGACGAGCTCCGCGCCGCGGTCGAAGAACTCATCCGCCAGGAGTCCCGGCACCCCCTCTGACCCTGGTGCAGTCGCGCCCCAGCGCCGCGAGCAGGCCTTCCCCACGGGAGCACTGACCGCCGCGAAGGCGCCTTCGCGGCGGCCGGGGATCACCGCACGGTCACACCTGGAAGCCTTGGCGCCAGCTGGAATGGGCCGGGCGCCATCCCAGCTCGCGCTTGGCCTTGGCGTTGGACGCGCCGCGCAGTTCGGTCATCAGCACGACGCCGGCCGGTCCGGCGGCGAGCCGTCCGACGAACCGCGGCACGCGCATCGGCTTCTTGGCGTCGAGCATCGTCGCCAGTTCCGGGAGCCACTCGGCGACCGGGGCAGGGTCGTCGTCGACGATGTTGTAGACACCGCGGTCCCCGTGCTCCAGGGCTGCGACGGTGGCCTCGGCGGCGTCGGCGATGTGCACGAACGACCACACCCCGCCGCCGTCGCCGACGACCGGGAACTTGCGCTTGCGGATCATCTCCAACTGCTCCGACCCCGGCGCCATGGAGGTGCCGGGCCCGTAGAAGGCGCCGTAGCGCAGCACGATGCCCTCGGTCCAGGTGGCGCCGAGCACGGCGTTCTCCAGGTGCTTGACCGCGGCGATCATCGGGGCCATCGGGGGGATCGGTGCGGGATCCAGGGGATCTTGTTCGGTCTTGACCGGCCCGCCGGTCCGGCCGTAGGTGAACGCGCCGTTGCTCTGGGCGACGAACCGTCGTACGCCGGCCGCGCGGGCGGCTGCCAGCAGGTTGTCGGTGCCCTCGATCCGCAGCCGGTCGGTGGCGGCGAAGCTGCGGTCGAAATGGCGGGTGTCGATGTGCCCGATCGCGGTCAGCTGGTGCACGACCACCTCCGGCGACGCTTGGCGCACGGCGGCCTCCACCGCGGCCCGATCGAGCGCGTCGGCGATCACCGGCACCGCGCCCAGCTGCGTCGTCTTGGCCTTGTCCGACGCACTGCGGATCATGGCGAACACCTCGTGGCCCGCGCCGGTCAGCCGCGGTACCAGCTGCTTGCCCATCGCTCCAGTCGCTCCCGCAACCAACACTCTCATCGTCAGCTCCTGTTCGGTTCGGATGTGCCCCTTGAACCGGACAGGCCGCCGTTTGCTGACAAGGGGCGTGGGTGACGCGCATCACATCACGAGCAGGGGTTCCCCGCGGTCGGCCGCCGCCCACTGGTCGGTGGCACGTTCGAGCTTGTCCGGGTTGGCTTGGGTGCGGCAGGCGGTGATGCCCTCGGCGGTGACCTCCAGGCACATGATCGCGACGACCCGGTCGTCCACGACGACCACCACGGCGGGTTCGCCGTTGGCGGTCGAGGCGTAGATCTGCGGCGAGCCGCCGACGAGGGCGCGCTTGGCCTCGGCCGGCTTGAGCAGGCCCTGCACGAACTGCGCGACCGCGACGGCTCCCTCGAACGCCTTGGTGCGGGCCGGAACCTTGCCTCCGCCGTCGCCGACGGAGATGGCGTCCGTCGTGAGCAGGCGGACCAGCTGCTCGGTCCGGCCGCTCGTGGCGGCCGCGAGAAACTCCTCGACGATCCGCTGGGCGGCGGCCTTGTCGATGACGGGGCGGGCTTTGGCGTCCGCGACATGCTTCTTGGCACGGTGATAGATCTGCTGGCTGGCGGCCTCGGTGACCTCGAGGATCTCGGCGATCTCCCGGTGCGGGTAGTCGAAGGCCTCCCGCAGGACGTACACGGCCCGTTCGTTGGGCGACAGCCGCTCCATCAGAGTGAGCACCGCGTACGAGACCGCTTCCCGTCGCTCGGCGGCGTCGGCCGGGCCGAGCATGGGGTCGCCGGCCAGCAGCGGCTCGGGCAGCCACCGGCCCACGTACGTCTCGCGCCGTGCCCGCGCGGAGGTGAGCTGGTTGAGGCAGAGGTTGGTGAGGACCTTCGTCAGCCACGCCTCGGGAACCTCGATGCGGTCGACGTCGGCGGCGTGCCAGCGCAGGAACGTCTCCTGCACGGCGTCCTGAGCCTCGGCCGCGGAACCGAGCAGACGGTAGGCGATGGCTTCCAGGCGCGGTCTCGACAGCTCGAACCGGTCGACGTCGTCCACTGTCCCAGGCACGACCCGATCGTATCCGGGGCTCGGTCAGGTGCGGGGAGCCGACAGCGCGGAGAGCGGGGCTCTCCGCGCTGGGGGCTTGGCTCCGGGGCGCGAGGTGTGCCGTGGGGGCGGCGGCCCGGAGACGTCAGCGGGTCAGTACGTGCGCGGTCGAACGGGTCAGCACTTCTGCGGCAGCGTGCGGCCGCCGTCGACGACCCAGCGGCCGTCGTGCTGCTCGATGCGCATCTCGTCGACCCACCGGGTCGGCGTCTTCGCGGGCAGCACACTCCTGCCCTTCGCGTCGACGGTGCGGGCCTGCAAGGTGTCGTAGCAGGCCCGGACCAGAACACCGGCCGCGGCAACCGTGCGCTTGGCCCAGATCACCCTGGTGGCGCCGGTGTTGCGCAGCTTCTTCGTCCGGTAGAACTTCGCCTGCTGGCTGATCGAGCGGTACAGCTCCGGCGTCATCACCGGGACCAGCTGCTTGGTGGTCCGGCCACCGCTGCGCATCATCGTGTCGAGCGCGACGCGGTAGTCGTGGTAGGCGGCGATGATCGGGTCGTCGGAGACGGTCGGCGCACCCGGCTGGCCGGAGGCGTCGGCGATCTGGCTGGACGCGCCGGGCTTCGCGGCCTTGTGGGCGCCCGGAGCCGACGCGGCCACGTCGGCCGACTTGTCGGCGCCGCAACCGGCGAGCATCAGGACCGGGATCAGCGTGGCGGTCACCGCCAGGTCTCGAATGCGCATGGGGGGAACCTCCTGTCGGCGCGGCACTGCCGCTCGCACCGTCCGGCACTGCCCGTGTAACGCGGAGACACGCACCGTGGTCACTGTGACCTGAATCACATCAGACCTGCCGTCGAGGGGATGGGTCGGCGGAGGTGGTCGTCCGCCGCGTGCGGTGGGAGGGTGAGCCCGGAGGTGGTGGTCGGCGTGGACGGGCTGGAGCGGTTGCGGGCGTTGTGCCTGGCGTTGCCGGAGGTGACCGAGCGGTTGAGCCACGGTGAGCCGACCTGGTTCGTCCGGGGCAGGAAGACCTTCGTGATGTTCGCGAACCGGCACCACGACGACCGGGTCGGCTGCTGGTGCGCCGCCCCCGAAGGGGCGCAGGAGGAACTGCTCGCCACCGACCCCGAGCGGTTCTTCCGCCCGCCGTACGTCGGGCACCGCGGCTGGGTCGGCGTCTACCTGGACGTCGAGGACGTCGACTGGGACCAGCTCGCCGACGTCGTCCGGGACGCCTACCGGCAGGTCGCCCCGAAGTCCCTGGTCGCGCAGCTGGAGGACTAGGGCATCACCGATAGGGTGGCGCGGTGAGTGAGACGCAGGCCCCGGTCCGTGGCATCGGGGACAAGTTGGCCATCGGTCTGTCCCTGGGAAGCTCCGCCGCGGTGATGGTGCTGGAACTGGTCTCGCTGCGGCTTGTCGCGCCGTACCTGGGGCTGACGCTGGAGACCAACACCGCGATCATCGGCGTCGCGCTGGCCGCCATCGCGACCGGTGCGGCGATGGGCGGGCGGTTCGCCGACTCGGTGTCGCCGGTCCGGACGCTCGGGCCGCTGGTGCTGTTCGGCGGCGCCCTGGTGCTGCTGGTCCTGCCGGTCGTTCGGTGGACCGGTGAAGCCGTCCGCGGCGGTGGCAGCAACGCGGTGTTCCTCGCGGTCGCCGTCGCGATGTTCGTGCCCGCCTCGCTGCTGGCCGCGGTGACGCCGATGGTGACCAAGCTCAGGTTGTCCACGTTGGCGCAGACCGGCACAGTCGTCGGCCGGTTGTCGGCGTACGCGACCGTCGGCGCCATCGCCGGCACGGTGCTGACCGGGTTCGTGTTCGTCGCGAAGGTGCCGACCAGTGTGATCGTGCTCTGCCTCGGCGGTCTGCTCGTCGCCACCGGGGCGATCCTGACCATCGTGCTGCGCGGTCTGCAGGCGGCGACCCGGCCGCTGGTGCTGGCGCTGGTCGGCACCGGGCTGACGCTGCTCGCCCCACGGCCGTGCGAGGTCGAGACCGCCTACCACTGCGCCCGGATCGAGCCGGATCCCGCCCGCGCCTCCGGCCGCACGCTGTACCTCGACCAGCTCAGGCACTCGTACGTCGACCTGGCCGACCCCACTCATCTCGAGTTCCAGTACACCAAGAACTTCGGGGCCGTCGTCGACAGCCGGTGGCCCGCGGGGCAGCGGCTGGACGCGTTGCACGTCGGCGGCGGCGGACTGACCATGCCGCACTGGCTGACGGCGACCCGGCAGGGCAGCCACAACAAGGTGTACGAGATCGACCCCGGCGTGATCGCGCTCGACCGGGCCGAGCTCGGCGCCAAGCCCGGACCCGAGCTCGACCTGCAGACCCGCGACGGGCGGCTCGGCGTACGGTCGGAGCCGGCGGACAGCCGCGACCTGGTGATCATGGACGCCTTCGGTGGGGTGGCCGTGCCGTGGCACCTGACCACCCGCGAGGTCGTCGCCGACGTCCGGCGGGTGCTGCGGCCGGGCGGGATCTACCTGGTCAACGTGATCGACTTCGGTCCGCAGAACTTCTTCAAGGCCGAGGCGCGGACGGTGGCGGCCGAGTTCGAGCACCTCGCGGTGGTCTCCACCGAGGAGGCGCTGGCCGGCGAGGAGGGCGGCAACTTCGTGGTGGTCGCCTCCGACCAGCCGTTGCCGATCGCCGAGCTCCGGGCCCGGCTGGCGAACCGTGCCGCGGTGATCGACGGGGCCGAGGGCATCCGCGCGCTCGTCGGCGACGCGCCGCTGCTGACCGACGACTTCGCCCCGGTCGACCAACTGCTGACCCCGTTCCAGGGCTGAGCAGCACGCGCCGCGAGGGTCCCGTCACAGGGTGAGACGGCCCGAGCGCGGGCTGAGACACGGCACGGCCGGAGTTGTGCTCGTCGCCGTTGGCTTGTTGCATGTGCTCATGCACCCACGCGCAGGCCAGCCCGCCCAGCCCGAGGACCTCGTCGACGTCGACGCGCTGCTCGCGGCGTACGAGGGCATCACCCCGGACGTCGGCGACCCCGCCCAGAAGGTCGTCTTCGGTACGTCGGGCCACCGCGGCTCCAGCCTGGACGGCGCCTTCAACGAGGCGCACATCCTGGCCATCACCCAAGCGATCTGCGAGTACCGCGCCGGGGAGGGCACGACCGGCCCGCTCCTGGTCGGCCGCGACAGCCACGGCCTGTCCGAGCCGGCCTGGCGCACCGTGCTCGAGGTGCTGGCCGGCAACGACGTGCAGACGCTGGTGGACAGCGCGGATCGGCTGACGCCGACACCTGGTGTGTCGCACGCGATCCTGCGGCTCAACCGCGGCGCCGGCGCGGGGGCCGACGGCATCGTGATCACCCCGTCGCACAACCCGCCGCGCGACGGCGGCATCAAGTACAACCCGCCGCACGGCGGCCCGGCCGACTCCGACGCGACCGGCTGGATCGCGACCCGGGCGAACGAACTGATCGCCGGTGGCAACCGCGAGGTGCGCCGCAAGCCGTTCGACGCGGCCCGCGCGCAGGCCGGCGACTACGACTTCCTCGGCCACTACGTCGACGACCTGCCGTCGGTGGTCGACCTGGAGGCGATCCGGGCCGCCGGGATCCGGATCGGCGCCGACCCGCTCGGCGGCGCGAGCGTCGACTACTGGGCCGCGATCGCGGAGCGGCACGGCCTCGACCTGACCGTGGTGAACCCGCGGGTCGACCCGACCTGGTCGTTCATGACGCTGGACCACGACGGCAAGATCCGGATGGACTGCTCGTCGCCGTCCGCGATGGCCTCGCTGGTCGCCGCCAAGGACCGCTACGACCTGGCCACCGGCAACGACGCGGACGCCGACCGGCACGGCATCGTCACCCCGGACGCCGGACTGATGAACCCGAACCACTACCTGGCCGCGGCGATCTCCTACCTGTTCGCGAACCGGCAGTGGGGTCCGGAGGTCGCGGTCGGCAAGACGCTGGTGTCGTCCTCGCTGATCGACCGGGTGGTGGCCGGCCTGGACCGGCGGCTGTGGGAGGTGCCGGTCGGCTTCAAGTGGTTCGTGCCGGGCCTGATCGACGGGTCAGTCGGCTTCGGCGGCGAGGAGTCGGCCGGGGCGAGTTTCCTGCGTTTCGACGGCCAGGTCTGGACCACCGACAAGGACGGCATCCTGCTCGCCCTGCTGGCCGGCGAGATCACCGCGGTGACCGGCGAGACGCCGTCGCAGGCGCACGCCAAGCTGGTCGAGCGGTACGGCGCCTCGGCGTACTCCCGGGTGGACGCGCCGGCCATCCGCGAGCAGAAGGCGAAGCTGTCGGGTCTGTCGGCCGACGCGGTGACGGCGACCGAGCTGGCCGGGGAGCCGATCCTGGACCGGATGACCAGCGCGCCGGGCAACGGCGCGGCGATCGGTGGCCTGAAGGTGACCACCGAGTCGGCCTGGTTCGCGGCCCGGCCGTCCGGCACCGAGGACCTCTACAAGATCTACGGCGAGTCGTTCCGGGGCGCCGACCACCTCGAGCAGGTCTTCGCCCAGGCCCGCGAGGTGGTCTCCACCGCGCTCGAGACGCCCTGACGCCCTGACGCCTCAGCGCACGAAGGCGTCGACCAGCCGGTCCAGGTCCGCGGCGGGATTGGTGGTCAGCCCGCTGTGGATCGGGCCGGGGTGGACGACCGTACTGCGGGGCGCGGCGAGCCAGCGGAAGCGTTCGCCGATCCGGGTGGCCGCGGCCGGACCGCCGGCCGGGTCGCCCGCGCAGATCGCCCGGATGTGCTCCAGCGAGGCGCACACCACGTCGACGTCGACCGCGGGGTCCAGGGCCCGCAGCCGGGCCGGGTCGACGTCCCAAGCGGCGCCGAGGAAGTCCATGCCGCGGCAGTAGAGCACCGCGCCGACGTTGACGAACTCGCCGCGCTGGATCCGCGGTGCGGCCCGCAGGATGACGTAGTCGAACGGCACCAGGGCCCCCGGGTCGATCACCGCGCACCTCCGGGCAGCCAGGCGGACCGGTCGGCGAGCCGCGCGCACAGGTGCCCGTGGTACCGCTCGCGGTCGCCGTCGGCGATCCACTCGTCGGGAACCAGCGCGATCACCTCGGTGAGCAGCTCCGGGGTGATCTCGGCGGCCAGCTCCGCGTCGATGCCCGGGACGTCGCGCGCGACGGTGCTGAAGACGTGGTCGGTTGCGTCGTAGGGCAGGGCGGCGAACCGCTGCGCCGACATCCAGGAGTGGTGGAAGTACAGCGCGGCGCCGTGGTCGATCAACCAGAGCTCCTTGTGCCAGACGAGCAGGTTGGTGTTGCGCCAGGAGCGGTCCACGTTCGCGATGAAGGCGTCCAGCCACAGGATCCTGGCCCGGGTGGCCCGGTCGGGCTCGCCGCTGGAGCCGTCGTAGCCGAACGAGCCGGGCAGGAAGTCGACGGCGAGGTTGAGCCCGGCACTGCGGACCAGCAGGTCCTGGATCTCCTCGTCCGGCTCGGACCTGCCGATCGCCGGGTCCAGCTCGCACAGCTTGAGCTCGGGCACCCGAAGGCCCAGCCGGCGGAACAGCTCGCCGGCGATGATCTCCGCGACCAGTGCCTTCGGGCCCTGGCCGGCGCCGTGGAACTTGAGCACGTAGGTGCCGAGATCGTTGCCTTCGACAACGCCCGGCAGCGAGCCGCCCTCGCGTAGCGGCAGCACGTAGCGGGTGGCGGTGACGATCGGCAAACTCACGCCGCGAAGCCTAGAGGTCGGTTTCTGTTCCGCGGGCGTCGGGTACCAATTCCGCGTGAAACTTCCGTCCATGGGTGTCGAAGAGGAACTCTTGCTGGTCTCCGCGTCCGGCGAGCCGTTGCCGCGCAGCAAAGCGGTCAAGGAAGAAGCGGAGGGAGTCGACGTCGAGCTGGAGCTGACCAGGGCGCAGGTGGAGATCAACGCGCCCGTCTGCGACTCGTCCGACGAGCTGCGCCGGCACTTGGTCGACGGCCGGACCAAGCTCGCCGCGGCCGCCGCCGAGGAAGGCGCCCGGCTGCTGGCCGTCGCGGCTCCACCGAGCGGTCAGGCGCTGCAGCTGGTGACGAAGAAGCCGCGGTACCAGGAGATGGAAGCGCGGTACGGGCAGCTGGCCCGGGAGCAGGGAGTCTGCGGCTGCCACGTGCACATCGACGTACCGGACAAGGCGGCCGCGCTGAGAGTGAGCAACCACCTGCGGCCGTGGCTGCCGGCGCTGCTCGCGCTCACCGCCAACTCCGCGGTCTACCTGGGCGAGGACACCGGGTTCTCGAGCTGGCGCTGGATCATGTGGTCGCGGTGGCCGTGCGCGGGCCAGCCGCCGTACTTCGAGTCCGTGGAGCACTACGACCGGCTGGTCCGGACACATCTGGCGGCGGGCAGCATCATGGACGAGCGAATGGTCTACTGGGACGCCCGGCCGTCGACGCACCTGCCGACGCTGGAGGTCCGGGTCAGCGACGTTCCGCTCACCGTTGACGAAACCGTGCTGATCGCGACCCTCAGCCGGGCGCTGGTGATGACGGCGCTCGCGGACGGTGGGCCGGGGCCCGAGCTGCAGCCGGAGGTCCTGCGGGCGGCGTACTGGCTGGCGGCGCGGGACGGGCTGACCGGCGACAGCGTCGACGTGCTGAACGCGCAGCCGATGCCGATGGTCGACGTGCAGAAGCTGCTGCGGGAGCACGTGCAACCGGCGCTGGAGGAGCTCGGCGATCTGGAGCTGGTCGAGGAGACCACCGAGCGGCTGCTGACCGACGGCAACGGCGCGGTCCGGCAGCGCCGGGCGTTCCGCGAGAGCGGCGACGTCACCGCCCTCGCGGAAATCAAGCCCTGATCGATTCCCTGCGTGCTGCGCGGCACCTCGCACCGGGCACCGGCTCGCGACTGCAGGGAATCAATCAACACGCCGCTAGCTCCGGAGGAAGTCCTCCAGGCCGTGCAGGTCGTCGGTGTTGAGGTGGTCGACACCGGCGGCCACCAGCTCGGCCCAGAGGGCGTCACGGGCGGCGCCGCGGGTGTCGGGCGTCGCCCAGAAGCGGACCCGGTAGCCCGCGCGGTGGGCGGTGCCGACGATCGTGCGCAGCTTCTCCCGCTCGGCGGCCGGGAAGGCGCCGACGCCCTGCCAGGTGAAGTGCTTGGTCCAGTTGTCGCTCACCAGCGGCATCAGCGAGGCGGGCAGCTTCGAGTTCAGGTCGGTCAGGCGGCCGTCGTACCCGGCGTACCGGACCTTCTGGGCCTTGAGCACGTCGAGCGGGCGGTTGCCGCTGATCACCGCGGTGACCGCGCCGGGGTAGGTCCGGCCGTTGACGAAGATCGTGCTGATGCCGCGGTACTTCGCGAGCGCGGCGTGGATCGCGGCGTACGTCGAGGGGCCGTCGCTCTTGATGTCGATCAGCAGCTGGAAGTCGCGGCCGTGCCGGTAGACCCGGCCGTGGTTGGCCTTGACCCGGTCGGCGAGCGGCTGCAGGTAGAGGCTCTCCAGCGTGCGGCCGGCGACGGTGTCCTCCAGGTCGTGCGCGACGCGCAGTTCGCCGTCGACCAGCCAGACGTCCGCCTCGACGCTGGTGAAGCCGCGGTCGAGCGCGTCCTGCAGCGGGCGACGGTGCTCGTAGTCGTTGTGCGCGTGCGCGGCCGCGAGCGGACGGACCGCCGGGGCCTCGTACGCCTTCGGCAGCCGGTAGCCGTTGTCGCGGGCGACCGTACGGAGCCGGTCGGGGTAGTCGGAGATGATGCCGTCGACACCCTTGTCGACCAGCGACTGCATGGTCGCCGGGTCGTTCACCGTCCACGGCACGACCTTCAGGCCGGCCCGGTGCGCGTCCTTGACCATGCCCGCGGTCACGTACGGCCGGTACGCCGGGTCGCCGATCTTGCCGTCCTGCGGGAACCCGTGCACCGGGGAGATCGCGTCGGCGCCGAACGACGTGGTCGCCTTGACCAGGTCGCCGCCGAAGTCGTCGATGTCGATGCCGCCGAGCCACGGCGACTTGCCGGGCTGACCGGTCTGCAGGAAGTCGTAGTTGGTCAGCGCGACGATCGGCAGCTCGGGCGCGACCTGCCGCATCCGCATCAGGGCGCCCCAGTCGAAGCTCTGGATCGTGACCTGGTGGCCGATCCGGGCCTTGCGGACCTCGCCGGCGACGATCTGCACGAACTGCTCGCGCGGGGCGGTCTCGGTCGGCGCGCCGGCCTCCACCTTCGTCTCGATGTTCAGCGTGACGCCGTGCGCGCGGTACCGGCGGACCAGGTCGAACACCTCGTGCAGCTCGGGCATCCGGGCGCCCGGGTCCGCGGTCTGGCCGGGGTGGTTCGGCTGGGTGAGCGAGCCGCAGTCGAGCTGCTTCACCTGCCGCAGGGTCAGCGTGTTGATGTACTTGCCGACGTACGGGTACTCGGGATCGCCCGGGGTGTACGGGGCGGTGTCCTTGCACTTGGCGGCGGAGATCCGGCGGTCGTGGGTGACGACGGCGTGCCGGTCCTCGGTGATCTGGATGTCGAGCTCGAGCGTGCTGACGCCGACCTCGAGACCGCGGGAGAACGACGCGATCGTGCTCTCGACGGTGAGGCCGAGGCCACCGCGGTGAGCCTGCAGGTCGAGCTCGCGGCCGCGGGTGGCCGACGCGTCGACGGCGACCAGGCCGGGGCCGAGCAGGCCGGCGGTGAGGGCGAGCGGGAGCAGCGCGCGGGAAAGGCGGCGCATGAGGGGTTCCCTTTCGTCGGGCGGATTCTGGGGGCGGGGCGGCCTCGTGGCGATGTTTTATTGCTACGAGGTACCGCGCGCCTCTTGAAGGTAACCAACGAAAGGCCGGCAGGTAACCGGCTGGCGCCGAAGAGTGGCGGGAGACAGCGGGGTGGCGAATCGCCACCGCTGGGAGTTTGGGGCGTCGGACCGGGAAGCGCCTCACGGCGCGTGGCCGCTCGTAGCGGCTTCATTTGGGACCCGGGGCTACCGCGGCCCGACGCGTCTCTCAGTGTAGCGGGTGGTCAAACGCCTTGTCCTGTTGAGCTTTCCGGGGTTGCGCCTAGCATCTTTCCCGCGGTTCGTGCAAGTACCGCGGCCGCACTGCCAGGGAACTACCAGAGTTGCCCGGCGCGTTCGGTCCGCGCCGCGGTCTGCAACTGGTCGGCCATCTCGACCAGCTTCGACGCCGAACGGACCTCGTCGTGGCCGTCCTCGGCCAGGTGGGCCCGGCCGGTGGCCACGATGCGGGCGAACGCCGCCGCGCGGTCCAGGGTGGTGGCGAAGTCGCCGCTCGCCACGCCCCGCAGTACGGCGTCGACCATGGTGCGGACCTCGGTGGGGCCCGGCGGGTCGGCCACTCCGGCAACCACCGCGTGCACCTCGGCGTACTTGCGCCCGGTCGTGTACTCGCGGGAGACGTTCTCGGCGTGCGAGTGCACCCAGGAGCGCAGCAGGTAGAGCCGCCACAGTGTGCCGGGCAGCGAGTCGGCGGGTGCGTCGGACCAGAGGTCCGCCAGCTCGTCGAGACCGTAGTCGTCGGCCAGCTTGACCACCCGGGCGATCACCTCGGCATCTTCGCTGGAGCGTGCACCGCGAACCAGCAGCTCCGCCGTCCGGTGCGCGACCTCGGCCACCGCGGCAGGGTCATTGTCACCCGGCAGCGACTCGAACAGCTGGTTGCCCGGCAGGATCGGCCGGCGGGGAGTGGGAACGGTCACCCGGCCATGATCCCTGACCCCCGCGCCCTTCGCACTCCGACCCGATGGTCCGCCTTGCTCGCTCTCTTCTCCGCCCCCACCACTGACCCCGCTCGCCGCCGGTCCGCGCCACCGCCGCGGCGGCCCGACCGCGCCGCGACGCCCTCCCGACGCTCAGGACCCGCCGGACTCTGTGCACGGTCCAGCCACGTACTCGACGTGGGGGTGGCTGGGTGGTGCTCAAAGTCGGTCGGGTGGGGAAGCGGCGTGCAGTGGAGAGCGACTTTGTGCACCGGTCGGCCATGTTCGCGCGGTTGGGATGGCTGGGTGGTGCTCGAAGCGGGGCGTTCGGGGTGTGCCGGGTGTCGAAGGGTGCGGCGGTGGGGGGCGGGCGTGCCGGCGGGTCGTGATGGGGGAGCGCGCCGGTCGGTACAGTCGGGGCATGGCGGTAGGACGAGGGTCGGCGAAGAGTGGTTTGGCGAAGAACCTGGTCAAGTACGGCGTGCGGTACGGGCCGATGGCGTTCGAGGCGGTGAAGCACGGGCGCGAACCTGCCCAGCAGGCGATCCAGGCCGCGCTGGCGAAGCGGTCCGCCCGGAAGAAGGCTGTCGAGCACACGCTGACCGTGCGGGACGGATCGCTGCTGAAGGTGATCAAGGACGGCCAGGCGGTGTTCTTCGTGTTCAGCGGGGACGCGATCGTCACGACGTACCCGCCGGTGCCGCAGGCGACGTACCCCGAGTTGCTCCGGCACTCCGACCTGGACCGCCGGGAGCAGGCCGCGGACCTCGCCGTCGAGCGCCCCAAGCTGATCGACCGGCTGCCGAAGCGTCGGCGCCGCTGACCGTCGATGTGGCAAGCGCCACGTCAGGATTGACGCAGGTGTAACACGGCGGACCCGGCCCGGTCACACCCTCCGCGCACAGTGGACGCACGATTCCACGAGGGAGGGCGTCCGCATGCTCTGGAAGATCAGGACAGAACTCGCCGACCGGCCCGGAGCACTGGCCGAACTCGCTGCACGGTGTGGTGCGGACGACATCAACATCCTCAGCCTGGAGGTCTTCACCGCCGAGACCGGCGCCGTCGACGAGCTGGTGGTCTCCACCGGCGTCGGCTGGACCGCCGACAGCCTGACCGCGCTGGTCGCTGAAGCCGGCTGCACCGGTACGACGGTCCGTCCGTGCCAGGCCGACGTGCTGAGCGACGGCCCGACCAGGTACCTGCGCGCCGTGCTGCGACTGATCGACGACCCGCTGGCCGTGGACGAGGAGCTGGAAAACCTCCAGGGCTTCGGCGAGTACACCCCGGCCGAGTGGGCCCGGGCCGACGTCCTGGTCGAGATCGCGAGCCGCCTCTCCGGGCAGGACGCGGGGGAGGTGCAGGCGGTGCCGCGCCCCGGCAGCGTCGTACCGGAGCTGCGCCGGGCCACCGTCGAGGACGCCGAGGCGGTCGTCGCGATGCACGACCGGTGCTCGTACGAGAGCCGCACCCGGCGGTACCACGTGCCGATGCCGAAGCTCACCGCCCGGACCGCGCGGCACCTGTCCGCCCCGGCCGGCGGCGTGTCGATCGTGGCGTCCGTCGAGGACGCCGTGGTCGGGATGGCGACCGCGGCTCCCTGGGACGAGCTGGGCGGCGGCGCGATGGAGGTCGCCGTGCTGGTCGAGGACGGCTGGCAGCGGCAGGGGCTCGGCTCGCAGCTGCTGCGGCTGGTGATCCGCGAAGCGCGGCTGCTGGGCGCCGACCGGGTGGTCTGCATGGTGCAGCCGGAGAACGCCGCGATGCTGCGTACCGTCGAGAGTCTGCGGATGCGGACCCGTGTCGTACCGGACGGCGACAGCTTGATGGTGGCGATCGCCCTGTCCGACCGGAGCCTGTCGCATTCCGTAGATCGGGCACCGGTGGCCTATCGTCAGTCCCGTGCCATCCCTGCCCACCGGTCGCAACCCGCACGGTCTTCTGGTCAACCTGCCCGCGAGCGCTCGCTCGCCGGTCGTGGAGCTGTTCCGGCGGTTCCTGATCGCGCTGGGACTGCTGACCCTGATGGTGCTCATCGTGGTGGTCGACCGTGACGGCTACAAGGACACCTACGACGGCGAAGTCGGGCTGATCGACAGCATCTACTACGCGACGGTCACGCTCACCACGACCGGGTACGGCGACATCACCCCGGTGACGCCGACCGCCCGGCTGGTGAACGCCTTCGTCGTCACGCCGCTGCGCATCTCGTTCCTGGTGGTCCTGGTCGGCACGACCCTGGAAGTCCTGGCGAACGAAGGTCGTCGCATCATGCGCGACTCGCGGTGGAGGAAACGCATGAAGGATCACACTGTTGTCGTCGGCTACGGCACCAAGGGCCGGTCGGCCGTGCAGACCCTGCTGAGCAACGGGGTGAAGCGCGAGGAGATCGTGGTGATCGACCCGCGCGCGCAGGCGGTCGGGGACGCCGGCAACGACCAGATGGCCGCCTTCCACGGCGACGCGACGAACCGGACCGTGCTGCGCCGGGCCGAGGTGATCACGGCCCGGGAGGTGATCGTGACCACCGACCGCGACGACTCCGCGGTCCTGGTCACGCTGGCGGTCCGGCAGCTGAACCCGAACGCGCACATCGTGGTCGCGGTGCGCGAGGAGGACAACGTGCCGCTGCTGCGGCAGAGCGGCGCGGACGCCGTGGTCACCTCGTCCGAGGCGGTCGGCCGGCTGCTCGGACTGTCCGCGGTCAGCCCGAACCTCGGCGAGGTGATGGAGGACCTGCTCACCTACGGCGAGGGCCTGGAGGTGGCCGAGCGCCCGGTGCTCGGCCGCGAGGTCGGCAAGTCGCCGTCGTCGGTGCCGGACCGGGTGGTCTCGGTCGTGCGCGACGGCAAGGTGTACCGGTACTACGACTCGAACGTCTCGGTGCTGACTGCCGGCGACAAGCTGATCGTCGTCCGGCCGTCCAAGGAAACCCCGTGGGCCGAGCGCCCCGGCGCCGACGACGGCGAAGAGTAGCCCTCCGCCACCCAGGCACCGCCGTACGGCGGTGACCTGCGCCGATCCCGGGGAGTTCGGACAGCAACTGGGGGCCGGGGACAGGGCAGGTCCTGTTCGAGGTGCCGCGACGATGTCCGAGGTGCCGCGACGGTGTTCGCGGTGCCGCGACGATGTCCGAGGTGCCGCGACGGTGTTCGCGGTGCCGGCTGGTGTCCGGGGGTTGACGACCTGCGGCCGGAGTTCTATGGTCTCGCTTGTAAACGATTACAAGAACGATTACAGGAGTCCCCGTGAGCCGTCCCACGATCGCTGCCGTGGCCCGGGTGGCCGGGGTGTCGGTGGCCTCGGTGTCGCGGGTGCTGAACGGGTTGCCGGCGACCGAGGAGATGGCCGCCCGGGTGCAGCAGGCGGTGGACCAGCTCGGCTACGTGCCGGACTCGCGGGCGCGCTCGCTCAAGGTCGGGCGGACCTTTCAGCTCACGCTCGCGGTGGCCGACGTCGGTAACCCCGTCTACGTGACGATGATGCGCGCGGTCGAGGAGGTGGTCTCGGCGGCGGGCTACCGGCTGGTGGTGACCACCACCGGGCCGGACGTCGTCGACGAGGTCGCGCTGGTCCGTGGCATGGCGCGCGGGTACGCCGACGGGCTGGTGATCAGCCCGCTGCGGGTGGACGACGACCTGGTCAAGTCGATCCAGGAGTGCGACGTACCGGTGGTCGTCGCCGGTAACGTGCCGGCCAGGGCGGGCGTCGACACCGTCCGGGCGAACTCCCCGAAGGGCATGCGGCTCGCCGTCGACCACCTGCTGGATCGCGGCCGCCGCCGCATCGCCTTCGTCAACGGTCCGGTCGACACGGTGCCCGGTACCGCCCGCTCCAGGGGATTCACCGAAGCGATGAAGACGAACGGACTGGAGCCGGTCGCGGTGGTCGAAGCCACCGACTTCACCTTCCCCGCCGGCCGCGCCGCGGGCGCCGAACTGCTCGACGGCGGTTTCCCGGATGCGGTGATCGCCGCCAACGACCTGCTGGCAGTCGGGCTGATGCACGAGCTGGCGGCCCGGGAGTTGCGCGTGCCGGACGACGTGGCGGTGATCGGGATGGACGACAGCGAGCTGGCCGAGCAGAGCTTCCCGCCGCTGACCAGCGTGAACCTGGGATCGGCCGAGCGCGGCCGGCGGGCCGCGGAGTTGCTGCTGGCAAGGATCGAGGACGACAGCCGGACCCCGCGCCGGATCGTGGTCCAGCCCTCCCTGAGCGTGCGGAGATCGACATGACCACGCAAACCGTCGCCGCGCCGGAGCGTGCGGGCGAGCGGCCACCCGGCCGCGGCGGTGGCCGCCCGAAGCAGAACCGGGAAGCGATCTTCCTGTTCCTGCCCGCGCTGCTGCCGGTGCTGCTGCTCAGCGTGTACCCCCTGGTGAGGGGTATCGCGCTCGGCTTCACCGACGCCCGCGCCGGCCTGAACGTCGACACCAACTTCATCGGCTTCGGCAACTTCGGCAAGCTGCTGCACAACGACCTGTTCTGGGACTCGTTCCGGATCGGCCTGATCTGGACCGTCTCGGTCACCGTGCTGCAGTTCGTCGCCGCGCTCGGCCTGGCTCTGCTGCTGAACACCGACATCAAGTTCCGCGGGGTCGCCCGCACGCTGGCGCTGATCCCGTGGGCGATGCCGCCGGTGGTGGTCGCAATCATGTGGCGGCTGTTGCTGCACCCGACCAACGGACCGGTCAACGAGATCCTCCAGGGCCTGCACCTGACCGACCAGCCGATCAACTTCCTCGGCGACTTCAGCACCGCGCTGCCGGCGGTGATCGTGGTCGGCATCTGGGTCGGCATGCCGATGACGACGGTCACGCTGCTGGCCGGCCTGCAGAGCATCGACCGCTCGCTGTACGAGGCGGCCGCGGTGGACGGCGCGGGCGCGTGGAGCCAGTTCCGCCACGTCACGCTGCCGCAGCTGCGCACGGTGATCGTGGCGATCACCAGCCTGGACATGATCTGGAACTTCAACTCGTTCGGCCTGGTCTACGTGCTGACCGCCGGCGGACCGGGCGGCAAGACGATGCTGCCGATGCTGTTCGCCTACAACGAGGCGTTCCGCTACGGCAACTTCGGGATGGCCGCCGCGATGGGCGACGTGATGGTCGTGATCATCATCGTCTTCCTCGCCTTCTACCTGCGGAACCGGCTGAGGAGCCAGGCATGAGGACGCGGCCCGTCACCCGCGCCGCGCAGTACGTCGCGGTGCTGTGCTACCTGGTCTTCCTGGCGACCCCGCTGGTGTGGCTGCTGTCCAGCTCGCTGAAGTCGCCGCAGGAGTTCGCGAGCATGGACCCGTCGTTCCTGCCCCAGCAGCTCGACTTCTCCAACTTCAGCGACGCGCTGGAGGAGCAGGGCCTGGTCCGCTCGATGCTGAACTCGCTGCAGATCTCGGTCGCGACGACGGTGCTGGTGCTGATCGTGTCGCTGCCGGTCGCCTACGCGCTGGCCCGCTTCCGCAGCCGGCTGCGGCCGGTGACGAACGGCTGGATCCTGATCAGCCAGGTGTTCCCGGTGATCCTGATCGTCATCCCGCTGTTCATGATCCTGCGGCCGCTGCAGCTGACCAACACGATCCCCGGCGTGGTGATCGTCTACATGGTCTGGTCGATGCCGTTCGCGCTGTGGATGCTGCAGGGGTACGTCGCCGCGGTGCCGCGCGAGCTGGAGGAGGCCGCGTCGGTGGACGGCGCGAGCCGGCTGCGCACGATCGTGTCGATCGTGATGCCGCTGCTGCGGCCGGGGCTGATCGCGACCGCGATGTTCACCTTCATCTCGGCGTGGAACGAGTTCTTCTTCGCCCTGGTCCTGCTGCAGGACCCGCAACTCAAGACGCTGCCGCTGGTGCTCGCCCGCTTCGTCGGGGCCGAGGGCCAGGTCCAGTTCGGCCCGCTCGCGGCCGCGTCCGTGCTGGCCACCGTGCCGAGCCTGATCTTCTTCGCCTTCCTGCAGCGCCGGCTGGTGTCCGGTCTGCTGTCCGGCGCCGTCAAAGGCTGACCGCCTTCCCCTGAGGAGAGAACATGTACAAGAAACTGGTGACCGCCCTGCTGGCGGCGGGCGCTGCGGTGGCGCTCGCGGCCTGCGGCGGCGGAAGCGACAACACCTCCGGCGGCGACGGGTCGGGGGAGAAGGTGACGCTGAAGTTCCAGAGCCTGGCCTTCCAGAAGACCACGGTCGCGGCGACGAAGAAGATCGTCGCCGACTGGAACGCGGCCAACCCCGACATCCAGGTGGAGTACGTGCAGGGCAGCTGGGACTCGGTGCACGACCAGTTGGTCACCCAGTTCCAGGGCGGCACCGCGCCGGACATCATTCACGACGAGTCCGCCGACATCACCGGCTTCGCGAACCAGGGCTACCTGGCCGACCTCACGCCGTACCTGAGCCAGCAGACCAAGGACGCCGTGCCGGCCGGGGTCTGGGACACCGTGAAGAGCGGCGACGGCAAGATCGTCGCGGCGCCGACCCTGCTGCAGTCGTACGTCGTGTTCGGCAACTCCGCGTTGCTCAAGCAGGCGGGCGTCTCGGCCACCGGCGACTCGCTCAGCTGGGACCAGCTGGCCGCGAACGCCAAGAAGCTGACCGGGAACGGCAAGTACGGCCTCGGCTGGGGCCTGAAGAGCCCGACCGCGACCGTGCTGAACCTGGGCATGAACTTCGACGGGGCCTTCTTCGAGGGCTCCGGCCGCGACGCCAAGGCGAAGATCGGCGACGCCGAGCTCGAGGTGCCGAAGCGGATCCACGCGATGGCCTACACCGACAAGTCGATCGACCCGACGTCGCTGACCCAGAGCGGCTCCGACGTGCTGCCGGGCTTCTTCGGCGGCAAGTACGCGATGGTGGTGGCCGGCAACTACACCGCCCAGCAGATGGCCGAGCAGGCGCCGAAGGGCTTCCAGTGGGAGGTGCTGCCGCCGCTGAAGGGCACCAGCGAGAAGCAGGCGGCGAACCCGCAGACCCTGTCGGTCCCTGCCGAGGGCAAGCACATCGAGCAGTCGGCCAAGTTCATCGACTACTTCATGCAGGCCGAGAACCTGGCGGCGGTGGGGCAGGGTGACTGGCTGATCCCGACCACGCAGGCGGCCCGGGACAAGATCCAGCAGGCCACCGGCGGAAAGAACGGCTGGACCCAGACGCTGGCCGGCGGGTCCGAGCTGACCAAGGCCCCGTTCCAGAGTGTAGAGAACTACCCGAAGTGGAAGGACCAGATCGCCACTCCGGCGCTGCAGGAGTTCCTGGCGAACAAGATCGACCTCGCGACGCTCGGCCGGAAGCTGAACGACGGGTGGGGCCAGGTCAACAGCTGATGCCTGACACAGGTGGCACCGCACTGGAGGACAGGTCGGTCGGGGCCCTGCTCGGCTCCGCCGTCGGCGACGCGATCGGCGGCGCGGTCGAGGGCTGGACCCCGGAGGCGATCCGGGAACGGCATGGCGGCTGGGTGACCGGCATCGTCGGCCCCTGGTACGAGGACTGGCGCAACGCGCGGCCGATCGCGCCGTACCACAAGGGCGATGGGCACATCACCGACGACACGTTGATGACGCACGCGCTGGTCGAGGTGTACGCCGAGCGCCGCGCCCACCTGGACGCGTACGCGATCGCCGACTCGCTGGTGCCGAAGATGCTGACCGGCCGGCGCTGGGTGCCGGAGCTCGAGGCGGACGCGTTGCTGCTGCAGCGCGTCTTCCTCGCCGAGAAGTGGCTGGTGGCCAGGTTGCACTACGGGCACGTCGACCCGCGCGAGGCCGGCGTCGGCAACATCGTGAACTGCGGGGCGGCGATGTACGTCGCGCCGGTCGGCATCGCCAACGCCGGTGATCCCGCCGGCGCGTACGCCGAGGCGATCGACCTCGCCGGGGCGCACCAGTCCAGCTACGGGCGGGAGGCGGCCGGGGTGTTCGCGGCCGCCGTCGCCGCCGCGATGGTGCCGGGGGCAACGGCCGCGTCGGCGGTCGGCGCCGCGCTCGAGCTGGCCAAGGACGGCACCCGGGCGGCGGTCGCGGCTGTCGCCGAGGCCGCGCAGGGGCTGAGTGACTGGCGCGAGGCGATTCCGGTACTGCGCAAGGCGGTCGAGCCGTTCGACACCGTCGGTCCGGACTACCGCGACCAGTCGCTCGACGCCCGGCGGCCGAGCCGGACCAAGGCGATCGAGGAGCTGCCGGTGGCGCTGGGGTTCGTCCTGGTGTCGGGTGGCGACGTCCGGGAGGCAGTGCTCGGCGGGACGAACTACGGGCGTGACGCCGACTCGATCGCGTCGATGGCCGGTGCGGTGACCGGCGCGCTGAGCGGGCGAACCGGCGTACCGGGGGACTGGGCGGAGGAGATCGCGACGGCGAGCAGGACGGATCTGGTCGAGCCCGGCCGGGTGATGGCGTCGGTCGCGCTGGACCTGCGCGCGGCGGACGCCGAGCGGTGGGCCCGGCGGACCGCCGCGCTGGACGCGCTGGCCTGAGCGATGTCAGCTGTCGAACGCCTCGAGCTCCACGATCCGCGAGTAGCCGTGGTCGTTGACGTCGTGCACGACGACTTGGACGGCGTCCAGGCGACGGGCGGACGGAAGCATGCGACGGACTGTCACGCCGTCGCCTCGGACGTGACCAGGTGCGCGTTTCGCCTGGTGCAACAGGAGGATCGGTTCCGATGAGGATGACGTGGGTGCAGCCCGAGGACCTGCTGCCGCACCAGCTGGCGCAGTCCCGCGCCGAAGGCGTCGACGTGGCCGACGTCGAGTCCCGCTGGTCGCAGGCCGGCGGCTCCACCGAGGCCCCGGCCTCCGGCGCCTCGGACACCCCGGCCGGCCCCGGCCTGCGAGCCTTGGCCCGGCAGTTGCTGGAGGAACTGGACGCGCGATCGCCCGAGTGGTCGCCATCAGCGATCCCTTCCCTGCCGTTGCTCGCCGGGCAGGCAGACGACCTGAGCCGCAGAGTGCTGAACGCCTGGACCGGGCGGGCTGCGGGGAACTTGCTGGGAAAGCCGGTGGAGAAGATCCCGCGGGAGGGGATTCGGGAGATCCTGGTCAGCTCCGGTCAGTGGCCGCTGACGCGGTACGTGACGGCGGTGGGGGTGCCGGACGAGGTGCAGGCGCGCTGGCCGTGGAACCGGCGGTCGAAGCCGACGAGCCTGCGCGAGGTGATCGACGGCATGCCCGAGGACGACGACCTGAACTTCGCGATCCTGGCGTTGCAGCTGGTGGAACGGCACGGCGACGCCTTGACCACCGAGGACGTGGCGCAGGCCTGGTTGAGCGACCTGCCCGCAGGACGCGTGTTCACCGCCGAGCGGGTGGCCTACCGCAACCTGCTGGACGGCGTACCGCCGGAACGCGCCGCGCGGGTCCGCAACCCGTTCCGCTGGTGGATCGGCGCACAGATCCGCACCGACGTCTACGGCTGGATCCACCCCGGCGACCGTACGGCGGCCGCCCGGCTCGCGCTGACCGACGCCCGCCTGAGCCACACCGGCGCCGGCGTCGACGGCGCGCTCTGGGTCGCGGCGATGTCGGCGGCGGCGATGGTCCTGGACGATCCCCGCCAGGTCGCGCTCTCCGGCCTCGAGGCAGTGGCCGCCGACAGCGAGCTCGCGCGGGCGGTCCACCGCGGACTTTCGCTCGCCGACACTCCGCTGGACCAGGCGCTCGACGCGCTGCACGCCGAGTATGGACACCTGCACTGGGTTCACGCGGTCAACAACAGCGCGCTCACGGCGTACGCGCTGACGGCGCCCGACTTCGCCACCGGGGTCGGGCGTGCGGTGATGGGCGGCTGGGACACCGACTCCGTCGGCGCGACCGTCGGGGCCGTGCTTGGCGCGGTGCTCGGCGTTCCGGCAGAGTGGGCAGGACCCCTGGACAACCGGATCGCGACCAGCCTGCCCGGGATGAACCAGGTGGCGATCGACGAACTGGCCGCGCGCACCGTGGCCGTAGCGAGTGGAGAGGTGGCCCGGCGTGCCTGAGGTCGTGCCCGAGGTTGGTGCCGAGGTCGTGGTGGTCGGCAGCGCGAACGTGGACCTGGTGCTTCCGGTCCAGCGGATCCCGCGACCCGGCGAGACGGTACTGGCGACCGGACTGACCCGCGGCCCGGGCGGCAAGGGCGCGAACCAGGCGGTCGCCTCGGCCCGGGCGGGTGCCTCGACCGCGTTCGTCGCCGCGCTCGGCGACGACGACGGCGGCGCTCTGCTGCGCGCTGCGCTCGCGGAGGCCGGCGTCGACCTGTCGTTGCTACAGATTTCGCAGGCGCCGACCGGTACGGCGATCATCACCGTCGACGGCGCGGGGGAGAACGCGATCACCGTCGCGCCGTCCGCGAACGCCACGCTGCGGCTGACGCCCGCGGCCCGGTCCGCAGTGGCCGGAGCGAAAATAGTCCTTTCCCAACTCGAGATCGGTTTCGGTACGGTGCAGGCGGCGGCGGAGGCGAGCGCGTACTTCATCCTGAACGCGGCGCCCGCGGCCGAGCTGACCGACGAGTTGCTGGGGCAGGTCGACCTGCTGGTCGTGAACGAGACGGAGGCCGAGGCCGTGGCGGGAACGAAGCTGTCCGCACTGCTGGACCGGGTGCCGGCCGCCGTGGTCACGCTCGGCGCCGAGGGCGCGCTGATCCTGACCCGGGACGCGGCCGAGGTACGGGTGCCGGCGGTCCCGGTCGAGGTGGTCGACACCACCGCCGCGGGCGACACCTTCTGCGGCGTGCTGGCCGCGACGCTGGCTGCGACATCAACTACAGCGAGCGACCTGACGAATGCGGTCCGACGCGCTACCGTAGCTGCTTCATTGAGTGTCCAGACCGCGGGGGCGATCCCTTCGGTACCTCACGGGGAATCTATCGACGCGCGCTGTGCGGAGGTGTACCTGTGAACCCGCTGGAGCCGAGGCCGATCGACCTGCCCGCGAAGGTCGAGCTCGGCCTGCGTGCCGACCTGTCCTTCCTCGACGACGCCAAGATCCTCGGTGCCCCGGAGGACCCGGCCGACCTGCCCCGCTGGCGCGGCAAGCTGGCCGAGTGGCTGATGGGGGCCTACGACCGGACCGGGTACGACGGCGGCTCGCACTACGAGGAGCCGGGCCGGGAGTGGACCCAGACGGCGTACTCGGTGGCGCTGGTGTGGTTGTGGGACGAGCAGCTGTACGACGTGGCCACCGGCACCTTCACGCCGGAGAGGTTCGTCCGGCACGGCATCGAGGACTTCGGCGGGTACGACGCGGTGGTGCTGTGGCACGCGTACCCGGTGGTCGGCATCGACTCGCGCAACCAGTTCGACTTCTACCGCGACGTGCCGGGTCTGGGGGCGCTGGTCGACGACCTGCACCGGCTCGGGCTGAAGGTGTTCTTCGACTACAACCCGTGGGACGTCGGCACCCGCCGCGCGGAGCGGCCGGACGCCGACGAGTTCGCCGCGCTGGTGGCCGACTTCGGGGCCGACGGCGCCTTTCTGGACACCCTGAAGGAGGGTGACCCGGCGTTCACCCGGGCGCTGCGCGCGGTCAACCCGGCGATCGCCTTCGAAGGCGAGTCCCGGTTGCCCCTGGCAAGGATCTCCGACCACGCGCTGTCCTGGGCGCAGTGGTTCGCCGACACCCGGGCGCCCGGTGTGCTGCGCGCGCACCTGTTCGAGCGCCGGCACATGATGCACCACACCCGCCGCTGGAACCGCGACCACAGCGACGAGCTGCAGTCGGCCTGGGTCAACGGCGTCGGCATCCTGGTCTGGGAGAGCGTGTTCTCGGCCTGGGTCGGCTGGAACGCCCGGGACCGCGCGACGCTGCGCCGGGTGGTCGCGGCGCAGCGGGCGTTCGCCCCGGTGCTGATCCACGGTGACTGGATCCCGCTGACGCCGGAGATCCCGGACAAGGCGCGCGAGCACGGTGTGTTCGGTTCGCGCTTCGAGTTGGCCGACGTGACGTTGTGGACGCTGATCAACCGCGACGAGCACGACTTCGAGGGCATCGTGCTGCGCTCGGAGGACCAGGTCGGCGACTGGTACGACGTGACGTCGGGCGTGCCGATCACGGCCGACGACGACGGCGTGCACCTGACGGTGCCGGGCCGCGGGGTCGCCGGCGTGGTCCGGGTCGGCGCGACCGCCGGGGCGACCTGCCGGACGACCGCGCGCCGGCTGGGCACGATGCCGCGGCCGCACGTACGGGACGCGGACTTCCCGGCCGCACCGGCCCGCCGGATCCCGCCGCCCACCCCGGTCGGCGAGCCGGCCTTCGGTCCGGCCGTCGTGGTGCCCGCGGGGGAGCGCTCTCTGGTGGTCCGCTACCGGCGCCGCGAGACCGGCCTGTACGACGAGGCGCCGTACGTGGAGGAGTGGAAGCCGCTGCCGCCGAGGCTGCACGACCAGCAGACGATCCGGCGCGACGTGACGCTGGCGGAGGTGTCGGTTGCGGTCCGCGAGGTGACCAACGCGGAGTACGCCGAGTTCCTGGCCGCGACGGCGTACCGGCCGCTGGTGGCGAACCGGTTCCTGGCGCACTGGATCGACGGGGCTCCGGCGCCGGGCACCGAGGACCAGCCGGTGACGTACGTCGATCTCGCCGACGCCCGCGCGTACGCCGAGTGGCGGGGCGGGCGGCTGCCGACCGAGGACGAGTGGCAGGTCGCCGCCGGGCTGGACGGCTTCGGCCGCGCCGAACCGCTGGTCTGGAACTGGACCGAGAGCGAGCACCGCGACGGGCGCAGCCGGTTCAGCATCCTCAAGGGCGGCTCGTGGTACGTCGCCGAGGGCTCCGACTGGTACGCCGACGGCGGCCCGCAGGAGCCCGAGGTCAGCTTCAAGCTGGTGCTCACCGGCGGCGGGCTGGACCGCTCGGAGACCATCGGCTTCCGGTGCGCCCGGTGACCGCGCCCGATCCCACCACCGTGACCCCCTCGACGCTCCGGACCGCGCCGCTGGAGGGCGTGAAGGTCGTGGAGGCGGCGACGCTGTTCGCCGGGCCGCTGGCCGCCACGTTCCTCGGGGACTTCGGCGCGGACGTGACCAAGATCGAGCATCCCGCGCGGCCCGACGCGGCGCGCGGGCATGGCGCGTCGAAGGACGGCGTGGGGCTGTGGTTCAAGACCCTCGGCCGGAACAAGCGCCTCGCGACGCTCGACCTGTCCCGCGGCCGGGACGTGTTTCTCGACCTGATCCGCACCCAGGACGTGCTCGTGGAGAACTTCCGTCCGGGCACGCTCGAGCGCTGGGGCCTGGGCCCGGACGTGCTGCTGGAGGCCAACCCGCGGCTGGTCGTCGCCCGGGTCACCGCGTTCGGCCAGGTCGGCCCGTGGTCCAACCGTCCGGGCTTCGGCTCGCTGGCCGAGGCGATGAGCGGGTTCGCCGCGGTCACCGGTGAGCCCGACGGACCGCCGACCCTGCCGCCGTTCGGCCTCGCCGACGGCATCACCGCGCTCGCGACCGCGTACGCCGTCCTGGTCGCGCTCCGGGAGCGGGACCGGTCCGGCCGGGGGCAGGTGATCGACATGGCGATCATCGAGCCGATCCTGATGATGCTCGGCGGGCAGATCACGGCGTACCAGCAGACGGGCTACGTGCAGCCCCGGCTGGGCAACCGGTCGTCGAACAACGCGCCGCGCAACGTCTACCGGACCGCCGACGGGCGCTGGGTCGCGGTGTCGACCAGCTCGCAGAGCATCGCCGAGCGCGTGGTCACGCTGGTCGGGCGCCCGGACCTGGTCGCGCAGCCGTGGTTCGGCACCGGCCGGGAGCGCGCGGAGCACGCCGACGAGCTGGACGAGGCGGTCGGTTCCTGGATCGGGCAGCGCTCTCTGGACGAGGTCATGCTGGCCTTCGAGAAGGCGGAGGCGGCGGTCGGACCGGTGCACGACGTCCGCGGCATCATGACCGACCCGCAGTACGCCGCGCTGGGCACGATCGTTGCCGTCGACGACGAAGAGCTCTGTGGGCCGGTCGCCATGCAGAACGTGCTGTTCCGCCTCTCCGAGACACCCGGGGCGATCCGCTGGCCCGGCCGCCCGCACGGCGCCGACACCGACGCGGTGCTCGCCGAGATCGGCGTGACGCCGGAGCAGCTGGCAGCGCTGCGCGACGCCGGCGTGGTCTGACGATGCCTGTCGGTTCTTCGAGAGCCTTGCCATGCTGACTGCGCTCTACGTGCCGGCCAATCGGCCGGACCGGTTCGCGAAGGCTGTTGCCGCAGGCCCCGATCTGGTGGTGTTCGACCTGGAGGACGCCGTACCGGTGGACGACAAGGCGGTCGCCCGGGGCTGGGCAGTGGCCTGGGTCGCGGCCCGGGCCACCGGCGCGTTCGAAGTACGGGTGAACGCGCCCGGTACGCCGTGGATCGAGGACGACCTGGCCGCGGTGGCCGCCGTCCCGTCGGTGCGGCTGCGGGTGCCGAAGGTAGAGAGCGCGGCCGACGTCCGGTCCGTGCTCGAGCGGGTGCCGGGGGCGAAGATCACTGCGCTGATCGAGTCCCCGCTCGGCCTGGAACACGCCTTCGAGATCGCCTCGGCGGATCCTCGGGTGGTCGCGGTCGCGCTGGGTGAAGCCGATCTCGCCAGCTCCCTCGGCGTCGACGGACCGGAAGGTCTCGCGTGGGCCCGCGGCCGGCTGGTATCGGCGTCGCGCGCGGCCGGGCTGGGTGCGCCGATGCAGTCGGTCTACCCGCACGTGAACGACGAGGAGGGTCTGCGCCGGACCTGCCTGGAGGGCCGGGCGCTGGGCTTCGTCGGCCGGACAGCGATCCACCCGCGCCAGCTCGCGCCGATCGTCGAGTGCTTCACCCCCAGCCCGACCCAGCTCGCCGACGCCGCCGCGTTGCTCGCCGCGGTGGAGAAGGCCGGCGTCGCCGAGGGCGGCGTCATCGTCCTGCCCGACGGCCGGATGGTCGACCCCGCCATGCTCGGCCGCGCCCGAGAACTCACCGCCCTCATGCAACAGATCGAGTCCCGCCAAGTTTGACCCCGGGTGCTGCGGGTTGGGCGGGCGCGGGGCAAACCGGGTGCTGGGGCGGGGCGGTACGTGGGCCGGGTGCTGGGGACGGTCGCGGCGGGGGTGAGGCGGACCGGGTGCCGGTACGGGTGTGGTTGCGGCGGGGGGTGAGGCGGTGCGGTGGGTGTGAGGTGGACCGGGTGCTGCCGGTGCGGGTGTGGTTGCGGCGGGGTGAGGTGGTGCGGCGGGTGTGAGGTGGACTGGGCGCTGCGCGTGCGGGTGTGGTTGCGGCGGGGGGAGAGGCGGCGCGACGGGGCGGATGCTTGAGGGCCGGGCGGTCCGCCCCCGCATCGCCCCATCCGCAGCACGGGGTCGCCCTCACCTCCAGCATCCCCGCAACCGGTGCTCCCGGGTCCCGCCTCGCCTCGGTCTCACCTGGCCCGCTTGCCCTGGCCCGCCGCCGGTCCGCGCGACCCTGCGGGGGATAACCCTCCAACTTGTGGGTTCTGCGTTCGCAGGCGAGGAGGAGAACCCACAAGTTGGCGGGTTGTCCCTGGATGCGTCGGCGTCGGCCGGGGTGGTGGGGGCGGGGGCATGCTTTAGGGTCGGGGGCATGCTTCCTCGCAAGGTCGATGCCGTGGTGATCGGGTCCGGACCGAACGGGCTGGTCAGTGCGGTCGAGCTGGCGGACGCCGGGTGGGACGTGCTCGTGCTGGAGGCGGCCGACACCTTCGGGGGTGCGGTTCAGTCGACCGAGAGCGACGGCTGGATCAGCGACCGCTACAGCTCCAACTACCCGCTCGGTCTCGCCTCGCCCGTACTGCGCGCGCTGGAGCTGGAGCAGTTCGGGCTGCGCTGGGCGCATGCGGAGTTGCCGTTGGCGCACCTGCTCGATCCAGACACGTCCGCCGCGATCCACCCGGATCCGAAGGACACCGCTGCCTCGGTCTCCGCGGACCACCCGGGCGACGGCGAGGCCTGGCTGGAGCTGTACTCGGCGTTCGTGAAGATCCGCGAGCCGTTCCTGGAATCGCTGCTGACCGGGTGGCCGCCGCTGCTCCCGGCGGCACGGCTGACCCGGCGGCTGGGCTCGGCGGGGGAGTTGGTCAGGTTCGCCCGGTTCATGGCGATGCCGATGCACCGGATGGCGCAGGAGCTGTTCGACGGGCCGCGAGCCCGCGCGCTGCTCGCC
This sequence comes from Kribbella flavida DSM 17836, assembly GCF_000024345.1. Classification (NCBI taxonomy): domain Bacteria; kingdom Bacillati; phylum Actinomycetota; class Actinomycetes; order Propionibacteriales; family Kribbellaceae; genus Kribbella; species Kribbella flavida. The sequence goes on along the minus strand of NC_013729.1, from coordinate 4,909,652 downwards.
GGGAACGCCTTCCACGCCGACGCGCCGCTGTCCGGCAGTGTCAGCGGCACGATGGGCTGGTTGCTGGCGATGCTCGCTCAGGATGTCGGCTACCCGGTGGTCGAGGGCGGTTCGAGCGGGCTGACCGGTGCCCTGCGCCGCCGGGCCGAGCGCGCCGGCGCGCTCTTCGTCGCCGGGACGCCGGTCACCGGCATCGAGCTGACGGCCAACCGCGCCACCGCCGTACGGACCGCCTCGGGGGAGCGGGTCGCAGTCGGGCGCGCCGTCGTCGCCGACGTCTCCGCCCCCACCCTGTACGACGTACTGTTGCCGCAGGCAAGTGTTCCGGCGGGGCTGCGGCGCGATCTCGAGCGGTTCGAGTGGGACTACCCGACGGTCAAGGTGAACTACCGGCTGAGCGGGCCGATCCCGTGGCGGAGCGAGCAGGCCCGGGTGGCCGGCGTGGTGCACCTCGGCGGCACCGCCGACGACCTGGTGCACACCTCGGCCGATCTCGACACCGGCCGGATGCCGGCGGCGCCGTTCCTGCTGATCGGGCAAACCACGAAGTCCGACCCGACCCGGTCGCCGGCCGGCACCGAGGCGGTCTGGGCGTACTCGCACCTGCCCCGCGGCACCGCCGACGACGCCTCCGCCGAGAAGCTCGGTGACCAGATGGACCGGCTGATCGACCGGTACGCGCCGGGCTTCTCCGCCCTGGTCATCGACCGCGACCTGCAGCGACCGGGCGATCTGCTGGAGGCCAACGCCTCGCTGGCTCTCGGGGCCTTGGGTGGCGGCACCGCGCAGCTTCACCAGCAGCTGATCTTCCGCCCGACGATCGGCCTCGGCAGCCCCCGCACCTACGTCACCGGTCTCTACCTCGGCAGCTCGGCGGTGCACCCCGGCCCCGGCGTGCACGGCGCCTGCGGCCACCTCGCGGCCCGCACTGCGCTGCGCGACGCCTCCCTGCTCGGCCCAGTCACCCGCGCCCTCCCCACAGCGGCCCTCCGCCGCCTCCAGCGCTGACGGCTTCAGATCCAGGATCACAGCGCTGGACCGCCGACGGCTTCAGGTCGAGGGATCACAGCGCCGGACCGCCGACGGCTTCGGGGGAGGAGCTGATCCGGAGCGCGGCGATCAGGTCGCGGTAGAGGTCGTCCTCGGCGAGCAGCGTCTGATGGTTGCCGCGGGCCCGGACGCGGCCGGCTTCCAGCACAATGATCTGGTCGGCGTCGATCACGGTGCTGAGGCGGTGCGCGATGGTGAGCACGGCGCCGGAGCGTGCGAGGCGGTCGATCACCTCGTGCACGGCGGCCTCGGTCAGGCCGTCGAGCTGGGCGGTGGCTTCGTCGAGCAGCAGGATCTCGGGATCGCCGACCAGGGCCCGCGCCAAGGCGATGCGTTGCCGCTCACCCCCGGAGATGACGGCGGTCGACAGCGAGGTGTCCAGGCCGTCGGGCAGTTCGCGGACGCGGCCCTCGAGCCGGACCGCGCGCAACGCTTCCCAGATCGCCTCCTCGCCGGCGGAATCGTGGGTGTAGAGCAGGTTCTCCCGGAGGGTGCCGGGCACGAGCGGAGTGTCCTGCTCGACGTAGACGACCCGGCGGCGCAAGTCTTCCAGCGACCAGTCCTGCAACGGCGTGCCGTCGAGAACGAGCCGGCCCGCGTCGGGGTTGAGGAAGCGGAGCAGCAGGGAGAAGATCGTCGTCTTGCCCGCGCCGGACGGGCCGACGATCGCGGTGTGGCCGACTCGCGGGATCTCCAGGCTGACGTCCTGGACCGCGGGCGCCGCGCCCGGTGCGTACCGGGCGGTGACGTTGTCGAAGACCAGCGTCGACGTCGTGAGGTCGCCGCGCGGGGCCCGAGCCGGCGCGGTCGACTCGCTCGGCTCGAGATCCAGCGCGTCGATCTCGCGGATGCGCGCCGCGGCCGCGATGCCGGCCTGCAGGCTGCTGAACGTCATCGCGAGCGTGCTCACCGGCTCCATCAGCTGGAACGCGTACAGCAGAAAGGCGACCAGGGCCGACACCGTCAGCAGGCCCTCGCTGACCCGCCACGCGCCGAGTCCCAGGATCAGCATGATCGCCAGCCCGACCCCGAACCCCGCGGCGGTGAACGCAGCCGCCTCGAACCGGACGGCCCGGACGGCCTGCCGGGCCGACTCCTCGGCCTCGCGGATCACGCGCTGGCTCTCCCGCCCCTCGGCCCGGCTGGCCTTGACCGTACGGATCGCGCGCAAGGAACCTTCCAGTACGCCGCCCAGCCGGCCGACCGCGCCCTGGGCCTGCTCCTGCGCCTTCGCCATCTTCGGCATCAGCAGCCCGACGACCGCGCCGACGGCAGCCAGTGCCCCGACCGTCGTCAGCAGCAGCACCCCGTCGAGCATCGCCATCAGCACCAGCGCGCCGAACAGCCCGATCACACCGTTGACCAGCGAGACCAGGCTGGACGCCGCGGCTTCCCGCAGCAGCACTGTGTCGGACGTGACCCGGGTGACCAGCTCACCGGGGGAGCGCGAGGCCAGCTCGCCGATCCGTAGCCGGAACAGCCGCCGGACCATCGAGCTGCGGGCGTCGAACACCACCCGCTCGCCCATCCGGCCGAGCAGGATCCACTGCGCCATACCGATCAGCGATCCCGCGACCAGCAGCACGACGAGCAGCGCCACCGCGGGCGCGATCGGCCGTGACGTGGACAGCCCGTCCAGCACGGACTTGGTCACCAGTGGCGTGGCCAGCGAGGCGCCGGTGGCGACCAGGCCGAGCGCGATGCCGACCCACAACGTTCGCCGATGTGGTCGCACGAAGGACCACAGCAGTTTCAGGTTCTGCCAGCGCTCGGTCTTGCTCACGGGACCCCTCCCAGGACGGCGGCGAATCATCACCGTAGCAGAATCGGACAGTGATGTCCCATCAATATACACAGCGGTCCCACCCGTATAGGCTCGGAACCTATGACTGACATGGTCGAATCGGGCAGCCGGAGCCGGACCCGACGGGCGATCCTGGACGCCGCGGTGCGGGTGTTCGCTCAGCGCCGGGCCGCCTCGCTGGCCGACGTCGCCGCCGAGGCGAACGTGTCCCGCAGCACGCTGCACCGCTACTTCGCGGACCGCGCCGAGCTGGTCCAGGCGCTGGCCGACGATCTGCTGGTCGTCTTCGAGCGGGTGATCGCGGAGGCCGAGACCGAGCGCGGTCCAGCCCGTGCGGCCCTGCAGCGGCTGATCGGTGGTTACCTCGAGCTGGGACAGCGGATCTACTTCCTGTTCAGTGAGCCCAGCTTCAACCAGCCCGACCCGAACTCCGAGGTGGCGAGGTTCTTCGAGAAGCTCGACGAGGTGTGCAAGCCGGTCGAGGCGCTGATCGTGCGCGGCCAGCGCGAGGGCGTGATCGCGACGAACATGACCGTCGACTGGATCATGCGGATGCTGCTCTGGATGGTGTTCATCGGCTGGGACGCGGTCGAGGACAAGGCCCTGTCGCGGCTCCAGGCGCAGGCCACGGTCCTGCAGACGATCGAGTCCGGCATCCTCGCTCCGGCGGACGGCCCGTGACCGGCTCTGTCGAGCAGTTGCTGCGGGAGCTGGCGCCGCAGGTGCTCGGGTTCCTGGCGCGGCGGCACGGGCAGTTCGACCTGTGCGAGGACGCCGTGCAGGAGGCCCTGCTGGCCGCGGCGACGCAGTGGCCGGCCGACGGCGTACCGGGCAATCCGCGCGGCTGGCTGATCACCGTCGCGACCCGGCGGTTGACCGACCAGTTCCGGAGCGAGAGCTCGCGGCGCAAGCGGGAGGACTCGGTCGCGGCGATGGCCGGACCCGACGAGCTGGTGGCGCCGGGCGCGGATCAGGACCAGCCGCCGGACCAGGACGACACGCTGACCCTGCTCTTCCTGTGCTGCCACCCAGCGGTCACGCCGGCGTCGCAGGTCGCGCTCACGCTGCGCGCGGTGGGCGGCTTGAGCACCGCCGAGATCGCCCGGGCGTTCATGGTGCCGGAGGCGACGATGGCGCCGCGGATCAGCCGGGCGAAGAAGAGCATCAAGGCGGCCGGCAGCCGGTTCGTGCTGCCGCCCGAGGAAGAACGGGCCGACCGGCTACGGGTCGTGCTGCAGGTGCTGTACCTGATCTTCAACGAGGGCTACACGGCCAGCTCGGGGCCGGACCTGCAGCGGGTCGAGCTGACCGCCGAGGCGATCCGGCTGACCCGGATGCTGCACGAGCTGCTGCCGGACGAGGGTGAGGTCGTCGGGCTGCTGGCGCTGATGCTGCTGACCGACGCCCGGCGTACGGCGCGGACCACGGCCGACGGTGGTCTGGTCCCGATCGACGAGCAGGACCGCAGCCTGTGGAACCGCGACCAGATCGAGCAGGGCGCGGCGCTGATCCTGCCGGTGCTGGCCCGCGGCGAGGTCGGTCCGTACCAGCTGCAGGCCGCCATCGCCGCCGTGCACGCGGAAGCGCCGAGCGCCGAGCAGACCGACTGGCCGCAGATCCTCGCGCTCTACCGGTTGCTGGAGAGGATCTCGCCGAACCCGATGGTGACGCTCAACCGGGCGATCGCACTGGCTCAGGTCGAGGGTCCGCAGGCCGGGCTCGAGCTGCTCGCCACGCTGGACGACAACAAGTACCTCGCCGACAACCATCGCCTGGACGCCGTCCGGGCCCACCTGCTGGAACGCGCCGGTGACCTGTCGGCCGCCCATGAGCACTTCCTCGCCGCCGCCCGGCGTACGACGAGTCTGCCGGAGCAGCGCTACCTGACGGCGAAAGCCGCCGCGATCTCCGGAGAGACCGTCGACGGCTGACACCGCGCGGAGTCCGAATCGGGCTTGGGTGACCGTCGTCACGTGACGTGAGTTGTAACTTCGGTTTACAGTGACGGCATGGCGACTGGGCAAGCGGTGCGAAACCGGGGACGGGACGCGATCGGGGTCGGTGTCGCGCTGCTGAACCGGCTGGCGCGGTCGGAGGTGATCGACCGGCTGGGCCTGCGCAAGCAGACCGAGCGGGTGGTGTTCGAGGCGACCCGGACCGGGTTCCGGACCGCCGGCGCGCTGACCCGGAGCTTCACCGCGGCGACGAAGCTGGCCACGCCGTCGCGGCTGCCGGCCGTGCGGGGGAGTGGGCGGTTCGACTTCACCCCGACCGAGGACCAGCAGACCGTCGTCGACGTGGTGCGCGAGTTCGCCGCCGAAGTACTGCGCCCTGCCGCCTCGGCCGCCGACACGGCCGGCCGGACGCAGGCCAAGGTGCTCGAGCAGTCCGCCGAGCTCGGCCTCAGCCTGATCGAGGTTCCGGAGGAGCTCGGCGGCATCGTGACCGAGCGGTCGGCGATGACCGGCGTACTGGTCGCCGAGGCGATGGCGCACGGGGACATGGGCCAGGCCGTTGCGTGTCTCGCGCCGGCCGCGGTGAGCACCGCGATCTCGCTGTGGGGCGACGAGACCCAGCAGGCGACGTACCTGCCGGCCTTCACCGGGCAGAACGTGCCGGCCGCCGCGCTCGCGATCGTCGAGCCGCGGCCGGTGTTCGACCCGTTCACGCTGAAAACCCGCGCGACGCGGCAACGAACCGGCCACCTGCTCAACGGGGTGAAGTCGCTGGTACCGCGTGGCGCCGAGGCCGAGCTGCTCGTCATCGCGGCGCAGCTGGAGGACCAGGGCCCGGCGCTGTTCCTGATCGAGTCCGGCCACCCGGGCGTCACGATCGAGGCCGAGCCGTCGATGGGGCTGCGGGCCGCGTCACTCAGCCGGGTGATCCTCGAGGACGTCCCGGCCGTTCAGCTGGGATCGCTCGCGGACTACGCCGACTGCGTCCGGCTGGCCCGCCTCGGCTGGTGCGCGCTGAGCCTCGGTACGGCAAAGGCGGTGCTCGACTACGTCACGCCGTACGTGAACGAGCGCACGGCCTTCGGGGAACCGATCAGCCACCGTCAGTCGGTCGCGTTCATGGTGGCGAACATCGCGATCGAGCTGGAGGGCATGCGGCTGGTCACCTACCGGGCCGGATCGCGCGCCGAGCAAGGACTTCCGTTCGCCCGCGAGGTCGCGCTGGCCCGGCGGCTGTGCACCGACAAGGGCATGCAGATCGGCACCGACGGCGTACAGCTGCTCGGCGGGCACGGCTTCGTCAAGGAACACCCGGTCGAGCGGTGGTACCGCGACCTGCGGGCCGTCGGCGTGATGGAAGGTGCGGTGCTGGTCTGATGATCAACCTGGAGACACCCCGCAAGTTCCGTGCCTTCGTCAACCAGGCGCACCAGGTCGCGGCCGAGATGCTGCGGCCGAACTCGCGACGCTACGACCTCGCCGAGCACGAGTACCCGAAGGAGCTCGACATGCTCGCCGCGGTGGTCGACGGGCTCGGTGCCAGTGGCAACGGATCCGGCGCCGGCGCGAGCGGCGTACGGCGTACCGAGGCCGGCGGTGACGAGGGGGCGGTGAAGAACGGGTCCAACCTGTCCTCGGTGCTCTCGATCATGGAGATGTGCTGGGGCGACGTCGGCCTGCTGCTGTCGATGCCGCGCCAGGGCCTGGGCAACTCGGCGATTGCGTCGGTCGCCTCGGACGAGCAGTTGCGCCGGTTCGAGGGGGTCTGGGCCGCGATGGCGATCACCGAGCCCGACTGCGGGTCCGACTCGGCGAGCATCCGGACCACCGCGCGGCGCGACGGCGACCACTACGTGATCGACGGCGAGAAGATCTTCGTCACCGCCGGCGGCCGCTGCGACGCCGTCGTGGTCTGGGCGACGCTGGACAGGTCGCTGGGCCGGGCGGCGATCAAGTCGTTCGTGGTGCCGAAGGACACGCCCGGTCTGACCGTGGAGCGCCTGGACCACAAGCTCGGCATCCGCTCGTCCGACACCGCCACGCTGCGCTTCGAGAACTGCCGCGTGCCCGTGGAGAACCTGCTCGGCTCGCCGGACATCGACGCCGACAAAGGTTTCGCCGGGGTCATGCAGACCTTTGACAACACCAGGCCGCTGGTCGCGTCGATGGCGGTCGGCTGCGCCCGGGCGTCGTTGGAGCTCACCCGCGAACTCCTGGCCGAGGCAGGTGTCGAGCCGGACTACGACCGCGCCGTACACCTCCAGCCGGCTGCCGCCGCGGCGTACCTGCAGATGGAAGCCGACTGGGAAGCCGCCTACCTGCTCACCCTCCAGGCCGCCTGGATGGCCGACAACGGCCGCCCGAACTCCCTGCAGGCCTCGATGGCCAAAGCCAAAGCCGGCCGGGCCGCCAACGACATCACCCTGCGCTGCGTGGAACTCGCCGGCAGCCTCGGCTACTCCGAGCACGAGCTCCTGGAGAAGTGGGCGCGAGACTCGAAGATCCTGGACATCTTCGAGGGGACTCAGCAGATCCAGCAGTTGATCGTTGCCCGCAGGCTGCTCGGGAAGACCTCCGCGGAGCTGAAATAGCGTTGTGGTGGGGGGATCCCGGCCGCTAGGGACATTCTTCAGAGCAGACTTGGACCGTTGCCTGGAGGTTGTACCCAGGTCCGATTTCAAGCCTGCTCCGTCGCTGCTCCGTGAGCCGCAAATCGAGTCGCGCGAGCCGGCGGTCCACAGCCTGGCGAGCGCGTTCGTGCGACGAGGTCAGCATGTGGGTGTACATCTGCAGCGTGAACCCGGGGTCGTGATGTCCAAGGTACTCCGAGAGTTTGGGTCCGCTGCACGGATAGGTGACAGTTTCGGTCACGCGGCCTGACTGGCCGGTGTGGTCATGCTTGTTTCGTATTCAACAGGGCGAAGAAACTTTTCATGGCGGCGTGTCACCTACGGCCACCCGTCCCATCGAGCCCGACCAGCCCCTGGCGTCCGAGTGCACGCACGAACTTCCTGGACCGGAACTGTGACCCGCGGTCGGTGTGCAGAACGTAGCCGGCGACCTCGTCGCGGCGGGCGACGGCATTGGTGAGCGCGGCGAGGGGAGACTTCATCCGAGAGTCGATGGAGAGTAGCCCACGATTCGGTTCGAGGAGGCGTCCTTGATCGCGCAGAGCGAGAGCTTGCCTTCGCTCGTCTTGTGTTCGGTGATGTCGGCCAGCCACAGCTGGTTCGGCGCCGTGGCGTCGGTTCGGCCGGCCAGATGTGCGTTGCCTTCATGCTCGCCTTCAGCGTGGAGGCGGTGATCGGAGCGGCAGCACGTGCCGCCGCTGCGATCATCGGTAGCGCTACAGCTTCGCGCTGCGGCCGAGTTGGTTGATCTCGGCCAGGGTCATTCCCAGTTCCTCCTGGAGGAACGTACAGATGACCCAGTGCCGGGCTCGGTTCGGCGTGAACTCGCCGAACCGGCTCACGTACGTCGGGATCCAGGCGAGCATTTCGCTCACCACCGCCCGCCGGTCATGGAGTACGGCGTACTCCGACAGCGTGATCCCTGAGTGGTGCAGGAACCGCCCGGTCGGCAGTGCGGCACACAGCTCCTGGTAGTCCCGGGTCTCGGTGATCAGTTCGTGCCAGACCTCGTCGACCTCTTTGCTGAGCGGGAAGAACTTCTGGCCGGCCTCGGACGCGATGACGAGGAAGCGCAGGCACTCCTCGACCTGGATCGTCAGCTCGTCGTCGGGCCGGTCCGGCAGTCGCGGCCGGACCACGCGCAGGGCCTGGTCCACCACACGAGCGGCAGGATCATCCGGGACCGGACCGCCTTCGCGAGGCCTGTCCCGGTCCTCGACGACCGGCACGTCAGCCGACCGTGAGCATGCACCGATTGGTGTGGCGCTCCAGCGTCTCGAAGCGGTCTTCGAGCAGGTCGGTCAGTTCGTCCATCGACATCTCGTGCTCCTAGGAGTTCGGTGGTCAGTTGTTGCGCCGAGTCGACTCGGCGCAACAGCCGAAACCACATCATGGCGACCCGGCGGCCAGCAATGACTTCGACTATGACGAAGAGGACTGAACCGCGATCTCCTGTCGTGTAATGATGACGGGCTGAGCACCGAAGACGTGCACTTTCGGTACGACGCCGAGCCCGTCAGTACGGCCCCTTTGTGTGTGGGCAGTTCAACGCCTGCAGCGCGACCTAGACGGCCGCCCGGATCGTCTCCTCCACACCAGCGGAGTAATGCAGCTCAACAGCAAGCTGCGAACCGGTCGGCTACTCCACCGCCGAACGGATTGAAATCAGGCACGACCCCGGTCAATCTTCAGCGCCCACCAGACTTTCGGCGCCGTGTCGTCGTGCGGTTGCGGGCAGCCGCAGACACCGAGTCCGTACTTGCGGCCGTCGAGCTCGCCCGGGGTCTTCATCGCCTGGGGCGTGGCCGGCGACAGCAGCTGCCCGCCGAGGAGCGCGACATGAACTTCTCCAGATCCCGGGCCGAAGAAATCAGCTCGCCCGTCGGCGCCGAACAAGGACGGGTTCATCTCGGTGAAGTCGACCAGCTTCGGTGCGCCGTCGGCCTGCGCCACCGGAAGGTACCCGTACGGATGCAGGCCTTTGATCCGGAGCTGAGCGAACGAGCGGGCCGTACTGCTGACCGGTGTCGGCACCCGTCGGCGTTCTTGTCATCGACGACGAACTGCTCCAGCAAGTTCGTCCGGCCGGCTGTCGATGCGCACCGTCCACACATGCCACCAGGCTGCCACGCCCGACGGACAGTCAGCTGACCCCTTGCCGGGCGGAGCGTCTGTCTGTCGGAGCACCTCACCCGCCGTAGATGCCGGTGGGGACTGGTTCCGTTCTGGGCGCCTGACCTGAAGATCGGGTCGAAGATGGTGAATGCTCGGGCCGAGACGGTGCACGAGAAGCGGTCGTTCCGTACGCCGTTCACGTCGCCGCGCGCGCTGATCCCGGTCGACGACGCCGTTCTACGAGTGGCTGGAGACCGAGCAGGTCGGCAAGGGCGGCAAGCCGCTGAAGCAGCCGTTCGCGCTCCGCCCGGCCGACGGCTCGACCCTTGCACTGGCCGGTCTGTACGAGGTGTGGAAGGACAAGGCCAAGCCCGAGGAAGACCCCGAGCATCTGATCCACACCTACACGATCATCACCACGACCGCGACTGGCAGCGTCGGCCGGATCCACGACCGGATGCCGAGGGCGATCGCCCCGGCCCACTGGGAGGCGTGGCTCGACCCGTGTAACCACGACGTCGACGAACTGCAGGCGTTGATGGCGCCGTCGCTGGACGGCGCGCTGGAGATGTACGCGGTGTCCACCGCGGTCAACTCGGTCCGCAACAAGGGTCCCGAGCGGTTGGAACCGCTGGCCGTCAGCTGACCCTCGGGATGCGGCTGGTCAGTGGTGGTCGGCCCGGCAGGATGGACGAACGGATCCCGAACCGGGCGTCGAGCACGGCGTTGTCGACGTCGATCCGGGGCTGGATCGCGTTCAACGATCCGCAGCGTGCGGGTGCGGTGGGTTCCCGGGGCGGTCAGGCGGAGGGGTTCTGAGTCGCGAAGTAGCGGTAGTGCCATGCCGTCGACGGGCGGGCCCAGCAGGGTCGGCCGGTGTCGCGGTCGCGCAGGAACAGGTGGCTCCAGGGCTTCCTGGGTAAAACGCCCAGCCCTTCCACGGCGTATTGATCAGCAGCCAGTTCTGTTTGCGGGCGGCGCTTCGCGATCATCATCGACTATCTCCGGCCGTCACCGAACCTGGAGCAGTTCGCTGTCGTTTGCGCGGTCGGAGGAGGTCTCTGAGAGATGGTGCCTTCATCGGTCAGGCAGGCAAGCCTCCGCACACCACCCGGTCCTTGCCCAGACTCGCTGCGCTCGGCCGTCGGCACTGGACAGGACCTGTCGGTCAGGCGCGCACCCGGTGGGCGCCTGACCGACCTGCCGCTCGGCGCCGCTGATGCCGCGCCCTTTCGGCTGACGACCCGTGACCGGAGAAACCTCACCGCGTCACTCTCGCGGAGCGACGTCACTCGTCGGTGAGCACCCACAGTTCGCTCCTGCCGCCGCCGATGTCGTCACAGCGAGTGTCCCGGGCACCGTTGTCCTGATACCAGTTGGCCTTCTGGAAGCATGTGAAGTGATCGTAAACGCCGATCTTGTGCCACCCGGGACCGGCCTGTGAGACGGCGCCGACGCCTACCACCGGTGCTGCCTGGACCGGCAGTACGGCGAGTGCCGCAGTGCCGAGCAGTGCGCCGAACCCAGTGACCACGGCGAGAATCCTGCGTGAACTCATGTGCTCTCCAAAGGGGGTCATCGTGCCTGCTGGAACCTACGATTTCGGTGCCGAACTCGACGAGCAGACAGGTGGCAACTGCCCGACAATCCGATCGCCAGCGCAGCGAGTGCTCAGTCAATCCGACCCGGGCCATTACCGCTATGTATTCGGTGTGTATCCAATCGTTAGCGCCGCTCGGACGAGATCCCGGTGCGGGCCGAGGGCACAGTTCCGCCGGGGCCCGGATGGCGCGCGCACCCGGAGGGCGCCCGGACCGACGAGAGACCACAGCAGCGAACATGCGGTACGCCGTACGGGGCGACGCCGACATGGCCAGCATGGCGGGAGCGAAGCGTTCAACGGCTGTGGAGGGGGCGTCGTGCCGGATCCGGCTGGAGTGGCGTCCAGTGGTTTCGATCGCCTTCGGGTCCTCGATGCTCGGCACTCTGGCCGGGAAGCTGTTCGACCGCGGCGGCGCTCAGAGCCAGACCATCCGCGCGGGGTACGCCGATGCGGTCAGGGCCCTCAACCCATGGGGGCAGTTCCCCTTGCGGATTCACCGTCGCGTCGCCGATTCAGCTGACACGCTGGCCCGGCTGGAAGCTTTCCGAGCACAGACCAAGGAATCGCTGGTCTACTCGACTGGCTGGGGGAGTTCGGAGAGCGCCGAGGGGCAGTGGCCGATCGCGTACGCCCAAGCCTCGTGGGTATGGAGCACGGCAACCGCAGAAAGGTTCCCGCTGTCCTGAGCGACGATCTGACCGAACTGCCACAGCCGAAGGGCTTCATGCGCCCGGCTTTCGTGGATCGATTCCCGGCCCAGTCGGTAGAACCCGCCGGCGATGAGAGCGAGATCGTTGATTCCCGCGCCAGGACCAGGCCAGCGGTCAGTTAGTGCCGAGCGGCACCGTGGTCGCCGAACGCATGGCTCGGCCACCCAGCGACCTGGTACATGTCTGACAGGGCAGTGATCGGCGGCGAGTCGAAGAGGGCGCACACCGAGCAATGGACTCGGGCGACCCGTGCTCAGCGGCTGCTCCCCCTGAAGCGGGGGAACCGGACGCGGAATCTGTGTCCCTCACTCCCTCGGCTCGGCGTACCGATACGCCGAGCGCCCCGGCCCTGCCTCCTCGCCAGGACCCCCGGAAGTACTCAACCCCATCGCCATCCCCACGGATGGACTGAGCGCTCTTCCTCCCCGAGCCTGGCGGCTCCGGCCTGCCGGTGGGCGGGCGCCTTGACCCTGCATCGGCGCCCGCCCGCCGTTCCACATCTCTCCGCCACCCACCTACGACAGGCCACGAAGGCCTCGCGGCATGCGCAAACCGAAGGACCTCGTCGACGACGCCGAGACGCCGGCCGATCTGATCGTGGCCGCGGTGCGGGGCCGCCGCTTGAGAACAGCCTCGACCCGCCTCAGGGCACGAACGCCGCGACGTTCGCTCGTTCACGCCCTCCCCGACGGCATCCCCGTCCGCCGCAGCCGCGAGCAACTGCGCGCGGTCGCTCGCCCTGCCCGGACTGCTAGACGAATGACCGAGCCGGCCAGGCAGAGGTCGTGCCCCCGTGTCGACCGTACGGCGGACCTCAGCGCGCCGCGTGCGATGCCGGCCGGCGATCGCCGAAGGGGCTGGACAGCCGGCTCGCCCCTTGCCGCCACTCCAGCGTTACGAGACATCTGGCGAATCGAACAGTGAACCGCCCGTTGTCCGGCTTCAAGTGCAACCGGACATGGATCACCAAGTTGAGGAGATCCCGGAAGTCGGGCGGCCGTCCACGTGGCCTGCCTGGACGGTCGGACTGCCAACCTGGCGGTGCTGCGGTTGGTCGCCGTCGTCCGGGCTGGCCTGCTAACGGATCTGCGCTCGCACCGTGCCCACGACTCCTCCCCGCCGCCGACGGCACGTACGCCGTCCGGAGCTGTCCTAAACCAGTGGCCTGACCCGTGCCGTGGTGCGCAAACTGCTCCTCGTGACCGATTTCTCGTATAAGCCGACGCTCACCGGCAAACTGGTGGTCCTGCGCTGCCTCGACGAGGGCGACTTCCCGATGATGAAGGCCGCGATGGACGATCCCGAGGTGACCCGGCTGACCGGTAGCCACGAGGAGATTTCCGACGAGCGGGCCCGCGAGTGGCTGCGGACGCGCAAGGAGCAGACCGACCGGCTCGACCTCGCAATCGTGGACCGGTCCACCGGCGACGCTGTCGGTGAGGCGGTGCTGAACGAGTACGACCCGGACAACCGGTCCTGCAACTTCCGGATCCTGATCGGTCCCGCCGGCCGCAACCGGGGGCTGGGGACCGAGGCGACGAAGCTGATCGTCGGGTACGGCTTCGAGGAACTCGGGCTGCACCGGATCAGCCTCGACGTGTTTGCGTTCAACCCGCGGGCTCAGCGGGCGTACGAAAAGGCCGGGTTCGTCGTCGAGGGCCGGCTTCGCGACGCGCTGTGCTGGAAAGGCGAGTGGATCGACTCGATCGTGATGGCGATCCTCGAGGACGAATGGCGCGCACGTACGGAGGCGTGACCGAACGTTCGCCGTCTGACCGGCGCGGGCATCTCCATCGCGTCGGATATCTCCGACTTCCGCGGGCCCGCAGGCGTGGTGGACGATGGACCCGGCGGTCCAGGCGATGTTCGACATCGAGAAGTACGTCGCGTCCGCGGAGGTCGGGGGCGGCCGGCTGGGAGTTCCCGCTGGCGGCCGTAGGTCTGGACCGCCGAACCGAACGCCGCGAAGACCGAGGATATCGAGGGCGTTCGGCCGTGGCTGTTCCGGCACCAGGAGTACGGCCCCTCATCTCCGACCGCGAGAGCGAACGGCCCGACGACGGGCGCCGTTCCCGCAGGACCGAGACCGCCTGCGGGGTGGCCACCGGCCAACGGCCGACCAGCCGACATCGACCAGCCACAACAGCCGAACCCGCCTGGACAGACGTGCGCGTAGCTTCTCCCCGCGGCGGGCTTGCATCACGCCTCTCGAGGACCCGCAGGTACCGGCACGCCGAGGCCATGAGCCTTTGTCGAGCTTGTTGGTCTCGCGACGAGCGTCTCGGTGACAGTCAGGTCGGGTCAGACAGACGACCGGGGCAGGAGGTTTGGTGAAGATCAGCAGCCTGAACATGTCTGCAGCGTCAGTAGAGTTGCCGAATGAGATCTCAGGGAACCAGGTGGACGCCGTCGGCGCGGATTGTTGATCATCAGCATCATTAGTCTTGTATTGGCACTTGTCTCGATTGTTCTGGCGATCACGGATCTCGGTGGGCTGCGCCGGCTGCGTGTCGGGCTTTTCCTCTGCGTCGCCGGCAGTTTCTGCTTGGCGTATCGCGAAAGGCGGACCCTAGCCAAATCGGCCCAAGCAACTCTGAATGAGACCGCGATTCCTTGCAAATCGGGGTGTCGTCAAGGAATCTGTCACCAGCGGTACAGCCGTTGGCGCCAAGCATGTCAGCCTTGCATGACCAGACGGCTGATGGGTGGTCGATCGGCTCGATCACGCCACCGACGATCACCTCGACGGTGTCGCGGCGCTTCCACTTTCAGAGGGTTGTGTTCGGTGTCGTGCACTGTCGCGCCGGAGCAGGTCGCCCCGGGGCCGACCGTAGGCACTGCTCAACTGAAAGGCCATAGCGGGGGTGGGGCAGGTTAAGTAGGCTTCCCGGATGGAGATCGTAGTGACGCTCGACTGTGTCGATTCCGAGGCGCAAGCAGAATTTTGGCTGGAGGCTCTCACGCCACTGAACTATCGGCGCGCTTTAGACGCCCCGCCATACCTCATCCTGACCGCGCCCGGCCCAGCACCGACGCTGACGCTGCAGCAGGTTCCGGAGCCGAAGCAGGGAAAGAACCGAATGCATCTTGACCTCCAAGTCGAGAACCTGCTGGCAGAGGTGGAGCGACTGGAGCAGCTGGGCGCCCGGCGGCTGTCCGATGAGCAGACCGAGCAAGGCTTCCGATGGGTCGTTCTCGCCGACCCAGAAGGCAACGAGTTCTGCGTCTTCCTGCCGCCAACGACATCTGGCACAGAAGGATAGAAAGTCACGTCTCCGACACCTGTCGCGCACCCATCGGACGCCTTGGACCGAACGCTGACGGCGCACAACAGGCCGCAGACTACGAACCGTCCACCAAACCAGCGCACCAGAATTCACCTTCACCCATTCCCGCCGGCCGGGCCGGTACCGGCTGGTAGCGCCCTTGACCACAAGGCCTTCGACCCCGGAGGCCTTGAACCCTTCCAGCCACTCGCGCGCCTCGGCGACATCGCTGGTCACCGGAGACAGTTGCAGCGGAGCGCCGCCATGCCTCGGCGAGAGCTTCCAGTCGGTTGCGGCGGGCCGTCCATCGCATCGGCCGTACGCCGACGTTGCCGACCGCGAGCACGTCGAACACGACCAGCGAGGCCGGCTGCGCTGATGCCAGTCGGCGCCGCACGGTCGCGGCGGCGTTGACCATCCGGGCCTGCAATGCGTCGAAGTCCATGCACTCGCCGGTCCACACCACCAGCTCGCCGTCGAGTACACACCGCTACCCAGACCTCTACGCCCGAGAGCGCTTGAAGTACGCGGAGCGACCCCACGTCATGGATCACTCAGTGCATCCGCTCGGGCGTCGATGGGCCGACGTGTTGTTCTTTTCACCTGTCCACGCGAACTTGATCTTCGACGCACTCCGCGAGTCGGGCCGGGTGAGCAGCCAGCCCGCCTACTGGACCATCGAGGCGGATCTGCTCGCGCCCGAACGGACGTGCATCTGCTCAAGCGCCTGCGCACCTTGATGGCCACCGAACCGCTGCTGCCCTGGGCTGATATCCCTCATGTGCTCCACCGCGGCACCATCCCAGTGACGTCCCTTCGGACCTCGGACGGCGGCGTCATCCGCAACAGTCGGGGTCGGTAGTTCCAACCGGCAGCTAGCCGAAGAGCGGGCTGCGCCAAAGTGGCCCGCTCCTGTCTCCATCAACCCCACCCTCGATCCAGTTCAGTACTCCTTCTTCTTGGCAGCCGCGCAAGTGGTAGACACAGCAGCCCCCTCTCCACGAGCCATCGGCATGCCGGCTGTCTGCGAGGTTGTGTCGAGCAGCCGGAGTCGCGTTGCACGATAGTCCACGCGTGGTTTCCGATGCATGGACGGCGGACGAGGTAGCAGATCTGGGCGCCGCGAAGGCGCTGGCCAATCCACTCCGGCAGCGGATCCTGCGTGAGCTGGACATTCTCGGCGAGGCGACGTCGACGGTGCTGGCGAAACGACTCGGTGTCACCAGTGGTGGCACGAGTTACAACCTGCGAATCCTCGCTGAGCATCGGTTCGTGGAGGACATCCCGGAGCGCGCCCATGGACGCGAACGGTGGTGGCGCCTGATCCGTCGCGATCTTCGCTTCCCGCGCCGCAGCGAGCAGGATCCGGCACCGCAGCAGGCGATCGACGAGCTCAACGACGTTTGGCTGACCGAGGACCTGCGGACGTTTGCAGAATTTCTGCGGTTGCGGCCGGAGCTCGGCGCATGGTCGGATGCGCTCCCGTATTCGCGGGGGTCGATCCGGGCTTCTCTCGACAGAGACCACTGCATGCTGTCCTTGTGCAACCTGGCGCTGATCGGCGCCGTCCTGGTGCCGGCAACTCCGGCACCGTCCGATCTGGTCACCACCGAGGTAACTTTCAGCAGTGGCTCGCAAACACTGCACGGCTCGATCGTCGCACCTCGGTCGGCCGATGCGCCCCTGCCCGGCGTTGTCCTGCTGGCAGGCGCCGGCTCGACCGATCGTGACGACTACCGGCGCGAGGCGGAGTCGTTCGCCCGCGCCGGTATCGCCGCTCTGATCTATGACAAGCGATCCGGCTACTCGAGAGCGACAACCTCCTTCGACGATCATCGCCGATGACGCCGTTGCGGCCGTGAGGCTGTTGCGCGAGCATCCTGGAGTCGCATCCCGCCGAGTTGCCCTGTGGGGCCACAGCCAGGGCGGCTGGATCGCCCCCCTTGCCGCGGTGAAGGCACCTCAGGTCGCCTTTGTCGTCACCGTGGGCGCCAGTGCCGTGCGGCCGGACCGCACCCAGCTCTGGAGTAAACGGACCTACCTGACTCACGCGGGCGTCTCACCGCGACTGCTCGATCCGATCGGGGTCAATCTCAGCCGGATGCTGATCGCCGCACGGCTCTTCGGTGGGACCGCGAACGATCCGCTCGCCAATCTCGGGCAACTCCGCCAGCCACTGTTGGGCGTGTTCGGCGAACAAGACCGCTCGACTGCTCCAGGCGAAAGCCTGAGACTCTTCCGGCAGGCTCTGGAGCGAGGCGGCAACCAGCACTACACCCTGCGCGTGGTGCCGCGCCTCCCACACGATGCGGGTCAGTGCCGACGGCTTCAGCGAGAACGAAGCAGCCGACTTCGCGCCGCAGTTCATCTCGCTGATCACGTCGTGGATCAAGAGCGGTGCGGCGCCGTCGACTGCCGATGAGCCACCGGCACAGGTGCTGGCCAGCGAAGAGGTCATGCCGTTGCGGTGGTACGAATCGGTCGAGTTGCATGACGCTTCTCGCGCTGATGCTGGCCGCCTTCGCCGCCTATCCGGCCGCGGCGCTGGCTCGGCGGGGCCGGCCCGTGATGGCCTGGCCGGCGCGAGGGCTTGCCGGCGCCGGCCCGATCGTCATCGCGGGCACTGCGACGTATCTGTTCTCCGTGGTGGCCGCCGGCGCGACAAATGTGGTGTCCGCGGTGTTGGGCCGGCCGTTGATCTGGCTGGTCTTACAGCTGGCCGCAATCTGCATAGTTGTGCTGCTGGCATGTCTGGTGGTCGGCTGGCGACGCCACACTCGTTCCATCGGAAGTCTCGAGAAACTCCGGTACGGCGTGCTGGTCGGTGCTGGAGTGCTGTTCGTGCCCTGGGGTCGGCATGCCATCGCGCCTATCAGCTCATCCCGACCTAGAACCTCTGCGAGCTCCTTGGCGTGGCGGGCGTGTGCGCCTTCTTCGCTGCGATCGCGCCTGGAGCTGGGAGTGGGTAAGGATCAAGTGATGACACCCATGACATAAGCCGTGATCGGCATGTCGAGGCAAGAGTTGCGCAAGCGAGGCGGAGCTCCTAACCTAGCAACGCAACCATTGGTTGCGTTCGCTGCCTCGACCGATGCGCTGCAGCGTTCGGAGTGTAGGTGTCGAGGTTGGGAGAGACGGTTATGGCCCAGAGCTTCAGTACGGACGTCGAGGTTCGAACCACGCCGGACGAAGCCTTCGCGGCGATCACGCGTCCTCACGTCTGGTGGAACCCCGAGATCGAAGGACGATCAGAGACCGCAGGAGACGAGTTCGGCTTTGATATGCCGGGCCTTCACCAAACGCGTCTGAGAGTTACAGAGGCCATCCCGGGGCGCAGGATGGTATGGCATGTTCTCGAGAATCACTTCAGCTTCGTCGAGGACCAGGAGGAATGGGTGGGCACCGACATCGTCTTCGATGTCGCATCAAATGCTGAAGGCGGCGTCACGATCACCTTGACGCATGTCGGCCTGGTGCCCGAGCTGGAGTGCCACAACGTCTGCTCCGGCGCTTGGACCGACCTTGTGGGAACCAGCTTACGGAACATGCTGACGTCCGCGTAAAGCGGCGGAGAGTGTCGGTGTGTGGAGCGATCAGCACGACAGGGCAGCTGGGGTGGCGTTGCGCCCGCCAATGAAGTCGTCGGGCAACTCGCCGAGCCTGTCAGTCGGCGAGCTGCGCTTTTGCGCCCTGACGATGCGCGATGAACGCCAGTTCGGGACGAGCCCCGAGGCGACCGCGTGGCATGGGCAGCGCTTTCACGAGCGACTTGCTCGAACGCCCTGCTGAGCTGATGGTGAGGCCGGGTACCAGGCGGGCCGTCTGAACGATCCGCGACTTAGGTAGCACAAGATGTCCGTGTACGAGCAGGGTCCTCCGCC
Source organism: Kribbella flavida DSM 17836 (assembly GCF_000024345.1). Lineage (NCBI taxonomy): Bacteria > Bacillati > Actinomycetota > Actinomycetes > Propionibacteriales > Kribbellaceae > Kribbella > Kribbella flavida. Next base: position 4,890,638 of record NC_013729.1, on the reverse strand, counting down.
CATGCAGGGTTCTTCGGCTGGTATGCCGCAACGTCGGGTGCCTGTCCGCCCGGGCGGGGGCGCCGCTCACCGGCCAGAGGGTTCAGAGACCAAGCCGGCGTTCAAGACCACGGAGCTGATCGCTTACATGGCCGCGGTGTTTGGGGTGCTGCTCGCTGCGGCCGTGGTCGGCGATGACGGCGATGGTCACGACGGCTTCGGCTCTGACCGGGCCGGCTGTACGTCACGCTGCTGACCATCGGCTACCCGATCAGTCGGGGACTGGCCAAAGCCGGCAGCCGCCACTGCGACTACTAGACCGACGCGCAAGACACCGGGCCGGCAACGCACCGCTTTGCCGGCCCGGCGCAGTTTTCGCTACTCCGGTTGATTAGCGAGGCAACTTCGGGCGACTGATACCTACTGAGGGCGCTGGCCGGTGTCCGTGCTGACCCGTCGAGAGACGGGCCGGGCGCTGACCTGACGCAGTTGCGCGAGGTGATGGATCAGCTGCGGCGTCGCTGCAGTATCCGTCGACCTTGACGAGGCTCCGACCGTGATGACGTCGGGCGCCGCCGCCTCGGTACCGGGCATTGAGCACCGCAGCATCGAGCAACCGGCAAAGACCGACGGATCCGCACGCTGGCTCCCACCGGCATGCTGGCCATCCGGACCGAGCCGCGCTTGAAGCGCGGGGTGATCCGACGCTTCGTGGTGCCGGAAATCAGCGATGTCCGAGTCCGAAACCAGCGCCACGCCGCGGAGTTGCGGTCATCGGCTCAGTGTGCCTGGTCGGCGCCTGCATCAACGCTCCACGTCATGACTGTCTGCCGTGCCGTTTCGTGATAGCCGAGCCATTCATTGACCGCCAGCATCGGCGCGTTGTGCAAATTGTTCATGGTGAAAGCGTGGCGGTAGCCGGCCTCGGCGGCCCACCTCAACGAGGCCGACTTCACCAGCTTGGCCAGCCCTCGACCGCGGTATGCGGCCGAGGTGCCGGTCATGTCGTTCCAGATCGACGACCCGCCGCACGCGACAACGGTCACCGCGGCGGGTCTGCTGTCCACGAGGACGGCTGCACCCAGTTGGTGGTTGTAGTTCGTCGATCGCCACACGGCGGACTCGAACCAGTCGAAACTGACGTCATAACCTGCTTGACCGGGAATGTCCGCCGCGGCTTCGGCATACAACAGGTGTACATCACGTGGATCGAGTTCGCTCAGCCGTACAACGCTGAGTCCCGGTGGCAGGCTCGGTCGGTCCCTCAGGGACCGCAGATCGAGCCCGGCGTATCTGACCACGTCACCTGGAACCCCACCGTGCCCGGCCGCGAACGCAACTCCTCCATCCGACGCCAGTGCCTCGAGCGACCTAACCTCCTGACGCGCGAGATGATCAGCAATCCGCTCAGTCAGCGCAGTGGCCACCCCCTGCCGGCGATGACCTGGGTGCACGATCAGCGTAAGACCGAAGATTCCCGCTTCTGTGCGCGCCGCCGCCGGCCCTGTCCGAGCCCAGGCCACCAGTTCCTCATCCGAGATGGCCACCCATACGCGGTGTCGATCGTCAGCCGCAGCGCGCTCTACCGCCATGCGGAAACTGTTCGGCGTTTGTACTAGATAGGGATGGACTGTTGAAGCCAGCTCGGCTGCCTGCTCGGCGTCGGCACCGACTGCTGGTCGGATCTTCATCTGTGCAGGCTATGCGAGCTAGGGGGCAGCACCGCTTTCGCCATGCGCGGCACTTGCTGGCATGGCTCTCACAGGGCGACGCTATTACCTGCGCGGGATCGAATGTTCAATATGTTGGGCGGTAATCTCTTGTGGCGGCGGGGCCACCTCGCTTGTGATGACGCCGAACTAGCGTTCTTTGCATGACAAGGTTCTCCACGATCTTCATGGTCTCGGCCGGGATCGCTGTGGCTGGGTTGCTGGGTTCGGCCACCGCGGGCGCCACGCCGACGCCTTCCCGACTGCAGCAGGACACGTCGGCGATCCATCGGGCCGGTGTCGTCGGTGTGCAGGCCCGGGTGGTTGCCGCCGATGGGCGGGCGCGGGTGGCGACGGCGGGCACGGGGGACCGCCGGACTGGGCGTCCCGTACCTGCCAATGGTCGCTTCCGAATCGCCAGTACCGGTAAGACTTTCAAGGCCACGGTTGTCCTGCAGTTGGTCGGTGAGGGCAGGATGTCGCTGAATGATCCGGTCGAGCGATGGCTGCCGGGGCTGATCCGCGGCAACGACAACGACGGCCGCCGGATCACCGTCCGCCAGCTTCTGCAGCACACGCACGGGCTGGCCGATGACATGCCTGGCTATTACGACACTGAGGCGGACTTCTACGACCGCCGGTTCGACGTGTATACGTCCGAGGAATTGGTGGCGCGCACACTGCGGCACGAACCGTTGTTCGGACCGGGCGAGCAGTGGAGCTACTCCAATATCGGGTACGTTCTGGTCGGCATGATCATCGAGCGGGTCACCGGCCGGCACTGGCACGACGAACTACGAGATCGGGTGATTCGGCCCCTCGGCCTGAAGCACACCGGGCCGGATCGTCGCGCGAGCCTCCCATCTCCGCACGCGCGCTCCTACCAGTCCTTCGAGCAGGACCGGTTCATCGATGTGACGGAACAGATTCTGGACGATCGCCACGGCTCGCTGGTGTCGACGACTCGTGACGTCAACGAGTTCTTGCGAGCACTGCTCGGTGGGCGCTTGCTGCGGCCTGCCCTGCTCGCCGAGATGTTGACCTCGCGTGACCTCGACCCTGTGGTGGCCAAGCTCATGCCTGACAGCCAGTACGGCCTCGGGATCTTCAGGCGACCGCTGCCGTGCGGTGGGTACTACTGGGCGCATGGGGGTGGCGAGGGCGGCTTCATCAACGAGAACGGTGTCACCGAGGACGGCCGCCGTAGCGCTGTGGTCTCCATGTCGAGTGTGCTCGGCCGAGAATGGAACGACGCCCTTGCGCAGCAACGCATCGCAGACCAGCTGGTCGGCAACGCGCTGTGCGCAACAAAGCAGTAACTGCGCAACTCAGTGCCACCAGTCAGCGAAAGGCTGGCACACCGGTTACGATCACCGCCACCCAAGGTCACCACACGCACCTTCGCCACCGGACTCATCAACGACGGAGTGCGACTCGAGGGCATCACCTTCTTCCGTCGAGGACTTGGCGCCTGCAACGGCTTCTACACCATCCTGGGACTCGGTCGTGACACCAAGGCCGGCGTCACGGAGCCGTTGCTCGGCTGGTTCCTCCCGGACCAGGGGAGTGGCAGGACGAAGGCCGATGCCCGAGACGACATGGATCGCTTGTAAGCACGAGGGCGGTCGGAGGGACTGCTCGGCGCCCCAATGCTGCTCACACCGAGCTTGGCAAGCTGATCGAATCACCTTCAGATTGCTCAACCGGGATCGTGGCCGGCGCCGCAAGCTCATGAAGGCGGGCGCAGATCGATAACACATCCTTCGTCCGGGCCGAGGATCGCGCTGTCGTTGACCAGAGATGTGGTCCGCCTGGTCGAGATCAGGAGCCGAGCACCGGCGAGGGAAACGGTGACAGTGCTGTCGGAACAGTTGACCAGGATGCGGAGACGGGCACCGTTGAACTCGCGGTCGTAGCTCAACACCCCGGCGATATCGAGCGAACCAACCTGACAGGAACCGGCCCGCAGTGCGCGGTGAGTCCGGCGAAGAGTCAGCAAGTCCCGCGTGAGGTGGAGCGTGGAGCCCGGATCCTGCAGTTGAGTTTCGACATCAAGGCCTTGATGGTTGCTGCCGATCGGCAGCCACGGCTGAGCCTCGGCGGCGCAGAATCCGGCGTGCGGAAGATCGGCGGTCCAAGGCATCGGCGTACGAGCCGGATCACGGCCGATGCTGGCATCGGCCTGGACCCAAGGGTCGCGTTTGTCCCGGGCTTGGAGCTCAGCATCGGGCAGGCCCAACTCGTCTCCGTAGTACAGGAAGGGCGTGCCGCGGAGTGTGAGAAGCACCAGGAGAGCTGAGCGGACCCTGGCTGCTCCGAGTCGGCTGGCGGCCCGAGATATGTCGTGACTACCGATCACCCAGTTCGGCCAGGCAGCTGCAGGAAGTCCGGCTTCATAGTCAGTGATGAATCGCTGCAGTGCCTGTGCTGTCCAGGGAAGAAACAGCAGCCAGAAGTTGATCGGCAGTTGGAGGGCATCGTCGTTGCCGTAATAACTTGTGAGGCGCGGCATCGGCAGACCGTACTCGACCTCGCCGATCAGGACTCGACCGTGTCCATAGCCGTCCGTGAGGGCTCGGAAGGACCGGAGTAGATCGATAGTTTCCGGCTGATTCAACTGGTAGCTGGCGGTGGCGGGTTGATAGCCGCCGGCGTTGTCGAGAGGCTCGTCGCGCAACTGCTGATCCTTGATCAGGTAGTCGACCATGTCGATGCGGAATCCGTCGACGTCACGGTCGAGCCAGAAGCGCAGAACGTCATGCATGGCCTTCACGACGGCGGGATTGCGCCAGTTCAAGTCCGGTTGGGTGGGCAAGAACGAGTGCAAGTAGTACTGGTCGGTGCGTGCGTCGTGAGTCCAGGCGGATCCGCCGGTGACGCTGCGCCAGTTGTTCGGTGGCCCACCGTCAGGTGCTGGGTCGGCCCACAGGTACCAGTCACGGTACGGACTCGCGGTGCTGGACCTGGACGCCACGAACCAATGATGCTCGATCGACGTGTGGTTGGGGACGAAGTCCACGATGACTCGCAGCCCGGCCTGGTGCGCTGCTTTCACGAGGTCGTCGAAGTCACGCAGTGATCCGAAAAGAGGGTCGACGGCTGTGTGATCGGTGATGTCGTAGCCGAAGTCTGCTTGGGGCGAGCGGTAGAAGGGGCACATCCACAGCGCGTCAACGCCCAGCCAGGACAGGTAGGGCAGCCTGGCGATGATGCCGGCAAGGTCCCCGACGCCGTTACCAGCTGTGTCCTGGAACGATCGTGGGTAGATCTGGTAGATGACCGCATCCCGCCACCAGTCCTCACAAGTCACAGGACACCATGCTGGTCAAACGCCTGCCGCAAAGTAGACCCGCGGGCAACGGAAGCCCGAACGTCGTGCTCGGCCGCCTGTTTGGCTTCAACCGCCCTGGTCAACCGCGGTACGACCTGCTGCGGGACCACCACGACCCCGTCTGTGTCGGCGACGATCAGGTCCCCCGGTACTACGCGTACGCCGTCGATCTCGATTGGCACTTGATGGGCGACGACATCGAGCCTGCCCTTGCTGTCGTAGGGCACACTGCCCCGGTTGAAGACCGGGAACCCGGATTGCGCCAGCGCCTGGGCATCTCGGACGAACCCGTCGGTAACCGCGCCGGCGACTGCCTTGTGCTGGCATGCCGCGGTGATCAACTCACCCCACACCGCGGCCGCCGCGGAATTCCCGGTTGCGAACACAACGACAGCGCCGGCGCTGACGTGGTCCATCCCCTCCAACAAGCCTTGATAAGGGCTGGCTGGGTTGGGATGAGCCGCCGCTTGCGCCAGCAAGGTGAAGGCCGGGCCGACTAGGCACGTGGGATTGGCCGATTCCGATCGAACAGGTGCTAGGCCCGGCCCGAGGCACTGGTGGCGCAACCCGAAGGTGTCGAGCGCATCGGCGACCAGTGCGCTGGTCAGCTCGTTGCCGTGGAATGCATTCATGGTCCTACCTCTCCGTTGACTTCGGGATTTCAGTGTCGATATGGTGATCCGAATAGTCAAACGGAGCTGTTACGCATACCGAGACAAGGCGGGGAGATGGGCTCTCTTGAACATGGGCTTGAGGTGCTGGAACTGTTAGCGGCCCGGGGAACCGAAAAGCTCGTCGGCGTCGCCACTGAGCTGGGCGTAGCACGTGCTACGGCTCACCGACTTCTGAGTACGTTGCAGTCTCGGGGCTACGTCGAGCACCTGCCTGAAAGCCACCTGTACCAGTTGGGCCCGGCAGTGGCAGAACTGTCGTTTCGCTCGGACCTTTCGCGTTTGCCGGAATTGGCGGCGCCGGCGATGGCGGATCTGCACGCGCTGACAGGTGAGACGATCAATCTGGCGGTGCTGCGACGAGGCCGGATCGTGTGGTCCCGATCGATCGACGGTCGGCACGCGATCCGATTGACCACCGTGCTGGGAGAGTCGGTGCCGGCTCATGCAACGGCGATCGGCAAGGCAGTTCTGGCAGCGTTGCCCGCTGAGGAATGGGCAGGGCTGCTCGGCCCTGAGCCTTACCATCGCTTCACCCCCACCACACGCACCACTCTGGCGGCGCTTCAGGCGGACGTCGACAAAGCACGAACAGCCGGATACGCCATTGATGACGGTGAGTCGGAGGTCGGCGGGGTCTGCTTTGCTTCCGTGATCCTCGGCCTCGCCGGGCAGCCGATCGGGGCGATTTCCGTGGCGGCGGTCGAGGCGCGCTGGCCTGTTGACACGGCCGAACAGATTGGCCCCGCGGTGCACCGCTGGTGCAAAGAGATTTCCAGTCGTCTGTCTCAAGGCGTGCGGACTGTGGCGTGACCGGCCGTCTCACCGGGAAGATCGCGGTGATCACTGGTGCCGCCAACGGCATCGGCGCCGCCACCGCGTTGCGACTGGCTTCCGAAGACGCCGCCGTCACTTGCGTTGACATAGACACCTCAGCACTCGAGCGCCTTGGTGACGAACTGTCCGCTGCTGGGGCCAACTATCTGCTCGTGGCCGCTGATGTGGCCACGGCCGAAGGCAACGAACGTGCCGTCGATGAGACGGTCGAAGCATTCGGTGGTGTGGACATCCTGCATGCCAACGCCGCCATCCAGATGATGGGTCGGCTGCCCGATTCGGCGCCGGAGACATGGGACCGGCTGTACGAGGTCAACCTGCGCGGGGTCATGCTCGGCGTGAACTCCGTTCTGCCGCACATGCAGCACCGTGGCGGTGGGTCGATCGTCATCACCGCATCCCTGCTCGGCATGGTCGGCGACCCCGAGATGCCTGTCTACGGTGCGATGAAGGGCGGTTTGCGTGCCTTGGCCAGGTCCTTGGCCGCCGCACATGGACCCGAAGGGATACGCGTCAACACAGTTTGCCCGGGCGACGTCGACACGGCGTTGCTCGAAGACTTCTTCGCCTATCAGCCAGACCCGGAGGACGCTCGTCGGCGACTGCTCGACCGCTATCCGCTGCGACGGTTCGCGGTGCCCGAGGACATAGCGCACGCCGTACTCTTCCTCGGCTCGGACGAGGCCCAGCAGATCAGCGGGATCGACCTTGTGATCGACGGTGGCCTGCTCGCTCAGATCTATTGACAAGGAGTTACCTGATGCCACTGCGCAGCGCCGCTTGGCTCAGTGGGGACGACCTGCCGGGCTTTCTACATCGAGCCTCCCTCCGTGCCACCGGTTTGTCGCCGGCAGCTCTCAACGGCCGCCCGGTCGTCGGCATCGCCAACTCGTGGTCGGAGCTGGTGCATTGCAACCTGCATTTACGAGGTCTGGCCGACGCGGTCCGTCGCGGAGTGCTGCAAGCCGGAGGGCTACCGGTGGAGTTCCCGACGATCTCCCTGGGGGAGAATCTGATGAAACCGACCGCCATGATGTACCGGAATCTGATGGCGATGGACGTGGAGGAAAGCATCCGCGCCTATCCTTTGGATGCGGTCGTCTTACTCGGCGGCTGCGACAAGACCGTACCGGCCCAACTGATGGGCGCGGCCAGTGCCAACGTGCCCGCCATCATGGTCACGGGTGGACCGGCAGTCCCGGCTGTCTTCCGCGGTCGGCGCCTTGGCGTCGGCACCGATCTGTGGCGGTACGCCGACCAGTTGCGCCGCGGTGAGATGAGCCGATCGGAGTTCGCCGACCTGGAGCAGGCGTCGATGCCCGGGGCCGGGCATTGCACCGAGATGGGCACTGCGTCGACGATGGCCACTGTCACCGAGGCGCTGGGCATGAGCCTGGCCAATGCGGCTGCCGTGCCGGCCGGTGACGCCCGCCGATACGCAGCCGCCGAGGCAGCCGGAGCCCGCGCGGTCGCCTTGGCGACCAGCGGGCCCCGCCCGGTCCAGGTACTCACCCGGCCGGCGTTCCTGAATGCCGCCACGGTCCTGGCCGCCATCGGCGGCTCCACGAATGCGATCGTTCATCTGCTCGCGTTGGCCCGCCGGGTTGGCGCCGCCCTCACCCTCGACGATTTCGATGCAGTCGCCGCACGCACCCCGCTGCTGGTCAACGTCCGGCCTTCAGGAGAGCATCTGTTCGAGGACTTTTACCACGCAGGTGGAGTGCCCGCTCTACTGCATGAGCTCAAGCCCCTGCTCGACACCACGGCACTGACCGTCTCTGGCCGTTCACTGGGCAATCAGGTTGTAGGCCCGGTGAACGACCGGACGGTCATCGCCTCTCTGGACGACCCATTCGGGCCGCCCGGGGCGCTGGCCGTGGTGCGCGGCAATCTCGCTCCCCGCGGTGCCGTCATCAAAACGAGCGCTGCCTCGCCCCACCTGATGCGGCATCGCGGACCCGCCGTCGTGTTCGACAGCATCACCGACCTGGCCGACCGGATCGATTCCCCCGACCTCGCCGTCACCGCCGACTCGGTGCTCGTCTTGCGCAACGTCGGCCCGGTGGGCGGCCCGGGCATGCCGGAGTGGGGACAACTGCCAATCCCCACCAAACTCCTTCGCGCCGGGATCACCGATATGGTCCGCATCTCCGATGCACGGATGAGCGGTACCGCCTACGGCACGACAGTGCTGCACGTGGCACCTGAAGCCGCGGTGGGCGGCCCACTGGCCGCCGTCCGCGACGGCGACATGATCGAACTCGACCTCCCCGCCCGATCGCTACGGCTTGACCTGCCCGAACCTGAGATCGATCGGCGCCTCCAGCACAACCCGCCGCCACCGCGTCCCTACCGCCGCGGTTGGGGGCACCTCTACACCGAGCACGTTCTGCAAGCCGACGACGGCTGCGACTTCGACTTCTTGACTCGCACGGTCGACGGTACCGACGAAACCGACCTTCCGCTCGGTCTGCTCAGCGGCTGGCACGGCGGATGGTGAAGGGAAACGCACACTCATGAACAACTCACAGTTCGGCACCGGGCTCGGCCCGATGCGGACGGCACTGGTGCGGCCCCAGGGATTCAAGGCCGAAGAACACTGGTTCTACGAGTTCCCCTACAACGATCCGCAGTTGCTGGAGATCTGGTGCTATACCGACAACATGTCATACGCCCCTGGCGATGAGGTCACCTTCTACGTTCACACAACCGGATCCACCTATGATCTCGATATCGTCAAGGACGGACTTCACCCGCGGACCGTACACTGCGCCGAGGCGCTGCCCGGCCGCCGCCAGGAAACCCCGGACGACTGCTCCGTTCGCGGTTGCGACTGGCAAGCTACCTACGCAGTGCGGATCCCTGCCGACTGGCCGTCGGGCTGCTATCTCGTAGTGGTCAGTACCACCAACGATCGCGGTGAGACGCGGCGCAGCGAGCACTACTTCGTCGTCCGCGCGGGCGCCTCGGCAACGAGCACGGCGCCTATGGCTCTGGTGCTGACCACCAGCACCATGAATGCGTACAACGATTGGGGTGGCGCCAACTCCTACGGCGGCCTCGGCCAAGACCCTGCTCAGCGAATCCACTCACCGGTGCTGTCCTTGCACCGGCCCATCGCCCGCGGTCAATTGGTCAAGCCGCTCGGTGCGCCAGGACCGGTCAACTCTTTCCCTCACTCGCCCACGGCCGATGTCCGGTTCGAGAGCTATGAGTGGGCTTTTGCCAACGGATACGGCTATTGGCACGCCAGCGCAGGTTGGGCAACTTACGAGCGCCCCTTCGTCGTCTGGGCCGAAGCGCAGAACTACGAGTTCGACTATCTGACCCAGCATGACCTGCACTACCGACCCGAACTGTTGGACCGCTACCGCAGTCTGGTAGTCGTCGGTCACGACGAGTACTGGTCGTGGCAGATGCGCGATCACATCGACGACTTCGTCGAGGGCGGTGGCAACCTGGCCCGGTTCGCAGGCAACTTCTACTGGCAGATCCGGCTCGAGAACAACGGCGCCACCCAAGTCTGTTACAAGACCTCCGCAGCGGACGATCCCGTCCTCGGCAGCGACCAGGAGCACCTGCTCACGTCCAACTGGGACGACCCGCGGATCAATCGTCCCGCGGCAGCCACGATGGGCCTATCAGGGTCGAAGGGCATCTATCACCGCTATGCCGGCAGAGTGCCCAGAGGTGCCGGCGGGTTCACCGTCTATCGTCCTGACCACTGGGCGTTTGAAGGCGCCGACCTGTACTACGGGGACCTGCTCGGCGCCTCGAGCGGCGTGGTCGGCTTCGAAGTCGACGGGGTGGACTACGTGATTGCCGACGGGTTGCCTCACGCTACCCAAGCCGACGGTGCCCCACAGTCCTTGGAAATTCTCGCCTTGGCGCCAGCAGTGATTGACGAAGACGCAACAGCCAGCATCGGCGCCATGTTCGCGGGCCGCCCGCCTGGCCACCTCCAGCACCCACACGGTTCCGGCATGATCGCCACCTTCCATCGGGGGGACGGCACCGTTTTCAACGCCGGATCCGCCGAGTGGGTCCGCGGCCTCACCAACGGTGACACTCAAATCAAGGACGTCACCCGTACCGTCCTGGACCGCTTCGCCAGCCCCTCGGCTCCAGCAACCCGGACGGCTGGCAAATTGTGAGCTGCACCGGTGGAACACCCGACCACTCACAACGTCATTGTTCGGTCCGCCCGAGTCGTGCAGCACGCCCAAGGACCGGAGATGCAGGTGGACAGGTCGGAACTGGACCTGGTCCCGCGCGGCGGGGATCTTTGCTCCGTGATCCGGGCGTTGTTCCTGGGCTCGGAACCGAGCGAGGTCGTCCACCGGCTCGATCTCGTGAGACAGCATCGACGATGCTGTTAGCTGCTGTGGCAGCATGATGGGGATGATCGTCGATCCGCAGTTGCTGGTGGCATTTGTAGTGACTACTGCCGTAGCGATGGTGGTGCCGGGCCCCGACATGTTGTTCGTACTGGGGTGTGGCATTCGTGGCGGTGCGAGGGCAGGACTGCTAGCGACCTGCGGGGTTGCAACCAGTGAGGCGATTCATGTCGCGCTGGCGGCTGCGGGACTGACTGCGTTGTTCGCTGCAGTGCCGACGGCCTTCAACGTGGTGCGGGTGATTGGAGCCGCCTATCTGATCTATCTGGGTGTGCAAGCGATCCGCGGTCGCGGCAAGCTCGAGATGAGCGAGGCGTCCGACGAGGTGGCGGGACTGGGCGGCCGCCAGGCGTATCTGCGAGGTTGCCTGACGAACTTGCTGAATCCGAAGATGGTGACCTTCACGATCGCTTTGCTACCGCAGTTTGTCAGCCCCCAGCTCGGGCAGATCTGGCTGCAGTTCGTCGTGCTCGGCGCGATCCTGGTGGCGTTCGAGTTCTTGGTCGACGGCAGCGTCGGGCTACTCGCCGGCCGCATCGGCGGACTGCTCCGCCGCCGACGTGCAGTACGCCGGGGACTGGACGTCACAGCGGGTGCCATCTTCATCGGCCTGGGCGTACGTCTGGCCGTCGAAAAGTAGCCCCGCTCGGCGTCGGCCTCGACAAACTCCGCGAGCTCCTCCGCGCCGGCGTACTGACCCGGCACCGCTACAGCCTCAGCCCCATCTCGACCGACGAAATCCAACACTTCATCAACACCGGCGCCCTCGCCGACCCTGTCCACCGCGTCCGCATCCCAACCCACTACACCGCATAGCAACTCGGCCTCGATCCCCGCGCGCTTTCCCATCTGGCCAAGGCCGACCGCATTCCTGCGACCCTCGACCGGCGCGGGTGATGGTTCCGGCCGGAGCACGTTGAGCGGTACCGACAACCACGTGGTGCCCACGCCGCTCGCGGCGTACTCAGTCCGGCAGCTGACCGCCGAACTCGACCCCGTGCTGTTCGAGTTCGGCGCGCACGGGTGACGGCTAGCACACTACGAGAGAGGACCCACCGATGAGCACCTACGAAGAACTGACCAAGCTCGCAGGCGACGTCCACGAGTGCGTGCAGGCGCTGATGCACGGCACGTTCCGTACGACGCCGGCGCCGCTGGTCTACGCGCTGACCGGGAACCTGAAAGTCGCGAGCTGGGGACTTGCCCAGCTGTCGGAGCAGCTGGGCAGCGGACTGCGTCGCTCGCTTACCGAGTACGAGGTGTACGACAACAACCGCGAGCCGGGGCAAAGCGTCGACCAGGCCGGGGCGGAACTGCAGCGCGCCGCCGATCTCGCGCGCCAGCTGGCCGCCGCCTTCGAGAAGGCGCAAACCGCGATCAACCAGCAGGGCCACAACGGCAAGAAGGGCAGGTGACGACGTAGGACATGGATCTTGCCTTCGACCGGCACCCACAGCCACGGCAGAGGCTCCATCTGTGCTGTAAGTCCGTACTTTAGTCACCGGGGAACGCATCCGCGCCTAGCAGGTGAGGCGTTGTCAGCGGCAATCCACATACCGCGTCGTGCATATGCAGATGTCATTTTAGGTGTGAGTCGAATTCTTTGACCTTGCACAGTGCGCTGGCGATTATGAGTTGTCGAAGCGCGGTGGTTCGCCGCGAAGCTTCCTCACCCCGTCCGTTTCTTCTTCCTGCTCAGCAGCTGACAAGTTGAGGAGTCATGCCCAAACGCGCTCTTCTGGCCCTTGGCCTGGCCGTTCTGTCTTCTTTCACCGTCTCCACCTTCAGCGCGAGCGCCGCTCCGCTGAGTACGGACATTCCTTCCAAGACCCGGCCCACGCCAGCCGGTGGGGTCGCGTCCGTCCCCGTACCGGTACTGAACTGGGCGCCGTGCGACACCAGCGGAGACGGTTACCAGTGCACGACCGCGCAGGTCCCGCTGGACTACAGCCAGCCGCAGGGGGCGAAGGTCACCCTGTCGCTGATCCGCAAGCCGGCGACTGTTCCGTCGCAGCGGATCGGCTCGCTGTTCACCAACCCTGGGGGTCCTGGCCTGGCGGCGTCCCTGATGGTGCGTGACCTCGGCGAGAACGCGCCGGTCGAACTGCGTGAGCGGTACGACATCGTCGGGTTCGACCCGCGTGCGGTCGGTGGCAGCACGCCGAAGGTCAGCTGTGTCTCGCTGCCGGAGTATGCGGAGCAGTGGGCTGCCACACCGGGTCGGCTGTCGTCGGGCGGCTTTGAGCGTGCGGTGACGTTCGGCAAGCGGTTCAGCGACGGGTGTGTCGCCAACAACGCAGCGCTGCTTCCGCACCTGGGCACCGAGAACACTGCCCGCGACATGGACCTGCTGCGCGCCGCGGTCGGCGACGAGCAGCTGAACTTCTTCGGTTTCTCCTACGGGACCTACCTCGGCACCGTGTACGCGAACCTGTTCCCGCAGCGCACCAGAGTGCTGGCGCTGGACGGGGCGGTCGGCCCGGACTCGTTCGTCAACCGGCCGTACGACAACAACCACCGGCAGTACGTCGCCGCGGAGGCATCGCTCAACCGGTTCTTCGCCTGGTGCACCAAGTCCCCGGCCGACTGCTCGTTCGGCGACGGCCGGCCGGCGGACGCTTTTCGCCGCCTGCAAGCGAGCCTGGACGTCACTCCGGTCCGCGACGCCAACGGCAAGGTCGTGGCCAGAGGTGGTCTCTTCACCTTCTGGGTCTCCCTGGAACTCGGGTACGGACAGTCCAACTGGTCCTGGCTCGCAACTGAACTGCAGAAGGCGGCCACCACCCGCAGCGGCGCCCTCGTCAGCCCGATGAGCGACGCTTACACCAGGTACATGAACCTCAACACCGCGATCGAATGCGCCGACCGCCGGTTCCCCCAGGACGTGAACCTGCTCCGCGGCAAGCTGGCTGCCGCGATCCAGGCAGCACCGCTGCTCGGCCCGGCCCTCGCCCACGGTCCGGCCAACTACGACCAGGGGCACGCACAGGCCTGTGCCCAGTGGCCGGCCGAGCGCAAGTCGAGCTACGCCGGCCCGTGGAACGCGCCGGGCGCCGCGACCGCTTTGGTCATCGGCACGACCCATGATCCCGACGTGCCGTTCCAGGACGCGGTGGAACTCACCAACGCCCTGGACAACGCCCGCCTGCTCACCTTCGAGGGCACGACCCACACAACCTGGCACTACAGCGAATGCACCCGATCCATCATCACCAGATACCTGATCGACGGCACTCTTCCGCCCCATCACACGGTCTGCGCCGACGAGCCGATGCCCACGCGCTGACCGCTACCCGGGGCCGGTCTCTTGCCGGGAACCGGCCCCGGTGGCGGTGTGGACCGCTCGCCGCTTCATGCGCCCTTCTGATGACGGACGAGGTGCGCGTACCACATCGGTCGGCTCACTTGGACACAGATCGAACTGATCGCCGGCCGATGCGAACCCTCGATAGCTTTCGCGCGTGAAAATCTCGAAAACTGTCCGTCGGCTCGCGATCGGCGCGTCCACCACGGCATTGATCGCCGGCGGGTTGATCAGTGGCGCAAGCCCTGCGTTCGCCGGGACCATCCACACTCCTCCGCCTGGGTGCAACGCCACCCTCACCTACTGGGTCGGCGATGCTCAGTGCGCTTGGAGCGCTCGCGCATTTCAGGCTCTTGTCCGCTGCTCGGACGGCTCCTATCGAACCGGCCCGTGGCTGACCGGGCCGAGCCCGGTGTGGTCGCGGGCGAGCTGCTACAACAGCAGGAATCCCCATGTTTACGCCACTGATGTGTGGGTGAACGTGGGCTGATCCGAAGCAGCAGCGTCGGAGTCGGGCAGGCCCGTAGCCGTCAGCATGCGCTCGCTGCGACCAATTCACCTCAGCTAAGACCCGCAGTGCATGTCAACGCCGCCACCCGAACGAGGCAAACTGCGCCCCCAGCGAGGGTGTCGGCTCCGCAATCTACGGTGCTGGAGCCAACACCCAGCGGGTGCTGATCCGGTAAGTGGCGATTCGCCTGAGTCCGCATCCGGCAAGCGATCAAACCGAATGGGCACGCCGGCGTCGACGCCAGTCCGATGGGCAAGTTCGACCGGGTCCGAGTGGCGGGACGGCGTACGACGCCCGGTGGCGGCGACCTGGCTTCCGGTGCTCTCTCGGGGCAGCGGTCAGTGTGCGGCTGTCGGCCACTGGTTCGGTCGGAACGACTGGTACAACGCCGGCATCGCCTCTGTCATCGCCTTCTCGTACTCGGCGGGGTCGTCGCGCACGAAGATCGTGGTCGAGGCCGGCTCATCGGTGAGCTGGAACGAGTAGAGCCCACTGGGATGCGTGGTCGTCGTGCACGGGACCTGATCGTTGCGGAAGGCGACATCGCCTGGCTGCCGGTCGTCCGCGCGGATGATCCGGTGCGTGCCGTCCAGGCGCCGAACCAGTATCCGTCCGGAGACGTTCATCCAGACAGCAGTTTCCCAGACCGAGTGCGATCGGCGGTAGATGTCGGCCATCACCTCTGGTGGCGCGTCTTCTTCCAAGGCGCGGAGGTAGTCAGGACGCGACGACCGTGCCAGCGCGTAGCCCAGATATCTTCGCAGCGGAGGATGCATGCCTTCGATCCAGCGCAGGTCGGGCAGCGACCAGAAGGTGTTGTGGTGGTCGTAGGCGTAGCAGCTGTCGATGGTTGCGCAGGGATAGAGCGACAGCGGCAGGCCGGAGTCGACGATCCGCATCATGGCGATCGGGTCCTGGACGACGTTCCACTCGAGGTACGTCGGGGTGGTGGTTCCGGCGGACAGGTGGATCCGAGCGACCTTGGCATGCAGCAGCTCCGGTTCGCGGTTGAAAGCGATGGCCAGCGGACGAGCCGATCCGAAGGACAGCAGGTGCACCGGCTCGGTGCTTTCCTCGAGCACCCGCAGCAGCAGTTCGATCCCGAACTGCTGCGCGGCCGGCACATCCCGCATCTGGTCGGTCAGGCTCCGCATCCGGGTGAACGGGCACATCGCGGACGGCACGTTCCGGCCGAAGATCGCGTTCAGCTGCGCCACCGGGATCACCCCGGGATCGCGGGGTCCCGGGTAGCCGGGGACTCCGCCGTCGATCAGCGCCCGCTTCTCTTCCAAGGCGTCGAGGATGACGGCGCGCAGATCGACCTCGGGCAGCCCGTAGGCCATGATCAGATCGATGTTGTCGCCAGGGTCTTCGGGCGGGTGGTAGAGATCGGTGATGCTCACCACGGGCACGGACATCCTCAACCTCGCAAACCAGTGGTGGACAGGGAGTCGGTGTACTGACGCTGGAAGAAGAGCAGCAGGATCATCGGTACGACACTGAGGACGAAAGACCCGGCCAGGATCTGTCCGAGGTCGACCTGGTAGAGGCTGCTGAGGTTCGCCAGTGCGATCGGCGCCAGCTGTTTGGCCGGCGAAGTGCCGATCAGCAGCGGCCAGAGATACGCCTGCCACTGGGACAGGAACAGCATCAGTGCGGCTCCGATCAGGGCAGGCTTCGACAGTGGCAGGACGATCCGGATCAGGATTCCGAGCCGGCCCAGCCCGTCCACCTCGGCGGCGTCCAGCAGTTCCCTCGGTACGCCGAGAAAGAACTGCCGCAGCACGAAGATGGAGAAGCCGTTCGCCAGCGCGGGAAGGATCAGGCCGGCGTAGGTGTCGCTCAGCCGCCACGTGCTGAACAGCCCGGACAGCGGGATCGCGATCGCGTCGAAGGGCACCATCGACACCAGGATGACGAAAGCGAAGACCAGGCCCCGGCCAGGGAAGTCGAGTACCGCCAGCGCGTACGCCGCCAGCACCGCGATGACGAGTCCGAGGACGACGGTGGCGCCGGCAACGAAGAAGCTGTTCAGCAGCGCCCGCGCGAAGTCACCGGACAGCAGCACGCTGTAGTTGGTGAACGAGCCGCCGAGCGGGAGGAAAGCCGTCCAGGACAGCGGAGTGAGGTACTCCACGAACGTGTTGCCCGGTCGCAGCGACGAAGCGAAAACCCACCAGAGCGGGAGGAAGATGAGGCCGGCGGCGACCAGAGCGGCCGCCAGCGAGCTGACCCTGGACAACACCGACGGTCGCATCAGCGCTCCTCGCGCATCATCCGGAACTGGAACGCGACGATGACGGCCAGCAATGCCATCAGAACGACCACCTCGGCTTGGGCGACGCCGAGGTCGCCGACCTGGTAGGCGTTGGTGTAGACGTCGTACATCAGCAGGGTGGTCGAATTGTCGGGCCCACCCTTGGTGAGGATCTGCACCGGGGCGAAGGCGAGAAAGCTACCGACCGTGCAGGCGACCAGGACGAAGGCCATCGGCCGCCGCAGCAGCGGAAGGGTGATCGACACGAGGCGTTGCCACCAGCCCGCCCCGTCGATCATCGCGGCCTCGTACAAGGCCACCGGGATGTCCTTCAGCCCGGCGATGACGAACAGCATCCAGTACCCGATCGCGCCCCAGGCGAGCATCACGCCGATCGAGCCGAGCGCCTGACTCGACGAGGTGAGGAAGGGCTGCGGCGGCAGGCCGACCAGCCTGAGTGCCGAGTTGAGCAGTCCGTCGGGCTGCATCGCCGTGCTCCAGATCAGTGCGACGACCGACCCGGGCACGGCGGCCGGCACGAAAATCAGCGACCGCCACAAGCCGGCCAGCGGGAGCCGTTGGGCAAGGAGCAGCGCCAGCGCCGTCGACAGCACGACGATGACCGGATTGATCACCAGGTTGAACAGCAAAGTGGTGGTCAGCACGGAGTGGAACTGCGATGAGCCGAACAGGTACAGGTAGTTGTCGAAGCCGACAAAGTCCTTCACGCCCGTACGCAAGGACAGGTGCCGGAAGCTCTCCGAGAGTGCCGAGACCGCGGGAACGACGCGCAGCATGACCATGACCAGCACGGCGGGGGCCAGCAGAACGGCGGCGAGCCGGGCGTCCCGCCGGCGCCGCGGCGACCACCGGCGAGGTAACGTGGCGGCCTGCACCAGGCGGGGTTCGGTCACAGCGGCCATCGGTCAGCCCAGTCGCTCGAACTGCTGGGCGATGATCTCGTCGGCCTTCTTCGTGCGGGCGGCCGGGTCGGCGCCGTTGCGGATGTCGGAGAACATCTTTTCCGCCTCGGCCTCGAACACGGTGTAGCCGGTCACCGGCGGCCGATGCACGGCGGTCGTCCGCAGCTCGAACTCCATCAGCTCGGCCAGCCCTTCGGTCGCGGTTCCCCCCGAACTCTCCAGCTGGGCGGCGAAGGCTTTGTAGGCGTCCTTGTGCGTGGGCGTGATCTGGGCGACCTTGATCGAGGCGGTGTTGCCGGCCTCGCTCAGGTTGACGCAGTCGACGAACGTCTTGGCCGCGGCCTGCTTGGCCGACTTGGCGCTGACTGCCATGGCCCAGGAGTCGGTGGAGGTGGCCGGCTTGCCACCCTCGAAGACCGGGGCCGCGGCGACGCCGAACGGAAGCTTGCCCTTGACCGCGTTCGACACGGTCCACGGACCCGAAACGATGAAGCCTGCCTTGCCACCGGCAAAGATCGCGTTGGTCTTGTCGTTGGTGATACCGCGCGGCGAGAGCCCGTCTTCGAACAGCCCGGAGTAGAAGGTCATCGCCTGCTGCCAGCCCGCGTTGCCGAAGTCCGGCTTGTCCTGCGCATCACCGGCGAGCCCGTTGCCGCCGCCGGCCGACACGCCGAGCGGCTGCAACTGGTAGTAGCTGTCGAACTGATCGAACATCAGCGGATACTGGACCTTGCCCTTGAGTTTCGCGGCCGCGTCCCGGAGCTGCTGCCAGGTCCACCGCTCGGCCGGATCGGCTGACGGTGGCGCGACCCCCGCCTTCCGCAGGACGTCCGCGTTGTAGTAGAGGAACTGAGACGTCGTCCAGGGCGACAGTGCGAAGAGCTTGCTGTCGACCTCGTTGGCGGTGACCATGTCCTCGCTGACCGCGTTCGCGATCGCCTTGTCTTTCAGCTCCGACAGATCGGCCAGGAAACCGCGGTTCGTGTAGTCCTTGACCCAGGCCGGGACGATGTTGAAGACGTCCAGGTCGGCATTGCCCTGGGTCAGCCGTTGGGTGATCGTGCTGGTGAGCTGTGGATAGGGAATGTTCAGCTGCTTCACCTTCAGGCCAGGGTGTTGCTTCTGGCAATGATCGATGACCGGCTGCCAGGTTGCGGCCGGGTCGGCGTTCGCGAACGTGATGACGACCGGTCGGTCGGACTGGTCCTGCGGCGCGCTTGTGGTCGCCGGACCGGACTGGCAGCCGGCCAGGACAAGGGCGGCGGGTACTACTAGCCAGGGGACTTTCACGACAGCTCTCCTTCACAGGCGGTGAGGATCCGGTCAACGATGCGCCGGGCGACTCGTCGGGGGTCGAGATCGGTAACGATCCGGTGCGGCCCCGTTGCGGCGGGTGTGAACCGGGTGAGTCCAGTCGGATCGACGTCGATCCGGCCGGTGACGAAGGTGAACAGCTCCGGATCGGTGACCATCAAGACCGCGGCGGGGTCGTGTGGCACGTTGGAATCCTGCTCGGTGAATTTCCAGAACTGCCGCATCTCCGCGGCGAGCAGTCGGCCGAGCGGTCCGGCCCGGCCGATCTCGGTGACGACGGCGCCCCCGAGCTGAAGCCGCAGGGTCTGTTCGAGAC
Source organism: Kribbella flavida DSM 17836 (assembly GCF_000024345.1). NCBI lineage: Bacteria > Bacillati > Actinomycetota > Actinomycetes > Propionibacteriales > Kribbellaceae > Kribbella > Kribbella flavida. The sequence continues at coordinate 4,871,089 of NC_013729.1, read as the reverse complement.
CGATCACGGTGGCCGGGAGCTCCGTGGCGAAGACGGCGGCGGCCGCGTCGATGTCGCACCTGACGTTGTGCTCGGTCCTGCTGCCCGAGAAGTCGCCGCCCATCAGGTAGAGCTGTTCAACAGTGCACCCTGGCAGTTCGACCGCCTCGGCGACGTTGGTCAGTGGACCGATCGCGACGACCGTCGGCGATGTGGCGAGCAGGTGGATCGGGTCGGCGTCGGTCACCTTTTCCAGGTCCAGCTCCGGCAGCAGCGCGCCCTCGTGTCCCGGCCACCAGACCTCCCGCCCCGACCGCGGTCCGGCGCGGCCCGGCACGATCGGTCCCGGCTCACGTCCGGCGACGCTGGTGACCCGGGCGGCCATCCTCGCCCGCAGCAGCGTGTCGCCGTACACGGTGGTGATCGCGGCGAGGTCGAGCTCGGGTGAACCGAAGATCGTGGCCAGGGCGAGCACATCGTCCACGTCCGTGCCGATGTCGGTGTCGAGCGTCACAGAGGTTGCCATCCGCATCCTTCGGTTGGGCGAGCGTCAGCTCAAAGCGGCGGTGGTCTGCCACAGGGTGTAGGTCCACAGCGAGCCAGGGTCGGGATCGGCCGAGGTGTAGACGACGGTGATCGTCGACTCGTCGGGCAGGGTTCCGTAGATCGAGCGCAGCAGGCCGGGATTGTGGGTGCGGGCCTTGCCGGTGGTGGCGCTGGTGATCCAGCCTTCCACGGTCCAGCTGCCGGTTCCGTTCCAGAAGTCGGTGCCGGACATACTGGCCAGCTGGATGCGGTCGGAGATGTAGTTGGGGTTCGACGACGGATACGGGTGGCCCTCCCGTACCAGGTAGAAACGGTCGCGACGCGGGGAGTAGGCGAGGTCGAAGTTGTTGAGCCAGTCCGATGCACCGGTGGAGTCGGTCAGCCCGGCGGCTGGAATCCGGCGTTGGCGCGACAAGACCGGCGTACCGGAGCCGAAGCTGACCTGGGCGGCGCGCCCGAAGGTGCCGGTCGAGTACCCCTCGGTCCACGCCAGCACGACGGTGCCTGCGACAGGATCGATCGTCGTGGCGGTCGGTTGGCCGGCGCCCCACTGGCCCGGGTCGCTGCCGGCGAACGGAACGACCGGGTTCGGCATCTTCACCCACGGGCCGTCGAGGCTGTCGGCGACGGCGACGCCGATCGCATTGTGGGCGGACGCGTCGACGTCGTTGCCCAGGTAGAACATCGCGTAGCTGTAGCTGCGGCCGTTGAACGGCACGTTGACCCGTACGACGCTCGGATCGCAGATGTGGAAGCGGTCCCAGCCGGACGCCGAGCTGGTCAGCATCGAACGACTGGAGATGGTCATCGGTCCACTCTTCTGGGTGAGAAAGATGTCATCCCGGACGGTGCCGGTCGACCTGCTGTGGCAGGTGTAGAGGCGGAGTGGATCGCCGGCGACGGCGCTCGGCGCGTAGGAGTAGCCGGTGCCTTGGATGTCGCTCGCGGCGTACAGGCGAGCGGGCGCCGACCAGGTACCGACGGCGGCTTGCGCGGTGGGCATCGGGAGCAGGACGAGGACGGACAGGACGGCGGCGAGTCGGCGGAACATCGAGCCTCCGGACGAATCAGGGGCGGGCGGATGAGCAGCCGCAGGACCGGCGGACGACCAGCGCCACGTCGAGTACTGCGCGGATGGGATCGGCGTGAAGATCCAGCAGTTGCCGTACGGCGAGCTCGGCCATCTCGGTGATCGGTTGCTGGATCGTGGTCAGCGACGGAACGGCGTAGGCCGAGGCGGCCGAACCGTCGAAGGTGACGACGGCCAGGTCATCGGGCACGGACAGGCCTTCGTCGGCGGCCGCGCGGAGCAGGCCGATTGCTTGCCGGTCCGAGGCGGCGAACACAGCCTGCGGCGGGGTTGCGGAGCCGAGCAGTTCGAGTGCACCGACGTACCCGCCGTCGACGGTGAACGGCTGATGGACGAAATGCGCCTCGCGGTCCCCCATCGCCTGCTGCCAGCCGATCAACCGGTCCTCGGCCACCGAGTCGCCGGCTGGTCCGCCGATCAGGGCGATCCGCTCGTAGCCGTGCTCGAGGAGGTGCTGTGTCGCCGCGAAGGCACCGCCGGTGTTGTCGACGCCGATGGAGGATCCGTGCTCCGGCGCGGCGCCGAGGAACACCCGGCGAGTGTTGCCCTGCTCCAGGAGTTCGTCAGCGAGCTCTGGAGCCTGCGAAATGATGACCACTCCGTCGATCCGGCGCTGCAGCAGCGTCTCGAGCAGGGCGAGCTCGGAGTCGGTGTTCCCTTCTGAGCTGGCCAGCAACACAGTCCGTCCGGCGGCCCGGGCCGTTTGTTCGACTGCTCCGGCCAACTCGGCGAAGAACTCGTTGGCAATGTCCGGTACGACGAGACCGAGGGTGAGCGTGGATCCACCGACCAGCGCCCGGGCGATGCCGTCCGGACGGTACCCGGTGCGCTGGATGGCATCGAGAACACGCTGCCGAGTCGCCGTCGCGACTGGCCGCGGGCCGCCGTTGACGACGTAGCTGACGACCGCCATCGACGTGCCGGCTGCCTTCGCCACGTCAGCCTGAGTTACTCGATCAGCCACTGAAGATCCGTTCTATACGCATTGATCGGAGATCTAAGCGTTTAGATTGATCGCGGAACGGCCTGTCGTCAAGAGCCTGGCTGCTGGTCTCGCGGTCTGTCTGAGTGCAGCGTGGCGATGCCGGGCCAGATCAGCGGTACGTCGACACCCCGGATCGTTCGAACGATGCCCCCGAACTTCGCAAGGCCGATTTCACCCGAGCCCTCCGCGTCGTCCACATTTCCGAGGGTCAAGGTGGCAGAAGGAACCGGCACGGGGCGTTACGCCTGCTGCGCTCGGCTCATAGCAGTGAGCCACGCCCGAGCCGATGCGCGGTCGGCCGGATCGATATGGCTCTCCAGGGCGTGCTCCCGCTCGTGCACGGCGGGGCGGGCTTCCAGGAGACGCTGCCTTCCGGTGGCGGTGAGGTGTACCTCCTGGGTGCGCCGGTCCTGCGGGTGGGCGTGTCGCTCCACTAATCCAGCCCGCTCCATCCCCGCGACCAGCTCGTTGGCGGCCTGCCGCGAGCTGGCGACCGCGCGGGCGATCTCGGCGATGGAGGCCCGGGGCTGCTCGTCGAGCACGAGCAGTGTGGCGTACTGGGCGACCGACAAGTCGTGGGCGGCAAGGGCGTCGGCCACGGCGGCGCGCAGAGACAGCCACGCCTGCCGTACCAAGAAGCTCACGCATAGGTCATTCGCGGTCATGAGCGCTCCGTCTTGACAGGAACATGTCAAATGGTCGATGGTTCGTCAAGAACCTGACGATACCAAAGGAGGTCCGCATGGCATACGCGGTGGTTACGGGGGCGAGCAGCGGGATCGGGGCGGCGGTCGCGCGGCACCTCGTGCGGCGGGGCATGCAGGTGCTCGGTGTCGCCCGGCGACGGGACGCGCTCACGGCGCTCGGTGACGGGGTTGAGCCAGTCGTCGCCGACCTGAGGACCGACGAGGGCATCGCTGCGGTGGCCTCGGCGGCCGCTGGACGCGACGTACACGCCGTCGTGCACGCCGCCGGGATGGACGATGTGCGCAGCCTGGCGGCGACCGGCCGGGCCGAGCTCGAGGCGGTGTGGGCGCTCAACGTCACTGCGCCGGTCCTGCTGACGGGCATGCTGCTGCCTGTGCTGGCCGACGGTGCCGGTGTCGTGTTCGTCGGCAGCACCTCGGCCCTGCGCGGGATCGACCGGCATGCGGGGTACGGCGCCAGCAAAGCCGCGCTGGGTGGGCTTACCGTGAATTTGGCCGCCGAACTGGCACCGCGCGTTCGGGTGAACACGGTGACCCCGGGCGGCACCCGGACGCCCATGACTGAGGAGTACCTCGCGGCCTACCGGCAAGGGGTCGGCGCCGAGCATGTCCGCCGGCAATTGTCGCTGGAGCAGGGCCGGTTGCTGCTCGGCGGGCTCGCCGATCCCGCCGACGTGGCGACCACGATCGCGCACGTCGCGCTGGATGCCCGGGCGATGACCGGTAGCACCGTCATAGTCGACGGCGGTTTCACCGCGCGGTGACTCAGAACACTCCCGTCGGCACCAGTTTCGGTCCCGGCACGGGCTCGAACGGTCAGCTTTCGGTATTCTGAAAACTCATCCGACGAAGGGCTGAGAATGACGGACGCCGACCGATCGCCGTCTCCTGCGGTGGCGCGGACGCTGACGATCCTGGAGACGATGGTGACCTCCGACGAGGATCTCACCCTGACCGCGCTGGCGAAGAAGGCGAACGTCCCGCTGGCCACCTGCGCTTCGATCGTCTACACCCTTGAACAGCGTGGCTACGCTGCCCGCCGGGTCGTCGGCCGCAGTCACTTCTGGCGCCCGACGATGACGCTGTACGGCCTCGCCACGCAGCTGGTTCGCAAGACCGACCTGTCGACGGTTGCCCAACCGCAACTGCGGCGTCTCGCCGACACGATGGCGATGCCGGTCCACATCGGGGTGCTGACCGGCGCCTCAGTGGTGTACGTCGCCAAGGCCGCGACGCCCGGATTCATCCAGTTCGACACCTATCCGGGCAAGGTCGCGCCGTACAACCTGACCGCGCTCGGCAAGGCGATCGCCGCACACCTGCCCGAGGCCGAGCTGCGGCCGTTGCTGGCCCAGCGGGCGGAGGGCAAGGGGCCGAAGGGCCGTCCACTGTCGGAGCAGGAGTTCCTGGCCGAGCTGGCCCTGGTCCGCAAGCGGGGGTACGCACTGGAGGACCAGGAGGAGCAGGCCGACATCGCCTGTGTCGCGGCACCGTTCTTCGACGCGACCGGCCGGGTCGGGGGAGCGGTCGGGGTCACCGGCTTCGCGAAGGACCTCAGCGGCCGCAACCGCAAGACCGCGCAGACCGAACTGGTCGAGCTCGGCCGCATCATCTCCCGCGAGCTCGGCGCGCCGGCCTGACCGGCTCGCACCGGCGCGGGCAGCTCGGGCACCACGCGTCTTGCGGCACTGGGGCGTAGGCAATACGATTCGTATATCGATATTTATCTTCGAGATACGGAAGATCGGCGCTTAATGATTGTCGACGTGCACACCCACACCCCCACGCACCGGAGCGCGGTGCCCGCCGGCGAGCGCCGCAGCTACGACAACTGGCGGACAGACCGGCCGGTGGTGACCACCAATTCCTGGGGGGACTACGACGAGGCCGTGAGCGCCGCTGACGTGTCGATCGTGTTCAACATCGCGGTCGACGATCCGCTGAGCGCCGTCGGCATTCCTCATCCGCCGGAGCGCTGCAACACCGCTACGGCCGAGTTCGTCGCGGCGGACCCGGCACGACGCATCGGCTTCATGTCGGTGAATCCGACCCGTCCGGACGCTCTGGAGGAGGCGGACCGGTGCCGTGAGCTCGGATTGGTCGGCGTGAAGCTCGGACCGAATTACCAGGACTTCGACCCGCTGGGTGACGCGGCGCTGCGGTTCTACGCCTACTGTGAGCAGCACGGACTGCCGATCCTGTTCCACCAGGGCGCCTCGCCGATCCGGCACGCCCCGCTGCGGTACACCTATCCGCTGGTGACCGACGAGGTTGCCCTGCGCTTTCCGGAGCTGCGCATCGTGATGGCGCACATGGGACACCCGTGGAGCCGCGAGACCGTCGTGACGATCCGCAAGCATCCGCACGTGTACGCCGACGTGTCGTCGATCTACCTGCGGCCCTGGGTCCTGTACCAGTCGCTGATCAACGCCGTCGAGTGGGGCGCGGCCGGCAAACTGCTGCTCGGCTCGGACTTCCCGATCGCCACCAGCGGCGAGGCGATCGCCGGGCTGCGAACGGTCAACGACATGCTCGAGGGCACCAAGCTGCCGCGCGTGCCGGAGCACGTGATCGACCAGATCGTGCACGCCGACGCGCTGGCGGCACTCGGCCTTCGGCTTCCGGCGTGACCAGCGCCGACCGGCAACCCCTGGAAGGGAACCTCTGATGACAGTTGAGCTCGCAGTGGACGCGTCCCTGCTGGTCCGTGGCGTGTCGCCGGTCCTGGCGGTCCCGTTCACCGATCAGGGAGAGGTCGACTTCGACGGCTTCGAGCGCCTGGTGCAGTACGTGCTGTCGTGCGGAGTGACAAGCGTGATGTTCCCCGGCTTCGCCTCGGAGTTCCACAAGCTGTCCGAGGACGAGCGGTGGCGGCTGACGCACATCCTGCTCTCCCGCACCCGCCACCTCAACGACGTAGCCGCTGTGGTCGCCGTCCAGGATCACGCGACCATCCTGGCGGTTCGGCGCGCCCGCGCCGTGGTGGCGGCCGGCGCCGACGTGATCAACCTGTTGCCCCCGCACTTCCTCACGCCGTCGCGCCGGTCCCTCGTCGACCACATCTGTGCGGTGCTGGAGGCTGTCGACCCGATCCCGCTGGTGCTGCAGTACGCACCCACCGAGACGGGCACGAGCCTGGACGCGGCGACCCTCGGCACAATCCGCGAGCGGCACCCCAACCTCCGCCTGGTCAAGGTGGAGTCCTCCCCGCCGGGTGCCCTGATCGCCGAGCTGGCCGCCCGGAACCCACCCCTGCCTGCGGTCGAGGGGTACGCCGGCGTGCAACTGCCCGACGCCGTACGCCGGGGCGCGGTCGGCACGCAGCCCGGTTGCTCCTTCACCGAGATCTACGTCGAGATCTGGCAGCGCCTCACAGCCTCGGACCCGGACGTGGCCGAGTCCGGCTACGAGCTGCACCGGCGGCTGTTGCCCTACATCTCCTACTGGATGCTCGACACCGAACGCATCATCGCCGCCGAGAAGCTGATTTCGGTCCGGCGCGGCCTGTTTGCCAGCGCCTACTGCCGTGAGCCAGCCCACCGCCTCGACGCCGAAGAGGTCCGGATGGTCGACCGCTTCCTCGCCGAGTTCGCCGACCGGCTGCCCGCGCTCGGGTGAAGCCGGCGGCGGTCGCGGTTCGTTGCGGGCAGCACCGGCGTGTCCGTCCGCGCCCGCCGGATCAGCCGAGACGGCCAGGGAGGTCCGACGGCCAAGGAATCCTGCGTTCGGTCAGGCACGGCCGGAAGGCCTCCGCCGGACCTGCCATCAGCCGGCGCCCGGTGACGCGGTCGTACTCCAGCAGGTGATCGGCGTAGTCCTCGCCGCTCAGTTCGCGCATCACCTCCATCTGGCTGCGGTGCCGCCTGATCAGCGCGGCCTTACGATCGGCGTGGACCGGGCTGTAGGCAACGAAGTGGGTGGCCTCGAAGCAGTGTCCAGGGCCGGGGTCGACGTACCAAATCCGCGGTGCGGCAGGCAACGGGGCGGTGCCGGGCGCGAACGACGCCAGGGGAGCGAGCAATGCACCGTCCGTGACTAGCTTGGCGGTCAGCGCGTGATCGGGGTTGTAGTCGGTGGTCCAGTGGGTGAAGACCACCTCCGCCCGCAGCTGTCGCAGGACGGTAATCATGTCCCGCCGCAGCTGCGCGTCCTCGAAGGCGAATCCGTCCTCCCGGTCCAGGCAGACGTAGCCGGCGTCGAACTCGGCGGCGACCGACCGCATCTCCACGGCCCGGATCTCGGCGGCCTTGGCCTGCTGGTCCGGCGGGTGGAACGGCAGTCCCTTGTCGCCTGCGGTCAGGGTGACGAAGGCGATCTCGTGCCCGGCCTCGTGGAGCCGCAGCAACGTCCCGAGGCAGCGCATCTCGTCGTCGGGATGGGCGAAGACGCAGACGTAACGCATCTCAGATCCCCGGCAGTCGGGCCAGCGACACCGACAGTCCGCCGTCGACGGTCAGGAACGATCCGGAGATGTACGCCGCGGCGTCGGAGGCCAGGAAGGCCACGGCATCGGCGACCTGTTCCGGTCGGCCGAGCGCACCGAAGGGAAGCCCGGCGGCAGCCTTCGCCAGGGTATCCGCACCGTAGAACGCTTCTTCGCCGGGGGTCGCGATCCAGCCCGGAACCACGGCGTTGACCCGGATCCTGCGTTCGGCCCACTCGTGCGCCAGCGTTCGGACCACCTGGGCGAGCGCGCCGTGAGCGGCGTTGTAGCCCAGGCAGTTCTGGAACGGCTCGGACGCATGCAGAGAACCGATCGTGACGTACGATGCACCGGCAGCCGGCGGCAGGGCACGGAAGAACTCGAACGCGGCGACCGGTCCGACGGTCAGACTGCGCATCATCGACGCGCGGCTGAGCTGCCCGGCCGGGACGTGCTCCTCATGCGCGATCGCGTAGACGGCCGACCGCACCGACCCGAACTCCGCGGCCCGGCGCGCGACCGACGCGCCGAACTCCGGGTTCTCGGCGTCGGCGACGAACGCCACCGCCCGGACCTCGTCGCCCGGTCGGCCCGATCGAGCGTCGGTCCCGCCGTTCAGCGAGGCCGCGGTGGCAGCCGCGGCCTGCTCGTCGCGGTCGACGCACAGCACCACGTCATGCTCGACCGCCAGGGCGCGGGCACACGCCCGGCCAATCCCGCCACCGGCACCAGCGACGACCGCCAGCATCCCATCACTCCTTCGTGACCTCGAGCTATCCCTTGAACGCACCGGCGGTGATCCCCTTGACGAAGAACCGCTGGAACGCGACGAACAGGATCAGCATCGGCACCAGGCTGATGATCGCCTGCGCGGTGATCGTGCCGAGGTTGCGTTCGAACTGCAGGTTGGCCGTCGCGATGCCGACGGTCAGGGTCTTCATCGAGTCGCTCTGCGCGATCAGCAGTGGCCAGAGGAAGCTGTTCCAGGTGCCCACGAACGTGAACACCGTCAGCACCGCCATCGGTTGGCGGCACAGCGGCACGACGATCTGGAGGAAGATCCGCGGCAGCGAGGCGCCGTCAATCGTCGCGGCCTCCAGCAACGCGTCAGGGATCCCTTTGATGAACTGCCGCATCAGGTAGACGCCGAGCGGCCCAGACAGCGCCGGCAGGATTAGCCCTGGGAACGTGTCGACCAGCCCGTACCGCGCCACCAGCAGGTATGTCGGTACCAGCGTGATCGAGAACGGCAGCATCATCGTGCTGATCAGCAGCAGGAACAGTGGCTCCCGGCCCCGGAATCGCAGTTTGGCGAACGCGAAGCCGGCCATCAGGTCGATCACCACCGTCAGCGCGGTCACCACGACCCCGACGAGCAGGCTGTTCAGCACCCAGCGCGGAAGCTGGCCGCCGGTCAGCAGTTCGGCGTAGTTCGCCAGGGTCCAGCCGCCGGTGAACGGCGACAGGTTGTCGAAGGTGCTCAGGCTCTTCAGCGACGCGATCAGCACCACCAGGACCGGAGCCGCGCAGACGGCCGACACGATCACCGCGAGCAGGTGGGTGGTGGCCGTCGAGGCGAGCCGGTGGGAACGGTCAGTCATAGGTCGCGCCCTCGGTCCGGGTGAGCCGAAGATACAGACCGGTGATGACCAGCGAGACGATCAGCACGATCACCCCCATCGCCGCGGCGTAGCCGACGGATCCGCCTGCGAAGACGTTCTGGTAGATGTACCACATCACGGTGTACGTGGACGTTCCCGGTCCGCCCTGGGTCATCACGTAGATCATGTCGAACACCTGGATCCCGGCGATGGTCACCAGGACCAGCAGGATCTGCATCACCGGTCTCAGCAGCGGCAGGGTGATCTCCCAGAACATCCGCGCCCGGCCGGCACCGTCGATGCTGGCTGCTTCGTAGAGCTCCTCGGGGATGTCGTTCAGCCCGGCCATGAAGATGATCGAGTTGAAGCCGAGCGCACTCCAGGTACCGACCACAGCGACGAGCACGATCGCCGCGGTGCCGTTGCTCAGGTAGGGAAGGTCCAGCCCGAGCACGCCGTTCGTCAACTGGTACAGCGGACCGATGTCGGGGTCGATCAGCACGTTCCAGATCAGGCCGGTGGCCGCGATCGACAACAGCGACGGGATGTAGATCAGCGACCGGTACACCCGCATCCCGCGAATCCGACGACTGATCAGCAGGGCGACCGCGAGCGGGACGACGATGTTCAGCGGTACCGACACGAGCAGGTAGAGTCCGGTGTTGCGCAGGGTCAGCCAGAACAGGCTGTCCTGCAGCATCGAGGTCAGGTTGTCCAGGCCGACGAAGGTGAATCCACGCATCAGCGTGCCGCGCTGGAACATCAGCACGAACGTGTACGCGAACGGCACCAGGACGAAGGCAACGAACAGCAGCGCCTTCGGGCCGAGGAACAGCGCGGCCGTCCCCGGAGCCCTCCTTCCCCCGGTCCGCCGGCTCACAGGCCCGCGTTCCTGGCCATGGTGCCGATCTGCTTCGAGGCGTCCTTGATCATCTTGTCCAGATCCTTCTGACCCGACACGAAGTTGTTGATCTCGCCCGCGAGGTACTCTTCGGCGTTGAACGGCAGCGGCTTGGTCAAGCGCAGGTACTTGCCTTGAGCAAGGGTGTCGAGCAGGAACTGCCGCGGCTGCCGGTCCGACACCGCCGAGTAGATGCTGCCGTCGACGCTGTCCTTGATCGGGAAGAGCAGCGTCTGCTGCAGGTACCGCTTCACCGCGTCGTCCGAGGTGGCACGCTTGATGAACTCCAGCGCGGTCTCGGGGTACTTCGACTTCGCCGCGATGCACAGGTAGCCGACACCACCGATCATGAACTGACCGGCCGGCCCCGAGGGAAGGTCCAGCACCTTGAGCCGGGTGGTGGGGTGTTTCTTGAACTTCTCGGCACGCGGCGGCGAGGTCCACTGCACCGCTGCTCGGCCGGTCCAGATCATGTCCTCCCACTTCAGCGGGTCGGCGTACAACGACATCGGGGTCGCCGCGCCGGACTCCTGGATCTGCCGCAGCTGTTGCAGCGCCGCCCGGCCTTGCTCGTTATCGAAACCGACGTTCTTGCGGTCCTCGCTGATGTAGTCCACGCCGTAGGCCCACAGGTAGTTCCACAGGTAGTTGGCCTGGACCTCCCACAGACCTGGCCAGGCCATCCCGTACGTACTGATGCTCCGTCGGTCGAATCTCGGGTCCGCCAACGCCCGACCGGCCTTGTCGAACGTGAGCAGCTTGACGAACTCCGCGAGCTCGACGTACGTCTTCGGCAGCGGCGGTTTGCCGGCCTTTTCCCAGACGGCCTCGTTGAGTGCCAGCGGCACCCGGCTGGAATACCACGGCACGCCGTACAGCTTGCCGTCGATCTTCGCCGAGTCGACCGCGTTCTGGTTCACGCCCGACAGATCCAGACCGGGGTCGATGTCACTCAGCGGCGCGAGTCCGCCGGCCGTCCCGAACTGGTTGATCCAAGGCAGGATCAAGTACGACACGTCGGGCGGGGTGCCCCCGCCGAAGGCGGCGGTGTACTTGGTGAACGCGTCGTCCCACGGCAGCAGCAGGTGCTTGACGACGTCGTTGCCGTGGGACTGCCCGAAGTCGCCGGTCAGCTGCTGGAAGAACTTGTTCTCGTCCGGCGGGGGCAGGCCCGGCGGCTTCCAGAACGACAGCGTCACGGGCTTGCCGCCGTCGTCGGCGTCCTTGCGGGACGTGCCGCCGGCATCGCCGGCTGGACTGCAGCCGGCCGCGAGACCGGCGGCCGCGACGCCGGTGGTGGCTCCGAGGCCGAGGAAGTGGCGCCGGGTGAGAGGGGATGGCTTCATGGCTGTCTCCTTGGCTCGTTGGTCAGACGACCCGGTACTTGTCGATCAGGTCGAGATCGACGTCGACGCCGAGTCCCGGTCCGGCCGGCACCTCGACCTCGCCGTCGGTCAACCGCAGACCCGTCGCCAGTCCGCGAGCGAGCGGCGCCGACGAGACGTTGTACTCGAGGTATCCGCCGCTGGGGACCCATGCGGCCGCCTGGATCGCCGCCGCGGTCAGCAGGTGGGACGTCCAGGCGTGAGGCACGACCAGGCACCCGGGGCCGGTCGCCAGCGCGGCGATGTCGCGGAAGGCGGTGAATCCGCCGCAGCGGGACAGGTCCGGCTGGACGACGGACAACCCGGGCTCGCGCAGCAGCTCACGGAACTCGGCGACACCGCCGAGCTGCTCACCGGACGCGATCCGGACCGGGGCGTGCCGGCCGAGTGCGGCCAGGTCGTCCGGCCGGTCCGCGGGGAACGGCTCCTCCACCCAGAACGGGTCGTAGTCCTCCAGCCGGTGGACGAGCTCGCGCACCGCGGCCAGGTCGCCGGTGATGTGACCATCGGCCATCAGGAGCACCTCGGGTCCGGCCTCGGCCCGCGCCGCCGCGAACAGCTCGATGCTGAGGTCCGGATCGCCGCCCCACGGCCCCCAGCCGAACTTGATCGCCCGGAAGCCCAGGTCCAGGTAGTGCTTGACGGCCTCGCGCATCTCGTCCGGGGTCGGCCGGAACAGAGTGCTCGCGTAGGCCAGCACCCGGTCCCGACGGCGCCCGCCCAGCAGGTCGTACACCGGCTGCCCCGACAACCGCCCGGCAATGTCCCAGATCGCGATGTCGATCCCGCTCATCGCGTGCAGCACCACGCCGCGCCGGCCGTGGTACCAGCTGTGCTGGTACATCCGATTCCACAGCGCGTCACGGTCACTGACACTCTGCCCGACGACCGCGTCCTTCAGGCCCGCGCAGAACTCCGGGATGTGCGTCGGCGCCTCGACCGCGGCCTTCACCAGCCAGGGATGTGAGTCGACATCGGCGTACCCGGTCACTCCGGCGTCCGTGCTGACCTTGATCAGGCAGGTCAGCCGCGGGCCGGACCGCTCGCCATCGGCCAGCGTGCTGCCGTAGTCGGCGCCGCCGTCCAGGATCAGAACCTCGACGTCGGTGACGACCACATCGCCCGTCACCAGCGCTCCTGGCACAGGCAGAGGTAGAGGGCAACGAGAACGGGCGACATGGCGGCTCCGGAAGCAGGGAGTAGTGACAGGACGATAGAGTCGAGTGTCGACAATCGTCAACCACTGGGGTCCGGTCTCACGCTCGGCCCGCGGATGATTAGCTGTAGGCCCCCGACAAGCAGAGGATGGACAGATGCCGGCCGAGCAGATACCGCCGATCACAGCGATGTCGCGGCGGCACCACGTCGCGGCGGCACTGCGCGACGCCATTTCCAGTGGGATGCTGCAACCCGGCGACCGGTTGCGCGAACCCGACCTGGCCGCCCAGTTCGGCACCAGCCGCGCACCGTTGCGTGAGGCGCTGCGCCAACTGGAGAACGAGGGCCTGGTGGTGTCCTCGCCGTACCGCGGCACTGTGGTGCTGGGCATCTCCCAGGTTGAGATCGAAGAGGTCATCGTGCCGATCCGCCGGACGCTGGAGCGGTTCGCGCTGCGGCACGCACTGCCGAAGCTGTCCGCGGCCGACTTCGAGCAGCTGCAGCGCCTGGTCGACCAGATGGACGCGTCCAAGGACGACGCCGACACCATCACCCAGGCCGACCTGCAGTTCCACGAACTGCTGATGGAGCGGGCCGAACAGCCGCACTGCCTGCAGATTTGGCAGCTGATGCAGCCGCGGATCAGAGCGTACTTCCAGCGCGACGCCAAGACGCTGACCTCGACCGCCCGGCCGGCCGAGCAGCACGCCCGGCTGCTCGATGCGCTGCGTTCCGGCGACGAGAGCCAGGCCCTGGCGGAGCTGGACCGGCACATCCTCGAGATGCCCGAGCCGCCGACGGCCGACTGAGCGGGGTCCTCACCACCCTGTCAGCGACACCGCCGGCCGGAGCTCCGGCCCGGACAGGTAGCCGAGCAACTCGTTGAGCAGGTACGCCGCGGCCGGATCGCCGGCGCGGACCGCACCGGCGATGTCGAGGCCGCAGACAACCAGGGACCCCGCACCGGCGCGGACCTCGAACAGGTGTGAGCGGTGCGCCATCCGGGAGGGCAGGTCGCTGCAGGTGACGATCGGCTCGACCGGCAGCTCGCCCAATGACACCGATCTCGAGCCCTGCAGCAGCTGGTAGAACTGCAGGTCGCACCAGCCCTCGGTCGGCATCGCTCGCAGCGCCGGGTGGTCCTTGTCGAACGTCAGGCCGTAGTGCCCCACGCCGTCCCACGAGGCCGGACGAAAGCCGGTCGGCTCGGTGGCGAACAGCGGCTCAGGGTCGAGTAGAAGGACCCGGCCGCCCCTGTCCAGGTGTGTCCGAACGGCCGAGGTCATCCGCTCGGCCAGCAAAGGCTCCCCCGGCGCGAGGTCGCTCGGATCCGCCTCCCGCAGGCGGTCGAGCAGATCGGCGAGACCGGCCGTGCAGGGCACGCGTTCGCCGCCGGAGGCGCGTGGATATAGCCAGATGTCCCAGCTGTTGTCCGTGTGCAGCTGCCCGGCGGTGAGCTCGGCGCTGAGCGTGAGCTTGACAGCAGCCGGCAGGGCAGGCAGTTCGAGCTCGGCGGAGCCGATCGAATGGACGCCGTCCGGCAGCGCAACGTCGTCCCAGCTGCCGGCGGCGACCACCTTGTCGCCGTACCGCAAGTTCCATCGGACGGTCGCCGCTGGTGGCGGTTCATGCTCGAACGACGAGACGATCAGCTCCACCGACACGCGTTCACCGCCGGCCAGATTGCGCCGGGTCGCCAACGAGCCGCCGAGCAGCAGCACGGTCGGGGCGTTGAATCGGCGGAACTCGGTCGCGGTCAGCAGCTTGGGTTCGTAGAACATGTCGAGTACGCCCTCCGGGCAGTTCGGGTAGTCCTGCAGGAGCCACACCGAGATGCCGGCGAGCCCGGACCGCCGGGCGGCCTCGGTGTTGGTCTTCAGGCAGGCCGCCTGCAGCCGCCGCGACGTGTCGAGGTGCTCGGCGTATCGCTTCTGGTTCCCTTGGTGTGCAAGGCGTTCGGCCACCTGCCGCAGCCAGTACGGGCTGAGTCCGCCGCCGAAGCGGGACAGCTCCGACGGGTCCGGGAGCGTCTGGAAGTAGCCGGCCTCGTGGGCCACCACCGGTTTGGCCGGACGGCCGGCAAGTTCGTACTTGCCGTCACCGAGACCGATCGAGTCGTTCGCCTCGAACGGTGCCGAGACGAAGTCCAGTGTCGGTCGGTCGATCGCGTCGAGCCTGCTGCCGTCGGACTCGATGACCGGGCGGGTCGGGTCCAGCTGCTTCGCGATCCGGTACATCTCGCCGGCCGTGTCGAACGAGTCGTAAAGTTCGTTGCCCATGCACCACACCGCGACCGACGTGTGGTTGCGATACCGGCGGATCAGGTCCTCCCAGGCCGCCGCCGCGACCGCCCCGGCCTGTGGCGTGGCCGGCACGTCGTGCCAACTGGCGAGCGGCAGCTCGGGCTGCACCAGCATGCCGACCTCATCGGCGGCGTCCAGGTACTCCTCGGGAGGCACCCAGCTGTGCAGGCGCACGTAGTTGAACCCGTACTCGCGGGCGATGCCCAGCCGGCGGCGGTACTCAGCCACATCGGCCGGTGGAGCGATCGTCTCGGGGAAGATGCAGTCGTCGCCGTACCCGCGCAGGAAGAACGGGCGTCCGTTCAGCAGGAACCGGTCACCGTCGACGCTCAGTTCCTTCATCCCGAAGCGCACCTCGTACGACGCGGCGCCGGTCCGCAGGCGCAAGCGGTAGAGGTACGGCGTCTCCGGTGTCCACGGCCGTACGTCGCTCAGCGGCACGGAGAGCGCGATCCGCCCGTTGCTCGAGGTGCCCTCCGCGCGACCGACCAGTTCGCCGGCGGCGCTCTCCACCTCGGCGGTGACCGGTCGGTCGCCGGCGCCGGGCTCCGCATTCAGCGTCAGGGCAGCGGAGATGTCGACCCGCTGATCGGCGAGGCGAGGGACGAGCAGCACGTCCTCGATCCGCAGCGGTCCGGTCGCTTCCAGCCTGACGTCGTGGTGCAGCCCGCCCCATTCGGTGTGCACGAAGTCGAGGGTGTCGAGGCATCCGAGGAAGGGATCGGTCGCTCGGTCCCGTCGGGCGTCGACGCGAACCACGATGGTGATCGGGGAGCCGGGGGTCGCGAAGTCGTCCAGCGGGATCGTCAGCGGTGTGACGTACGACTGGTGCTCGGCGGCGAGGCGGCCGTCGATCCAGACCGTCGCGCTGCGATGGACGCCGGCAAAGACGAGCGAGGTGGTGAGGCCGGACCAGTCGGCCGGGACCACCACGGTCGTTCGGTACCAGGCCGGTCCGGGAAAGACGTCGAACACCCGCTCGGACTCGGCCTCGTCGCCCAGAACCACCGCCCGGCGGGCGATCAACGGTGCCAGCTCGGTCCGGCGCCGGGTTTCGTACTGCTGCAGCGCGACCGGATCTTCGTACCCGAAGCCCTGAGCGTTCCAGGCCCCCGGCACGGTGATGCGGTGCGGGAAGCCGGCCGCTGGATCACTGTGCCACTGCTGGGCGAAACCTTCGTCGTGAGGGTCGAGCCGGAATTCCCAGTCGCCGGACAAGCTCACGGTGCGGATTGCCTCAGACATATGGCCTCCCAGGATCGCCATCGGAATTCCGGCAGGCTATGTCGATTGTCGACACAACTCAACAGGGCGCCGCTGACCCCCGTCCCGAGGACGGTCGCCGTACGGGTCATCAGGTTGGCGGATGAACGGGGTGCGCCTGATGGCCAAGGTCCATGCCTGCCTCGCGCAAGCCCCCGTGCGTCGGCCGTCGGGTCATCGGGCGTCCCGTCCGCGCTCTACGCGCCGATCGTCGTGGCGAGCGGCACGGCTTCGGAAGCCGGGGTCTTGCTGTAGCCGAGCGCCTCGACGATGACGCCGTCAGCAACGCGCATCAGGTTGACGCCTCGAACGTAGTCCGTTTCTCCTGCGCCGAAGCGGTAGCGCCAGCGGATGGTCGCGCGGTCCCCCGCGATGTCGATCTGCTCGGGCTCGAACTGGGTGGCGTGATCCTCGGCGAGCGCCTGCCAGAACGCCAGACAGGCGCCCCCGCCCTCGACTCGCTCGCCCTCGGGGGCCGGCTGGATCGCTTCCATCACGCAGTCCGTACCGACCAAGCCGATGAGCAGGTCCGGATCGTGATCCACGAAGGCCTTGTTGAACTGATGGATGACCTCGGTGGTAGCGCGACTGGGCATGGTGGGCACCTTTCTCCTTTGTAGACCGAGTGGTCTACTCACGGTAGACCGTTTGATCTACTCGTGCAAGTGCGGCATGCTGAGCGGGTGATCAAACCCACGCAGCGAGGCCCTAGAGAGCGCCTTCTCGAGGCGGCCGAGCGCCTCACCTACCGCGAAGGGGCGGGTGTGGGGATCGCCGCGCTGCTGAAAGAGGCGAACGTCGCCCGACGTTCTCTCTACGAGCACTTCGGGGGTAAGGACGAGCTCCTCGCAGAGGTGCTGCGTGGCACCGCAGCCAGGGATCTCGACGCGTATCGCGCAGCGATGTCCGGTGCCGGGCCAGACCCTGCTCAACGGATCTTGGCCATCTTCGATCATCTCGAGGCTGCCGTAACGGTGGAGGGTTTTCGCGGTTGCCGGTACCTCGGCGCTGACTTCGCTCTGCAGGATCCCGAGCACCCCGCACATGCCGTCGCCCGCGGATACCGTGCCGAGCTGCATCGGTTGATTCAGCACGAGCTGGAGCGGCTTGGGAATGCCGAGCCGGCCTACGATGCCGAGCGCATCATGTTGTTGATCGAAGGCACGCTGGCGAGCGCCGCCACGCGTCCTGAAGCCAGACCAGCGCGGATCGCGGCGGATCTGGCCGCTCACATTCTGCAACTGGTCCCCTCCGATGCTCCGCCGCGGGACCGTGTGCGCCGGACGACCGGCTCCTCCGCCACACCTATGCCACCGAACCCTCCAACGGCTCTCCATCGAGGCTGACGCCGCGCTGGGGCCGACTGCCGCACATCAGCGCTTCAGCGGCTACGCCAACGGTCGCCGCGGAGTTGTGGTGTGCCGGGCCGGACGACCGGCGTTCGGCACGCATCCTCCAAAGAGCCGGGAAGCGGTGTCGGATCGGGCTGATGCTGTTCGTCCCAGAAGTGAGGGCCCACACCAAGGGCCGCGCGAAGGGGAAGGACCGCGATTGTGAAGCTGACCACCATGACCCAGGTCACGCTCGACGGAGTGATGCAAGGTAACGGCGGAGCGTCGGAGGAGGACCGCAGGAACGGGTTCGAGCGTGGCGGATGGGGCAGGGGAGCAGGTGACGAGGAAACCAGGGCGTTCATCACACAGACTGTCAGAGTGCCGACGCGTTCCTGTTCGGCCGGCGAACCTACGAGTTGTTCGCCAGGTCCTGGGGATCGGTGCGCACACATCCGATCGGCGTGGCGTTGAACGACACCCCGAAGTACGTTGCCTCGACGACGCTCACGTCGCCGCGATGGAAGGGCACCACGGTTCTGCGGGGGGACCTGGCGATGGCCGTCAATGAGCTGAAGGCCAAGCCGGGGGGATCGCTGCAGGTGCATGGCAGTGGTGCCCTGATTCGGTGGTTGCTGGAGAACGATCTGGTCGACGAGATGATCCTGATTGTGATCCCGGTGCTCCTGGGCCAGGGCAACAGACTGTTCCCCGAGGCCGGTCCGGATCGCGCGTTCGACCTGGTCGAGTCGCGGGTCGACTCGAAGGGTGTGACGGCCCAGGTGTTCCGGCCTGCCGGGCGCCCGCGGTACGCGACGGCCTGACAATCGTGACCACCGCATGACGTTTCTCGACACCAGAGGAGATGAACTCGAGATGCAGTATCTGATTTCCGTGATCGATGACAAGGGCAACCCGGGCAGCACGGACCGGCAGCCTGCCATCAGCGCGTTCAACGAACGACTGATGGCCGACGGGCACTGGGTATTTGCGGGCGGACTCGCCGACACCGACGCCGCTACGGTCATCGACAACCGGGGCGAGCGGGCCGTGTTCAGCGATGGCCCCTTCGTCGAGTCCAAGGAGTACCTCGCCGGCGTCTGGGTGTGGGAGGCCCCCGATCTGGATGTCGCGCTCCGGCTCGCCACCGAGGCGTCGAAGATCTGCGACCGCAAGGTCGAGGTGCGGCCGTTCCTGTGAACGGCGTCGAGGAGGCGATCACCCAGGCGCACCATCAGCAGTGGGCCCGGGTGGTCGCGATCCTCACCCGGCGTTTCGGTGATCTCGACGTCGCTGAGGAGGCGGCTGCAGAGGCGTTCGCGACCGCTGTCGAGCGGTGGCCGGCCGACGGCGTACCGACCAATCTCGCCGCCTGGCTGATCACCACCGCCAATCGCAAGGCCATTGACCGGCTCCGGCGCGAGCACAAGCGCGACGAGAAGCACCAGGAGGCTCAGATGCTGTCCGCCGACGTCCCGCCCGAGCCTCTCGGCGCCATCGACGACGACCGGCTCCGGCTGATCTTCACGTGCTGTCATCCCGCGCTCGCACTGGAGAGCCGAGTGGCGCTGACGCTGCGTCTCGTCGGCGGTCTGACCGTGCCCGAGATCGCCCGAGCCTTCCTGGTGCAAGAAGCCGCCATGGGGCGACGGATCACCCGCGCGAAAGCGAAGATCAAGGCCGCGCGCATTCCGTACCGGGTGCCCGCCGCGCAGGAGCTCCCGGGCCGCGTATCCGCCGTACTCGCGGTCCTCTTCCTGATCTTCAACGAGGGCTACCTGGCATCCAGCCCCCACACCGACCCAGTGCGGCACGAACTGACCGCCGAGGCGATTCGGCTCGCTCGCCTGCTCCGGGTCCTGTTGCCGCAGGACGGTGAGGTGGCCGGACTGCTGGCGTTGATGCTGCTCACCGAGGCCCGCCGCACTGCTCGAGTGTCGGCAACCGGAGAGTTGGTCACCCTCGAGGAGCAAGACCGTGGAGGCTGGGACCCGGCGCTGATCGCCGACGGCCACCAGCTGGTGCGCGAGCGCCTGGCCGCTGCCGCTGCGGGGGTAGCTCCGGGGCGCTACCAGATCCTTGCCGCGATCAACGCCGTGCACACCGACGCCCGCGACGTACGCGACACCGACTGGTCGCAGATCGTCGCCCTCTACGATCAACTCGTCCGCATCGACGACTCGCCGATCATCACCCTCAATCGAGCCATCGCCGTCGCTGAACTCGACGGCCCCGACGTTGCCCTCGCGGCCGTTGAACGGCTTGAAAACAAGCTGACCGGCTACCACCCGTACCACGCCACTCGCGCCGACCTGCTGCGTCGTCTGGGCCGTAGCCAGGAGTCCCGCGTCGCCTACGACAGAGCCATCGCCCTGACGGCCAACACCGCCGAGTCCGCCTATCTGATCCGCCGCCGCAACCAACTGCGGTAGCGCCTGCGGATTGTCGTCGCCGCTGGGCGAGCGGCGGCCGACGGCGTCGTCCTGAGTCCCACGGACTAACCGCCTGACCAGCCAGGAGAAATCCTTGAAGGCGATGTCGGATCGGGTTGGAGGTGTTCGTCCTAGGGATGAGAGGTCGCCCCGGAGAGGCGCCCCAACGGGACCGAAGGATGTTCCTCATGAACAGCTTGACCGAGCCGAGCACAGTCACCACACGCCGGATGTGGGCGATCCTTGGGCTGGTGCTGCTTGCCGACGCGATCGACGTGATCGATGGAACGATCACGAACATCGCCGCCCCCACCATCGCCCAGGAGCTCAGCGGTGGTGAGAGTCTGATCAAGTGGGTGGGGCCGGCGTACATGCTGGCCATGGGTGTCCTGCTGCTGATCGGCGGACGGCTGGGTGACAAGTTCGGCCAACGCAGGATGTTCCTGATCGGCATGGGTGGTTTCACCCTGGCCTCGGCGATCATCGGGTTCGCGCCTGACCCGGCTGTGCTCGTCGCCGCTCGGGTGGCTCAGGGAGCGTTCGGAGCGCTGCTCATCCCGCAAGGCATGGCGATCATGACGAAGGCGTTCAACCGCGACATGCTCGCCAAGGCGTTCGGCCTGTTCGGTCCAGTGCTCGGTATCGCGAGTGTCGGCGGTCCGGTCCTGGCTGGAATCGTCATCAACGCCGACCTGTTCGGCTTGTCCTGGCGGCCGATCTTCCTGGCAAACATCGTTCTTGGCGTTGCCGGGTTGGTGATAGCCACCAGGATCCTGCCGCGTGACGACGACGCCGATCGCTCGACCATCGTGGATGGCTGGGGCTCCGGTCTGCTTTCGGTGAGCATGTTCGGGCTGCTGTACGGCCTGATCGAGGGCTCCAGCAACGGCTGGAGCGCCTTCTCTGTCGTCTCGATTGCCGTCGGCATCGTGTCGCTCGCGGCTTTCGCCTATCGTCAGCGGACCGCAGCCCATCCGCTCATCAAGCCCTCGCTCTTGAAGAACCGAGGCTTCACGTCGGGAATGATCGTGGGCCTGGTCGCGTTTGCCGCCAGCACCGGCCTGTTCTTCGTGTTGTCGCTGTTTCTGCAGGAGGGGTTGCACGCCAGTCCGCGGGACGCCTCACTCGCCTTGGTGCCGCTCACTGCGGGGCTCATCGCCGCCAGCTTCGCCGCCATGGGCGGCCTGGTGACCAAGCTCGGCCGTACGCTCGTCTTCATCGGCCTTGCCGTGTCTCTCGTCGGTGGCGGCTGGGTCCTTGCCCTCGTCAACCAGTCGGGGACCGACCTCGGCCTCTGGGCGCTGGCCCCGGCGTTCGTTGTGATCGGCATCGGCACCGGCCTCTGCTTCACCACCATCCCTACCGTTGCACTCGGCGACGCCAGGCCTGACGAAGCCGGCAGCGCCAGCGGCTCGCTGGGCTCGATCCAGCAACTCGCTTCAGCGATCGGCTCGGCCGCGGTCACGTCGATCTTCTTCCACGCAACGACCTCTGGACTGGACCACGCGATGAAAGTGACCCTTGTGGTCTTCGTGGCCGTCACCGCCCTCAGCCTCCCGATCGTCGCGCTGATGCCCCGGAAGGCGCTGTCAGAACCCCACGAGTGAGCGATCGGCCAAGCGTGGCGCGCCGCCATCCGTTCGGATCGTTGTTCGACTGGCAGACCTCAGCGTCATCTGGTCGCCGAGCCGTTCATCGACCCAGCATCGGCGCGTTGTGCAGAGTGTTCAAGGTGAAAGCGCAGCGGTAGCCGGCCTCGGCGGCCCATCGCAACCAGACGGACTTCGTCAGCTCGGCAATCCCCGGCGACGGTATCCACGAAGGTGCCGGTCATGTCGTTCCAATTATTGCGCGCACACTGCGGCACACTCGATCGGGTGAGTGCTGGATGGCGCCGCGCACCCGAGTGGGCGGCCGGGGCAATTGGCCCAGGTGGTCAGTTGGGATTCGGCGCCGGTGCTGGCGCTTGGTGGTCACCTGCGGGTCGCGCTGTTGGGTGACGCCCTGGGCCTACCGGTTCGCCCCCTGAAGAGGAGGCAGGCGGATGGTTTGTCGCGGCACGCGATGCCCGGGCGGACCGGCGAGCAGTTCGGACGCCAGTCACGCAGTTTCGGTGAGGTCTTGTGCGCCCTCGGAGTCTGATCGTATCCTCGATTATCCGAATATAACTTCGATATTTCGAAGATACTCCCCACCGCCCGGAGTTCATCATGAGCATGCCCCGCAGGCGATTCCTGACCATTTCGAGTGCGGCCGTCGCAGCCGGCCTGGTTCAGACCGGCACGGTGACGCCTGCCGGCGCCCAGGCTGATGCAGCGGCCGCGTTGCCGCCGCCGACGATCCCCAACCTGCAGTCGTGGACCGCGGCCGCCGGGCAGTACACGCTGCCGGCAACCGTGCGTATCATCGTGAGCACCGCCCACTCTCCGACGCTCAGAACCACGGCGGACGTCCTGGCCGAGGATCTCCGCAAGGTCACCCGGCGAACGGTCACCGTCGTCGAACAGACCAGTCCGGCGCCGGCAGCCGGCGACATCGTGCTCACACTGGCCGCTGTCATCGGGCTGAACGACGAGGGGTACGAGCTCCAGGTCGGTTCCTCGATGCAGGTCCGGGGAACCAAGTCGGGGGTGTTCTACGGTACCCGCACCGTCGTCCAGTGGTTGCGGCAGGCAACGGTCGTACCGGGCGGTGTGGCCCGCGACTGGCCGAAGTATCCCGACCGCGGCTTCCTGGTGGCCAACGCGGCCAAGTACTACACGCCCACCTGGTGGCAGGGCCAGATCCAAGAAATGTCGTACCTGAAGATGAACCTGCTCTGGTTCTCACCCGGTTACGACACCGCTCCGCTGAACGAGATGAAGGACATGGCAGCCTACGCCGCCAGGTACAACATCGGTCTGGTGCCGTTGACCAACATGCCTGGTCACATGGGCAAGTTGCTCGCCACCAGGCCGGACCTGGCGCTGCCGGGCCGGGCGGAGGCGCTCGATCTCAGCAAAGACGCGGCCTACACGTTCGCGAAGAACGACGTGATCACGCCGATGCTCGGCCACTTCCCGTCCCGGTACTGGCACCTGGGCGCGGACGAGTACCTCGTGGACTTCAGTGGCGACTTTCCGGTGCGCTACGACCTCTTCCCGGAGCTCGGCGCCAAGGCGCGGGAACGGTTCGGCTCCGACGCGGTCCCGCCGGACGTGCTGTACGGCTTCATCAACGACATGAACGACCACGTGCGGGCGAACGGACGGCAGCTGCGGATCTGGAACGACGGCCTGCTCACGAGTGTCACCGAGCCGGTGGACACCAACGTGATCGTCGAGCACTGGGTCCACTGGACCGGCCGCCGCACGCCGAGCCAACTGCTGAACGCCGGCTATCAGGTATCCAACTCCAACGGGGACTTCCTGTACCACGACCCGGGCGCTCGCCGGCCGGAACCGAAACCGATCTACGACAACTTCCATCCCGGTGTGTTCAACGGCGAGACGGTGGACCCGAACACCCCGGGGCTGCGGGGCGCCAAGTTGCACCTGTGGACCCTGCCCGACCGCGAGACCGAGGAGTTCCAGTCCGACCGGCTGATGGAGCCGTTCCGCGCGCTGTCGCAGGTCCTGTGGGGATCACCCAAGCTCCATGCCACCTACGACGGCGGCTTTTCCAGCCTGATCGGCACTCTCGGGCGGCCGCCCGGATTCCCGGCCGGGCGGCACACCCTCTCGCCGGTCAACGGCGCCACCAGCGTGTGGCCGCACCGCCCGATCCGGGTGCAGTTCTACGACACCATCGACGCGAGCACGCTGCAGCTGTACGAGGGTGGGACCGAGGCGGGAACTCCGGGCCGAATGACGTACGACGCCGCCGCCAAGGTGGCGACCTTCACCCCGAACGCGCCGTGGACGTACGGCAAGCTGTGCGACGCCCATCTGCGGGCCAGGGACACCGCGGGCAACACCATCAGCCGCGACTGGACCTTCCGGATCGCGCAGGCACCGACCCTCGCCTATCCGCGCTCGCTGTGGGCCGACGAGGTCGGCCCGGCGGTGGAGCGGTACTCCGACGGACGGCCGCTCGAGCTCGGCGTGCGGTTCCGTACCGACCGGCCCGGCGTCGTGCTCGGAATCAAGTTCTACAAGGCGCCCGGAGACTTCGGCCTCCACACCGGCAGCCTGTGGTCGAGCTCAGGCCAACGACTGGCCACCGCAGAGTTCACCAGCGAAAGCGCGGCTGGCTGGCAGGAGGTCCGCTTCGCCCAGCCGGTGCGCATCGCCGCCGGCACCACCTACGTGGCGTCGTACTTCACCCCGAGCGGCACCTACGGATACAACCAACCGTTCTTCGCCGGGCACAGCGTCGACAACGGCGTCCTGCACGCGCCGGCCGATATCAACGGCGTGTTCGCCTACGGCGCGAGCGTGTTCCCGAACGAGAGCTACCAGACCACCAACTACTGGGCCGACGTGGTGTTCCAACCCGACACCTACACGATCTGGGACGTCAAGGACGCGCCGGTCTTCGGGGCGACCGAGCCGACCTCGATGGAGCTCGGAGTCAGGTTCCAGGCCCGAGCGGCCGGCAGGATCCACGGCATCCGGTTCTTCAAGGGCACCCACAACACCGGCGTACACGTCGGCTCGCTTTGGACCGCGTCGGGGACCCGGTTGGCGTCGGCGACCTTCACCGGTGAGTCCGCCTCGGGCTGGCAGGAGGTCAGGTTCGCGACCCCGGTGTCCATCGCCGCCAACACGACCTTCGTGGCGTCGTACAGCTCACCGACCGGGGCATTCAGCGCGACAGAGCAAGGACTGGCCGCGGCCAAGGTGAACGGCGTACTGCAGACGCTGCCTTCGACGGTGCAGGCACCCAACGGCGTGTTCGCCACCAGCCAGGGCGTATTCCCGACCTCGTCGTACCAGGCGCGCAACTACTACACCGACGTGGTGTTCTCGCAAGCCTAGAAACGTGCGTGCCGGGGCGAGCGAGACGTGGGATAGCCGGTCAGTTCGGGAGTTCGCCTGGGGCGGTTGTTGAGGATGCGCTGGTAGAGGTCGGCGTCGTCCCAGGGGCCGATGATGTGCAGGTGGTTGCGGGCGGAGCCGTGCTGCTCGAAGCCGTTCTTGGCGAGGACACGATGCGAGGCGGTGTTGTGGGTGTTGGTGCTGGCCGCGTCGGCCCACACTGGGACCTGCCTTACGACGCCGCCCGCATCGCGCTCGTACTACGCCGTACCGGCCTCACTCCGGAGGCTGCGCCGACGATGAGAATGCGGATCATCAACCACAGCGCCACCGAGCCGGTCATGCTACCGCGCCTCGAGCTGATCCGGCATCCGCTCGAGCGAGTGTAAGCAGCATCTGGATGACTTGCACCTGACATAAGATCGTGTTGCTGCGCTTCTGGCCTGGAATCCACGGTCGAAAGCGTCGGCGACCTGCCAAGGTTCGTCCACGATCACCCCGGCGATATCGACTCGTTCCACGGCCAGAGCGACCTGCCGACCCGTTGGGTGAGCCGGTGCCCATCCTGCGGCGTACGGGTACAGCGACGACAGCCGGCGCGCGCCGGGGGGAGCGACGGACCGCGGCCTGTGTCGCTCCGTGCGGAGTCGGGCGCTCGACGTCGGCGACAATCCGTTGACTGAACCCTTCAGTGCGCGGGCCGGCGCTCAGTGGGCGCGGAAGGCGTGGCGGTAGGCCTGTGGGGACAGGTGGACTCGGCGGGTGAAGTGTTGGCGGAGGTTGATTGCGGTGCCGAAGCCGCAGTGTCTGGCGATCTCTTCGACAGACAGGGCTGTGGTTTCCAGGAGTTCTTGGGCGTGCCGTACTCGTTGAGTGAGGAGCCATTGCAGTGGCGTCGTTCCGGTTTGTTCGCGGAAGCGCCGGTTGAGGGTGCGCGGGCTGACGGCCGCGTGGCGAGCGATGTCGGACAGCGTCAGCGGCTCGCCAAGATGGTCTCGCAGCCACCGCATCGTCGGTTGCAGGGCACCGCTGTCACCGGTCGGTTCCCGGTGAACCATGAACTGTGCCTGTCCGCCATCGCGCTGGGGTGGGATCACGACATGGCGGGCAACATCGGCTGCCACGGCCGCCCCGAAGTCGTTGCGTACCATGTGGACGCACAGGTCGAGGCCAGTCGCTGCCCCAGCCGAAGTCAGCACATCGCCGTCATCGACAAACAACACGCTGGGGTCGACCTCGACCTGAGGGAACCGCTGAGCAAGGCCGCCGGCGGAGGTCCAATGCGTCGTCGCCCGCCGTCCGTCGAGCAGTCCCGCGGCCGCCAGTATGAAGGCACCACAGCAGATCGAGGCGATCCGAGCACCACGGTCGTGCGCCTGTCGTAGGACATCGAGCACCGCGGTGGACGGTTCGATGTCTGTGCGTGCACCGGGCACGATCACTGTGTCAGCGGTCAGGGCCGCGGTCAGGTCGTGTGGCGCGGTCATCCGGTACAGCTCTGTTCCGCCGCGGCCACACACGACGAGGTCAGCTCGCTCCCCGCACACGACCACTTCGTACAGCGGAGCGCCGAACACCGCCCCGTCCGCTTTGTCTTGTGAGCTCGCGGTTCCGAACACCTGAGCCGGGATCGCGAGTTCGAGGCTCTTCACGTGATGAGCGGCGACGACTGCGACATTGTGCATGACGAGAATCTATCGGGCAGGGGCATTCTTGCTCCTGTTGGAGCAGTGCCGACCTCGCGAGGATGATCAGTGTGCTCATCTTCGTCCAACTCGTCGTCTACGTCGTCGCGGTCACGTTGTTGGTCCTGTTCGGCTGAGACGCCTGCTCTCCAAGGATCATGAAGAAGCCCGTCCCATTTCAGCTCGAACCTCGAACCGACCGGCATGCCCCTTGGCCCTGGGCAATTGCTTCTCGGCCCGAGCCAGCTCCAAGTCGACCGGCCCGAGCAACTCAGGCGCTGACGTGCCCAGCTGGCCAGTGTCGCCCTAGGCAAGGGGCGCGCGCTACCCCGGGCAGGCCTCAGCCAGTCGGCAGAATCCGTCACAGGTTCCCGAGTCGAGGTCCGGTCGTGCGTTCGAGACGCGCCAGCCGAGGCCTCAAGACTCTGGTCAACATCGCGCACGACCCTGGCACGTCACACGGTCGCGATCACAGGGGAGTGCCACTATCCGGGCTGCTGATCCAGGACGCGCTATTTTCCTGCGACGCAGGCCAAGAGGGGTCGACCTAGCGCGCACCCGTGACGTCTACCACCTGCTGCCACGTACGGCGCAACGGCGCCGCGGCCAGCTGCAGATCGTTGCGGTCGACAACGGAGGTGGACAACGCCATGAGCCTGGAGCACCGGGAGTCGCTCATCTTCGGCCCTCTGCCCGATCGACCGCCTGATCCATATGCCATAGGTGCGAGGGCAGGGAGCCCGCGGCTGGGCTTCCGCGGTGGGGACAGTCAGGACTGGGCAGCCCGGTCAGTTTGCACATGGTGGCGTCGGGAATCAGGACGCTGCCGCGGGAACCGAGGGGCCGGTCGAAGATGGAGACCGGGAGTTGAGCGATCTACTTCTGGCCGACCGGCGGTTGGGTCGAGACGCCGGACCTTGTCGAACAGGCCGAAGTAGACGTGGCCGTCCAGTCGTGACCTGATCGGCGGAGAAGTCGGACAGCGACGCGGGCGTTCCGGCTCAGGTAGGCACAGGAGCCAAGGAAAGCGCTCCGAAGATCCATCGGAATATCGGTTCGAGGCGGTCCGGACGTTCTAGGACAACTGCAGCCTTGCCATCGAGTACGCAATCGGGCCGGAGATGAAATCGAGGACGGGAGCTAACGGTCCACTCGCCCGGGAGCCCTTCCGGCTACCAGTCGGCCGGTGACTTGCCGATCGACGTCGCAGGTTGGAGTTCCAAGCGTGTAGTTGAGGTGCGTGTCCCCCCTCGGACACGCAGGCTGACCACACGCAGGACAGGACTGATCGAAACAGCAGCCACCCGCGTTACGTCGATACACGACAGGTCAGCTCCGGCGGCGCGCGTTGAGATCTCCGCGCGCAGACCGGTCAAGGATCGCTCGTACTACGCCAGTTGCGAGCCATCGCACGAAGACCTCCGGCATTGGGTCTCCTGCAAGTTCGTACTAGGCGTCGAGAGCGCACTCTTCTGCTCCGTCACAGGTCCGTCGGCCACTGACAACCGTCGACGACGAGTCATCAGCGATGACCAATGTAACCGCAGGTCGGAGGCCGGTTAGCAGGTTGCGGCACTCTCGTCGCGTGCGCACCGGCAAGATCCTGGACATTTTCGAGGGCACGCAGCAGATTCAGCAGTTGATCGTCGCGCGCAGGTTGCTCGGGAAGACCTCCGCTGAACTGAAGTAGCGGGTCGGAGACCGATGGAAAGCTCAGGGGGCCGACGCGATGTGCTGAGTGCGGCCAGTCCACCCGCCGTTCCGGACCTGCAGAACTGACCCAAAGCATGGGCGCCGCCAGGGGCGACCGTACTTTTGGCCGGTTCCCTGCCTGCGCAGGATTTCTAGCCTGAGCAGCATGACTCGCAAGTTGTACGACCTCGGGCTCGCCATCGTGTTCGTGCTGGGGATCGCCTGGACGGCGTTCATGCTGATGACCAGTTGGGGCGGCACCTCCTGGGTGTTCTGTTCTGCGGTCTCGGTCGTCGTCGGCGGCCTCGCGCTGCTGCGCGAGCGGCAGTTGCTCCTGACGACGATTGCAGGCCTCGCCGTGACGGGGATTGCCGTCGCCGTGTCGCTCAGTGCCGCGGAGGATCTGCCGCAGGAGCCGGCGCCCGTTACGGCGCTGGCTTTGGCAGTGCTCGTCGGTTCGGCGATCAGGACGCTTCCGATCGGCCAGGTCGCGGCGGTCGCCGTGGGTGGCGTCGTGATCGTCGGGGCCACCTGGTTCGAGGGCTCCACTGCCGTGACGGTCCTGGCCACGACGGGGATGGTCGCCGCGCTCGTCGTGGGACCGGTCTTGCGCGTTCTCGATCGCGTTCGCCGTCCCCAGGCCCTGGCCGGTGAGTCGGTAGTCTGAGCTTTGTGACCATTCCGGACCGATGGGTCGGGGTCCTGTCCACCGCCGGGCTCGGGGTCGCCTTCCTGGTCGCCATCGCCGTGCAGTCGCTCGCGGTCGCCCAGACCTGGGGAGCGGCGTACTGGGTTCCCGGTTGTGTCGCCGCCGTCGTGGTGTGTGGCGTCGCGCTCGTGCGCCGGCGGGAACGCTTCTGGACCGCGGTCGCGGGTCTCGTCGTGGCCGCGCTGGCGGTCCTCGTTCCGCTGCTGCCCGACACCCGGCTGCCCGTCGGTCTGGGACCTGCCTTGGTGCTCGGCTTGGCGGTGCTCATCGGATCCGCAGTACGAGCTCTGTCGCCCGTGCAGGCCGGGGCCATCGCCGGCGCCGGCCTGCTGATCGTCGCCGGCCAGTTCGCCGTCAAGCCCGCGTCGGCGGTCCCTGCCATCGCCGCAGCCGCCTGGCTTGCGGGCGTCGGGACCGGCCTGTTGCTGCGCAGACTCGACGACCGCGCCAGGAACCTCGCCGACCGGGTACGCCGGGCCGAGCGGCTGGAGCTTGCCCGGGAACTGCACGACATCGTGGCGCACCACGTCACCGGCATGCTGATCCAGACGCAGGCGACGCAGGTCATCGCCCGGCGTACTCCGGAGAAGGTGCCCGAATCGCTGATCGAGATCGAAGCTGCTGGTACCGAGGCCATGGCAGCGATGCGCCGTGTCCTCGGGCTGTTGCGCGACACCGACGACGCAGCCCCCGCCACGCCCAGGCCTGAAGGCTTGACCGCACTGGTCGAACGCTTCAGCCGGCAAGGCCCGCCGGTGCACCTGACCATGCCCGACGACGAGAGCGACTGGCCGCCGGAAGTGACCAGTACCGTCCACCGGATCGTGCAGGAGGCGCTGACCAACGTCCTGCGACACGCGAGCCACGCCACTTCGCTCGACGTCACTGTCGCCCGCGACGCCGAAGCGGTCACCGTTGAGGTCGCCGACAACGCCCCTGCGAATCCGGGCCGCCTTCACCACCGCGCGGGGTACGGACTGATCGGCATGCGCGAACGCGTCGAAACGCTCGGCGGCTTCCTGTACGCCGGCCCGCGGCCCGGCGTACCGGGCTGGTCGGTCCGCGCCACCCTGCCTGTTCCCCACCGAACCGCGCCCGCCAGGAGCTTGCCCATCGAGGAGCCGAGATGACCCTCAAGGTTCTGCTCGCCGACGACCAGGCGATGATCCGTAGAGGGCTGCGGCTGATCCTGGAAGACCAGCCCGACATCACCGTCGTCGGGGAGGCCGCGGACGGCGCCGAGGCGATCGAACTGGCCAGGCGGTTGCGGCCGGACGTGTGCCTGGTCGACATCAGGATGCCCAAACTCGACGGGCTCGAGGTCACGCGCGCACTGGCCGGCCCGCAGGTCAAGGATCCGATCCGCGTCGTCGTGGTTACCACGTTCGACCTCGACGAGTACGTGTACGGCGCGCTGCGCGGCGGTGCGGCCGGCTTCGTCGTCAAGGACGCCGGGCCGGCCCTGCTGGTCGAGGCTGTGCGCGCCGCCTGCAACGGCGAGGCACTGGTCTCGCCGTCGATCACCCTGCGGCTGCTCAGCCACCTGAACGCGACGGCACCCCGCGGTCGTGGGATGCCGTCGCCAGAGCTGTCCGGGCGGGCGCTCGAGGTGGTGCGGGCGATCGCGCGAGGCCGCACCAACCAGGAGATCGCCGCCGAACTGTTCATCTCACTCAGTACCGTCAAGAGTCACCTGGCGGCGATCCAGGCCAAGCTCGGGGTGCGCAACCGGACCGAGATCGCGGTCTGGGCCTGGGAGAACCACCTGGTCAGCTCGCCCGGCGACGGATCCGCCACAGGCCGAACGCAGTGAGCAGTCCGCTGATCACCAGGTAGGTCCCGGTCTCCAGCCACTGCAGCGGCCAGTAGCGGCTGCGCGGGTGATAGCGCACATCGACGTGAAGGCCGAGCTTGGCCAGGCATACCGCCGCGTCGCCGAACGTGCCGCTCGCGCCCGTCTTGGGCGGGCTGTCGAGACACTTGTTGAACCGGGTCCCGTCGAGATCCTTGCCGTCCGCGGTGCGCATCGGGCTGGTCTCGGCGATCCACGCGTCCGGCGCGCCCGGGATCTTCAGGCCGTTGACGACGGAGCCCCCGCCGATGCTGCCCAGGCTCTGCGCCTGGTTGACGGCTGCGGCCGTGATCGGCAGCGTGATCTTGTCGGCCGGCAGCAGACCGGGCCGGATCACGGTAGGGAAGAAGAACTGGAAGGCGATGAAGACGACGAGCGTCACGGCCATCGCGGGCAGCGTCCGGCGCAGGACGAGTCCGACGACCGTGCCGAACGTGAAAGCCAGCGCGGCGTAGCCGATCGGCGCGATGTTGCGCGCGCCGAAGACGAACGCCTGGAAGTCGTCCTGGACGACCTCGTCGAACGGCTGGGCCGCCCAGGTCAGCGCAGCGGCGCAGCCACCGGTGAGCACGAGGGCCGCCGTACCGACCAGCAAGAGCTTGGTGAGAAGCCAGCGCCGACGGGTGACGCTCTGGTTCCACACCAGCCGGTGCGTGCCGTTCTCGAGTTCCCGGGCGATCATCGGTGCGCCCCAGAACGCTCCGATCACGGCCGGAACCAGGGCAAGCCCGGTCGCGAGGAACAACAGGGTGTTCTGGTGAGCGCTGCGGAACTGACTCGTCGCCTGGGCGCAGTCGGCCACGCTGCGGCAACTGGCTCGGTAGACGTCGTACCCGTCGCGGATCTCGCCGCCGTAGTACAGGAGGTACGCCGTGACGACGGCCAGCGCGCCGGCGCCGACGAGGGCCTGGATGCGGAACTGCCGCAGGGTCAGCCAGATCATCGCGCGACCTCCCAGTTCGCGGCCTCGACCCCGGCGGCAGCCCGGGTCATGTAGGCGAGGACGAGTTCTTCGAGCGACACCGGGTGCAGCGGGCCGGATGTGAGGCCGGTGCGGACGATCGCGCTGCTGTGGTCGGCGCTGTGCTCGACCGAGATCACCTCGACGCTCGGGGGCAGCCGGTCGAAGTCGGCGCGAGGCGCCACCAGTCGGGCGTGGCCGGCCAGCAGGTCACGAGTGTCACCGGCCAGCTGCACCTGCGAGTCGCACAGCACGATGAGGTAGTCGCAGACCTGCTCGATGTCGCCGAGCAGGTGCGAGGACAGGACCGCGCTGGCGCCGAGTTCGCGCACGAACTCCATCAGGTTCTGCAGAAACCCCTGACGGGCGAGCGGATCCAGCGCTGCCGCGGGCTCGTCGAAGATCAGCAGCTCGGGCCGCTTGGCCGCCGCGATCGTCAACGCGAGTTGCGCTCGCTGACCACCGGAGAGATGGCCCGCCTTCTGGCTGGGGTTCAGTCCCACCTGGCGGATCCGCCGTTGGGCGAGGGCGGAATCCCAGGCTGGGTTCAGCTTCTGGCCGAGCGCCAGATGCTCGGCCACGGTGAACGAGCCGTAGACCGGCGTGTTCTGCGCGACAAAGCCGACGCGCGCCAGGTGCGAAGCGTTCGCCGCCGGCGTCGAACCCAGCACGGTCAACGAGCCGGCGGTCGGTTCGATCAGGCCACAGGCGAGATGCAGCAGTGTCGACTTGCCGGCGCCGTTCGGGCCGACCAGGCCGATCACCCGGCCGGGAGGGATGCTCAGGTCGACGCCGTCGAGGGCGAGCTTGCCGCGACGGCCGTACTTTTTGGTCAAGCCCCGGGCACGGAACACCGGAGGAGAGTCTGCGTTGGGCATGCTCTCATCCTGGAATTCCACCGCGGGCGCAGCACCAACCCAAAGCACGGTCGCCGCGGTCGGCGACCGTACTTTCGGCCGGTACTACGCCCGCGACGGCAGCCGACACCCGGGCAACCGCGGGCGAGGCGGGGTTGGGTGTCTATGGTGCACTCCTATGGTCCGGAGGTGAAGCGAAGTACGGCCGCGGTTGCGTTGCGGCCGCTGACCTTCCCCTCGGTCATCGAGCCGGCTGAGCCCCACTTGCTGCCACCTTGCTCGGTCAGGCCCGTGGTGAAGCCCGATCCGTCCGCTTCTCGGTTGCTCACGTTCACCTCGCCGTTGGTCACCGTGACCGTGAGGAGCTTGCCCTTGACTGCGAATCTGGCGGACTGTTTCACCAGTACCTCGCAGTTGCCGTCGGTGCAGGCCTGGTAGTTCTCGCCGTCGGCTGCGAGCGGTAGCGGAGTGGTCGGCGGTGTAGTCGGTGCGGTGCTGCTGGTCGAGGGCGACGGGGACAGCGGCGTGCAGCTAGGCGCGAGGTGGTACGCGACGGCGAGGGCCGGATCGGTCTTGATCAGCGTGGGGAGGTCGGGCCCGGTCGGCTTGACGGTCGCGATCAAGGCACCGACCTGCCGGGCTCGGCGGACCTGCTCGGCGAGTGGCAGGTTGTAGCTGTCGCCGAAAGCGCCGGCCAGGGAGGTGACCTGCGGGCTGATCGCCGCCAGTTTGCGTCGGTACTCCGCGGCGAGCTTGTCCGCCGCGGCGTTGCTGCTGGGCTTCAGTTCGGCCAGGGTGCCGACGAGCGATTCGATCGCGGATGCCTTGCCGCTGAGGTAGGAGTAGGCCGCCATCGACCCGAAGTTCGGCTCCTTCAGCTCTGCGTTCATCGTCGTCAGTGCAGCGCGTTCGTTGTCGAGTCGCGCGACCGCCGAGCACATCGTGTCGGCCCAGACGACCAGTTCGCGTTTCGGTAGCGGCGTCGGCGTCGGCGTCTGCGTCGGTTCGGGCGGGGGTGGTTGCTCTGCTGAGCCCTTTTCAGCCGAGCATGCGCTCACCGCCAGGATGAGCGTTGAGATGAGCGATGTCACCAGAGGAGTCCGCACCCGGCCAACGTACGGGGATCGCGCGCGTCGACGGCCGGGTTGTCCTCAAGCTGACAGCAAGGCAGCGTGCGCGGGAGGTCGCCGATCTGGAGCGGGTTCCGCCACTCGGTCCGCGCGGACGCTGCGCCGTCATTCGCGGCCGGTACCGCTTTCAGACGGTTTGCGGCGCCTTCGGCGGCGGTGGAGCAGGGTCCATACGGTGCCGACGGCGACGAGGCCGATGAGCTCGGCAACGATGACGATCAGGCTTCCCCAGAGCTGGCCCTTCAGGTGGAGCGCGGCCACCAGGCAGGCGAGCATGGTCAGAGTTCCGGCCGGGATCACCCCGCGAACTGCTCGGTCCGATGCGCCCAGCACCCGAAGGCCGAACAGAACCAAGAGCGAAGCGCAGAGGGCCATGAACCCAATGACGAGCAGCCGGATGACCGGATCCGCGGCGAAGTCGGAGGGGTGGGCGAGCAGCACGATGCCGCCCACGAGCGCGAGCAAGCTCGTCAGCGCCGCGGGCAGAGCCTGCCGCCAGTCGATCATTCGAACCGCCTCATCGGAAGCATTCTGCCCAGCAGTTGCGCACCGAGGCGCCCCTGACAGCTAACGGCCAGACGGGCTCCGCGTCGTCGCCGTGCGGTCCGTCACGCGACCTTGACCAGGTGCCGGGATGACCGGTTAAGCTCCGGTCGTGAAAATGAAAACGACTATCATTAGCGTAGTGACTGCTGCGCTACTCGCCGTCGCGGGGTGCGGTGGCACCGAGGCCCCCGCCACCGTCGAGGCGGCCGGCGCGCAGGACGGGACGGACGCCTACCCGCTCAGCTACGACAACTGTGGGTCGAAGGTGACCGTGCCGCGCGCGCCCACTCGGGCGGTGTCGCTCAACCAGTCCGCGACGGAGATCATGATCCGGCTGGGGCTCGGCGACCGGCTGGCCGGTACGGCGTACGAGACCGATCCGGTGCCGGCCGACATCGCGGCGGCGTACCGGAAGGTTCCGCTGCTCAGCAAGGGTTTGCTCAAGCACGAGACGCTGCTCGAGGCGCAGCCGGACTTTGTCTACTCGTCGTTCGCCTCGTTCTTGACCGCGCAGAACGCCGGCGAGCGGGCCGAGCTGCACAAGCTCGGGGTGCCGACGTACCTGACCGAGTTCGACTGCACCTACCACGCGTCCGTGGCGGGCGGTGCGAAGTTCGAGATGCTGTTCGACGAGATCCGGGCGATCGCCCGGATCTTCGGTGTCCGGGAGGCGGGGGAGAAGCTGGTCGCCGATCAGCAGGCGGTCGTGGACCAGGGCCAGGAACTCGCGCAGAAGGTCGCCGGTAAGCCCAAGCTGGTGTGGTTCTACTCGACCGCGGCGTCGTCGGCCACGCCGTCGGTGGCAGGCCCGGGCGGTCTGCCGCAGACGGTGACGGAGATGCTCGGAGCCGAGAACCTGTTCGACGATGCCTCGACCAAGTGGCCCGAGGTCAGCTGGGACGAGATCGCGGCGCGGAAACCGGACGCGATCGTGCTGGCGGACCTGACCCGTGGGTACCCGGGCGACACGGCCAAGGAGAAGATCGCGTTCCTCAAGCGCGACCCGTTGACGAACAAGATGGACGCCGTTCGCAACGACCGCTTCATCGTCGTACCAGGGCAGGCGATGGATCCCTCGATCCACAGTGTCGAGGCGATCTCCGCGGTCGCGCAGGGACTCGTGCGGCTGGGCGCGCCGCGATGACCGGGACGCCGAAGCCGATCGAGCGGCTCATCCAGCGCTGGGACGACCAGCAGGCCGCCTACATCAACCACCGCGAGCAGCGCTTCGCGATCATGGGGGACGTGCTGGCGCAGCTCTGTGCCGGGTCGGACGAGTTCACCGCCGACGGCGCGGGGCTGACCGTGCTCGACCTGGCGTGCGGTCCGGGAAGTCTCGCCGGGCGGATCCTGGAGCGCTTCTCCGGGGCTCGCGTGATCGGCCTCGACTACGACCCTGTCCTGCTCGCGCTCGCCGAGACCTGGCTCACCGGCCGGTACGGCGACCGCTTCACCGCGGTCGACGCGGACCTCGCCGGAGCAGCTTGGGTGAGGCAGTTGCCGGCCGGCCCGGTGCACGCTGCCGTGTCGTCGACCGCTCTGCACTGGCTGAAGCCGGCTGAGCTCGTCGCCGTCTACGCGACTCTCGGGGAGCTGCTGCCGACGGACGGCGTGTTCATGAACGCCGATCACCTGCGCTACGACCCGCGGTCCCAGCCGTTCCTCACCGAACTGGCCGCCCTGGATGACGAGCAGACTCAGCGCTTGGCGCACGACGGGGGAGCGCAGACCTGGGACGAGTGGTGGACCGACGCCGTGGAGATCCCCGAGCTCGGGCAGCGGCTGGCCGAGCGCGAACGCAGGTTCGCGGACCGGCCGCCTACTCCGCATGCGCCGCTCGGGCTGCACCTGCAGGCGCTCGGAGCCGCGGGGTTCGGCGAGACAGGGACCATTTGGCGGCACTACGACGACGTCGTGGTGTTCGCGCGGCGATGACCAAGCTCCTGAAGGCGCCCTCGGCCGACACCGTCGACCCGGAGCCGGTGGCCGGCCGGCGGGGATTTGCCGGCCGGATGCGCTCGACCTTGCTCATCGGTTCGTTCGGCGGCGCACTGCTGGTCTCGATTGTGGTGGCGGCGTTCGTCGGTACGGCGAACATCGGCGCTGCCGACGTCCTGGGCATCATCCTGCGTCATCTCCGGCTCGGCGACCTGGCACCCGTTCCGGCGCCGTCTCCGCTGATCGACGCGCTGATCTGGGAGTCGCGGCTGCCCCGCGTGCTGCTCGCGGGCGTGATCGGACTGGGCTTGTCGGTCTGCGGCGCGGTGTTGCAGTCGATCACCCGCAATCCGCTCGCCGAGCCGTACCTGCTCGGGGTCAGCTCAGGGGCCTCGACGGGCGCGGTGTCGGTGATGATCCTGGGCCTCGGATCCGGCGCCGTCACGCTGTCGACGGGGGCTTTCGCCGGCGCCTTGGCGGCGTTCGCGATCGTGCTGCTGCTCATCGGTGGTGGACGGGTGTCCAACCCCGCGCGGGTGGTGCTGACCGGCGTACTGGTGTCGCAGTTCTTCTCGGCGCTCACCTCGCTGGTGCTGATGCTCGACGGTGACGCGGACGCCACGCGGGCCTTCACGTACTGGTTGCTCGGTTCGCTCGGCGGTGCGCGATGGCCCTCGCTGACGGTCGCTGCCGTGGTCATCGTGGCCGGCGCCCTGTGCTGCCTGTTCTTCGCTCCCGCGCTGGACGCGTTCGTTTTCGGCTGGGACACCGCTGCCTCGCTGGGGATCGACGTCACCAAGGTCAGGGTCGTGCTGATGGTGCTCACCGCCGTGATGACCGCGGCGGCCGTGGCGGCCTCCGGCGCGATCGGCTTCATCGGGCTGCTGGTGCCGCACATCGCGCGGTTGCTTGCCGGGGGCACACATCGGTTGCTGCTGCCGCTGACGGGTCTCGGCGGGGCGATCTTCCTGATCTGGGTCGACGCGTTTGCCCGGACAGCGTTCTCGCCGCGGGAGGTCCCGGTCGGGGTGATCACCGCGCTGATCGGCGCGCCGGTGTTCGCGCTCGTGCTGCGCAAGGCGGCCCGGCAGTGACCGCCGTGGTTGCCTCCGGCATCGACTGGACGGCCGGCGGTGTCCGCATCCTCGACGGAGTGGACCTCGAAGCGCGCGCGGGGGAGGTGCTCGGTGTGCTCGGTCCCAACGGTGCGGGCAAAACCTCGCTGCTTCGCATCCTGGCCGGCCTTCGGCGCCCGGACCGGGGGACCGTCCTGCTCGGCGGACAGCCGCTG
This sequence comes from Kribbella flavida DSM 17836, assembly GCF_000024345.1. NCBI lineage: Bacteria > Bacillati > Actinomycetota > Actinomycetes > Propionibacteriales > Kribbellaceae > Kribbella > Kribbella flavida. The sequence goes on along the minus strand of NC_013729.1, from coordinate 4,833,366 downwards.
CGGGGCGCCGCCCGGCGTACCGTCGCACGGCGACTGGCGATCGTCGAGCAGTCGCCGGAGGTCCACTCCGACATCACGGTGGACGAGACCGTCGCGCTCGGCCGTACGCCGTACCGCGGTACCTTCGCCCCACTCGGCCGGGCCGACCACGCCGCGATCGACTACGCCCTCGCGGTGACCGGAATGAGTGCCTACCGCGACCGTTCGTGGCAAACCCTGTCCGGCGGCGAACGGCAGCGCGCCCAGCTCGCCCGGGCCTTGGCCCAGGAGCCGGAAACCATCGTGCTCGACGAGCCGACGAACCACCTCGACATCCGCTACCAACTCGAGACGCTCACCCTCCTGCGCGGCCTCGGGCTCACGGTCGTGACAGCGCTGCACGACCTCAACCTGGCCGCGCGGTTCTGCGATCGACTCGCGGTGCTCGCCCAGGGCCGGGTGGTCGCCACTGGAGCTCCGGCGGAGGTCTTGACCGCGACTCTGATCCAGCAGGTCTACGCCGTCGATGCCGTGGTCGAACGCTCTGCCCATACCGGAGCTCCGAGCGCGACCTATCTCGGCCCATCCTCACGGTCAGGCTGACGTCGGGAGCCCTTCGGGATCGGCGCTCACCGGGGTGGCGCGGGTCACGCCCGCAGCAGACCGCAGAACGGCATCCCGAGGCTCGGCCCGGTGTTGTACAAGGTAATGGACATCTCCGGTTCACCCGCCGCCCGAAGCTGTGGACTCCCAAGCACGTGCTCGTCACGCGCTCGGCCGGCGAGCGCGCGCACACCCGCGAGGTGCTCGCCCGGGTCGAGGCCGCCGGCGTCACCGACATCACGTTGCTGCGCTCGGACCGCATCAGCGGGCTCGGCGGCGAGGACGAGCGCGCAGCCTACGCCCGGGCCAAGGCCACGCTCGCCGTCGTGGTCAGTCCGCCCTCGGCACGCAAACTGCAGCCGATTGCGCCCAGCGCCGACTGGCGACTCGACCTGGCCCGCGGCTGCCCCGCCCACTGCCAGTACTGCTACCTGGCAGGGTCGCTCAGCGGGCCGCCGATCACCCGCGTGTACGCCGATCTCGACGACATTCTCGCCGGCATGGACGCCTATGTCGGGCGCGGCACCGTCACCTCCACCCGTACCGCGCGGGCCGGCGAGGGCACGACGTACGAGGCGTCCTGCTACACCGATCCGCTCGGTATCGAGCCGGTGACGGGCAGCCTCGCCGCGGCCATTACGCACGTCGGCACCCACGCGTTTCCCGGGCCGGTGCAGCTGCGGGCGACGACCAAGTACGGCGCCGTCGACGGCCTGCTCGACCTTCCGCACGGCGGCCGCACCCGCATCCGTGCCTCGGTCAACGCCGACAGCGTCGCGGGCCGGTTCGAGGGCGGCACCGATCCGGTCGCTGTCCGCCTCGCGGGACTGGGTGCGCTGGCCCGCGCCGGCTACCCGGTGGGGCTGACGATTGCTCCGATCATGCCGGTGGAGGGCTGGCGCGAGCAGTACACCGCGCTGCTCGAGTCGGCGGCTGCAGCGCTGCCCGCCGACGCCGACCTCACCGTCGAGTGCATCACCCACCGCTTCACGCCGGGCAGCAAGGAGGTGCTGGAGTCCTGGTACCCGCGCACCAAGCTGGAGATGGACCCTGAGCGTCGCAGCCGCAAGTTCGGCAAGTTCGGCGCCGTCAAGTACGTGTACACAGCAGCTGAGATGCGTGAGCTGCGCACCTGGTTCGACATCGCGCTGGCAGATCATCTCCCAGCAGCCCGCTCGCTCTACTGGACCTGACGATCGGCTCAGCGCTACCAGCCGCAGCCCGCTTCGCGGCCGTCTAGTACTTTCGGCCGGGCGAAATGGTCTGCGGGTGGGTGTCTGCCACGAGTGACTCCCGAAGACTGGCGGCGTTCACAGCGCCTTTCGGAGGGAAACATGAGACGCACAGCCATTCCGCTGACGGTTGCCATTGCCGCGGTGGTGACCGCCCTGGTCCCGGGAGTCTCCAAGATCGGCGCCGCAGCGTCGCAAGCATCACCGTCGGGTGGTATCCAGTGGAGTAAGTGTCCGGTGGAGATTTCTCCGGTGCCGCTTCCGGAGGGGATGCAGTGCGGCACGGTGAAGGTGCCGTTGGATTACCGTAAGCCTGATGGCCGGATGATCGACATCGCCGTGTCGCGGTTGGCCAGCACCAAGCCCGAGAAGCGGCGGGGGGTGTTGCTGACCAATCCTGGTGGGCCGTCTCCGGGGCAGAACTATCCGGCGTTTCTGGTCGCGATGGGTCTGCCGCAGAGTGTGCGCGACAGCTACGACGTGATCGGGATGGACCCGCGTGGCATGGGCCGCAGTACGCCGGTGACCTGTGACCTGAGCGTGGAGCAGCAGGCCGCGGGCAACGTTCCGCCGTACGCGCGCCACGCGGCCGACGTCACCAAGCGGGCCGCGCAGGTCAAGCAGATCGCCCAGCAGTGCGCTGCGTCGAAGACGGCCTGGATGCTGCCCCACACCAGCACCGCGAACACCGCCCGCGACATGGATCGGATCCGGGTCGCGCTGGGAGAGGCGAAGATCTCCTTCGCCGGTGCTTCCTGGGGCACCCACCTCGGCGCGGTCTACACCACGCTGTTCCCGCACCGCAGCGACCGGATCGTGCTCGACAGCAACGTCGGCCCCGACGGCTGGGACTACCCCAACGACCGCCTGTTCGCGCGCGGTTTCGCCGACCGGTTCCCCGACTTCGCCAAGTACGCCGCAGCCAACCACCGCGAGTACGGCCTGGGCCGCACACCGGCCCAGGTCACCGCGAAATACTTCCAACTCGCCGCGCGCCTGGACACCAAACCGCTCCAGACCATCGACGGCTCCACCTTCCGGCTGCTGACGTTCGTCTTCATGTACGGCGGGCAGCAGTTCCCCACCCTGGCCGGCATCTGGCGCGCCGTGAACGCCGGCCAGGAACCACCGGTCCCCGCCGGCACCACCACCGCCACCACCGCCGGCCAGGACGCGGACAACCTGATCTCGGCCCGCTACTACATCATCTGCAACGACTCCCGCTGGCCACGCTCGGTCCACACCTACCAGCGCAACGTCGCCATCGACCGGATCCGCTACCCCCTGTTCGGCGCGGCCGGCGCCAACATCCAGCCCTGCGCGTTCTGGCCCGAACCCACCCAACCCCCGGTCCGCATCACCGACCAAGGTCCCGCGAACGTGCTGCTGGTGCAAAACCTCCGCGACCCCGCCACCCCACTGGCCGGCGCCCACAAACTCCTGCGGGCCTTCGGCCACCGTGCCACCATGGTCACCGCCGACCAAGGCGGCCACGGCGTCTACCCTGCCGGCAAGAACCAGTGCGCCAAACACGCCGTCACCACCTTCCTCACCACCGGCCAACGCCCCACACACAGCTACCACTGCACAGCCGACGCAGAACCCCGCTGACGCCGAATCCCCTGGGCGCCAGACTCCCAGTACGGAAGGACGACGACTCGGTGATCCTCGCCACCAACAGGCCGTTGCGCCGGGGCCTGTTCATCGCCGAAGTCGTCGTCCTGCTCGGCCTGAACATCGAGCAGGTCGTCCGACGCCTGGTGCTGGAGGACTCGCCGCCGGCGGGGGAGATCCTGTACTTCGGCGCGGGCGCGGCGATCGGCGTGCTCGCGGTACTCCGGCGCTGGCGGCCGGGCATGCTCGCGCAGCTGGCGACGGCCGCCATCGTCCTCTCGCTGGTGTGCAGCCTGATTGGCTTTCTCGCCAAGCCGGGCGGACGGCTCGCCGGTGACACCGAGACGCTCGCTTTGATCCTGCTGATCGGAGCGAGCTGTCACCAGCTGCGGCCGCGGCAAGCCGGCGGGATCGCGGTGGCCGGCGGCTTGATCGTCGTCATCGCGCCCGTCCTGCGGCACGGCTTCGTCTCGGTCAACCTCACCGTCGCCGTCCTGTGGGCACTGCTGTGGGGTGTCGGCGTGGCGGTCGGACTGATCCTGCGCGACGCCGACGCCCGCCGCGAGGCCGCCCAGATCGCGGCGCGGAACCGGGAACGGCTCGCGCTGGCCCGGGAGCTGCACGACCTGGTCGCCCACCACATCACGGGGGTTGTGGTGCGCACCCAGGCGGCCCAGGTCGTGCTCGCCGACGGGCAGGAGCGGGAGTTGCTCGGAGAGATCGAGCGGGCCGGGGCCGAGGCACTCAGCGCCGTACGGCGGCTGGTGGTGATGCTGCGCAGCCCCGACCAGCAGCTTCCACCCAGGGCCGGGAACCTGGTGGAGACCATCGAGGCGGCCATCGACGGGGACAAGGCCGTCAGGCTGCGGCTCGCGCCCGAACTCGCCGGCCTCTCGGTCGCTCCGGAGACGGTGTCGACGGTGCATCGTGTGCTGCTCGAGTCCCTGACCAACGTGCGCAAGCATGCGCCGGACGCTCGACGCATCACTGTCACCGTGGAACCGGCCGCCGATCGGCACTGCCTGCGGGTCGAGGTGTGCAACGACGGCACGCGGCAGGGCCGCGGCCGCAACCGTCACTCGGCCGACGGCTACGGACTGATCGGAATGAGCGAGCGGATCGACGCGTTGGACGGACGACTGACGGTCGGGGAACACGGCGAGCACGGATGGCGGGTCCTGGCCGAGCTTCCCTTGCCGGGCGGTGTGGTGGCGGCCCAGCCGCCGGAAAGGAGAACGGCGCCGTGACGCTGCGAATCCTGCTCGCCGACGACCAGGCGATGGTCCGGGCGGGGTTCCGGCTGATCCTCGAGCGGGAGCCGGACTTCGAGATCGTCGGCGAGGCCGAGGACGGCAAGCGCGCGGTGGAGCTCGCTCAGCAGCTGCGCCCCGATGTCACGTTGATGGACATCCGGATGCCACTGATGGACGGCTTGGCCGCCACCCGGGTGCTGGCCGGTCAGGGCGTCGCTCACCCGCTCCGGGTGCTCATCGTGACCACGTTCGACCTCGACGAACTCGTGCACGAGGCCCTCCGGTCCGGCGCCCGCGGATTTCTGCTCAAGGACGCCGGACCCCGGCTGCTGGTGGAGGCGGTGCACGCCGCCGCGAACGGCGAGTCCCTCGTCTCTCCTTCCATCACCACCCGGCTGTTGGCCCACTTCAGCACCACCAGCGGCCACGTCCGCAGCCCCAGGCCGGCGCTGACCGACCGCGAGCTCGACGCCGTCAAGGCCGTCGCCCGGGGTCGTACCAACGCCGAGATCAGCGCGGAGCTGATGATCTCGCTGTCCACCGTGAAGTCGCATCTCGCCTCGGTGCAACGCAAGATCGCCGCCCGGAACCGCACCGAGATCGCCGTCTGGGCGTGGGAGTACGGCCTGATGCGCTGATCGCGTCCCCCGGCGCATGGGCTCCGCGGACGACTTGCAGCGCCGAGGTGTGGTCGCCGACGGAGACGGCCTGGACGGGCATGCTCTCGCAATGCATACTGAGTATGTGAATACCCAGTATGCAGCCACTGCGAGGAGCCATTCATGAAGATTCGTACCGTCGTCGGGAGCACGCTGGCTGTGACGGCGCTGGCGGTGACCCCGTCGGCCGCGCACGCGAGCGCGCCGGCGCAGACTCAGCCGTACCAGCATCTGGTGACCGGCAAGTCCTGGAGCTCCGGCGGGACCTACGTCTCCACTGGCGGCGACGTCACGCTGAACCTGACCACCTTGGAGAAGAACACCAGGGTGTTTGTCGAGCAGTGTGAGGGCTCGGACCTGGGTGATGTGCAGACCTTCACCAAGAAGGCGCCGAGCCACACGCTGGCCACCGGCTTGGAGAAGGGGACCTGCTTCCTGATCCTGTTCGCTCCGCAGTCCGGCAACGGCGGTTACCTGGTCAAAGGAACGCTGAGCTACTGATACCAGTCGTAGCCGGTGTGCCGCGGCTTGTCCGAGCTGCGGCACGCCGGCCCGGCGGCGGTTGGTGATCAGGTGCCTTCGGAGTCGTCCTGCCACTCCCAGCGGATCCCCAGGACGCCCGAGGTCACCGCCGATGCGACCAGGTGGACGGTGCTGTGCGTGCTCAGGTGGAGGTCGCCGGTCACGTGGCGCTCATCGGTGAGATCTCGCTGAGCGAAGGAGTAGCACGCGACCGGCAGGGCGCGGGGGTCGAACCGCACCTCGAGCAGGTACTGCTCGGTCGGGTACCGGAAGCCGTGGGCGAACTCGTAGGACACACCCGCGGTCGGATCGAACAGTTCACACTCGAACACCCACGTCTCGCCCTTGCCGAGCGAGTGATCGAACAGGATCTCGTACACCAGTGCCGGGGCGCTGGGGTGATGCACCACTTGGCCGTGCCGGCAGTTGGCTAGCCGGCGGAGCCGGACCAGCGCCGGTACGGTGCCCGGGTTGCCGTAGTACCGCGCGATGTGGCGGTCCACACCGTCGCGCAGCGCGCGAACCACCGCACGGGTCCAGATCGACGTACTGCGCCGCCCGGCGTCGATCGTGAGCCGGTGCTGGACGTTCACGAACTCCAGGTCACGGTTCAGCGCGCCGGGAACCGCGCCGACCAGTTCCGCGACCGGCGCGATGTCCACCATCTTGGCTCGTCGCAGTTCGCCCGGACCGGGTGCGGCGGGCAGCAGCCGCAGCAGCGAGCCCAGCGGGAGGTCGAGAATGTCCTCCAGCCCCCGCACCGCCCGCAACGAACTGGCTGTCTCCGGGCGGGCGTGACCGGTTTGCCAGTTGCTCAAGCTGGACAGACCGACGGTGATCCCCCGACGAGCCAGATGGTCCCGCAACCGCTGAAGGGTCAGCCCGCGCGCCCGGATCGCTGCCCGCAGCGCGAGGTGGAATGGCTCGGTGTAGAGCTGGCTGCCGAGGTCGTGCTGTCTCGTCGCATTGCTGGATCGGCTCATGATGCCACCTGGGTCGGCGCTTCGCGGGCCGCCCTGGCCGGCGGTGTGGTGAACTTACCGCCGTCAGCGGCCGCTTACACCTGGCACCACCACAACACCCGGAGGCCGGCCCCCGGAACCGGCGGCCGGCCGCAGGGCGGCTGCGCTCAGGGAATGGTCACGCCGAAGTCGCGGTTGGCGGTCGCGAAGTCCTGGAAACCGATGCGAGCTCCAGCCGTTCGGGTCACCGTGCCGTTGGTGACGACGCCGCCGGACGCGGTCGAGTACACCGAACCACCGCTGTCACCGGGACGGGCCGCGGTCAGACCCTGAGTCTGCTCGGCCTCGACGAGATCTTCCCGGTCCTGCCAGAAGAAGATGACCTTGAGATTGCACACCGGGCCACCGGTCGCCTCGGCGCTGCTGACGCCGGACTGGCACAGGTACTGGCCGACGAACACGTGCCCCCAGCCGGTCACCGGGACCTTCGTGTTGCTGTTGCCGCCGCCGACGTACATGGTGTTGCCGCTGGAGGCCGGTACCAGGCCGATGTCGTGGTCGTCGTGGCCGCGGCTGGTGGTGCCGATCAGCTCACCCGTGCGGTCGGTGATCCGGCTGCCGACCTGCCCACAGTGCTCCGCGGTCAGGATGTAGCGGCGGTTGGCGCTGTCCCGCACACCGAACCCGGACGTGCAGAGCGTGCCCGCGGTCTGGTTCCAGGTGCGCGTGCCGCCCGACCACGGGGGCGCGTCGTCCTGTCGGGAGACCTCCGTCATCGGCTCCTCCTGCCGCACCGACACCGGTACGCCGGCGGCGGCCCGCAGCGGCGCGATGCCGGTCGAGCGGGCCGTCGAGCCCGGCCGCGCGGCGAGGACCAGACCGCTGCCGTCGCCGGCACTCTTCACACCGTGGATTCCGGTGCCCGGGTTCGCGTGCAGCCAGGCGCGAACCTTGGCGGCGGCCGCGGCGATCTCGGCCCGCGAGTGCGCGGCCGCTGCCACGCGGACGGGAACCGCGCGGGACACCCGGGCGACCACGGCGGTGAGCGCGGGCGGGACGCGGCCCTTCCACCACAGCGTGACGTGGTCGTCCTCGAGCACGATTCCGGCGAAGCCCGGGTGGGCACCGTCGTCGACCGCGGCGCGGATCTTCTCCGCGGCCTCGACCAGCGGGCGCTGGGCGCGGGACAGATCGCCGGCCGATTCCCTGGACTCGGTGGCGGCGCCGGTCTCGGCGGCTTGCGCGGACGGGGCGGTGAGCAGTGTGCCGGCGGCCAGCAGGGCGGCCAGCGCGGCGTTCGTTCCTCTGGTTGACCTCACGATCGAACTCCTTCGGTGGGGCGGTGCGAAAGGTGTTCTCCGTCCCGGCCCACGACGGCGAAGGGACGTAGGTCGATGACACCGAATCCGGGCGGCGTCGGCAACAGCCGCGGGCCACTCCGAAATTTCGAGGCCGGTCGCCGGCTGAGCGCGATCGATCAGCGCTCAGCGACGAATGCGGCCGCTCTGACGGCGATCCGGAACCGGCCGGCCGCCCGGCCCGGTGCGGGGTCAGACGAGGACGACGACCTTGCCGGACACGGCGCCGTCGGCGGCTTCCTTGTGCAGGGCAGGGAGGTCCTCGAGCTGGATGCGGCGGCTGATGTCGAGGTGCAGGTCGCCGCGGTCGACCGCGGCCACCAGACCGGCGAGCTGCTCGGCGTCGCTGCGGACGAAGAGGTTGAGGCCGCGGACGCCGCGCGCCTCGTCGCTCGGTGCCTGCATCCACACCGTGGTGTTGACCACGGTCCCGCCGGACCGCACCGAGGCTGCCTGCTTGGCGAACTCCGGCGGATCGATCGGTGCGAGGTTGAGCAGGATGTCGACCGGCTCGGTCACCGCGCCGGCCACATCGGTCGCGGTGTGGTCGACGATCTCGTCGGCTCCCGCGGCCCGGACGCGGTCCGCGCTGCGCGGACTCGCCGTGGCGATGACGTACGCACCGGCGTTCTTCGCCAGCTGGACCGCGTAGGCGCCGACGGCACCGCCGGCTCCCGTGATGAGCACGCGCTGCCCGGCGGTCAGTTGACCGAGCTCGAACAAGGCCTGCCACGCGGTCAGGCCCACCAGCGGCAGGGCCGCGGCGTCGGCGAGCGGCACGCTCGAGGGTGCGGACGTCAGCACCTCGGCGGCAGCGATGACGTACTCCGCGGCGGCGCCGGCGCCGACCATCGGGAGAAACCCGATGACCTCGTCCCCGACCGCGAGGCCGTCGGCACCGGCGCCGATCGCATCCACCGCTCCGGCGACGTCGATGCCGGGCGTGTGCGGCAGCGCCACCGGGAACGGCCCTTGCAGGCCGCCGCCCCGGATCCCGGCGTCGACCGGGTTGAACGACGTCGCGGCGACCTTGATCCGCACCTGGCCGGCGGCGGGGACCGGCAGGTCCACGTCCTCGTACCGGAGCACGTCGGCGTCGCCGTACTCGTGGAACCGTACTGCCTTCATGGCGAACTTCTTTCCGTGGAGAGAGAGGATGCTTCGAATTCGAAGCATATGGAAACCGTAACACTGCTTCGAACTCGAAGCAACTAAGATGCCGACATGGCTGAAGAGGAGACGTCGTCCGCGCTCGACCCGGCTGGTCTCGGCGCGTACTTCGCGTTGATCGAGGTGAGCAGCCTGCTGCGGCACACCGTGGAGCAGCAGTTGCTTGACGCGGGAGACCTTAGCTACGTCCAGTTCCAGCTGTTGGCCACCCTCGGAGACGCACCGGACGGCAGTCGCCGGATGACCGAGCTGGCCGACGGTGTCGTGTACAGCCGAAGCGGCCTGACGTACCAGGTGGGACAGCTCGAGAAGGCCGGGCTCGTCTCCCGCGGCCCGTCCGTCGACGACGACCGAGGCGTCGTCGTGACGATCAGCGCGGCAGGGCGGGACGTGCTCTCCACGGTGTTCCCCGGGCACATCGACGTGCTGCGGCAGCTCTTCCTCGCCCCCCTCGCCTCCGATGAGGTCGAGAATCTGGCGCGCATCCTCACCGTCGTCCGTGACCACATGCGCTCGGTTCCACCGCGTTCGGCGAAGCCGCGCCGGAGAAGCGGCTGAGACAGCCGGGTACGCCGGTCGCCGCGGTCGTGCTCCGGCCACCGAGCCGGCCTGTCGTACTCCGTGCCCTCATCCGAGCAGGCGGGAACGCCGGATGCGGGCCCTGGGGTCGACGGTGTCCGCGATCGCTCGGGCCCGGACCCGGACATCCGCCGGTAGTGCTTCGGGTACGGTCGCGGCGCCCTCGACCCACGAGCCGGGGGTGAAGCCGGCGTCGGCCGTCGACCAGACGGATCGGGCCCGGTCGAAGCCTGCTTCGATGCGCTCGCGTGGGAACCGGCCGAGCGGCGCGACGGCGTGGTAGACGAAGTCGCCCGGTGGGGCCACCACGGCTCCGCTGCGGCCGGTCGGTGCGCCCGCGACGTGCCGGATCTCCATCATCACGATCGGGGCGTCGTCTCCGGCCGCGGTCGTGAGCAGCGCCGCGGCGATGTCGGGGGTGGACGCGTCCAGCCAACGCGCGTCACCGATGGCCGGGGTCGCTGTGGGTGGGTCGAGATGGATCCGCGTGAGTCCGGTGGCGTCGGTCGGGCCCCAGGTGTCGGACACGGGTGTCGCCGCGGCCCGCATGGCGTCGAGCAACGAGGCTGCGCCGGCGGGGCCGTCGGGATCGGCGATCGCCAAGTGGACAGCGACCTTGCCGTGCAGTTCCTCCGGGAACGGCGGCAGCGGCGGCACGTGCAGCACTGCGATGCTGGAGGAGACGCTGCCGCCGACGGTCCCGATCCGGGTCGACCAAGCGGCCATCAGCTCCGTCAGTGCGTCGGCATGCCACAGCAGTGCGCCGGCGTGCAGGTCGGGAGCCGGCACGAGGTCGAACTGCAACGTGTGCGCGATCCCGACACCGCCCGCTCCGCGAAAGGCCCAGATCGCCGCGCGATCGGTCTCCTCGGCCGCGTCGTCAGCGGCGACCCGGTAGCGACCGTTCCCGTCGACGTAGTGCACGGCGCGTAGTGCTCCGCTGGCCAGCCCGTTCCGCCGGACGAGCCAGCCGATGCCGCCGCCGAAGGTGTATCCCGACACGGACACGCTCGGCGCCGAACCGGCGAGCCCGAGCAGGCCGTGCTGTTCGGCGGCGGCGTTCACTGCGGCCCAGGTCGCGCCGGCCCCCACGGTGGCGACTCGCGCCTCCGGATCGATGGAGACCTGGCCGAGGCCTGAGGTGTCGAGCAGGACCGCGCCGTCGCCGACCGGAGCGCCGGCGCCGTGGCCAGTTGCCTGCGGAACGATCTCGAGCGCTGCCCCCGAGGACTGCTCGAGCAGTGCCACCGCTGCCAGGGCCGGCGCGAGGTCTTCGGGGCTGGTGATGGCGGCGACTCGCGCTGGTCGCTGCTCCACGGAGGAGTTGTGAGGTCGGGTGGCGGCCGCATAGCCGTCCGACTGGGCGTCAAGAAGCATGCGCCCATGCTAGGGGAATAAGCGGAAGATTTCTTCCGTTTACCCGATCATCGACTCAGATGGGAGACCCATGAATCACCTTCAGCACCCGATCGCCGTCATCGGCGCGACCGGGCAGCAGGGCAGCAGCGTGGTGGAGGCCTTGCTCGACCAACGGCAGGCAGTGCGTGCGCTCGTCCGCGATCCGGCCTCGGCCGCCGCGCGGGCGCTCGAAGCCCGGGGCGTCGACGTCGTCGCCGCCGATCAGCAGGACAGCGCGTCGCTGCAGCGAGGACTCACCGATGTCGCGGCGCTGTTCTTCATGACGACGTTCGAGGGATCGGACGGAACCGAGGGCGAAGTGCGCCGCGGTGTGGCGGTCGCGGACGCGGCAGCGCGTGCGGGAGTGCCGCACGTCGTGTACTCGTCCGTCGGTGGGGCCGAACGCGCGACGGGAATTCCGCACTTCGAGAGCAAGTACCAGGTCGAGCGGCGGCTCAGCCAGGTGGTGCCGGCGACGTTCCTCCGCCCGACGTTCTTCATGGAGAACCTGTCACCGCAGCTCGCCGCCGGCGAAAGTGACGAACTGGTACTTCGGCTGCCGGTTCCGTCCGACGTTCCGCTCCAGATGATCGCTGTTCGCGACATCGGCGCTGCCGCCGCGCGGGTGCTGCTGCAGCCGGAGGCGGTCGTCGATGATGCGGTCGAACTCGGGGGCGACGAGCTCACGATGGCGCAGGTGGCCGAACGCACGGCGGCGGCTCACGGCCGGCCGACCCGGTACGAGGAGCTGCCGCTCGACGTGCTCGGCGACGACGAGGACCTGCGCGCCATGTTCCGGTGGTTCCGGACCGTTCCCGCCTACCGCGCGGACTTCGACGTGACGCGCCGCCTCGTTCCCGAGGTGCACGACTTCGCGCGGTGGGTGGCCGAGCGCACCGGCGTACGGGCTGCTGCGTCGGCCTAGCCGGGATCGGGTGCGATGCCGCGGAGGAACACCGCGCGCTGCTCCGCGGCCGCACTCGGCCAGTCCGGCACGTTCGACATCGGTTGGGCGAGCATCGCGCCGAAACGCACCACGATCCCCGCATGGACGTCCGGGCGCACCGAACCGTCGCGATGGCCGCGCTCGACGATGGCCGACATCGTCTGCCGCATCCGCGCGCGCAGTTCCGCCGACTCCGTGCCCTCGGTCATCGGCGCTCCGTGCAGCGGAAGCACCAGCTCGTCGCGATGCGCGAACGTCTGGTGCAGGAACCGGCTGATCGCGTCGTGGCCGGTCTGGCCGGATTCCAGGGCGTCCTCCGCCTCCGCCAGGATCAGGCGGTAGGCGCGGACCGCCATCGCCTCGAGCAGCGCCTCCCGGTTCGGGTAGCGGCGGTACAGCGTTCCGACCCCGACCCCGGCCTCGGCGGCGATCTTCTCCATCGGCACGAACCTGCCCTCGGCCAGACCGGCCCGGACGGCTGCCGCGATGATCCGTTCAGCGTTCTCCGCGGCGTCCTTGCGAAGTTTGCGCGGTCGGGGTGCGGTCATCAGGCCGCATTCTAGGTCAGAACCAGACGTCGCTGGTGACAGCCCGCGTCAGCTGGGCCAGGCTGAACGGCGGTTCTGCGGCGAGGGTGCGTCCTTCTTTCATCACTCCGGAGTTGTAGGACTGGATGAAGATTTCGTAGCCGTTCTTGGTGAACAGCGTTGCCCCCTGGCTGGTCACGCCGCCGTCGGCGGCCGGGCCCTGCCCCCGGAAAGTGATCACAATGGTCCCGTCCGGACGCTTCTGGCAGGACACGGGAAGGCCGCCTGCCTGCCTCGCCTGCTGCTGAACCACTCGGCAGCGCTGCTCCGGTGTTCCGGCGTAGGCCACGAACGCGATGGTGGTGGCGAAACCGTTCCAGCGGAAATGAGCGTACTGACCCGCTGCGCCGTCGTCCGTGATCCGGCCGCTGCTGGCCTCGGCGGGGGTCACCTTGCCTGGATGGAGCCGGGTGAACTTGCGCGGGAGGTCGGCGGCCTTGACCGGGATCGCGGCCTTCGGGATCGGCGGCAGCCGGTCCGGCTTCGTTGCCGGCCGGGTCACCGTGGGCGGGGCGCCCGCTGGGCTGGACGGCGTGGCGGCCGTTGCCGTCGGAGCGCCGGCGACGCCGGTGCCGGATCCGGTGACCGCAGGGCCCAGCCCGGCCGCGAAGCTGGTTGCCATCGCGACAGCGCCGACGGCGGTCACGGCTGCCACCGTGGCGCCGACGGCACGCCGGCGCCGCTTGGTCCGGCCGCGATGCACGCCGCCTTGGACCAGTCCGGCGACGTCCGGGTCGAGCTCCGCGGCGGAGCGGTGGAAGAGCGCCGAGACCCGGTCGTCCTCGGGGGTGTTGGTGTCGTCGTACATGGTGGTCAGTCCTTTCCGATGCGCAGTGAGTCGTCGATCAGGACGCGGATCCGTTGCAGAGCGCGCATGCTGCGGTTGCGCACCGCCCCGGCCGAGAGCCCCATCCGGACGGCGACCTCGTCGACGCTCAGGTCCTCGAAGTAGCGCAGCACCAGCACCGCCCGGTCGGCCTTCGGCAGCTCCGCCAGTACGTCGTGCAGCGCGACCCGCACGTCGGCGACGGCGGCCAGGTCGGCCACTGGCTGGTCCGGCACGTCGGCATGCGACTGCTCGCCGTGGCTCCGCCGGCGTACCGCGCTGAGGAACGTCCGCGTCAGGGTGGTCTGGGCGTAGGCCGCGGGATTGTCGATCCGGCCGAACGGCCGGTGCCACTTGGCGTAGACCTTGGCGAGCGTCTCCTGGACGAGATCCTCGGCCTGGTAGTGGCTGCCGCACAGCAACCACGCGGAGCGGTAGAGCTGTGCGGCGCACGCCTGGGCGAACTCCTCGAACTCCTGCTCGCGGCTCGGGCTGCTGCGATTCGGCATGTCACTCCTCGGTCGGCGTCACCCCTTTCGATGCGGAGCCCACCCCGGACGTCACACCGAACGCGAAATCGTCAGGCCTGGTGGTCGAGTCGCGAGCAGAGCGCGGCCGTCAGGCGGCGGATGACCTCGGAGTCGGCCTCGTCCGTCGCTTGCCCCGTCGGCATGTGCTCGGTGATGGCGGCACCGATGACGTGGTCGGCGCCGGAGACGAGCTCGATCAGCTGGTCGACCCGTACGCCGTCCGGCTCGGGATAGCCCAGAGAACCGAACTCGGTCGGTTCCAGGACGTCCAGGTCGATGTGCAGGTAGACAGGACCGGTGACACCGTCCAACGCCTGGCCGAAGGTGTCGACGCCGTACCGGCGGATGCCGGCACGTTCGAGGTACTCGTGCTCGGACGGGCTTCCGGCGCGCTCGCCGGCGATGATCACCTGCTCGGGAACCAGCGGCTGCGCCGGAACCAGTGCGGCCGGCCCCTCGCCCAGGAGAGTGCGCAGCACCATTCCGTGGAAGGAGCCCGAGCGGAGCGTTTGGGGTGTGTACAGGTCGGGGTGTGCGTCGATCCAGAGCACGGTCAGCCGATCGCCGTACCGGAGTCGAGCCAGGGCGATCGGTGCGAGGTCGACCGCGCAGTCGCCGCCGGTGGTGATCACGACGTCGTCGTCGATCTGCGTCAGCGCGTCGTAGGTCAGTCGCAGGTTCGTGGTCAGTACGTCGAGACCTCGTACGCCGGCGTCCGGTTTGCCGCCGGTGTCGAGCACCGGCACCGTGATGCGGCTGTCGGCGGGAACCAGCTCGGCGGTTCGGTGGGCGCCGGCTGCGAGCCGCGGTGAGTCGCCGAGACCTGAACCTTGCCACTGCGGTACGCACAGCACTGTTGTCATGGGTGGACCATACGTTTCGAGAGGTGCTGCGGCGATGGAGCAAGGTGAGCCGGACCGGGTGGGTGGATCGGCTTTAAGGCTGTCTGAAGACCGGGGTGCAGGCTGAGGGTGTTCGGTACGGCACAAAGGGGGAAGACCATGGACAGCGTGGACACCGAGAACACCGCGGTGAAGCAGGAACGGCCGAAGTTGCGGTTTCCGATGATGGCGAACGAGCAGGGCGGGGTCGGGGGTGTGCATCTCGGCGACGTCTGTCACAACCACGTGCTCACCGAGGTGTACGCCGACTTCGACGGCGAAGGACACCTTGTGCAGCTGCACACGCACGACATCGGCAGCTGCTGATCGAGGCCAGTGGTCCGGCGGCCGTCGAGTGGCCGCCGGATGCTGAGCTGGTGGGTGCGAGGTCGGCAGGGGCCCGCGACCGGCCCCGGCCGAGGTCCCGGACGACAGTCACGGGATCAGTACGACTTTGCCGGTGACGGTTCCGGACTCGGCGAGTCGGAGGGCGTCGGCGACGCGGGTCAGCGGGAGGACGCCGGCGACCTGCGCGGTGAGGTCGCCGCTGCGCATCACGCCGAAGACCGAGGTCAGGTCCTCGCGGAGGCGCGCGTAGTACGCCGCCTCGTGCTTCACGCCGGCCCAGAGGTTGTAGAAGTACGCGTGGCGCCCATTGGGCAGCGCGTTCCACAGCAGCACCCGGGCGAGGATCTTGAGCACCGGCAGCTGCTTCGAGCCGGAGTCCTCCTTGGTCGACGCGGTGCCGTACGAGACCAGGGTGCCGCCCTTGGCGAGCAGTCCCCACGAGTCCACGACGCTGCGGCCACCGACGTGGTCGAACACCGCGTCGACGCCGCCGGGCGCGAGTTCCCGGACCCGGGACGGCACGTCCTCGCTGCGGTAGTCGACCGGCTCGACTCCCAGTGCGCGCAGGACGGCGTGGTGGCGGGCGGACGCCGTACCGATGACGTGGACGCCGGCGGCGCGGGCGAGCTGGACCAGCGTGGAGCCCACGCCGCCGTTCGCGCCGTGCACGAGGATCGTCTGACCGGCGCGGATCTTGGCCTTGCCGTGCAGCATCTGCCACGCCGTGACGCCGTTGACGACGACGGTTTCCGCGTCGACCGCGCTGATGCCGTCCGGTACCTCGACGACCTTGGCGGCTCCGACGACCAAGTGGCTGGCCCAGCCGCCGATCTTGGTCAGTACTGCGACCCGGCGGCCGAGTAGCGCCGGCTCGACGCCCGCACCCGCCGACACCACGGTGCCGACCAGGTCGTAGCCCGGGACGAAGGGGAAGGGCGGCTGGTCGTAGTACCGGCCGCGGCGCATCTGCTGCTCGGCGAAGGAGATGCCGGTGGCCTCCATCGCGACCAGGACTTCGCCGCTCCCGGGCACCGGGATCGCGCCGCGGGTGAGGTGCAGTCCGTCGGGTTCGACCTTGCCGGGCAGGACCACCTGGGTCAGCTGTTCGGTGCCGTGGTTCTGGCGCTGATACATCAATGTCTCCGTTCGGTTGGAACGTCGTGGTGTCAGGCCTCGGGGAGCTCGGCCAGTGCGGCCGTACGGCGGCGCGGTTCAAGGGCTGCGGCGGCGAGGTAGGCGCCGCCGCCGGCCACGGCCAGCACCCAGTACATGCCGGGAGCGTCGAAGAACACGGACGCTGACGAGATGAGCGCGAGCCAGGTTCCGAGCGCGTACTGCAGCATGTCGCGATGAGCGGCGCCGCCGGCGAGATAGACGAGTCCGACCACGAGTCCCGATCCGGTCGGCCACAGGAGGGACTGCAGGTGTGCGTCACCGGTGGCCGAGGCGACGCCCGTGATGAGCAGGAACAACGCGACGAAGCCAACCAGCCAGGACGCGGTCAGCAGCTTGCCGGTCAGTACCTCGGTCGGTGACGCGCGCCGCTGGTCCCTGCCGGCGACGACGCTGGTGACGACGATGGCGGCGACCAGGCCGCCGATGAGCGCAGCGGGGGCAAGACCGGGCAGCGACACGATCGGCGACCGGCCGCTGGTCACGGCGAACAGCCCGTAGCCGACCAGCCAGGCCAGGCCGAAGGCGACGTACTGCGGCCGGTTGTTCAGCACGAGGCGGCGGTGGACCGGGGGAGCGGGCGGGATGGTGGTCGGCAGGTTCGTCGCGGTCATGGCAGGACTCCTCGTTCGGCTGGTGGGGGAAGGCGACCGGTCCGCCCGCGGACGGGCGGACCGGAGGTCACTCGGGTGGGTTACTTGCCGTGCGGACCGGGGGCGGCGCTGCCGGTGTACTCGCCCAAGTCGGAGATCAGCTGGGTGAGCTCGGCGTCGCTGTCGTAGCGGCGCTGGTGCAGGGCGGCGATCTTCGCGTCCATCTCGGGGTCCAGGTCGTCGGTGATGTCGTACGACATGAACTTGTCGACCAGCGGCAGACCGAGGCGGTCGGTGCGGGCGTGGGTCGGGTGGATCAGGTACTCCCAGTAGCCGTCGAGGTCCTCGATCGCGAACATCGCGCCCCACTCGTACTCGCCGCCGTAGTCGCGGCCGACGACGAAGTGCTTGACCGAGGGGATGGACCGGCCCTGGTTGCGCAGGCTCTCCAGCGCCTCCTCGAGCTGCTCCTGCGGGATGCCGGGCTTGATGGTGAAACGGTTGCCGTGGTAGATCATCGGGATTCCTTTCGGGTGGATACCTTGGTGGTCCTGGACCGGATCGCCGCGAGTGCGGCACCGGCTGTCAGCGCCACGCCTGTCCAGGTGAAGGCTGCGGCGATACCGGTGGTCTGGATGAGCGGCTGCACGGCCAGCGGCGAGAGGAACTGGCCGAGGAAGATTCCGGCGACCAGACCGCTGAGCACTTGGCCGCGCTGGGCGGGTCCGGCGAACTCGCTGAGCCGCAGGTTGAGATTGGGGACGACGAACCCGACTCCGAGGCCGCCGACGAGCAGTCCGGCCACGACTTGGGTCAGCGAGCCGGCCGTGCCGACCAGCACCCAGCCGACGCCGAGCAGCGCGAGGGCGAGCGTGGTGATCGCGGTCGGGCTCAGTCGTTGGCGGACCCGGCGGAAGGCGAGCGCTCCGGCGACGCTGGTCAAGGTGCTGCCGGCAACCACTGTGCCGATGGCGGCCGGCCCGCTGCCGAACTCGCCGAGCAGGAAGGGCAGCTGGGTGGGTGCCATGTAGAACACGAGCGTCGCGGCCAGCGCGAGGGCGTAGATACCGAAGACGCGGCCGCGGGGCAGGTCCGACGGTGCGCCTCGGGTGGACGCCGGAGCCGGCCGGTGCGGTTCTCGCAGGCCGAGCACCGCGGCCAGCGCGACGATCGCGGAGAGCGAGTAGATCCAGAACGGCGCCTTCCAGTTCACGGCGGACAGGACGCCCGCCAGCGGCAGGAAGACCACACCGCCCAGGCTCGCGGCCGCCTGCTGCAGCCCGAGGAACGCGGCGCGCCGGGGTCCGGCGTACCAGTCGATGATGGTGGCGCTGACCGCGGTCATGACTCCGCCGACCGCGAGGCCGAGGCCCGCTCGGGTGACCAGCAGCAGGTAGAGGTCGTTCACGAAGAAGCCCGCGGTGCCGGTCACGGCGTACAGGACGAGGCTCCACACCAGCAGCGGGCGGCGACCGATGCGGTCGGCAATGATCCCGGACAGCGGTGCGCTGATCGCGATGGCCAGCGAGGTCACCGTCAGTGCGAGCCGGACCAGCAGGTCGGCGCCGGCGGTGCCGGCGAAGACCTCCCGCATCACCGGCAGGCTGGGCGAGATGATGGCCGCCGCCATCAGCGTCAGGCTCGCCGCGGCGAGTACGGTGCCGCGGGCCAGGCGCGTCGGTGCGCTGACCCGGCCCGGGGCCAGGGTCGTTGCTGTCATGGTGACTCCTCGGGATTCTGCTCGGCTGGTGACACCTCCAAGGTCGCAGCGCGGGCACCTCGCTCGCGTCGGTGAAAATCACCGATCTCGCCGCCTAGCGGGCTCGCGCCGGCGCAGGTAGGTGGTCTCGGCCGGCGGACTGCCGGCCGCGGGAACGACAGCGGCGACGGTCTTCGCCTAGCGTTTGGTCATGCGAACTCCGTCTCCCCCGCTGCTCGGCCGACGCGAGGCGGTCCAGCGGCTCGACCAGCTCGTGGAAGCGGCCCGCAAGGGCAACGGCGGCGCGCTGGTGCTGCGCGGCGAGGCCGGGATCGGCAAGAGCGCCCTGCTGGACCACGGACGGCAAGCGGCCGCCGGGTTCTGGGTGATCGAGGCGTCGGGCTCGGAGTTCGAGACGGAACTGCCGTTCGCGGCGCTGCACCAGCTGTGTGTGCCGGTGCTGGGTCACCTCGGCGAGCTGTCCCAGCGTCACTCCGAGGCGCTGCAGGTCGCGTTCGGGCTGGCGGCCGGACGGCCGGACTTCTTCGGCATCGGCTTGGCCACGCTGGAGTTGCTGGCCGCCGCAAGCCGGAGAAGCCCGTTGCTGTGCGTCGTCGACGACGCACAGTGGCTGGACGACGCCTCGGCGAAGGTGCTGACCTTCCTGGCCCGGCGCCTCGCTTCGGAACCTGTCGCGATGGTCTTCGCCGCCCGTACGCCGGACGGTGCCGCCGGTCTGGAGGAGTTGCCCGGCCTCGTGCTGGAAGGTCTGAACGATGGCGACGCTCGGGCCTTGCTCGCAGCCGAGAGCGCGGCGCCGATCGACGAGCAGGTGCGTGACCGGATCTTGGCCGAGGCGCGCGGCAATCCGCTGGCCCTGCTCGAGCTGCCGCGCGCGGGCGGCTTCGCGATGCCCGACACGTCGTCGGTGCCGAACCGGATCGAGCGCAGCTTCGAGGCCCGGCTGCTGGAGCTCCCGGCCGGGGCGCGACTGTTGCTGACGGTGGCGAGCGCCGATCCGACCGGTGATCCCGGCCTGCTGTGGCGCGCCGCGCAACAGTTGGGTGTCGACGTGACGGCCGCTTCCACCGCTGCGGAGGCCTCAGGGCTCGTCGAGTTCTCCACCCGTGTGCGCTTCTGCCATCCGCTGGCGCGCTCGGCCGCGTACCGCACTGCGGCCACCGGTGAGCGCCAGGCGGCTCATCGCGCGCTGGCAGCCGTCACGGCGTCCACGGCCGACCCGGATCGGCAGGTGTGGCATCGCGCGCAGGGCAATTCGGGACCCGACGACGAGCTTGCGGCTGCTCTCGAGCAGTCGGCGGCCCGGGCACAGGCCCGTGGTGGGGTGGCCGCCGCAGCCGCGTTCCTGGAGCGCGCGGCGGCCCTGTCGCTCGACCCGGCGCTCAGGGCGGAGCGGACGCTCGCTGCCGTTCAGGCGAAGCTCGACGCGGGGATGACCGACGCGGCGGCCGACCTGCTCACCACCGTCGAAACGAGTGCCGTGGACGAGGCAGCGCAGGCCCGGGTCGACCTGTTGCACGGACAGATCGATTTCGTGCGGCACGCCCACAGCGACGGGGCGATGTCCATGGTGCGGGCGGCACACCGACTGGCGCCCGTGGACGCGCTGCGCTCGCGCGACTGCTTCCTCGACGCGCTGGAGATGGGGCTGGTCGTCGGACGGGCGGGCGGCGTGATGGACATGGTGCTGAACGAAGCCCGCTCGGCTCCGGCGGCCCCGCAGTCCCCGGATCTGCTCGACGCGTTGGTTCTGCTGGCCACCGAGGGCCACCAGTCCGCCGTACCACTGGTGCGGCAGGTTCTTGCCGACAGCGAGCTGTGGACGCGGCGTCCTGCGCTGGCCACCGTGCTCGCGGCAGAGCTGTGGGATCTGGCGACGCACGCCGAGATCACCGCGTGGCTGGTGCGGACCGGTCGGGAGATCGGGTCGCCGCTGCTTCTCCGCCTCGGTCTCGCCCAACTGGCGTGCCGTGCGGTGGCCTCGGGCGAGTTCACCGAGGCGATGGCGGCGGTCGCCGAGGAAGAGGCGGTCGCTGACGCGCTCGGCGTACCGACGTCGCTCTACCCGCAGCTGCACCTCGCCGCGATGCGCGGTCGCCGGCAGGAGGCGTTCGAGCTGATCGCGACCGCCACGTCGGTGGCCACCGACCTCGGCAGCGGGCTGATCATCGCGAACGTGCACTGGGCGACCGCGCTGCTCAACAACGCACTGGCCGACTACCCGGCGGCGCTCGCTGCCGCCCGGCAGGCCGTCGAAGCCGGCGACCTCTACCTCGCCGGAATCGCGCTGCCCGAGCTCGTCGAGGCGGCCGTCCGCTGCGACGAGCACGCCGTCGCCGCAGCGGCGCTGGAGTCCTTGACGGAACGCACTGCTGCCAGCGGCACTTCCTGGGGTCTCGGTGTCGCCGCGTTCGCGCGGGCGCTGGTGACCGATGCCGAGGACAACTATGTCGAGGCGGTCGAGCGGCTGGGCGACAGCCCGGCGCTTCCGTACCGCGGACGCGCCCACCTGCTGTACGGCGAGTGGCTTCGTCGGGAAGGCCGTCGGCGGGACGCGCGCGAGCACCTCCGTACGGCGCACGAGTTGTTCTCCGGCACGGGGATGGAGGCGTTCGCGCGGCGCGCCGCCGACGAGCTGCGCGCCACCGGAGAGGTCGCCCGCAACCGCTCGACCGACGGTGGCGATCAACTCACCCTGCAAGAGGTGCACATCGCCCGGCTGGTCGCCACCGGCGCCACGTCCAAGGAGGTGGCGTCCCGGCTGTTCCTCAGCCCGCGCACCGTGGACGCCCACCTGCGCAACATCTTCCGGAAGCTCGGCATCACCTCCCGCCGCCAACTCAAGGACCTGCCGCACCTCGTCACGTGAGGTGCAGGT
The DNA here is from genome assembly GCF_000024345.1 of Kribbella flavida DSM 17836. Classification (NCBI taxonomy): domain Bacteria; kingdom Bacillati; phylum Actinomycetota; class Actinomycetes; order Propionibacteriales; family Kribbellaceae; genus Kribbella; species Kribbella flavida. Next base: position 4,811,555 of record NC_013729.1, on the reverse strand, counting down.
TCCACTATCGGGCCCCAGCGGTGGCCGCAACCTGCCACCGGGCGGGGCACACGCGGCCGGACCACCACACTGCTGGGCATGAGGGCGCTCGACGAGAGGATCGCACGTCTGCGCCGCAAGCTGGCGGCGGTGCCGAAGGTGGCATCCCTGATCGCCGGCGGCCACGGATCGGCTGAGGCACTCGAGCTCAGGCGGCCGGTGTCGGAACAGTGGCTGACCACCCTCGAGGCGCAGTGGCACATCCGGCTGCCTGCCGCCTACCGGGCCTTCTTGCGCGAGGTCGGCGAGGCGGGAGCAGGCCCGTACCACGGCCTGCTGCCGACGTACCAGTGGGACGACCTGGACGAGATCGAGCCGGCCCGGCCGTTCCCGGTCGGGCCGGACCACCGGTACGCCGGCGAGGACTGGTGGCGCGAGTTCGGCTGGCAGGACGAGGGGGAGGCGGTGTGGCCGGGAATGCTCACTGTCGGTCATCTGGGCTGTGGCGACCTGGTCGGGCTCGTCGTCACCGGGCCGGCCGCGGGCCGCGTCGTCTACACGTCCGATGCCGGGCCGCCGTACTTTCCGCCGTACGCCGACTTCGTGGCGTGGTACGAGGGATGGCTGGACGAGGTGATCTGCGGGGTGCTGACCGGAGCCTGGTTCGGCCGGTGGCCGGTGCGCCCGGACGAGATGGTCCGCGAGGTCGTCGACGCGGGCATCGATCCGGTACGCCGGGCCCGGATCGCCTTGCAGCTCAGCAACCTGGAGGGCGGAGACGAGCCGCCTGACCGGGTGCTGCCCGCGCTGACCCGAGCTACGGCTGACGAGGCAGCCGTCGTCCGGGCGGCGGCGCTCTGCTCGTTGGGTCGCCGCGCCGACCAGCAGGCAGCCGTCGCAGAGGCAGTAGCCGGTGAGCAGAATCCGTGGGTTGCCGAGATCGCCCGCTTGTCCCTGGGCACAGGCTCGGCGTCGTCCTCGTCGCGCGAAGCGGGTGCGGAAGCCAGGGTGCGTCGGGACGAGCCAAAGGTGCGTCCGGTCCGGCAGTCGGCGAGTCAGGGCGACGATCGTCGATGGGCGGACGCCGACCGGATCGTCGAGACGGCGTACCGGGCGGTGCGACCGGCTGCTCGCCGGCTGCGGTTGCGCATGCAGCTGCAGCAGTACACCGGGTACGAGTTCGTGGAAATCGCCGGCGTCACTCCGGTCAGCGAGGACACCTATCTCGTCACGAAGGTGATCACGACTCCGGACGCCGACTACCCGACGGTCCGGAGGTTCGACCCGGTGACGCCCGGCTACACCTGGCACCTGCGGCGGACGACCGAACTGGGCGACGACACAGTCGCCGAGGCCGCGACGATCGCGCTGTCGGTGAACGACCGCGGCGTGGCCCAGTTGCGCTGCGGCGACCAGGTGAGACCGGCCACCGGGCGCGACTGGACCGAGTTGGCCACGACAGTCCTCGAGCCATGGTCGAGCCGCACCCGCCACGGCTTGTTCGGCTTCCTGCGGATCCTGCTGGCCCCATTGCCGATCGCCATGGTGATGCTCTACGTCTTCTGGCCGGTGGTCCTCATCGGCGGCATCGCGTTCTTGCTGACCCGGTGCGGCTAGGGCGACTGGAGTGCTGGCGCCGGTACGCCGAAGGAGCGGGCGCGCAGCGGTGAACGCCAAGCGAGGATCGCGCTGATCAGTACGGCGGACGACATCACCGCGTAGGCGTGCCGGGCGCTGGTGAACTCGGCGAGCAGACCGGCGGCGAGGGCGCCGAGCGGGGTGCCTCCCCAGGCGAGCATGCGGGCGGTGGTGTTGACGCGGGCCTGCAGTTCCAGCGGGGTGACGAGTTGGCGGGCGGTGATGCCGTTGAGGATGGTGAGGGTGCTGGTGAAGCTCCAGAGCAGCAGCGGGGTGATTGCCAGTGGCAACGAGGGTGCGTAGGCGGTCAGCAGCAGGGCGACGGGGTTCGTGCTGAGGGTGGCGATGGTGATCCAGCCGATCGGTACGCGGTCGGTCAGGCGGCGGAGGGCGACGGCGGCCAGGAAGGCTCCGGCCGCGACGACGGCGACCAGGACCCCGATGCCGCTGCCTTGCTCCGACAGGCCGAGGTCGCGGACGGCGAAGACCACCAGGAGAGCGCTCACCGCGCCGCCGGTGACGGAGTTGCCGAAGCCCAGCAGGGTGAGCGAGCGGACGACCGGCTGCCGCCGGACGAACTGCAGGCCTTCCCGGATGCCGGTGCGCAGGGTTTCCGGGCTTCTCGTCCGGGCGTCGGGGGCGTCGAAGGATCTGCCGATCAGGGCGAGCAGCGCGCCGGCCACGACGTACGAGGCAGCGTCGAAGGAGAGTGCGGGTGCGGCGCCGACGGTGGCGACCAGCGCACCGCCGACGACCGGACCGCCGAGACCGGCGAGCGTTGTCACGGTCCAGATCATGCTGTTCGCCGGGACGACCCGGGACCGGCCGACCAGAGCCGGCAAGGCGCCGAAGGAACTGGCGTCGAACCAGACGAAGCTGGTGGCGACGACGGCCGCCACCACGACGGCATGGGGTGCTGTCAGCTGCCCGATCCAGGACGCGACGGGGACGCTCAGCAGTGCCGCGGCGGACACCGCCTGGCAGCCGAGCATGAGCCGCCGCCGCGGGAGCCGGTCCGCCATCGCGCCGGCGATCAGCCCGAACAGCAGGTACGGAGCGACCTGCATCGCCGTGACCAGTGACGTCACCAGCGGCGACGACGTCACCTGGAAGACGAGCAGCGGCAACGCCACCGTCGTGATGGCCGACCCGACCACTGCGACGGTCCGGGCCAGCAGGAACAGGACGAAAGCCCGGTCCCGCAGCAGTGGGGTCTCGACGGTCTCCGGCACGGGTCAGCTCTTCGGGTGCAGGCCGTCGGCGATGGTGGCGACGCCCTCGATCGAGGCGAGCGTACCCGGCGCGAAGGTGGCGTTGCGGACGCCGACCAGTCGTCCGGTGCGAACGGCCGGCGTCCCGGGGAAGGTGCGGGTCAGGTAGTCGACCGTCTGCCGCTGGTGCTCGTCGTTCTGGACAGCGAAGACGAACGCGTCGGGGTTACGTTCCAGCACGACTTCGGCGTTGATCTCGGCCGCGTAGAAGTCGGCGAAGCGCTGCTCGGTCGGGGCGAACACGTTCCGGCCGCCGGCCAGCCGCAGCATGTCCACCTCGATGGCGGCGCCGATGGCGTAGAGCTTGCCGCCCTCGTAGAAGACCTGGGCGGTCTTGACCGGCGAACGACCGGCGATGCGGTCGGTCACCGCGGCCAGGTCGGCGCGAGCCTGCTTCTCCAGCTCGGCGGCCTGGTCGGCCCGGCCCAGCACCTTGCCGAGGGTGCGCAGGTCGGAGAACGCGTCCTCGACCGTGCCGGTGGACCTGCGCTGCCGGCAGCCCGCGGTCGCGACGTACGGCGTTGCCCCCGCCTTGAGCAGGTCGTCCTTGCCGGCGAAGCCCTGCTCGGTGCTGAACTCGTACTCCGAGCCGCTGAACACGAAGTCCGGCGACTGGGAGACCAGGATCTCCTTGCTCGGCGGCGTCTTCGCGCCCAGGGAGCGGATCGTCTTCAGCTCGTCGGCCAGGTCCGGGCTCGGCTTCGACACCCCGTCCTGGGCTTGCGCGACGATCCGGTCCTTCAGACCGAGCCGCAGCAGGATCTCGGTCTGGCCGGGGTAGAGGCCGACGATGCGCTGGGGCTCTTTCGCGATCGTGAAGTCGCGGCCGCAGTTGCTGATCGTCATCGGGTACTGCGCCTGCGCGGTGCCGGCCGCGGACGGGCTGCCGGTGGGCGACTGGGAGGCGGTGGACACGGAGCCGCAGCCCGCGACGCCGGTCAGTACCAGAGCTGCGGCCAGGAGAGGGCGGATCGGGCGGTTCGTCATGCGATCGGTTCCTTTGCAGAGGATTCGAGGCCGGGAGAGGGGAGCTCGGGGGAGTCGACCTGGGTCAGTGCCAGCAGCAACCGCCCGGTCCGGGGATGCACCAGGACGTCGCAGGCGACGCCGTAAACGGCCTGGACGCGTTCCGGTGTGAGGACTTCACCGGGCGGTCCAACGGTGACGAGGCGTCCCCGGTCCAGCAGCGCCAGGCGGTCGCAGTACGCCGCTGCGAGGGTGAGGTCGTGCAGGGCGACGATCGCCGTGACGCCGAGGCGCCGGACGAGGCTGAGCAGGTCTAGCTGATGGGCGATGTCGAGGTGGTTGGTGGGCTCGTCCAGCAGCAGCACCTGCGGCTCCTGGGCCAAGGCGCGGGCAAGCATGACGCGCTGCCGCTCACCGCCGGACAGTGTCGGCAGCAGCCGATCCTCGAGGTGGAGCGCGCCGACCTCGGCCAGACAGTCGCGGGCCCGGGGGAGGTCCTCCCGGTCGCTGCGCCTGGTCAGGGACCGGTGCGGGATGCGGCCGAGCAGCACGACGTCGAGCACGTTCAGCTCCACCTCGGACGGGTTGTCCTGAGTCAGGACGGCGCATCGCCGAGCCACCTCGCGGGTCGTCGCGCTCCACACGTCGAGGTCGCCCAGGTGCACCGCGCCGGCGTCCGGACGGATGGCTCGGTAGATCGTGCGAAGCAGCGTCGACTTGCCCGAGCCGTTGGGCCCGAGCAGGCCGACCACTTCGCCGGGTCGCACTTCCAGGTCGACGTCGCTGAGAACGGGATGACCGGACAGCGTGACGCCGATGTTCTGCGCACTGACCTTCATCGGACGCCTCCGACCGGACGCCGGCGCAGCATCCAGAGAAAGAACGGAGCGCCGACGGCAGCGGTGACGATCCCGATCGGCAGCTCCTGGGGGGCGGCAGCGATGCGCGCGACGATGTCGACGAGCACCAGGAAGATCGCCCCGCCCAGAGTTGCCACCGGCACCAATCGCCGGTGGTCGGCACCGACCAGCAGCCGGCAGACGTGCGGCACGACCATGCCGACGAAGCCGATGCCGCCACTGACCGCGACCACCGCCCCGGTGAGCAACGAGGTGGCGAGCAGCATCTCGACCCGGAACCGGGAGACGTCGACGCCCAAGGAAGTCGCGGTTTCGTCGCCGGTCATCACCGCGTTGAGCGGTCCGACCCGTTGCCGGGCGTGGACCACGCAGCCGAGCACGATGATGGCCGGGATCGCGAGCGTCTGCCACGTCGCCGTCGAGACGCTGCCGAGCAGGAAGAACACCAGGCCGGGCAGCTTGCCGTGATCGGCGGTGACGGTGATCCAGCTGGTCGCGGCACTGAACAGGTAGGAGAGCGCGACCCCGGCCAGGACCAGGCGCAGCGACTCGACCCGGCCGCCCCGCTGCGCGAGCACGAAGACGAGCAACGCCGCGACGGCAGCGCCGCAGAACGCCGCGCCGGAGACGATCACCCCCGGCACGACGGCCCCGGCGGCCAGTGCGGCGACCGCGCCGAGCGACGCTCCGGACGAGGCGCCGAGCACGAACGGGTCGGCCAGCGGGTTCCTGATCGCGGCCTGCAGAATCGTGCCGGCCACCGCCAGCGCGGCGCCGACCAGAGCCGCCAGCAGCGTGCGCGGCAGCCGGAACTGCCAGACGATCTGGTCCTCGGTGAGGGACCAGGTGGCGATGTGCTCACCGGGAACGAGATGAGCCCACAGGATCCTGGCCGTCGTACCGACCGGGACGCGGACCGGCCCGATGCCCGAGCTCACCACCACGACGACGACGAGCACCCCCAGCAGCGCTGCGACGATCAGCCGCTGCCGGCCGGCCGAGGATCTCGGTGGGGCTTCGCGCCGCGCGAGCGCGGGCCGCCGGGGAGGAGCGGTGGCTGACATGACAGTAAATGATAACGGTTTTCATTTCAGTAGTCATGTCGGTCTGCATCGATTTCTCGCAGCGGTGCCCAACTTCCGTGCCGCGCGTGGTCCACCGGGGCGGATGCCGTATAACGGAACAGCGCCGGCCAGGGGCGGCCAGGTGCGAGAGGCGCTGAGGGTAGGGCGAGGGCAACGGCCGGGCTGAGGGAAAGGGCGTCGAGTGGCGCGTACTGACGATCCTGACCGGGTGGAGTTCACGGCGGGTGGCGTGTTCGCTGCCGACAGCGAGGTCGGCCGGGATCTGGCCCGGGTGGACTGGGCGGCGACGCCGCTCGGGGCGCCGGACGGGTGGCCGCAGAGCCTGCAGACGGCGGTCAGCATCCTGCTGTCGTCCCGGTTCTCGATGTGGATGGCGTGGGGGCCGGAGCTGACGTTCTTCTGCAACGCGGCGTACCGGCGGGACACCCTGGGGCGCAAGTACCCGTGGGCGCTCGGCCGGCCGGCCAGTGAGGTGTGGGCCGAGATCTGGGACGACATCGGTCCGCGCATCGAGACCGTGCTGACGACGGGCCGGGCGACCTGGGACGAGGCGCTGCTGCTGTTCCTGGAGCGGTCCGGGTACCCGGAGGAGACCTACCACACGTTCTCCTACAGCCCGCTGCGCGACGACGACGGCGCGGTCGTCGGCATGTTGTGCGTGGTCACCGAGGACACCGACCGGGTGATCGGCGAGCGGCGGATGGCCACCCTGCGCGACCTCGGGTCGGACCCCAGCGTCGTCCGCACCGAGCGGGAGATGCTCGGCTTCGTGGGCCAGCAGCTGGCCGGCAATCCGCGTGACCTGCCCTTCTCGCTGACTTACCTGTTCGACGACGAGGGCGTCGCCCGGCTGGCGGGCCGGACCGGTATCGCCGCGGGCCATGCCGCCGCCGCGGAGACCGTGCCGATCGGCCCGGACCCGATGGGCCCGGGCGGCCGCTGGCCCGCGGCGACCGCGGCCGAAGGAGCATCGGCCCTGGTGGCGCTCGACGACGCTGTCTTCGGCCGCCTGCCGACCGGCGACTGGCCTGAGCCGCCGACCCAGGCGCTGGTGGTGCCGTTGCTGCAGCAGGGCACGTCGCCGTCCGGGTTCCTGGTGGTGGCCCTGAACCGGTACCGGCCCCTGGACGAGAGTTACCGTGGCTTTCTCGACCTGGTGGCCGGACATGTCGCGGCGGGAGTCGCGAGCGCTCGCAGTTACCAGGCCCAGCAGCGGCGAGCCGAGGAACTGGCCGAGCTCGATCGCGCGAAGACCGCCTTCTTCTCCAACATCAGCCACGAGTTCCGGACCCCGCTGACCCTGATCGTCGGCCCGCTGGAGGAGTTGCGAGCCCGCCCGGACGGCGTCGACGCGCGGGCTCGGGAGGAGCTGGAACTCATCCACCGCAGTGCGTTGCGGCTGGGCAAGCTGGTCAACAGCCTGCTGGACTTCTCGCGCCTGGAAGCCGGCCGGATGCAGGCCCAGTACGAGCCGGTGGATCTCGCTGCCGTGGTGGCTGAGCTGGCGAGCGTGTTCCGCTCTGCCGTCGAGAAGGCGGGCCTGACCTTCGAGGTGGACTGCCCGCCGCTGCCGGAGCCGGTGTACATCGACCGGGGGCTGTGGGAGAAGGTCGTGCTCAACCTGCTCAGCAACGCCCTGAAGTTCACCTTCGACGGTTCCGTCCGGGTGGCGGTGCGAGCCGACGAAGGCCACGCGGTCGTCGCCGTCGCCGACACCGGGATCGGCGTGCCCGAGCAGGAGATGCCGCGGCTGTTCGAGCGGTTCCACCGGATCGAGAACGCGCGGTCCCGCTCCAACGAAGGAAGCGGTATCGGGCTGGCGCTGGTGAAGGAACTGGTCGGGCTGCACGGCGGCACGATCTCCGCCGCCTCCGTCGAGAAGCAGGGCACGACGTTCACCCTCCGGATCCCGTACGGGACGAGCCACCTGCCGGCCGCGGCAGTGAAGCCGGCCAGCGGCTCCGGCAGCGTTTCGACGACCGCCGACCCCTTCGTGCACGAGGCGCTGCGGTGGCTGCCGTCGTCCGAGGGCGTTCAGGACGACGCCGGCTCGGCGCGGGAGGAGGACGCCTCGGCGCTGGACACCCAGCTGTCGCCAGGGACCGGCCGGGATCTGCCGGCCCGGGTGCTGATCGCCGACGACAACGCCGACATGCGCGAGTACCTCGCCCGCCTCCTGCGCGGCGCCGGTCACCGGGTCAGTGCCGTCACGGACGGGTACGCCGCCCTCGACCGGGCCCGCGCGGAGACGCCCGACCTGATCATCAGCGACGTGATGATGCCCGGCCTGGACGGATTGCGGCTGGTGGCCGATCTGCGCGCCGACGGCCGGACGGCCGGCATCCCGGTGCTGCTGCTGTCCGCGCGTGCGGGGCAGGAGGCATCCATCGAGGGACTGGAAGCCGGGGCCGACGACTACCTGGTGAAGCCGTTCTCCGCGGCGGAGCTGCTCGCCCGCGTGCAGACGAACGTGAAGCTGGTCCGGCTGCGCAACCAGCACGCCCGCTGGCGTACCGCGTTGGTCGACTCCCTGCAGGAGGCGTTTTTCGTCTGCGACCACGACGGCGCGGTGATCGAGATCAACAGCGCCTTCACCGAGGTGCTCGGCTTCGGTCCCGACCAGCTGCCCTACGTCCCGGTGCACCCGTGGTGGCCCGACCAGCAGACCGATCCCGAGGCGCACCGTCAGGTGGCCGACGCGTTCGCGACAGTGCTCGAACAGCCGCGCGGGACCTACACGATTCCGGTGCGCCACCGCGACGGGCACCGGCTGTGGGTGGCGGCGGCGTTCAACGAGGTCACGGACCCCGACACGGGCCGCCGGGTGATCGTCGGCACGTTCCGTGACGTCACCGCCGAGCACTATGCCGTCCAGCGGGAGAGCGCCTTGGCCGCGTTGAGCATGCGGCTGACGGAGTCCGAGAGCCTCACGGAGGCGCTGCGCACGGCCCTGAAGGAACTGCAGGCCGTGTGGCATGCGCGCCGCGTACTGGGTGTTGTGTTCGACAGCTCCGGCACGCCCACGGTGACCTCGACCGAGCCGGACCTGAGCTGGACCGAGCTGTCCGAGGAACGGCGCCAGGACCTGACCCTGCTGCGGGACAAGCCGCCGCTGACGCCCACTGCGGGCCAGATGGCCGGTGCAGGCGTGTGTCTGGATCACCCTGACGGGACGATGGTGCTTTGGATCGAGCTGGAGGAGCAACGCCCCTTCACCGACGAGGACCAGACCTTGCTGGCGCTGCTCGCTGGTCACCTGGGTCAAGGGCTGCACCGCGTCCACCAGATCGACCAGCAGCGCCAGACGGCGCTCGCGCTGCAGCTGGCCATCCTGGGCCCGGCCCAGTTGCCGAGCGGATTCGGGGTCCGGTACCAGCCGGCCGCCCAGCCGCTCAAGGTCGGCGGCGACTGGTACGACACGATCGAGTTGCTCGACGGCCGGATCGGCATCGTCGTCGGTGACTGCGTCGGGCACGGCCTGGAGGCAGCCACCGTGATGGGGCAACTGCGCAGCGCCTGCCGAGCTCTGCTGCTGCAGGACCCGCGACCGGCGCACACCTTGGCGGCCCTGGACCGCTTTGCCACGACGATCCCCGGCGCGCTGTGCACCACCGTCTTCTGTGGGGTTCTCGACCCCGCGACCGGCCGCATCACGTACTCCAGCGCCGGGCACCCGCCGGGCATCGTCGGCCAGCCCGACGGCACCACCCGCCTGCTGGACCAGGGCCGGTCGTTGCCGCTCGGCGTGCGGCTGGACGTCGTCCGGCCGGAGGCGGAGTTCACCCTCCCCGCCCGGGCCATCCTCATGCTCTACACCGACGGGCTGGTGGAGCGCCGGCGAGAACCGCTCACGGCCGGCATCGAGCAAGCCGCGGCAGCGGTGCAAGCCCGCCGGGGTGATCCGATCGAATCCATCGCGAGCAGCGTCATGTCCACGCTGGCTCCGCACGGCGACTTCGACGACGACGTGGCCCTCCTGCTCTACCGGCACCCCGGACCGCTCGAGCTGGACGTGGCCTCCGGCTTCGGGGGGCTCGCCGCCACCCGCGCGGCGCTACGGACCTGGCTCGACCGGTGCGGCCTGGCGCCCGAAGTCGCCCAGAATGTGCTCGTCGCGGCCGGCGAGGCCTGTGCCAACGCCATCGAGCACGGCAACCGCTTCGACTCCGGCGGCCGGATCCGGCTGCTGGCCGCCGCGACGGCGGACGACCTTCACCTGACGGTGGTCGACAACGGTCGCTGGAAGACCCCAGAATCTACTTCCGACGACGACCGTCGACGCGGACGTGGTCTGGTCCTGATGAAGGCGTTGATGGACGAGGTGACCATCACCACCGACAGCACGGGCACCACCGTGGCACTGCAGACAAGGATCACCGGATGACCACGCCCCTCAGCCTCACGACGGGCCGCACCGCCGACGGCCGGCAGACGCTGACCGTGGCCGGAGAGATCGACGTGAGCAATGCGGCAGCCTTCGCGACCGCGCTGTCCGAGGCGAGTGCGGAGACGCCGCCGCTGGTCGTGGACCTCACTGCCGTGGAGTACCTCGACAGCGCCGGCCTGGCCGCCCTGTTCGATCACGCCGACCACATCGAGCTGGTCGCGCCCGCGCTCCTGGAGCCGGTCCTGACCATCTCCGGTCTCGCCAGCCTGGTCACGATTCGCCACTAGACCTGGCCAGGCCACTGACTCAACCCGGAGCGACGTCCTGCAGCGCTCGCTCGTACTGGGTGCGCCGGAACGTGAACGGGCCGAAGCCGTCGTAGTCGCGTTGGGGGCGATGCGGCTGGCTGAAGCCGAGCCAGGTCACGTACTGCTCGTCGGTCTGCACCCGGCACTCCAGCGACCAGCAGCCGAGCTCCCCGCAGTCGCAGCCGAGCAGGGCACTCCGGTCCTTCCAGTACGGCGATTCGTACGGCACCAACTCCCGCGCCCCGTCCCACGGCCGCACCTCGAACCGGACCTCGCGAACCAGCATCCAGCCAATCTAGACGCTCGGAGCCGTCACGAGGCGGTCCGTTCCAGCGGGTCAGCAAACGGCTCCGGCACGGACGCGCCGGGGTCGGTTCGGGACAGGGAGTAGCGCTACCGGTGCGGCCACCGCAATTGCTGGAAGGAAACTTGTGCAGCGGGAATTCAGCGGTGCTGGAGGGGTACGCACAGAGCCTCATACCCCTGTTACCTGAGGAGCAGCGATGATCACGGCTGAACAAGTACGAGACGTCACCGGATCCGAGGTCTACGGCAGCGACGGAAACAAGATCGGCAAGGTGGGCCAGGTCTTCCTGGACGACCAGACCGGTCGGCCCGACTTCGCGACCGTGCAGACCGGGCTGTTCGGAATGAGCGAGAGCTTCGTCCCGCTGGCCGAGGCGTCCTTCACCGGCGACGGTCTGACCGTGCCGTTCACGAAGGACAAGGTCAAGGACGCGCCGAACGTCAGCCCGGACGCCGGGCACCTGTCGGTCGACGACGAGCGATCGCTCTTCGAGTACTACGGACTGTCCTACGGCGGCGACTCCGGCTTCACCGGCGACCGCGACGACGACCGGTACCGCGACGACGACCGGTACCGCGACACCGACGACGGCGTGCGCGCGGAGGGGCACGACACCTCGGGCCCGACCACCGACGACGCGATGACCAGGTCCGAGGAGCGCCTCGACGTCGGTACCCAGCGGCAGGAGGCCGGCCGGGTGCGGCTGCGCAAGTACGTGGAGACCGAGCACGTGCAGACCACGGTGCCGGTGCAGAAGGAGCGCGCGGTCGTCGAGCGCGAGCCGATCACCGACGCCAACGTCGGCGACGCCACGTCCGGCCCGGAGATCTCCGAGGAGGAGCACGAGATCGTGCTGCACGAGGAGAAGCCGGTGGTCGACACCCACGTCGAGCCGGTCGAGCGGGTCCGGCTGGGCAAGGAGCAGCGCTCCGACGAGGAGACGGTGTCGGGCGAGGTGCGCAAGGAGCGCATCGAGACCGACGGCGACCTCGACGACCGGCGCTAGCCGCCGGTACGGGGGCGGGGCCCGCCGCGGCGTGCGGGTGCGTCCGGAGTCCTGATCGGGCGACTGGTTAGGGTTCGGACATGGGGAGCAGCGTGTACGTCGCGTCCGTGGAGGGTTCCACCGGGAAGTCGACGGTGGCCCTCGGGGTGTTGCAGCAGTTGTCGCGACGGGTGGGGCGGGTGGCAGTTTTCCGCCCCATCGTCCGGCCGGACACCGCCAGGCACGGCGGGCGCGACTACGTGCTGGACCTGCTGATCTCGCACGACGCGGTGGACCTGGCGTACGAGGACTGTGTCGGCGTCACCTACGACGAGGTGCACGACGACCCGGAGGCGGCGCTGGACGTGATCGTCCGGCGCTACCACGACGTGGCCGAGCGGGCCGACGCGGTGCTGGTGGTCGGCAGCGACTACACCGACGTCGGTACGCCGACCGAGTTCTCCTACAACGCGAAGATCGCGGCGAACCTCGGGACGCCGGTGCTGCTCGTGCTCAACGGGTTCCGCCGGAGTCTGGAGGACCTGCGGGCGATCGCGGACCTGGCCGTCGCCGAGCTGACGGCCAACCACGGGGCACTGGCCGCGGTCGTCGCCAACCGGGTCAACCCGCACGACCTCGGCCGGACCGTCGGCGCGCTGGCCGGCGTCGGCGTACCGGCGTACGCGCTGCCGGAGGAGCCGGTCCTGAGTCAGCCGACGCCGGCGGATCTGCTCGAGCCGATCGCCGGCCGGATGCTGAGCGGTGATCCCGAGCTGCTGTCGCGGGAGGTCACCGGGCTGGTGGTGGCCGGGATGACGATGCCGAACGTGCTCGACCGGCTGTTCGACGGAGCCGCGGTGATCACCGCCGCGGACCGGCCCGAGGTGGTGCTCGGCGTGCTGATGGCGCATGCCTCGCGCACCTTCCCGCAGATCTCGGCGATCGTGCTCAACGGCGGGTTCACCCTGCCCGCCCAGGTCCAGCGGCTGATCGAGGGCCTCGGCGTGACGCTGCCGATCCTGGAGACGGACCTCGACACCCAAGCGGCGTCGGCGGCGCTCACCGCCGTCCGGGGCCGGCTCACGAAGGACTCGCCGCGCAAGCTCGACACCGCGCTCGCGTTGTTCGAGCAGCACGTCGACAGCCAGGCGTTGCTGGACCAGCTCGCGGTGGCCCGCAGCAGCGCGGTGACGCCGTTGATGTTCGAGCACCAGCTGATCGACGCGGCAGTTGCCGACCGCAAGCACATTGTGCTGCCGGAGGGCGAGGAGGAACGCATCCTCCGGGCGGCCGACGTCCTGCTGCGGCGTGGGGTGGCCGAGCTGACCCTGCTCGGGGACCCGGTCGCGATCAGCGCGAAGGCGGCCGGCCTCGGCCTCGACCTGTCCGCGGCGAAGGTCGTCGATCCCGAGAACGACCCGCTGGCGGAGCAGTTCGCGCTGGAGCTGCACCGGCTGCGGCAGCATCGCGGCGTCGACCTGGACCGGGCCCGCGAGCTGGTCAAGGACGTGTCGTACTTCGGCACGATGATGGTCCAGCTCGGGCTCGCCGACGGCATGGTGTCGGGCTCGGTGCACACGACCGCGCACACGATCCGGCCGGCCCTGGAGATCGTCAAGACGGTCCCGGGGGTGTCGGTGGTGTCCTCGGTGTTCTTCATGTGCCTGCAGCACCAGGTCCTGGTGTACGGCGACTGCGCGGTCAATCCCGATCCGACCGCCGAGCAGCTGGCCGACATCGGCATCTCCTCGGCCGCGACAGCTGTTGCCTTCGGCATCGAGCCGCGGGTCGCGATGCTGTCGTACTCGACCGGGACGTCGGGCACCGGCACCGACGTGGAGAAGGTGTCGGCGGCGACCGCGATCATCCGGGACCGGGCGCCCGACCTGCTGGTCGAGGGCCCGATCCAGTACGACGCGGCGATCGACGCCGCGGTCGCGCGGACGAAGCTGCCGGGATCGCCGGTCGCGGGCCGGGCGACGGTGTTCGTCTTTCCCGACCTCAACACCGGCAACAACACGTACAAGGCGGTGCAGCGGTCCGCGAACGCGGTGGCGGTGGGACCGGTCCTGCAGGGGCTGCGCAAACCGGTGAACGACCTGTCCCGGGGTGCGACCGTGCGGGACATCGTCAACACCGTCGCGATCACCGCCCTGCAGGCCCAGCAGGCCAAGCCGGCCGTCGAATCGAGCGGACCGGCCACGGTGCCGGTGGAAGGCGGCAGCCGGTGAGCGACCACGTGCTGGTGATCAACGCGGGCTCGTCCTCGCTCAAGTACAGCCTGATGGACGCCGGGTCCGGTGCGGCGGCCGCGGACGGCGTGATCGAGCGCATCGGCGAGCCGCAGGGGCATCGAAGGCACCGCGGTCCGGACGGCGAGACGGAGAGCTCGGACCCGATCGCCTCCCACGAGGACGCGTTGCGCGCGGCGCTCAAGGCCTTCGAGACGCACGGCCCGTCGCTCGACGACGTGGAGTTGGCGGCCGTCGGTCACCGGGTCGTGCACGGCGGCGCACGCTTCGGCGCCCCGAGCCTGGTCGACGACGCGCTGATCGCCGAGGTCAGCGAGCTGGTGCCGTTGGCGCCGCTGCACAACCCGGCCAACCTGGAGGGCATCGAGGTCGCCCGCCGGCTGTTCCCGGACCTGCCGCAGGTGGCCGTGTTCGACACCGCGTTCCACCAGACGCTGCCGCCGCACGCGTACACGTACGCCGTCCCGTCCGACTGGCTCGAGCAGCACGGCATCCGCCGGTACGGATTTCACGGCACGTCCCACTCGTTCGTCGCGGAGGAGGCCGCGCGGCGGCTCGGCCGGGACCTGACCGAGCTCAACCTGATCGTGCTGCACCTCGGCAACGGGTGCTCCGCGTCGGCGGTCCACGGTGGCCGGTCGGTGGAGACGTCGATGGGCATGACGCCGCTCGAAGGCCTGGTGATGGGCACCCGGTCCGGCGACCTCGACCCGGCGATCCACGGCCATCTGGCCCGGGAGCTGGGCTGGTCGATCGACGAGATCGACCGCGTGCTGAACTCCGCGTCGGGGCTGAAGGGCCTGGCCGGCGAGAACGACTTCCGCGAGCTCTCCCGGCTGCGCGCGGCGGGCGACCCGCGGGCCGAGCTCGCCTTCGACGTGTACTGCCACCGGATCAAGAAGTACGTCGGCGCGTACTACGCCGTGCTCGGCACGGTCGACGCGATCGTCTTCACCGCAGGCGTCGGCCAGCACTCCGCCGAGGTCCGGGCCGCCGCGCTGCAGGGCCTCGAACGCCTCGGCATCCGGCTCGATCCCGGCCGCAACGCCGAGCCGCCCGGCACCGGCACGGTGTCGGCCGACGGCAGCGAGGTGACCGTGCTGGTCGTTGCCACGAACGAGGAGTGGCAGATCGCCCGGCAGGCGCTCGCCGTCGTCCGGCGCTGACGTCCGACGGCCGGGCGCCCCGCGGCCGGTGACGTAGCCTGGCTGGTGCTTTGTCCGGGCGGGACGAGGGTGTGAGGTGGTAGGCATGCGGTTTCTCCAGGGGCCGGTCCCCGGTCAGGATCTGACGTTCAACGACGTGTTCCTGGTCCCGAACCGTTCGGCGGTCGCGTCCCGGCTGGACGTCGACCTGTCGACCGGCGACGGCAGCGGTACGTCGATCCCGGTGGTCGCGGCCAACATGACCGCGGTGTCCGGTCGCCGGATGGCCGAGACGATGGCGCGCTGCGGCGGTCTGGCGGCGATTCCGCAGGACATCCCGGTGGAGGTGGTCACCGAGGTGGTCGGATGGATCAAGCAGCGGCACACCATCTACGACACCCCGCTGGTGATGACTCCGCACGGGACCGTCGGCGAGGCGCTCAACCTGCTGCCCAAGCGTGGCCACGGCGCGGTGATCGTGGTCGAGCAGGGCCGGGCGGTCGGCGTGGTCACCGACGCCGACTGCGAGGGCGTCGACCGCTACACCCAGCTCGACGCCGTGATGTCGCGGGAGCTGCTCACCCTGCCGGCCGGCATCGCCGCCGAGCAGGCGTTCGACCAGTTGCACGGCGGCCGCCACCGGCTCGCCCCGGTGGTCGACGGCGAGGGCCGGATCGTCGGCATCCTGACCCGCCAGCGCGCCCTGCGCGCCACTCTGTACGAGCCGGCTCTCGACGCGAACGACCGGCTGCGGGTGGCTGCCGCGATCGGCATCAACGGCGACGCCGAGCTGAAGGCGAAGGCGTTGCTCGAGGCGGGCATCGACGTGCTGGTGATCGACACCGCGCACGGTCACCAGGAGCGGATGCTCGACGTGCTGCGGGTGGTCCGGTCGCTGGATCCGCAGGTCCCGGTGGTGGCCGGCAACGTGGTCACCGCGGAAGGGGTTTCCGACCTGGTCGCGGCCGGGGCCGACATCGTGAAGGTCGGGGTCGGGCCGGGCGCGATGTGCACGACCCGGATGCAGACCGCGGTCGGGCGCCCGCAGTTCTCGGCCGTGCTCGACTGCGCGGCCCGGGCCCGCGAGCTCGGCAAGCACGTCTGGGCCGACGGCGGCGTCCGGCACCCGCGCGACGTCGCGCTCGCGCTGGCGGCCGGCGCGTCCAGCGTGATGATCGGGTCCTGGTTCGCCGGCACCTACGAGTCACCCGGCGACCCGCACCACGACAGCGACGGCCGGATCTACAAGGAGAGCTTCGGGATGGCGTCGGCGCGCGCGGTGGCGAGCCGGACCGCCGACGACACGCCGTTCCAGCGGGCCCGCAAGAGCTTCTTCGGCGAGGGCATCTCGACCGCCCGGATGTACCTCGATCCCGAGCGGCCGAGCGTCGAGGACGTGCTCGACTCGATCGTGTCCGGCATCCGCAGCTCCTGCACGTACGTCGGTGCGACGAACCTGGAGGAGTTCCACGAGCGGGCCGTCGTCGGCATCCAGACCGCTGCCGGCTACTCCGAGGGCAAGCCGCTGGCCGCCAGCTGGTGACAACGCCGGTCGCCTCAGTCCTGTGCTGACGGGCTCCTGCCCAGCAGGTGACGCAGAGCCGGAGCCAGCGTGGGGTAGCGGAACGTGTGGTCGAGCTTCGTCAGCAGGTCGGGCATGACTCGCTGCGAGGCTTCGGCCAGTTCCTTCGCGCCTTCGTCGCCCAGCAGAAGACGAGGTCCGAACGCCGGGACCCGCAGCAGGGCCGGGCGGTGCAGGACCTCGGCCAACGTGCTGGTGTAGTCGGCGTTGCGGACGGGCTCGGGCGCCACCGCGTTGACCGGCCCGCTCAGCGCCTCGTCGTACAGGGCGCGGTGGTAGATGTCGAGCAGGTCGTCGATCCCGATCCAGGCCTGCCACTGGCTGCCGTCACCCAGCGGCCCGCCGAGCCCGGCGGCGAACATCGGGTACTGCAGCCGCAGGACGCCGCCCGCCGGCGTCTGGACCAAGCCGGTCCGCACGGTGACGACCCGGAGGCCGCCGTCCCGGGCCGGATCCGTCGCGCGCTCCCAGTCCTCGACCAGTGCGGCGAGGAACCCCTCACCCCGGGAGCTCTGCTCGGTCAGGATCTCGTCGCCGCGGTCCGGGCCGTAGAAGCCGATGGCCGAGGCGCTGACGAAGGTGCGCGGACCGTCCGCGGTGGTGGCGGCGAGCTTCGCGAGCTTGTGCGTCGGACCGATTCTCGACTGGACGACCGCGCGGCGGTGCTCCTCGGTGAACCGCCCGGCGATCGAGGCGCCGGCCAGATGGACGACGGCGTCGACACCTCGCAGCAGGTCGGCCGCCGGCGCGGCCGGGTCCCAGCGACGTTCGTTCGGGCCGGACGGTTCGGTGCGGACGAGCCTGATCACCGTGTGGCCCGCGGTGCCGAGCAGGGCGACCAGCGCGCGGCCGATCGTGCCGTGGCTTCCGGTCACCGCGACGGTTCGTGGCCGGGCCCCGTGCGCTGAGGCGCGCTGCTGCGCCGCGAGGTCGTCGGCCAGCTGGCGGTGCCGGTAGACCAGCATCGAGCGGAGCAGGACGCCCGGCACGTTGCCGTCGATCCGGTCGGTGATCCGGGTCCGTTCGTTGCCAACGGCCTCGAACTCGTGGGTGTGCCGCCACCTCACCACCCAGCGCAGCGGGGCCGACGTCAGCTCGTCGACGAAGTGCTCCGGCGGCACCGAGCCGCTGTGCTGGGCGACCCAGTCCAGGCCGAGCGGGAAGCCGAGCACGGCCCGGCCACCGGCCAGGTCCTGCGCCTCCTGCTTGATCCGGACCGGCATCCACGGCGGCGTCAGCCGCTGGATCGCGCCCGGCCGCTCGTGCCAGCCGAAGACCTCGTCCCGCGGCGCCTCCACGATGCTGCTGTAGGTCAGACCCACTGCGTCTCCTCTGCTCGGTAGCGCTGCCCCCCAGGATGCCACGCGTGAGTTTTGCATAAGTTTGGGCTGCAGCTGCCGCATCCACGCAGGAGGTCCGGACGGAACAGACAGACACCAGAACCGCCACCCCAGGAGGAAACGATGTCTGTACGACGTATCACCGCGCTGACCGCCGCCGGGCTGCTCGCCGCCGCGCTGCCGATCGGTGCCGCCACCACCGCCGAGGCCCGGCCGACGGCCGACGCCACCGTCTCGATCCTGCACGCGGTGCCCGGCGCGACCGTCGACGTCTACGCCAACGGCAAGGCACTGCTGACGAACTTCGAGCCCGGCACGCTGACCGATCCGCTCAAGCTGCCGGAGGGTGAGTACGACCTGAAGGTGACCGCGGCGGGAGCAGGTGCGAACGGCGCCGCCGTCATCCAGGCCAACGACGTCGCCGTACCGGGCGGGGCCAACGTCACCGTGGTCGCGCACCTGAACGCGGGCGGCAAGCCCGCGCTCACCCCGTTCGTGAACGACGTGTCGAAGCTCGGTGCCGGCAAGGCCCGGCTGACCGTACGGCACACCGCGGCGGCGCCCGCCGTCGACGTTCGCGCCGGCGGCGACCCGGTCTTCGAGGGGCTGACCAACCCCCAGCAGGTCAAGGCCGACCTGCCCGCGGGCACGGTCACCGCCGACGTGGTGCTGGCCGGCACCTCGACGGTCGCGATCGGCCCGGCCGACGTGAACCTCAAGGAAGGCACGAACACGGTCGTCTACGCCTGGGGCAGCGCCAGCGGCAAGAACCTGAAGCTGGCCGTCCAGACGATCTCCGGCCTGCACGGCAACCCGAGCGGCGTCCCCGGCGGGACCGGCGGGCAGGCCGCGCAGTCGACGCAGGAGCAGGGGCTGCCGCTGTGGGCCGTCCTGTTCTGCGGCGCCGCGGCGCTCGGCCTGGTCGGCGTCGGCACGTCCGCGGTGCGCGCCCGGTCGTGAACACACCGCTCTCCCCGCTGCACACCGCCCGGGCACTGGCCGTCGTCTTGATGGTCCTGGTGCTCGGGGGGTGTGGTGGCCCCGGCGCCTCGTCGTCGTCGACGGCGTCCGGAGACGGGCGGGTGCAGGGTGCGAGCCCGGCGGCCGGTGGTTCTCCCACTCCCGGTCCGGCCGCCCCTTCACCCGTCCCGTCGCCACCGGCGCCCGGTACGGCGGTCCGGACCCGGGCCGCCGAGTTGCCGAGAGCAACAGTCGTCCCGGCGCCGGAGCGGTTGACGATCCGGTCCGTCGGGCTCGACCTGCCGGTCCGGGCCGTCGGTGTCGCGGCCGACGGTCAGATGGAGCTGCCGGTGAACCCGTCGGTGGTCGGCTGGTACCGGTTCGGGCCGGCGCCGGCTGAGCGCGAGGGGTCGGTCGTGCTCGGCGGGCATGTCGACAGCAAGGAGTACGGCGTCGGGCCGCTGGTCCGGCTGCGCAAACTCCGGCCGGGCGCGCTGATCGACGTACGGGCCACGGACGGCAGCACGGTGCAGTACCGAGTGGAAGGAGTGCGGGATGTCGAGAAGCAGGAGCTGGCCGTCGGCGAGCTCTTCGGCCGCACCGGTCCGCGCCGCCTTCACCTCGTCACCTGCGGTGGTCCCTACGACCCGGACGGTGGTGGCTACCGCGACAACCTTGTCGTCACCGCGACTACGCCCTGACCAGACTCGACCGGGAGCCACTAGAGTGCCGTTCGTGACCACTACGGAGTCGGGTCCACCCGCTCCGGCCGAGATCGCGAAGGGATTCGCCGACGGCCGTGAGGACAGCCTCGCGGACGCCTACCGGCGCTGGTCGAAGCTGGTCTTCACGCTCTGCCTGCGCGCCCTCGGCGACCGCGGCGACGCCGAGGACGTCACCCAGCAGGTGTTCGTGTCGGCCTGGCGGGGCCGCGGCAGCTTCGATCCTGGCACGGGGGAGCTGGGCGCCTGGCTGGCCGGGGTGGCCAGGCATCGGATCGCCGACCGGCTGGCCGAGCGGTACCGGGCGCAGCGCGACCAGGCCGCCGCCGCGACGCTGGCCGAGCAGGGCGTCGCGCCGGGTCACGACGAGCTGCTGGTGGACCGGGTGGTGATCGCCGACGAGCTCGACCGGATCGAGGAGCCGCGCCGAACCATCCTTCGGCTCGCCTTCTACGAAGACCAGACGTATCCGCAGATCGCGGACCGGCTCGATCTACCGTTGGGCACGGTGAAGAGCCACGTACGCCGTGGCCTGCTGCACCTGCGGGACCGGCTGAAGGAGGTGACAGGTGACGACGCATCTTGACGACGAGCTGCTGGCCCAGTGGGCCTTCGAGCAGTCGCAGCCCGACGAGCGAGCCACCGGCCACCTCCGCAGCTGCCCGGCCTGCCAGGCGAGTCTCGACGAGCTGCGGGAGCTGGCCGCGACGGTCGACGACCTGCCGGAGCTGGAGAACCCGCCGCGGGAAGTCTGGCAACGGATCACGGCTGAGCTGGGTCTGTCCGTCCCGGTCGACTCTGTTGTACGGCCTGAACGGCGTACGGATGGGTGGAGCCGGCGGGCGGTTGTGCTGGCGGCGAGTGTCGCGGCGATCGTCGGGATCGGTGTCGGCATCGGCGGCACCTTGCTGCTCCGTGGTGGCGACGACGTCCCGGCGGCCGCGCCGGAGACCGTCATCAAGCTGGCGCCGCTGAACGGCAAGACCGGCGACGGTACGGCGGGGCTGGTCCAGGCCGCAACAGGCCCACAGCTCAAGGTTTCCGCGTCCGGGCTGAGTGCGGCCAGCGGGTACTACGAGGTGTGGCTGATCAACGAGGACGGCAAACGCATGGTCTCCCTCGGCGTGCTCGCGGCCGGCCACGACGGCACCTTCCAGCTTCCCAGTGACCTGCCGGCTCAGGGCTACCGGATCGTCGACGTGTCCCTGGAGCCCGACGACGGCAACCCCGCGCACTCCCTGGACAGCGTCATCCGCGGCACCCTGCCGGCCTAGGGCAGGTCGTTCAACGGCTTGTCGAGCTGCTCCCGGTAGGTCCGGAACGCCTCGATGGTGGCCGCCAGGTACCGCCGTACGACGGCCAGCTCGGCGGGGGAGAAGTCGGCGGTGACCGAGCGGTGCAGGCTGCCGAGCGGGGTGAAGAACTGCTGGGCCAGGGCGAGCCCCGCTTCGCCGTAGTGCAGGTTGACCCGGCGGCGGTCCCGCTCGTCGCGTTCGCGGCGGACGTGCCCGGCCCGCTCCAGCCGGTCGAGCAGGCTGGTCACGCTGCCGGTGGTGAGGCCGAGCTCGGAGGCGAGCTCACCAGCGGTCAGCGGCCGGCCGTCGGCGCCGCCGACCAGGACCCGGATCAGCGCCTCGACATCGGTGCCGTGCACGCCGTGCCGGTGCGCGAAGGCATGACCGATCCGCTGGCTCTCGGCGGTGAGGGTCTGGATCAGCCGCACCAGTTCCTCCCGCTCGCCGTCCGCCGGCTTGCGCGTGGTCACCCGTCCTCCTATTGTCTTGATCATCAAGATACTCGATCAGCAAGGTAATTCTCGACCGATCTGCTGGGAGTCACTGTGTCAGGTACTCGATCCGTCCTGCGCTCGCGGAGGTCGGCGGCCCTCGTCCTGCTCGGTGCCTTCGCGGTCGCCGTCCTGGTGCTGCTGCTGCCGACCGCGACGCCGGCCGAGCCCCGGTCGGCGACGGGGCTGTCGACCAGCGCCGAGTCCGCGCGGGTGGAGCAGTTGCGGGAGAGCCTGCCGAAGGCCGACGAGACCGCGGCGCTGATCGTGTTCAGCCGGCCGGGCGACGGCCGGCTGTCCGAGGCCGACCGGGGAGCCGTGCAGCAAGTCGCGCAGTCCCTGCGCCCGCTGGCGCCCGGCGGCCAGGTGGCGCCGGTGCAGTTCGCGGAGAACGGCCAGGTGGCGCTGGTGGTCCTGCCCTTGCCGGCCGCCGACGAGGCGGAAACGGAGCGTCAGATCGACGACCTGCGCGGCAAGGTGCGGGAGTCCTTGCCATCCGGGGTCGACGTCCAGGTCACCGGACCGCCGGCGTTCACCACCGACCTGACCCGGGTCTTCGACGGCGCGGACATCCGGCTGCTGGTGGTGACCGCCGCGGTCGTCGCCCTGCTCCTGCTGCTGACCTATCGCAGCCCGGGGCTGGTCCTCGTGCCGCTGATCGTCGTCGCGCTGACCGAGCAGGTGACCACCGCATTGTCGGAGCAGGCGCTGGCCGCGCTCGGGTTGCCCGCGGGTGGTCAGGTCACCGGCATCACCAGCGTGCTCGTCTTCGGTGCCACGACCGACTACGCGTTGCTGCTGATCGCCCGGTACCGCGAGCAACTGCGCGCGACCGACGACGCCCTGGCCGCCCTGCGGACCGCCGTAGGCCGGGTGGCGGAGCCGGTGCTCGCGAGTGGCGGCACGGTCATCGGCGCGCTGGCGATCCTGCTGCTGGCCAGCACCGAAACCCTGCGCGGCATCGCGGTCTCCTGCATCATCGGCATCGCGCTGGCGATGTGCGCCGGGCTGCTGGTGCTTCCGGCCGCGCTCGCCGTCTTCGGACGTGGCATCTTCTGGCCGTTCGTCCCGCGGGTCGGCGACGCGGCGCGCGACGGCAAGATCTGGGGCCGGCTCGGTGGAGTGGTCGCGCGTCGCCCGGTGCTGGTTCTGGTCGCGTCGACGATCGTGCTGGCCGGGTGCGCGGCCGGCACCGTCGGTGTCCGTACCGGCCTGGCCCAGAACGAGCAGTTCCGGGTCGAACCCGAGTCGGTCCGCGGAGCCAAGGTGCTGGCCGCCGCGTTCCCGGCCGGGACCACCGAGCCGGTGCGGGTGATCGGCCCCACCGGCCAGTCCGCGGAGATCACCGAGCTGGTGCAGGACGTCGACGGCGTGGCTTCGGTGCGGCCGGGCTCCCGCAGTGATCAGCTCGCGCAGTTCGACGTGGTGCTCACCTCGGAGCCGGGCAGTGCCGAGTCGTTCGACGCGCTCCGGGCGTTGCGGAGTCAGCTCGACGCCGTCAGTCCCGACGTGCTCGTCGGCGGTGGTGCGGCCGAGAGCCTCGACCTGCGCACCGCCGACCGGCGGGACCAGCTGATCGTCATCCCGCTCGTCCTGCTGCTGGTCGGCTTGGTCCTGGTCGCCGTCCTGCGGTCGCTGCTGGCGCCGTTCCTGCTCCTGCTCACGGTGGTCGCCTCGTTCTTCGCCAGCTTCGGCGCGAGCTGGCTGATCTTCGATCGCGTGCTGGGTTTTCCCGCCCTGGACGGGTCGGTGCTGCTGCTGTCCTTCCTCTTCCTGGTGGCGCTCGGCGTCGACTACAACATCTTCCTCAGTACCCGCGCCCGCGAAGAGGCCCGGACCGCCGGTACCCGGGCCGGGATGCGCACCGCGCTGGCGGTCACCGGTGGCGTCATCACCAGCGCCGGACTCCTGCTCGCCGCCGTCTTCGCGGTGCTCGGCGTGCTGCCGCTGATCACGCTGACCCAGGTCGGCGTCATCGTCTGCGTCGGCGTGCTGCTCGACACGTTGCTGGTCCGCACGGTCGTCGTACCGGCGCTGGCGTTCCTGCTCGGCGACCGGTTCTGGTGGCCCGGCCGACCGGTCGTCGGGCATTGAATGTGACTGTCCGGTCTCGATTTGTCACAGGGGCTTGCCGAGAGCCCGCTGGAATCGATACCTTCCTTCCCGGCTCGACCTGGCCGTTCCCCCCGTGACGGCCAGGCCGAGCCCCTATTTTTCCGCCGCGCACCGCGGGTGCAGTACGGTCGGCAGGTGCGGATCCTGTACATCGGCAACAGCTTCACCGCCCGGAACAACCTGCCCGGCCTGCTCGCGGGACTGGCGGCCGCGCGCGGGATCGAGGTCGAGCACCGGCTGATCTCCGCCGGCGGCGCGTCGCTGCGCCAGCACCTCAACGCCGGCACGGCGCTCGAGGCGATCGCGAGCGGCGGCTACGACACGGTGGTCCTGCAGGAGCAGAGCACCTTGCCGGTGAAGAACCCGGCCCGGATGCAGGACAGCGTGCGCGACTTCCACGCCGCGATCGAGGCCGCCGGGGCACGGACCGCCTTGTACCTGACCTGGGCGCGGCGGAACGCTCCGGAGACGCAGCAAGCGCTGACCACGGCGTACGGGAGCGTCGCGGCGGAGCTCGGGGCGACGGTGGTGCCGGTCGGGATGGTGTGGCAGCGGTTCCTGGCCACGCACGACCAACCGGTTTTGCACGACGCCGACAACAGCCATCCGGCGCTCGCCGGCAGCTACCTGGCGGCGTGCGTGTTCCTGATCGCGCTGCTGGAGCAGGATCCGGTCGGCGTCGAGGTGCCGGTGAAAGGGCTGGACGTGGGTACCGCGGCGCTTCTGCGGCAGGCCGCTTGGGACATCTGCGAGGACCTGGCCGCAGGCCGCTAGGGCGCGCCTTGGACCAGCCACCCCTCCGGAGGTTCTCCGCACCTGAAACCTGAGCACCGCGCAGCACGCAGGGAATCGATCAACACGCCCTAGCGGCCGACTGTGACAGTCTGCGCCAGGTCGTTGTAGCCGGTGGCCTCCTGCCAGACGCCCTGGTTGGCAAGGCGGACGGAGTACTCGGGGCGGTTGGGCAGGCGGGGGTCGGCGATTTCGAGCAGCAGGCGATAGCGGCCTGGGACGGCGGGTGCGCGGACCTTCTGGGTGAGCGTCGTGGTCGTGCCGGACGCCCAGCGGCGTGGGTCCGCACGCAGTGTCACGGTGTGGCTGTGCCGGTCGCCCTGGAAGATCAGCCGCACCTTCCGCGGGTTGTACGGAGCGGCCCAGCCGTCGTTGCGGATGTCGAGGCTGATCGACACGTCTCCGCGCGGCCGCGTGGTGTGGGTGAAGGTCCCCCGGACGAGCGCGAAGCGGTAGCCGAGCTGCTTCTTCGCGGTGGTGATGTTGTCACCCCAGGACGCCAGGACGTCTTGGTGGTAGTCGATGTTCAGGTAGGAGAAGTGCAGCCTGGCCATCTCCTCGGACGCCGACGGCCAGTCCGACCGCGGTGAGTTCACCGCGCACGTCTCACCACCTTGCGGCAGGTACCTGCTCTCCTGCGCGACGAAGTCCTTGTCGAGCTCGACCGGGTCACTCAGGTAGGTCCCGAAGTCGTCCGGGCTGGCCAGGAAGCAGTCGTTGTGATGCCCGACCCGCGCGACCGGCGAGCCGTCGTACGCCTGACTTGCGCTGAGCGCTCCCGCGGCACCGGTCGGCACTCCGAACATGCGCTGCTTCATGTACGGCGTCCGCACCTGGATCGTCCGGTCGCGGGGGAGAGCCCGCAGCAGCGCGTCGGTCACCGCCCGGCGGTCGGCCCAGTTCTGGTCGGTGACGACGCTCGGGTCGGTCGGGTCGGAGAAGTGGTCGGTGTAGTAGCCCTCGCCCCACAACCCGATGAACCCCTGCTGGACCAGCTCGATGACGGCGGCGTTCTGCCGCAGGATCGGGGTCAGCTGGTCGATGTGCTTGAGCACCCGGGCCAGTGGCGCGTCGCCGTACGGCGTCGTCGGCGGCCAGCTCGGCGGCTTGGCGTAGGCGAACCGGACGATCGCCTTCACCCCGGCGGCGCGGAGGATTCGGAAGTCGGCCCGGACCTTGTCCAGGTAGGCCTTGTCGATGGTGTCCTGGCCGGCGAACTTCTCCAGGTAGAACACCCGCAGGATCTGGGTGATGTTCTCCTGGGTCCGGAAGGTGCGCAGCGTCGTCTGGTCGAGGGGCACGTAGCCGCTGCCGTCGGGCCGGTAGTGCGTCTCGGTGTGGTGGTAGAAACCACGCTCCGGGTTGGCGATCACCTCACTGGACGGGGTGTAGTTCCGGGTGCTCGTCAATCCGTTGTCGTCGGCAACGGCAGCTTGGGTCGGCAGGGCCAGACCCAGCAAGGCGATGGCGGTGCCCAGCCTCTTCACGACGGGCCGTAACACGATGGGCCGTTTCACAGGGATCTCCTTGGGCTAACTGATGGTGACGGTGCGGAGGAGCGAGTTCATCCCGGTCGCTGCTTCCCAGGTGTTCTGGTTGGCGAAGCGCACGGAATACTCCGGACGGTTGGACAGCTGCGGGTCAGGGAGGTTGAGGAGGAGGGTGTAGGTACCCGTCGGGAGACTCGTGGGGACGGTGAGTGTCTGCGAGATCGTGGTCGTCGAGCCGGCGGTCCAGCGGCGCGGGTCGGTGCTCAGCGCGAGCCGCTGGATCGCGCCGGTGGCGGTGTTGCGGAGTACGAGCTCGGCGGGACGAGGGTTGTACGGCGTGGCGAAGCCGTCGTTGCGCAGGTTGATCGTCACGGGCAGACCACCGCCTCGGGTAGCGGTAGCCGGGAAGGTGCCGGTCTGCAAGGTGAAGCGGTAGCCGAGACGCCTGGTGACGTCGGCCATGCAGCCGCCGGAACTCCACGCATTGAGGACAGTCGGCTCGTAGTCGACGTTCAGGTAGGACCAGTGGAACTGCCCGAGTTCGCTGACAGCGGTGGGGCAGTCGGATCGCGGCGGATTCGACGCGCAGGTCTCGCCGCCCATCGCAAGATAGGTGGTCTCCGCCTGCAGGTACGGGTACTCGACCGAGGTGTTCTCGTAGGTCCCGAAGTCGTCCGGGCTGGCCAGGAAGCAGTCGTTGTGGTGCCCGACCCTGGACAGCGTGGTGCCGTTGTAGGCCTGGCCGGCTGCCACCGGGCTGGTCGAGTACATCGTCCGCTTGAGCTTCGGCGTCCGGACCTGGATCATCCGGTCCGTGGGCAGCACGCTGAGCAGCTTGTCGACGACGGCCTTGCGGTTCGCCCAGTCGGTCGCACTGATCACGCCGGCGTTGCCGAAGTTCTGGGTGTAGTACCACTCGCCCCAGGCTCCGACGAAGCCCGCCTGCATGACGGCGATGACATCGTTGTTGCTGCTCAGGTACGGCGCCAGCTGGTCGAGATGGGCGTGCACCCGGGACAGCGGAGCGTCGTCGCCGGCCGTCGAGGTCGTGTACGCGAAGCGCAGGATCATCTTCAGCCCGGCCGCGCGGACGGTCGTCAGCTGCTGCTGGAGCTGGTCGAGCGCAGACTGCCCGATCGCCGAGTTCTTGTACTCCGCGAGGTAGAAGACACACATCACCAGCGAGATGCCCTGGCTGGACCGGTAGCCTTGCAAGGTCGCCGCCGAGAAGTCGTTCTTGTCGCAGTCGCCGGTGTGGTGGTAGAACCCACGCTCGGGATTGGCGAAGTTGTCGTTCGACGCCACGTAGTTGACCTGTCCTGAACCGCTGCTCCCGCTGTAGACGTGCGTGTACTTCGCGGAGGTCTCCAGCGGGCTCTCGACCTGGAAGACCAGATCGGCGTCGTTCGGCGTGGCAGTCTCGGCCAGGTCGGCCCGGTTGACCGTCCAGCGCGCCACTCCGCCGGTCGCGGAGTACGTGACGGCTCCGACCGAGGTCCAGCTCCAGCCGCCGCCGTTGTGCCGGTACAGGCTGCCGTTCTCCAGCAGGTAGTCGGCCCCGACACCGTTCTGCGCGAAGCCGGTCGCGGCGCTGCGATCGGTGTCGATGTAGGTCCGCGCGTGCTCCGGAGCGCCGGTGTAGGTGAACTGATAGGTGACTGTGGTCGCGGTGTTGGTGGCCGACGGGCCACTGATGGTGGCGTAGGCGGGGGAGACGGTGCCGAGCGTGGCCAGCAGGCTGCCGGCGATGATGCCGGCGAGCGGTGTCAGCACGGACTTCAACGAGCGATTGCGAGCAGGCCTCATGGGCGGTGGGTCCTTCCCTGTCCATCCCGAGTGGTTGGGATTAATCATGGAGTCCAGGGAAACTGTGTCAAGGGGTCGTGAGCATCACTTCCGGCCGGCGGTGATGGCCATGGTGGCCGAGGGCAGCTCGGTTCCCTCGTACAGAGCCGTCTCGACCTGCTCGAGAGCCAGCCGGACGGCACCGTAGGCGACCCCCTCGCCGCCGAACGTCGAAATCCGGATCTCCGGTGTCCGCAGGCACCAGCGGTCGAGCTGGTCGCGCAGTGGCTGGACCATGACGTCGGCCGACCGGGAGAAGCCACCACCGATCACCACCAGCTCCGGATCCAGCGTGAGGACCAGGGCAGAGACGCCCACCGCGATGTCGCGGGTGTACCGGCGGACCGCCGTGACGGCGGCGCGGTCGCCGTCGCGGGCGGCCTGGAAGACGTCCTCGAACTCGTCCTTGCCGCCTGACCAGGCACGCAGGTGGTCCGGCGCCTTCAGCCAGCCGGCGGCCGGCAGGGCGCCGATCTCGCCCGCGGCGTTGCCGAACCCGCGGTGAAGTTTGCCGTCGATGATCAGGCCGGTACCGGTCCGGACGCCGGCCAGCAGGAAGACCACGTCCTTGGCGTGCCGGGCGACTCCGCGCCAGGCTTCGGCGAGCGCAGCGAGCTTGCCGTCGTTCTCCACCCGGACCGGTGCCGCCACCAGGCGGCGCAGGTGCTCCGCGAGATCCACGCCGGTCCACTCGGCCAGCGAGTCGGAGAGCATCACCCGGCCGGTGCCGTCGACCAGGCCGGTGGTGGCGACGCCGGTCGACCAGATCTGCCCGGGCGTGACTCTAGCCCCGGCAAGCGCCGAGATGACGCAGCGGTCCAGCGCGGTGAGGCGTTCTGGACGGCCGAGCTGGGGCGTCACAGCGACGGTGCTGGTGTGCAGGACCTCGCCGTCGAGATCCGTGACCAAGGCTCGGATCGTGTGACCTCCGATGTCGACGCCGAGCACCCGCCCGGCGTCGGCGCGGAACCGATAACGGCGGGCGGGCCGCCCCACGGTGCCCACGGTCGGCTCCACCTCGGCCACCCAGCCCCGCTCGATCAACTCCCGCGCCACATCTTCGGTGGAAGCGCGTGACAGGCCGGTTCGCCTGGCCAGCTCCGTCAGCGTCAGCGGCTTGTCGTCGCGCAGTGCCCGCATGACCGCCACTGCGTTGAGCTGCCGCAGCCGGGACAGGTCGCCGCCGGTCGGCTGCTCGGTCATCGTCGCCCCTCGAGGTTCGTCGCCATGGATGCCGATAATGATGGAATCTTGGATAAGTGTACGGATGGAATCCCTGAGCAGAGTCGGTCCACTTCGCAGCTCAGCGGAACCCAGGACGGCTAGGGCGGTCGGGGTCAGACGGCGGCCATCGGGACGGTGGCGTCGGCCGTCAGCGTGCTCTGCGCGGTCTCGGCGGTGAGGGCGGTGTCCGCGGTCAGGACGGTCGGAGCGGAGACTGCGGACCTCGCGGACCTCGCGGACATCGCGGACAGCGCCGTCGGTGAGGGGGCCGGGGGATGGGCCGGGGTCCGGTGGCCGAGCAGGCTCAGGTGCCGCCGCGGCGTGTTCAGGTAGGTCCGCCAGCACCAGGCGGCGACGTCGTTGGCGTCCGGGCGGTCCTCGGGGTCCTTGGCCAGCATCCGGAGCAGGAACTGCCGGAAGTCCCGGCGTACGCCGGTCGGTTGCACCGGGCAACCATGCAGGTGCTGGCGCAGCACTCCGGTCGGGGTGTCGGCGACGAACGGCGGGCCGCCGGTGAGCAGCTGGTGCAGCACGCAGCCGAGCGAGTAGATGTCCGCGGCCGGACCGGCCGGCTGGGCGGTCGCGCGTTCGGGGGCGAGGTAGTAGCTGGTTCCGAGCACGTAGCCGTCGGGGGTGTCCGGCCCGGCCGCCTCGGTGACGAAGCAGGCGATGCCGAAGTCGGCGATCTTCACGGTCCGGTCGGCGGTCATCAGCAGGTTGCCGGGTTTGATGTCGCGGTGCACGACGCCCTCGTGGTGGGCCGCGGCCAGTCCCTCGGCGACCTGGGCCGCGATCCAGGCGGCGTCGGCCGGACCGAACGGGCCCTGCCGGCGCAGCTCCGCCGCGAGGTTCCGGCCGTCGACGAGCTCCATCACCAGGTAGCAGCTGTCGCCGTACGGGCCGAAGTCGTGAATGCCGATCACGTGCGGGTTGTTGACCACGGCCGCGGTGAGCGCCTCGTGGCGGAACCGCTCCATCGCGTCGGGATCGGTCTGTCCGGGTGGCAGCAGCTTGACGGCGACCGGGCGGTCCAGGACCTCGTCGGTGGCCCGCCAGACCTCGCCCATTCCGCCGCGGCCGAGCAGCGACTCCAGCCGGTAGCGTTTCGCGATCCGCATCTCGTGCCTCCGCGTCCCCGTGTGAGCATCCGGTACCCCGAGCGACGACGAGCCATGCGCGCCGCCCCGCTCACCCCGACGGGTGGGCGGGGCGGCTGCTGTCTAGGGTGGCGGATGTGATGAGGCTGAAGGTGTCCCACATCGTCTGGGACTGGAACGGGACGCTGCTCGACGACAACGCCGCGGTGCTTGCCGCGGTCAACGAGGTGTGCGCCGGGTTCGGCCGGCCGCCGCTCAGCTGGGACGAGTGGCGCGAGGTCTACGCCCGGCCGATGCGGCTGTCGTACGAGCGGATCCTGGACCGGGAGCTGAGCGAGGACGACTGGGCCAAGGTCGACAAGCTGTACCACGAGCGGTACGACCTGCTGCTGCACACCTGCGGCCTGGCGCCCGGCGTACCGGACGGGCTGCACGC
Source organism: Kribbella flavida DSM 17836 (assembly GCF_000024345.1). Lineage (NCBI taxonomy): Bacteria > Bacillati > Actinomycetota > Actinomycetes > Propionibacteriales > Kribbellaceae > Kribbella > Kribbella flavida. Next base: position 4,780,983 of record NC_013729.1, on the reverse strand, counting down.
CTGGAGTGCGAGCGGGCGCACGCAGTCGCTGCTGTCGATGTGGTTCCACGCGCAGCTTGTGCCGACCATTGACGGGTTCGGGCTGACCGAGCTGTTCTCGCGGGTCGACGGGCTGACCACGGCGGTCGGCGGCGACTCGAAGGCCGAGCACCTCGCCCGGCACCTGACCGCGCAGGACCTCGACCCCACCGACGTCGTACTGATCGGGGACGTCGTCGACGACGCGACCGCTGCCGCCTCGGTCGGCGCCCAGTGCGTGCTGGTCACCACCGGCGCCATGTCCCGCACCGCCCTGCAGGCCACCGGCTTCCCGGTCACCGACTCCGTGCCCGACGCGCTGACCCTGCTGGCCACCGACTGACCACGGTCCGTACGGCGTCGCGCCTCACCCGTCGGCCCACGGTCGGGGCGCGGCCGCGACGGTGTGCAGGACGCCTCGGTGCCGGTAGCGTGTGGCCCTCGCCGGGCTGGGTAATCTGGCGGGCGCCGCTGCCCCGGCGACCGACCGGATAGGAGACGATGTCCCCCGTGACCTCACGAGACGCCCAGGACGCGCAGGCTCGGCCGGCCCCGTCGGAGGCCGATCCCGCCGTCGCGGGTTTGACGGTGGGGCTGGGTGGACCGACCGGCCGGTTCGCCCGGCTGAGCTCGTCGTGGTGGACGCCGCTGCGGATCGCGCTCGCGGTGTGCACGGTCACTTTCGCGCTCGGCGTGCTGCAGAAGGCGCCGTGCATGGACGCCGGCTGGGACCGGCAGAGCTGGCGGCCGTTCAAGGCGCTGTGCTACTCCGACATCGGCTACCTGTACCAGGAGCGCGGCTTCGCCGAGGGCAACGTGCCGTTCCTCGACACCGGCAACTACCCGGTGCTGGAGTACCCGGTGCTGACCGGCGGGTTCATGGAGGCCGCGGCGCAGATCACCTGGGTGATCACCGGCGACCCCGAGCAGGACGTCACGGTCGAGCAGAAGCGCGACACCGCCGGGGTCTTCTTCGTGGTGAACGTGGTGCTGCTGTTCCTCTGCGCGCTGCTGCTGGTCGGGCTCACCGTCGCGACCGCGCGCGGCGTCGCGACCCGGCCGGGCGCGCCCCGCGGTCAGCCGCTCGACGCCCTGTACGTCGCCGCCGCGCCGGTGCTGGCGCTGACCTCCACGATCAACTGGGACCTGTTCGCCGTCGTGCTCACCGCCGGCGCGATGTACGCCTGGTCGCGGGGCAAGCCGATCTGGTTCGGCGTGCTGCTCGGACTCGGTACGGCGGCGAAGTTCTACCCGTTCCTGCTGCTCGGGCCGCTGCTGATCGTCTGCCTGCGCGGCCGCAAGCTGTGGCCGTGGTTCCAGGCCGTGGTCGCCGCGGTCGTCGCCTGGGTGCTGGTGAACGCGCCGATCTACCTGCTCGCCAAGGAGGAGTGGCTGTCGTTCTGGGTGTTCAACGACGAGCGGGCCAGCGACTACGGCTCGATCTGGTACGTGCTGAAGCTGGCCGGCAACGAGGTCGCCGACGTCAACAAGCTGAACATCGTGATCTTCGCCGGGCTCTGCCTGTCGATCGCGATCCTCGGGCTGATGGCGCCGCGACCGCCGCGGTTCGCGCAGCTGGCGTTCCTGGTGGTCGCCGCGTTCCTGCTGGTGAACAAGGTGTACTCGCCGCAGTACGTGCTGTGGCTGCTGCCGCTGGTCGCGCTGGCCCGGCCGAAGCTGCGGGACTGGTTGGTCTGGCAGGCTTGCGAGTGCTTCTACTGGATGATGGTCTGGCTGCACCTGGCCCAGTTCCTGGCGCCCGGGCAGCCCGAGGCACCGGACAAGATCTACTGGTTCTCGGTGATCCTGCGGATGGCCGGCACGCTGTGGCTGATGATCGTGGTGGCCCGCGACATCCTGCTGCCGGACAAGGACCCGGTCCGGCACGGCGACCTGGTCGACGATCCCGGTGACGGCGTCGCCCCGGACCTCCCGGCCCGCGAGCCGGTGCGCGTCTAGGGCGTGTCTCCCAAGCTCCCGGATCCGAACAGCTGCCCGACATCGAGGTTCCCACCGCTGATCACGCTCGCGGTCGGACCGGTGAGCTGCAGGCTGCCTTCGAGCAGCGCGGCGAAGGGGGCGGCCGCGGCCGGTTCGAGGGCGAGCTTGGTGCGCGACATCACCAGCCGAGTGGCCGCCAGGATCGCGTCCTCGCCGACCCGGACCACCTCGTCGACGTACTGGCTGATGAGGGCGAAGGTGTGGGCGCCGCAGACCGGGGCGGCCAGGCCGTCGGCGAGACTCTTCGCGGTCGGCAGCTTCTGCGGCGAACCGGCGGCCAGGCTGCGGCTGACCACGTCGGCGCCGGCCGGCTCGACGCCGACCACCCGGACCGAGGGATCGAGCAGCTTCACCGCGAGCGCGACGCCGGAGATCAGGCCGCCGCCACCGATCGGCACCAGCACGGTCCGGACCTGCGGCGCGTCCGCCAGCAGCTCCAGCCCCAGGCTGCCGTGCCCGGTGATCACGTCGAGGTCGTCGAACGGGTGCACGCCGGTCAGCTTGCGCTCGTCCCGGATTGCCTCGTACGCCGTGATCAGGTCGCCGTCCACCAGTTCGACCTGCGCGCCGTACGCGCGGGCGGCGTCGATCTTGCCTTGGACGGCGGTGGTCGCCATCACCACGGTGGCGGGCACCCCGGCGTCCCGCGCGGCCCAGGCCAGTGCGCCGGCCGCGTTGCCGGCCGACACGGTGACCACACCGCGCTCGCGCTGCTCGGGCGTGAGCTGCAGTGTCTTGGACAGCAGGCCGCGGACCTTGAAGCTGCCCGTCTTCTGGAACAGCTCCGCCTTCAGCGACAGCGGTCCGCCGAACATCGCGTCGAGCGCCGAGCAGGTGACCATCGGGGTGCGGTGGATCCGCCCGCTGAGCTGGTCGGCGGCACGGCGTACGTCGTCGAGAGTCGGCATACCTCGGAGCCTATCCACGCCGGATCACCGGGCTCACCCGGCGGCAGCGACCGCCTGACCGCGCGGCTGCGCCGCGGCGAGCTGGTCGGCGACGGCCGTGGCGAGGGCGTCGACCGCCGGGGCATGGTCGGGGAAGAACAGGTAAGGCTCGATCAGCTCCAGCTCCATCAGCAGGAACCGGCCGGCCGAGACGATGCCGTCGACCCGCGCGTACGCCGGAGCCGTGCGCGAACCCGCTGCCAGGGCGGCCGTCGCAGCCCCCAGGACGGCCGGCGAGGGTTCGACCCGCTCGACCGTGCCGCCGTACTCGTGCTGGACCCGGTAGTCACCAGCCGCCGGGCGCTTCACCACCGCGTGCGAGTAGACACCGCCGAAGAACATCAGCGACCACTCGCCGTCGGTCACGATCTCCCGCTGGAACGGCTGCACCAGGTAAACCGTGTCGGGCAGGTCGTCCATCGCGCGCTCGAGCTGCTCGGAGCCGGCGACGCCGCGGACCGTGTTCAGCGCGCTGGCGCTGACGGTCGGCTTGATCACGATCTCCTGACCGGCCAGGCCCGCGACCACCTCTCGAAGGCAGGCGCCGGCGGCGACCTGCGACGGCACGATCGCGACGCCGCGCTCGCGCAGCTCCAGCAGGTAACTCTTGTCGGCGTTCCAGCGGACCAGGGCGCTGTCGTTGAGCACCCGGACGCCGGCCTTGTCCAGCTGACCGAGCCACTCGGCGAACTCGACGTAGCGGGTGTGGTAGTCCCAGACGGAGCGGAGCAGCACCGCGTCGTACGAGGACCAGTCGACCGACGGGTCGCTCCAGACCTCGATCACGGGGTCGAGGCCGGCGGTCCGGAGCGCGGGCACGAGCGGCTGGTCGTCCTCGTGCAGGTCCGGATGGTCGGCTGACGTCGCCAGGGCGATACGGACGGTCACGCTGGTTGCCTTTCGGAAGAGCTCGCGGGCCCCGTGGCTACGGCGCCCGCATCAGTGTCCGAGCGCTCCGGCCAGAAATCAACCCGGTGCCGCAAGTGGATCGGTGACGCAGCGTGATCGCGGTGGCGGCAACGACCAGCACGCTCCGGCCGCATCCACGGCTACGGGTCGCTTACGGCCGCCCCGGGGGAGGCAGCCACCGCGATCGGTGCGGCTGCGGACGATCTAGGCTCGTGCCGTGGCTACTCGTGTGCTCGTGGTGGATGACGACCCGACCGTGTCGAACGTCGTGTCGGCGTACCTGACCAAGGCCGGGTACGACGCCCGGGTGGTCCCGGACGGCGTGAAGGCGGTCGAGGTCTGGCAGCAGTGGAAACCTTCGGTCGTCGTGCTGGACGTGATGCTGCCCGGCCTGTCCGGACTGGAGGTGCTGCGCCGGCTGCGGTCGGCCGACGACGGTGCGGCGGTGATCATGCTGTCCGCGCGCGGCGAGGAGGAGGACCGGCTGGTCGGGCTGGAGGTCGGCGCCGACGACTACGTGGTCAAGCCGTTCAGCCCGCGCGAGCTGGTGCTGCGGGTGCAGGCGCTGCTGCGCCGCGAGGAGCGGCTGGCCGGGCTCGACCTGACGCCGACCAAGCTGCACGCCGGTCCGGTGGTGATCGACACCGCGGCCCGGACGGCGACGCTGGACGGCGCCGAGCTGTCGCTGACGCATCGGGAGTTCGACCTGCTGGCGTTCCTGGTCGCGCACGCGGGCAAGGCGTACACCAAGGTCGAGCTGCTGCGGCGCGTCTGGGGCTGGGACTTCGGCGACTCCTCGACGGTGATCGTGCACGTCCGCCGGCTGCGGGAGAAGATCGAGGCGGACCCGTCCGACCCCAAGCTGGTGCTGACCGTGCCGCGCACCGGCTACCTGTTCGCCGGCGACGCGATGGCCGGCGCCGGGCGATGACCGGCGGCCCGCGATGCGCGGCGGCCCGCGATGCGCGGCGGCCCGCGATGAGCGGCGACGCGCAATGACCGGCGGACCGCGATGAACCGCGACACCGCCACGATCTTCGCGCTGACTGCGCTGTGGACGCTGGCGGTGGCCGCGTTCGGCGCGCTGGTGCTGTGGCGGTTCCGGCGCCGGTCGCTGCGGATCACGATGATCGTGGTGGCGCTGGTTCCGATGGCGGCCGCGCTGGCGGCGATCGGGCAGAGCACGCGGGCGATGTTCATCTCGGCGCACGACTCGCTGGTGGTGATGTGGACGCTGGCGTTCTCCGGATTGCTCGGGCTGCTGATGGCGGTGCTGCTCGCGCACTGGATCAGCGCGGGCTCCCGCGACGTCGGCCGTCGCCTGCGCGACCTCGGTACGGCGTACGAGTCGGTGGGCGTCGCGGCGAACGGCAACGTGCCCGCGGAGCTGGCCGAGCTGACCAACGAGCTGGAGACGACCCGGCAGCGGCTCGCGGCCTCGCGGGAGCGCGAGCGGGCGCTGGAGGCGAGCCGGCGGGAGCTGGTCGCGTTCATGTCGCACGACCTGCGGACGCCGCTGGCCGGTCTGCGGGCACTGTCGGAAGGGCTCGAGGACGGCGTGATCGACGACGTTCCGGGCGCGCTGCGGCAGCTGCGGACCACCGTGGACCGGATGACCGGGCTGGTGGACGACCTGTTCGAGCTGTCCCGGCTGTCAGCCGCTCCGCTGCCGCGCCGCCGGTCGGCGGTGAGCTTGCACGAGCTGGCCGACGACGTCGCGGGGGAGACCTCGGAGCACGCGCGTTCGGTGGGCGTCACGGTGACAGTGAAGGCGCCGGCGGACGACGACCGGCTGGCCGTGCACGGCGACGCCGACGAACTGACCCGGGCGGTGACGAACCTGGTCGGCAACGCCATCCGCCACACCGCGCCGGGCGGCACGGTCGAGATCGCGGTCGACCGCGCACCCGACGGCCGGGTCCGGCTCGCCGTCACCGACGGCTGTGGCGGCATCCCTGCCGACGACCTCGAGCGCGTCTTCGACATCGGCTGGCGCGGCGACGAGCAACGCACCCCCGCGACGGTCGGCGCCGACACCCGCGAGGCCGGCGGTGGTCTCGGCCTGGCGATCGCCCGCGGCGTCGTCGAGTCGCACGGAGGCACCATCGCCGTCAGCAACGTCCCCGGTGGCTGCGCCTTCAGCATCGACCTGCCGCGCGTCACCGCCCACTCCTGAACGCCGTTCGGCCGTCTCAGCCCCGGACAACCTTGCGCCCGGACGCGTGCCTTTCATGGGTTGACCTCCGAGGTGCATGGTTGGCCCATCGCGATCTGACAGGCCAACCATGCACTTCGGAGGTCAACCCACGAGAGGCACGGGAGCGGCGCGCAGAATGGGGGCGTGGAACTCTCGGGCGTGCTGCTGGCGGCGGGCGCGGTCCTGCTGCTGCTGTTCGTCGTCTACGGAAGCTGGACCGCCGGCCGGCTCGACCGGCTGCACCACCGGGTGGCGACTGCGAGGGCCCGGCTGGAGACGGAGCTCGCCCGCCGCTCCGCACTCGTTGCCGAGCTCGCCGGCAGCGGCGTACTCGATCCGGCGTCGTCCCTGCTCCTGCTGGACGCCGCGCACCGGGCCCGGACCGCGCCGGAGGAGGAGCGGGAACAGCGGGAGTCGGCGCTGACCAGAGCGATCGTGGCGACCGGCACGGACGTGCAACCGTGGGCCGGGGAGCTGGCGGCTGCCCTGCGCCGGGTGCAGCTGGCCCGGCGGTTCCACAACGACATCGTGGTGTCCACCCGGGAGCTGCGGCGGCGACGGCTGGTCACCTGGTTCCGGCTGGCGGGGCACGCGCCGATGCCGTGCACCATCGAGCTGGAGGACGGCAGTTGACCGAGGATGCCTTCGCCGAGCAGACCGAGCGATACCGGCACGAGCTGCGGGTGCACTGCTACCGCATGCTCGGCTCGTACGACGACGCCGAGGACCTCGTCCAGGAGACGTTCCTGCGGGCCTGGCGGCACCGGGCCGACTTCGAAGGCCGGTCGAGCTTCCGGGCGTGGCTCTACCGGATCGCCACGAACGCTTGCCTCGACGACCTGCGCCGCCCCCAGCGGGTCCTGCCGTACCAGCTCGAGCCCGCGTCCTGGCCGACGGACCCGCGGCCGGGGCGCGACGACCTGCCCTGGCTCCAGCCGTATCCCGACGTGCTGCTCGACCGCGCGGAGGAGCCGGACGCGCAGGTCATCCGGCGGGAGACGATCGAGCTGGCGTTCCTCACCGCGATCCAGCAGCTGCCGGCCCGGCAGCGGGCGGTGGTGATCTTTCGCGACGTGCTCGGCTGGCCCGCCAAGGACACGGCCGAGCTGCTCGGGACGACCGTGGCGTCGGTGAACTCCGCGCTGCAGCGGGCTCGTCCCGTCCTGCGCGAGCACCTGCCGCCACGGCGTACGGAGTGGGCGCCGGCGGGTGATCCGTCGGCGGTCGAGCAGGCGTTGCTGACGAAGTACCTGGAGGCGTTCGAGGCCGGTGACGCGCCGGCGCTGGCCGCGTTGATGCACGAGGACGTCCGGGTCACGATGCCGCCGTACCCGTTCTGGTACGCCGGCCGGGACCGGGCCGAGCAGGTGTTCGCCGCGAACTTCGAACCGGGTGGTCCGGCCAACCGGGGCGCGTGGCGGTTCCTGATCAGCGGGGTGAACCGTCAGCCCGCGCTCGCGGCGTACTTGCGGGTGCCCGGCGACACCGTCTTCCGGCCGTTCGGCTTCGACGTGTTCCGGATCGAGAACGGGCTGATCGCCGAGCTGACCGCGTTCGAGCTCACCGACTTCCCGGCGTACGGGCTGCCCGGCCGGCTGACCTGACGGCTACTTCGCGTCGGCGTAGCACTGCACGATCGCCGTGCCGAACGGGAAACGGGTCGGGGTCGCACCGAAGGTGAGCGTGCCGGCCAGGTCGCCCGCGGCCTGGATCGCGGCCGCGACCTGGTCGGCCTCCTCGGCCGGGCAGTGCACGATCACCTCGTCGTGCTGGAAGAAGACCAGCTCGGCCTTGTACGTGGCGATCGACTGGCGCAGCGCGGCCATCATCAGCAGCGCCCAGTCGGCGGCACTGCCCTGCACGACGAAGTTGCGGGTGAACCGGCCGCGGGCCCGGGCCCGTCGGCTGTCGACCTGCGGCTCGTCGGCCGGCGGCCCTTCCAGCTGAGCCGAGTCGAGCTGCGACCCCGACGGCGGACAGGTCCGGCCGAGCCAGGTGCGGACCAGGCGGCCCTCCTCACCCGCGCGGGCCGCGTCGTCGACGTACGCGACCGCCTTGGGGAACCGCTTGCGCAGGGCGGCCAGGTTCTTCAGGCCGTCGCCGGAGGTCTGGCCGTAGATCGCGCCGAGCACAGCCAGCTTGGCCATCGCCCGGTCACCGGAGAACGCCTTGTCCGAGACGGCCTTGTAGAGATCGGCGGCATTGCCCGCGACCTCCATCAGGCCGGGGTCGCGGGAGATCGCGGCGAGCACCCGGGGCTCCAGCTGGGAGGCGTCGGCGACGACCAGCCGCCAGCCGGGATCGGCGACCACGGCCCGCCGGATCACCTTCGGGATCTGCAGTCCGCCACCGCCGTTGGTGATCCAGCGGCCGGACACCGTGCCGCCGGGCACGAAGCCGGGACGGAAGCGGCCGTCGTGGACCCAGTCGTTGAGCCAGCTCCAGCCGTTCGCCGTGTAGATCCGGTAGAGCTTCTTGTACTCGATCAGGGGCTCGACCGCCGGGTGATCGATGGTCTGCAACTCCCAGCGCCGCGTCGAGGTCAGTTGGTAGCCGGCTTGCTTGAACGCCTTGAGCACGTCGGCCGGCAGGTCGGGCCGCACCCGGCGCCCGAACGCCGCCGACACCTGCTCGGCCAGCTCGGTGAGCCGGCGGGGCTCGCCACCGCCCGCATATCGCTCGCCGAGCAGCTCGGTCAGCAGGGCGCGATGGGTCTCCGCGCTCCACGGCAGTCCGGCGCGGTCCATCTCGGCGGCGATCAGCATGCCGGACGACTCCGACGCGGTCAGCAGCCGCATGCGCTCCGGGTACTCGGCTTGCTGGTGACGACGGAGCTGGTCGGCGTACACACGCAGCAGGGCCTCGAAGGGCAGCGGCTCGGACTCGATCTCGAACAGCGACGACTGCTCGCCGGGCTCGGCAGCCCGCATCGGCGGGTCGGGCGGCACCGGCTGGTCGGTCAACCGGGCCCAGGCCGCCGCCGCGGACCGGGGCTCGCCGAGCCGGCCCTCGTGCCCGAGCAGCAGCACCTCCGCACACTCGACGTCGTAGCACCGCTCCACGCGGACCCCGGCGGCCAGCAGCCGTGGGTAGATCTCGGCGGTCGACCGCCACACCCACCGGCTCACCTGCGGCCGCGACCCGATCGCGGCCGCCAGATCGGGCTCGCGCCGGATCGGCCCGGCCGGCTGCCCGTCCGGGTGCAGGGCGACGAGCAACGCCCCGCCTCCCTCCACCGGCGCGACCGCCCACCGCTCGTCCATGCCCGGATCCTCCCACCCCGCACCGACAGTCCCGGCCACGTCGAGCCCACCGACCTCTCCCCGCCGACTTCGAGCACCCGCCAGCTACTCGTACGACGATTTCGTGGCTGGTGGGTGCTCGAGGTCGGTGCGTGGCACGGGGAGCCGCGACTGGCCACATCGCGTTGACTGTGAGCACCCGCCAGCTACTCGTACGACGATTTCGTGGCTGGCGGGTGCTCAAGGGCGGGCGCAGCACCGGGAGCGCCGCAGTGTTGCTCCGGCGCGACTCGGAGTCAGAGTCTCTTGGTGGTCAGAGCCGGCGGCACTGGTCCTCCTTGGTGCCGCCGACGACGTTGCCCGAGCCGGTCGGCGCCGGGACGTTCGACTTGCACTGCAGGTTGCCGTCGATGCGGTTGGCGGTGAAGTCCTGCGCGCCCCGGTTGGTGAACGACTGGACGTCGCCCTTGACCTGGTTGGAGCGCAGCGACGCCGTCCGGCCCTGCTTCAGCTGCACGCTGCCGCCCACCGTGCTGGCGTACAGGTAGACGTGGGCGTGCCCCTCGGCCTGGACGTTGCCGTTGACCCGGGCCGAGGACGTGCTCAGCCGGGCGTTGCTCTCGACCTTGACCGTGCCTTTGACCGTGGTCCGGTTCAGCGTGCACGAGGCGCCGACCGGCACGCGGACGTTGTCGACGGTGACCGCACCGAGGGTGCCGCGGCAGACCCGTTCCTCGGCGTGGGCGACGGGCGCGGCGAGCACGCTGCCGGCCAGCGCCAAGGCGCCGGCTCCGGCGGCGACGATGGAGCGCTTCATGGGTGTCCTCCGGGGTTCGGGCCGGCCCTGGCGGCCGGCTCACTGTCTACTCTCGGCAGCGCCGATGAGAGCGGCGTGAGGCGTCGATGAGAGTCGGTTCATCGAACGAATCAGGCCAGTCGTGGGAGACTGGACTCATGTGGCGGGGGAGTGACCTGGACCCGGTGGACGGGACCAAGACGGAGCAGGTCGAGGCGCTGGTGCTGCGCCGGATCGAGCGGGGAGATCTGTCGATCGGTTCGCGGCTGCCGTCGGAGCGGGTGCTGGCCGAGCGGCTCGGCGTCAGCCGGGTGACCGTGGTGCGGGCGCTGGACCAGCTACGCGCCGACGGCGTCCTGGAGACCCGGCGCGGCTCCGGCACGCACGTCCGGCCGCTGGACCGGCTACTGGACCCGATCGCCCCGGTGTCCACGGTGACCGCGGGGGACCAGCCCGTGCTGGACCTGCGCTTCGCCACCACCGCTGCTCCGCACGACGTGGCGGAGGTGGCCGCGCAGATCGTTGCCGAAGGCCTCCCACAAGCGATGGGCGGCGACGGTCCACCACCCGGTGGCTCACTGGAACTCCGTACTGCGCTCGCGGAGCGGCTCACCCTCGAGGGGGTTCCGACCGAGCCCGGTCAGCTCACGCTGACCGTCGGTGCGGCCGCCGGACTGAACGCGGCACTCGCCGGACTCGACCTGGGCCCCGGAGTGGCGATCACCGAGACGCCGACGTACCCGGCGGCCTTCGACCTGCTCCGCAACCACCGGCTGGACGTCGTGGGCTGGCCCGCGGGCGTCTGGGACACCGACCAGCTCGCTCATCTGTGCCGGCGCCACAAGCCGAAGGTGATCTACCTGCAGGCCGACAACCACAACCCGACGGGGCTCAGCCTGCCGGCGGACCGGCGTACGGCGGTGGTGGAGATCGCCCGGCGCTACGGAGCCGCGCTGATCAGCGACGAGACCATGCGGCCGCTGTGGCTGGCCGGCGGGAAGCAGGCCGACCCGCTGAGCCGCTATCCCCGAACAGTGAGCGTCGGCTCGCTCAGCAAAACGGTGTGGGGCGGACTGCGCGTCGGCTGGGTGCGGACCGGTCGTCAGCTCCGCCGGAAGATCAACACCTCGGCCCGGCTGAGCGTGACGTCACCGAGCGCGCTGGATGACCTGCTGGCGTTGGCGATCCTCGACCGGCTGGACCGGGTGATCTCGCGGCGCAAGACCCGGCTGCGCGCCAACCTGGCCGCGCTGGAGAACGGACTGGACACTGTGCCTGGAGTGGCCTGGGCGACGCCGACCGGGGGCATGACGTTGTGGCTGGAGCTGACGGAGGTGCGGTCCCGTCGGGCGCTGGAGGCGGCCCGAGAGCAGGGCCTGCTGCTGGGCGCCGGCGACCTGTTCACCCCGGACGGCACCGACCGGCGGCACCTGCGCATCCCGTTCACCGCGCCACCGGCGACGCTGCGGCTCGTGGTCGCCCGGCTGGCCGCCGCCATCGCTCAGTCCAGTTGATCTGAGGTGGACTGAAATCCCGCCGCGCTGCCGTCCTACGCTGGAGCCCATCGACCCCACCAGGAGGACGCAGTGACCGACACCGAGACCACGACGCCGCAGACCGGGACCGCGAAGGTCAAGCGCGGCATGGCGGAGATGCTCAAGGGCGGCGTGATCATGGACGTCGTCACCGCCGAGCAGGCCAGGATCGCCGAGGACGCCGGCGCGGTCGCGGTGATGGCGCTGGAGCGGGTGCCGGCCGACATCCGGGCCCAGGGCGGCGTGTCCCGGATGAGCGACCCGGACATGATCGACTCGATCATCGCGGCGGTCTCGATCCCGGTGATGGCCAAGGCCCGGATCGGTCACTTCGTCGAGGCGCAGGTGCTGCAGAGCCTCGGCGTCGACTACATCGACGAGTCCGAGGTGCTCACCCCGGCCGACTACGCCAACCACATCGACAAGTGGCAGTTCACCGTGCCGTTCGTCTGCGGCGCGACCAACCTGGGCGAGGCGCTGCGCCGGATCACCGAGGGCGCGGCGATGATCCGCTCCAAGGGCGAGGCCGGCACCGGTGACGTCTCGAACGCGACCACCCACATGCGCCAGATTCGCCAGGAGCTGCGCCGGCTGCAGAACCTGCCGGAGGACGAGTTGTTCGTCGCCGCCAAGGAGCTGCAGGCGCCGTACGAGCTGGTGAAGGAGGTCGCGGCCGCGGGCAAGCTCCCGGTCGTGCTGTTCACCGCCGGCGGCATCGCCACCCCGGCCGACGCCGCGATGATGATGCAACTCGGCGCCGAGGGCGTGTTCGTCGGCTCCGGCATCTTCAAGTCCGGCAACCCGGCCCAGCGCGCCGAGGCGATCGTCAAGGCCACCACCTTCTACGACGACCCGGACGTGGTCGCCAAGGTCTCCCGCGGGCTGGGCGAGGCGATGGTCGGCATCAACGTCGACGAGATCCCGCAGCCGCACCGCCTCGCGGAACGCGGCTGGTAGTCGATCGGAGCAGTACCTTTTCGCCTCGGATGCCGGCGCGAACCGGGTGTGGGAGGTCAGTCCCACTGGGGCTGGAGACTGGTCACCCGAGGCGTCGACAATCCTAGCCATGGGTCTTAGCTTGACCATCTTTTAGTGCTGATTGAGGTGACTAAAAAAGCGCGGTCGAGCACCGCGAGGTGCTGGTCGAGTTCCGGCTGCTGACCGAACACGAGGACATTGTCCGAGCTGTGAACGTGTTGCGAGCGTCACCCGACGCAGTCCGAGCCTCCCGCGGTCCCACCGGAGGTGCTGGTCGCGGCGGCCAGCATCGTCGACGGGGGGCGACGTCGATCTCAAGGGTCTGCAGATCCCAGCTGCCGCAGACCGTGCAGCTCGGTCTGCCGCGCTGCCCGGGGTGACTCCCGCACTCGCGCTGTACGAGTTGTTGTTCGATGCCGCGCCTCGCCGACCGGCGAAGGAGACCCCATCGACGACGGCAGTGGAGGTTGCAGGGTGGCTCGGCCCTCTCGGCGAGCTGGCCGCCGAGGTCATGATCGCCGGTACGCGCCTGCCGCACGAGGCCGTCGGGTACGAACTGTTAAGCGCCGAGTCCGAGGTGCTCAATCGGATCTGACGTCCGCCAGGTGGATAGCGCGAACCTCGACGTCGATACGGGCTGAGTGCAGGAAACGGGAGGCCTGGACGAGGGCCGCTTGAGCGAAGGGAAACAAGGTCTTGGAGGTGACCTCCTCGCCGGCCTTGAGGAGGATGCCGAAGACGACCTTGGTGGGTTCGAAGCCTTCGGCGAGTTCGCGGCCGCGGCCGTGTTTGCGGACGAGCTCGCGGAAGCGGGTGCGGGCGGTCGAGGAGCCTTCGAGACCTTGGACGGCCACGCAGGCTTGCATGAACAAGTGGCTGAGGGGAGAGGAGCCGGAGGCCTTCTTGACGTGAATCAGCTCGTTGTCGGGGCCCAGCAGGTCGCAGGCTTCGAACCCCCAACGGCGGTGGAACTCGTCGCGGACGCCTTTGCGGTCGAGGCAGACGAGCCCGAGGTCAGGGTCGAGGCCGGCGGCGTCGTTGTACTGACCCTCGGTGTGGTGTGGTCGCCAGTCCGGAAGGACCAAGTCGGAGTGAACGGCGAGGAGCTCCTCGACGTGTTCCTGAAGGCGGACTTGGTAGCCGGCGTCGATCTCGTACCACTGGCCGTCGACCAGAGCGAAGTGCTGGTCGTCGACGGGCAGCACGGCTTCGAGCCAGTCGATGGCTCGGGCATCGCCTACCGAGTAACTGGCACCGTCGTCCTGGAAAGCGGTGATGCGACCCTCGCGGAACGCCCGGACACGAGTGCCGGCCTGAAGGATGCTGGCCCGGTTCAGCAGGTTTTCGACGGCGATCTCGGTGGTTGTTCGAGTACCGCCGCCAAGCGTGACCTTGAAGGTCCGGACGTCGTCGACTAGTTCGGCGAGCTCAGTCGGTACGACGCTACTCAGCCGATGTCGTACTTCGTCGGGTGTGCTGCTGAGCAGCGCTTCGAAATCCGCTTCCAGTTGGGCGAGCAGTGTCTTGTCGTATAGAGGCCGGACCCGATCGGCGAACTCGAGTTCCGGCTGGCGCTCGCGGGCCAGCACCTCGGCGATGGTGCGGATGTCGGCCACCATCTCGATCGGGTCGGTGGCCAGACGGATGTGCAGGCCGACTCCACCGTCGACCGGTACGGGCTTATCGGCCTTGGTGTGGGTCAGCTGGAAACTCTCGGACTTACCGCTGGCGCTGCCGACCAGGTCGGCGTACGCGTCGGTGACGTCGAAGGCCCAGATGGGGGATCCCTCGGGCATGCGGGTCACCTCGGTCCGCCCGCGGTGTCCTGGACGGCGCCGCATGAGCTTGCTGACGTGTTTGGGGTCGAGCGCCCGGATCGCGAACTCGAGCCCGAACCGGCGGTCCTTCTCGTCACTGGAGAGCAGGCGGAATCCCTGTCCGTACCCGATCGCGTAGCTCCGGCCGTCGATGATCAGGAGCAGCAAGCCGGCCGACCGCGCGTCGACGAAATGGACTGCTTGACCAGTCGTTCGGCTGGCGGCCGCGCACCACTCCGCGGACTCACCGTCCCGCGTGCGGTACGAGCCCTGAACCCACAAGCCGGCGGCGCCGCCCACGGTTACGGCGGTGAACTCGAACTGCTCCAGCAGATTGAGCTGCTCTTGGTCCAGCGCATCGATCAGCCCCGCCGGGTCGGCAGGGGTGCGCCACAGACGGTGCAGTGTCAGATTCCGTGATCGCGGAGCTCGGTGGACCATCCGAACCGCCTTTCGTCACGCTCTGTGCAATTCAGGAGATCATGGAAGCGGAGATATCGCAGCGTGTTGCGGCGCGCCTGGGCGCCAGGAAGGTGCGCATCACTCCGGCCTCGACATGGTCTTGCCGCTCGCCTGTTCTGCGGCAATGATCCGGTCCGCTGCGTCTAGTGAGATGTCGATCGGCTTCTCGATCAAGGCGTGTTTGCCGGGGGAGGGTTTGACAACCTCAGCTGCCGATCGCCATCTGCAGCGTCTGACCGCGGCGACCGTTCGATGGACCTGGCGGGACTGCTCGCCCAGATGGATCGCTCGCTGAGTGAGCAGCACGTGGCTGACCCGGCCGAGTGATGAGTCTGTACTCGAGCGAATTTCGAAGCTGTCAGCGATCGAATCCCACGCCCCCAGCGCGATGCGCTGAAACGTCGCTGGCGGAAATCACCAATCAGGGCGTAGCCATTTTGGACCACGGCATGGGGATCGACAGGGTTCAGGTGCCGTGGTCTTGCCCCCCGGAGTTGGGCAGGTAGATCCGACGGTCGCCGATGACCACAGCCGATGCCACTTCATTTCGAGTGACGGTGCGGCAAAACACCAGCACTGTAGCGGCAGAACGACGGTCTGTGTGGGGTGCTTCCCCCCGGAGTACCCGAGGAAGTTCTGTGATCAGTGCGTTCGTGCCAAGCCGTGCCGCTGCGCCTATGGGGGATGCACTCGCTGACACGCGTGTTGTCTTGGTGAACGGCGCGCGCCAGAGCGGCAAGAGCACACTCCTGCGTCGGATCGGGAAGGGACACGGCGCCGACTGGTGCACGCTCGATGACGCTGACATCCAAGAGTTCGCCGCACAGGGCTCGCGGAGCTTCGTTGGCTTGCCGCGCGGATGATCATCGACGAGGTACAGCATGTTCTGGGGCTTCTTCTCGATCAAGGCGCTAGTTGACGAGGAGCCGGATCCCGGGCGGTTCTTGCTCACCGGATCGTCTCGCGCTGGCGATGCGGGACCTGCCCGACACGCTCGTGGGCCGGATGGAGACGATTGAGCTCTGGCCGCTGTCGCAGGGTGAGATCGACGGTGCACCGGACGGGTTCGTGGACGCCGCGTTCGAGCTCGGCCCTGCGTCATGAATCGGCGGTAGATCGCGATGGCTACATCGAGCGGCTCGTCCGGGGTGGGTTTCCGGATGCGGTCAGACGTGCGCCCCGTCGACGAGAGCGGTACTTCGACTCGTATGTCGCCGACACGATCAACCGGGACGTCATGCAGTTGTGGGACATCGAGCGTGGTCGGGAGATGCACTCGCTGGTCCGGCTTCTGGCGGCTCGATCCGGCCAGATCGTGGTCCCCGCGTCCTTGGCCAATGGTCTGGAGGTGTCCGCACAGACCGTGCGCCGCTACCTCGCGCTGCTCGAAGAAGTCTTCCTGATCAAGCAGATCCCAGCCTGGACCCGGAACCTCAATACGCGCAGCATCGCGAAGTCGAAGCTTGCCTTTGTCGACTCCGGCGTTGCGGCGGCCATGCTCGATCAGGATGTCTCTCGGCTGCGTAAGCCTGGAAGCCCGTTGGGCGGCCTCCTCGAAGGGTTCGTGGCGATGGAGATCGCGCGCCAGCTCACGTGGTCCCGCACCAGGGCCGAACTCTTTCACTATCGGACGCGGGACCAGGTCTAGGTCGACATCGTCCTGAATCGCCGTGGCGAGGTGATCGCGATCGAGGTGAAGTCCTCGGCCACACCGTCGACCGAAGACTTCCGCGGCATCCGGCACCTCCATGAACGGGTCGGCGACGACCTCGTCGCGGGGTACGTCCTCCATGCCGGCCCGCACACTCTGCCGTTCGGTGACAAGTACCTCGCAGTTCCCATCAGCGCACTCTGGGAGACGCCGCCCGCCTGAGGCTCATGCAATGTCCTCAACGAGATTCCAGCAGGGCGCCTGAATCACCCTTGTCCGTATGTACGTACGGCGCACGTAGCTGCGGCCGATCGGCAAAGCGACCCCGGTGAGGTGAAAGGTGTGGATCATCGGGCATGCTCCATCTTGTAGTGCAGACGCATCATCCAGGTGCGCCCGATCCGCAGCTCGTGGTCGGTGCGGAGCACCCCGTAGGGGTCGCAGTACAGGCGGAAGGTCTCGTGGAGCGGGACGCGCGCCGCGAAGTCCCGTCCGTCGTCGTGCACAACGACGTACGCGCCGTCCTGCCCGAATCGCCCTGGGGGCGACTCCAGGACGAGCCCGCCGCCGTCACTGTTGACCGGTCGCAGGAAGACCTGGACGTTCCCGGACTCGAGCGGGAACGCGACATGGACGCTCGGCTGCGCCGCGCCGGGGAGACGCCGCGCCGAGTAGCAGCCGCTGAACACATAGCGACCCGACGGCCGGAGCGTCCGCAGCCACGCGGCGCCCACCTGCTCGCCATCCCGGTTGCGGATCACGCGGACCCGGCTGTCCATCCCGTACGCGACGTCAAGCGGGCGCATCGGGAGAGACAGCTGCTCCACCCGGCGGCCGAACAAGCGCGCGATCAGCTCACCTGCCGGCCAGAACAGCGGTGACCATCCGGTCCACACCTCCATGTGCCAGGCGGCGGTGTGCTCATAGAAGTCGCGGATCCGTGGATCCAGTCGGGAGGCGTCGAACCCGGGGCCGTCGAGGATGGTCATCGCAGGGAGCAGACCGGGTGCTGGGCCCGCTGAAGGATCTGCGGTCGCGGCATCCTCGTCGACCGTGCCGCCGTGGTGCGTAGCCTCGGCGGAAAGCCAGCCGTCCCCGACCGCGGAGGAACGACTCATCGGGGCGCGCAGCCAGGAGTGGTCCACGGCGAGGTCGACTGGCTTGCCGACCAGTCGCCAGAACTTCCGGGACCCGAGGTCCAGCGCATGGTTCACGACAACGCATTCTTGCAGGGGTCCGCCGTTGAACTTGCCTGCGGATGGGTGAGGGGTTCACGGGATCTTGCCCACATCAACGCGGGCCTTGGCGCTCCGACGACCAAAGTCTCGCCAGTTGACCGAGGTGCCCTGATCAGTGTGCATGTACTGTCCGCGCCGTTACGGGACTCAACGTGGACGAGATCCCGCAACCGCACCGGCTCGCCGAGCGCGGCTGGTAGTACGAGCCGTCCGAGCGACATCGCGATCATCGGCAGGGGCCGCGCAACGTGCTGATCCTGCAGAACCGGCGGGACCCGGTCACCCCACTCGCCGGTGGCGAACTGTTGCGGGAGAAGGGCGAGAAGCGGCTCCCGGCTGGTCACCGTCGACGAGAGTGGGCGTGATGTCTACGTGCCCGGTGGTAACGCCTGCGCGATGAACCTCACCACTTCCTACCTGGTCGACGGCACCATGCCGTCCTGTGATCGGACCTGCCGGCGGGGCTGACGTTGACTGTGCCCTAGGGGCACGGTGTGGACTGCCGGCATGCGGACAAAGGCTGACTGGAGCACCGTGAGTTGGCCGAGATCCTGCGGCATTCCGACTGCGCCGACTTGCCGCCAAGCTTCGGTGACCGCCGGCGGCGTGCCCGGCATCGCGACGAACGAGCCGGAAGGCATGACATGCTCCTCTACGAGAGTGCGATGCAGGTCGTTCCCGTCCTGCTGATCGCGCTGTTCATCGAGACCCGCAGCGTCGACCCCCAGGCCAGCCGAGCGATGCGACGCTGGGTGAACGTGCACGACAGGGGTTACGCCGCGCTCGGCATTGTCGCGTTCATGGTGTCGATGCTCGTCGTAGCGGATATCGTCGCTGCCGGACGCGCTCCGGCGGCGATCGTCATCGCTACCCTCAGCGGCTGCATGGGCATGCTGTACACCCGGATTCTGCAGCGCTTTGCCCATGACCGCGGTCCGCGGCGCGATCAGGCGTCGGCCGACCGCTGAGTGCCGTGAGAACCGGGCAACCTACGGCGGGGCCCTCCCGGTCACCGGGCAACCACACCCGAATCACTGAGCCGGCTGGTCGTGCGGGTCGGACAGCAGTCGGCTGATGCGCCGGAGAACGTCCAGTTGCGCGCTGTTGTAGAGCTCCCTCAGGGCTTGGCCGACGGCCTGCTCGACGTAGCGCGCGCTGTACCGGGTACCGGCGTTCGTGATCTTCACGTCAGGATGCTTCGCGGACAGCGTGCGTACGTAGGGGACCAGGTCCCGGGCCACCGCGGCGCGGGTCTGCTCATCGGCGTCGGCGGGAAGCGTGTCGAACCGTTGGGCGACCGGGTCGATGACGGGCTCACGCAGCAGGTCCGCCCAGGCCCGCATGGTTTCTGCTCCGAGGACCCGGGTCAGCACGACGATGAACGAGCGGTCGGCGGGTGACATCCGCGCCACGACGTCGGAGGCGGCGAAGCCAGGTGGCAGTTCGGCCGGCGTCGGCTGCCGCAGGATGACGCCGAGTTCGACGCGAGCGCGCTGGAGACGTTCGATGGTGGCTGCGAGTTCGGCGTCGAGGGTGCGCAGGGCCTCCACAGGTTGGTCGTCGGTGTCGTCCATGGTCGCGATCTGGGACAGCGAGAAGCCAAGCTCCGTCAGGCGCTTGATACGCAGGATCCGGACAAGGTGAGCCACCTCGTACTGCTTGTAGCCGTTGGTACGCCGCTGTGGTTCCGCCAGCAGTCCGATGTCGTGGTAATGGCGTACCGCTCGCAGTGTGGTGCCGGCGAGTTGAGCGATCTCGCGGGTGCTCCAGGCCACTGCACTCCTCCGTCACCTGCTACCCGTCGTCGTTCGGGCGGTTGTCTCGCGGATATCGGCCGTCAGAGCTTGCCCGGGGCGTGGAACACGAGTTCAGGGTCGTACCGTCGTTTGGCGGCGACCAGTCGCTCGGTATTCGGCCCGAAGACGGCTGCGGTGCGCTCTGTGTCGTCCGGCCCGAGCAGATTGGGATAGCCGCCCGGAAGGCGGTCGGTCGCCCGTACCCAGTCCCGGTGCCGCTTTTCATCGGGGTCCCCTGGTTCCCAGACCGCGATGGTCTCGACCATCAGGTGCGGCGTCCGGTTGCGGAACGCGGTGGCGTCGGCAGGCACGCGAGCGGCCGCCCCGTGGAGGCTGTGCAGCGAGATCGCGGACAGTGGCGAGGTCTTGGCGTTTGCCGCGTCGAGCAAGATGTCCTGAACGGTACGGTCGAGTCCGGTGACTGTCCGCGTCGCGATCTCGACGTGGCGACCGGCCGGGAACATCGCGTCGATCTGTGCGAGCTGATCGACCATCGTGGTCGGCCCGACCTGCGCCGCCAGCGGCTCGCCGAGCTCGGTGAGCCGCTGCAACTCCCGGGTTCCCACCTCGGGATCGCCGCACCAGGTCGGTGCGGCGAAGAGCGCCGGCTCACCGGTCGGGGTCGTGATGAAGCCGGCTTGCACGGTCAGCTCGTCCGGCCCGCGCAGCAGCGACTCCTCCAGTTCCGGCAGAGCGTCGAACCGGTACATGATCATCCCGGCCAGGATCGCCGGCACCGCGTGCAGTTGGATCCGCATCGTGGTGACCACACCGAAGTTGCCTCCACCACCGCGCAGCGCCCAGAGCAACTCGGGGTCGTGCTCGTCGTCGGCGGTGACCAGCGTGCCGTCGGCGAGCACTACGCCGGCTGACAGCAGGTTGTCGGCGGCGAGACCGAACCGGCCGCTCAACGGTCCGTAACCACCGCCGAGCGTCAGACCGGCCATACCGACCGAACCGGCCGTCCCGGTCACCGCGACCAAGCCTGCCCGCTGCGCGGCCGCGGCCACGTCAGCCGCGGTGGCGCCGCCCGCCACGGTGGCGATCGCGGTGACCGGGTCGACGCTCACCTGTCGCATCGGGCTCAGATCGAGGGTCAGGCCGCCGTCGGCCAGCGCCCGGCCGGCCCAGTCGTGCCCGCCACCGCGGACCGACAGCGGGAGACCCTTCTCCCGGGCGGTCCGCACCCCGGCCTGGACATCGGCCGGGCCGGCGCATCGAACGACGGCAAGCGGACGGCTGGTCACCGCACCGTTCCAGATCGACAGGGCTGCTTCGTATTCCGTTCCGGAGGTCAGCATGTCACTCACGTCACCAGAGTAACGCTCTATTCATCAGAGTGCACCTCTGGCGAATGACCTGGGACTAGGCTGAGCTGCCATGACCGAGCCTCCGAGGGGCCGGCGCGCCGAGTACGCCGCAGCCACCCGCGCCGCCATCACCGACGCGGCACGTCTACTCTTCGCCCGTCACGGATTCTTCGCGACGAAGATCGACGACATCGCGGCCGAGGCCCGCGTCGCACCGGCCACGGTGTACGCGGTGGCCGGCGGCAAACAGGGCCTGATCCGAACGCTGGTCGACTTGTGGAGCCAAGCGCCGATCGTGGCGCAGACCCTTTCTCAGATCGAAACCCTCACCGACCCCGACGAGATCCTGCGGCACACCGCGGCGGTGGTCAGGTCCATGCGCGAGACCTACGGCGACATCATTCGGCTGGTGCTGTCCACCGCGCCCCACAACCCCGAGGTCGCCGAGAACCTGCGCGTGGCCACGACGCGCTACCGCGAGGCCATCGAGACCGTCGCCACCCGGCTCCACGACGTCGGCGGTCTGCGCGAGGGAACGACGGTCGCGGAGGCGAGCGACATCCTCTGGTTCTACTTCGGATACTCCGGCTACTTCACCTTGCACGATGACAACGGCTGGACCTACGAGCGATCGGAGAGCTGGCTGGTGACTCAAGCCGCCGCAGCTCTTCGCTGACACTTGGTTCGTCGCCGGCTTCGAGGTGGTGGCATGCGGGGGCGGCTCATTGTGGGGTGCGGGCGGGGCCGGTCTTCCGGGTGATCCACCAGGCGACGGCGGTGATGAGGACCAGCGCGCCGCTGGGGACGAGGTTCGCGATCGAGCCTGCCGTTTCGCCGCGGCTGCTGAGCGCGCCGCCGAGGTCGACGTGCAGCGTCGTGCCGAGGACGAGGGCCGTGAGGTTGTAAACAACGTGCAGGGCGACGGCTGCCTCGAGTCCACCGGTGCGCCAGGTGATGATCGCCAGCGACCCGAACAGAACGAGGTACGACGTGAGGATGTACGGGTCGAGCGAGCCGTGGAAGAGCGAGAAAAGGATGGTCGTGGCGACGATGCCGATCACCGCGCCGGAGCGGGCGCCGCGCGTCCACCCGCCCACGACGCGGAACATGAACCCGCGGAACCCGTACTCTTCGCCGGCCGCCGCCAGCGGTGTCAGCAGCATCCCGATCACGAAGAACGCGACCAGGTCGGCGTAGGTCCACGGGACCGGGTCGCCGGGCTCCAGCAGGAAGCCGGCTGCTATGACGACGAGCAGCAGCGGGCCGAAGGCCAGTAGCGATCGAGCGAAGACGCTGTACCTGAAGCGTCCGGCCACGGAGTGCAGCGAGCGGGCGGGCACTCCGTAGAGCAGGCGTTGCAACAGCATGCAGTAGGGAATCAGTACGGCGAGCGAGAGCGCACCCGCGGTCTGCTGGAGGGGCGTGAAGCCGGTGCGCCCGAGGATCTGCGTGTCGACGACGCGAGCGCCGAACAGAAACAACTGCGCGAATCCGACCAGGCCGACGACCAGCAGCACGATCGCGAGAACGCCGCGGAGAACTCGGCGCTTCTCACCCGCATAGACGCGGTGATACTCGACGGCGGCAGGCGCGCGGGGCGTTGGTACCGGTTCGTCGACCTGGAGGAGCCAGCTCGGGGCGGGGTTCGACATGGTTTCCTTTCGTGGGTTCAGCTGGCGAGATCGTCGAGCCAGCTGGACCGCATCCGGAGGGCACGTTCCGTGCTGCCGACGACCGCGGCGAGTCCGATCACCACAACGGCCGTCGGAGGGAGCTGGACGGGCCAGTTGAAGGTTCCGATCGAGTCGGCGATGGGAGGAACGTGGGAGATCGTCTCGATGAGCTGTGGCACGGTCACGCACAGCCCGGCGACGACGAAGGCGGTCGAGACGATGCCGACGAGCCGGCTCAGAGCGGGACGCCTGCGGTGCAGCCGGGCGCGGCGACCCTCGGCGGAGCCGGGATCGGGAATCAGTGGCGATTCGCCGCCGTCTGCGCGCACGTAGTGACAGCGGCGGAGGCCATAGGTGCCGACGGCGACCTCGATGTGGCCTCCCGGCACCGAGAAGCGGGCCGGCAGCCTCGAGTACGAGAGCAGCGAACCGTTGAGGTACAGCCGCGCGCGGACCACCCCGTCGTCGGCATCGCCCGCCTGGCGAACGTCCACCGCGTAGGTGTCGGTGGTGCCGTCAGACGCGCGGAGGGTGAGTGTACGCAGCGACCTGCTGAGCACCTGCCACCAACGGAAGCGCGGCAGCGGCTCGCCGGCTCCCGGTCGCACGCGCCGCGCGGCGCGACGGTTCCGCCAACTGTCGGGCATCAGCTGCTCCTTCTTCTCGAAGATCCGAACTAGTACGCTGTGTTAGTCGCGGTCAGCAGACTAGCACGCTGTACTAGAAGGTCGTCACAAGGAGGACCATCCATGGAGGCTCAGCCCGCGGAGCCGGGAACGCGCGACAAGATCCTGATCGCCGCGGCGACGATGCTCGGCGAGAACCCGACCGCTCGCTTGAGCGTTCGGGCCGTCGCCGCCCGCGCCCAGGTGAGCACGGGCTCGCTGCGGCACTTCTTTCCCACGCAGCGAGCCCTCATCGACACCGTCATCGCCGGGATCTACGACGTCGACATTCCTGATGACCCGATCGACGATCACACGAGCACACCGAACGAGCGGCTCGTCGCGTGCTTGAGACTGCTGCTCGCCCAAGTGGGCACCGGCGATCGGGCGCGGCGGCATTGGGGTGGGATCTACGAGGCGTACGTGGCCTCCACGCCCTCCGACGACGAGGCGGCCACCTACCTCGCGCTGGAGCGCCTGGGCCGGCACCGCATCGAGCGATGGCTGACCACTCTCATCGACGAAGGCGCGATCCCCGACGGCGCGGTCGAGCAACGGGCACGGTTCCTCGCCACCGTGCTCAACGGCCTCATGACACAACGTGCCCTGCCCGCCGATGCGGTGCAGGTGGAGACCGAAACCGAAATGCTCCGCCTCGCCGTCCACGCCGTCACGACTGCACCGGCCCAGGCGCCGAACCCCGCCACGGCACCCTGAAACGCCTTGACTGGTGCGGAGAATGCGTCCCGTCGACGAGATCCCGCAGCCGCACCGGCTCGCCGAGCGCGGCTATCGTGACCGCATGTCGCTGGTGGGAAGAGACGACGAGCTGAGGCGAATCGAACGACTGCTGGCGGATGCGTGTGCCGGGCACAGCGGTGCGCTGGTGGTGCGGGGTGAGGCAGGCGTCGGCAAGTCGGTGCTGCTCGACCGTGCGGTGTCGGTGGCGAGAGCCGAAGGCTTCCAGGTGCTGAGCGGGACCGGGGTCGAGTCCGACTCCGAGTTGGCGTACGGCGGCCTGCATCAGCTCCTGTTTCCGCATCTGGACCGGTTGGACGCTCTGCCGGGACCTCAGGCCGCGGCCTTGCGCGGTGCCTTCGGGCTGGCCGAGAGCGGTGAGGCGAATCGGTTCCTGATCTCCGCCGGCACCTTGGCGCTGCTCGCGGATCTGGCCGAGGACGGCCCGCTGCTGTGCGTCGTCGACGATCTGCAGTGGTTCGACCAGGGCTCCGCGGAGGCGCTGCTGTTCGCGGCTCGTCGCTTCGAGGCCGACGCGATCGCGCTGCTGTTCGCGGTGCGCGAGACGTCGATGCCGTTCGAGACTCCGGGTGTCGAGGTGCTGCAGCTGTCCGGCCTCGCGGCGGAGGCCGCCGCCCGGTTGCTCGACCTTCGGGCGCCGGAGCTGGCCGACTCGTTGCGGGCACGCGTGCTCGAGGAATCCGCCGGCAATCCGCTGGCGATCATCGAGCTCGGATCGACCCGGCACGAGGCCGATGACGCCGACCCGGCCGGGATGGTCGGCACGTTGCCGGTGTCCGTCCGGGTCCAGGAGCTGTTCCGCCGGCAGATCGCGGAACTTCCCGACCCGACCCGACGGGCGCTCCTGGTCGCCGCGGCGGACTCGACGGCGCCGCTCGAAACGGTCCTGCGGGTGGTCGAGGCCCTCGGGGGTGCTGCCGCCGACCTGGCGCCCGCGGAACGCGCCGCCCTGGTCCGGACCGGGACCCGCGTCGCGTTCCGGCATCCACTGGTTCGTGCGGCTGCCTATCGGGGCGAGCCGCTGCATCGACGGGTCGAGGTGCATCAGGCGTACGCCGACGCGCTGCCGGCCGACGCGGTCGCCGATCGCCGCGCCTGGCATCTCGCCGCCGCCGCAACGGCTCCCGACGAGGCGGTGGCGGTCGAGCTCGAAGGCGCTGCCGAGCGTGCCCGGCACCGTGGCGGCGCGATGGCGGTGTCCGTCGCCTACGAGCGCGCCGGCCGGCTCAGTGTGGACCCGCAGCCGAGAGCCCGGCGGATTGCCCAGGCCGCCCAAGCCGCGTTCGACGCCGGCAAGCCCGACCGAGCCGCCCGGCTGGCGGCCGAAGCGCTCTCGCTGACCGCCGACCCTGGCATCCGGGCCGAGGCCATCTACGCCCAGGGTGCTGTGGCCTACGAGCGCACCTCGCCGCGGATCGACGCGGAACTGACGATCGAGGCCGCCGCGCTGGTGCGCGACACCGATCCCGAGCAGGCCGCGCTCAATCTCTACGAAGCCGTGCACGCCGCCCGGCACGGGGCGGCCCACGACCTGCTGCAACAGGCCGTCGACCTCTTGCGCGAGTTCACGCCGCCGCGGCACTGGGCGATCGTGGTCGCCGCCTTTCTCGGGTGGGAGGAGCTGTTCGCCGGACGCCCCAAGCCGGCCGTCGGCCCGACACGCGAGCTCCTGGCCGCCGTACGCGACGGTGAACTCGACCTGACGCACCGGATGACCGCAGCGGTCGGCGGGCTCCTGATCGCCGCCGACGACGAGGTCGTCGCCGGAACCGAGGCCATGCTCGCCCAGGTGCGGGCGACCGGGGCGCTGGGCTGGGTGCCCTACCTCCTCAACGTGCTGGCGGTCGCGCGGCTGCTGCGCGGCGAGTTCGCGGACGCTCGCGCGGATGTCGCGGAAGGCGCGGCCGTCAGCGAGGAGTTCGGCAACTCGACCGAGCGACTCGCTCACCGCTCGGTGGAGGTGTGGCTTCATGCCGTGGCGGGGGAGGAGTCCCGCAGCCGGGATCTGGCTGCTGAGGTGCTTCCTGACGCCCGGAGCCGGCACCGGGTGAATGCGGAGATCGCGGTATGGGGCCTGGCGATGCTCGATCTGTCCGCCAGGCGGTTCGAGACAGCGCTCGGCGGACTCGAACAGGTCTGCCGCGGCCCCGCCCGCCGCGACGTACTGATGCGGGCGGTGCCCGACCTGGTGGAGGCAGCAGTCCGCAGCGGCGCACCGGACCGGGCAGGAGAGGCGTTGGCGGAGTTCGCGCACTGGGCCGAGCGGGTCGACCAGCCGGTCACCACCGGGCTCGCGCTGCGGTGCCGCGCGCTGTTGGCCGATGACGGCGAGGCCGAACCGCTCTACGTCGAAGGCCTGCGGCTGCACGAGCGGCACGGCGGCCCGTACGACCACGCTCGCACCCGGCTGGTGTACGGCGAATGGCTGCGTCGGCAACGCAGGCGCACCGAGGCGCGGGCCCACCTCGAGGCGGCGGCCGCCGGGTTCGAACGCATCGGTGCGACCCTGTGGGCCGAACGCGCCCACGGCGAGCTCGCTGCCTTCGGCGGAGCCAGGACCGAGCAGCGCGCCATCGGCCCCCTCACCCTGCTCACTCCGCAGGAGCTGCAGGTAGTGCAGCTGGCCGCGGCCGGGCACACCAACAAACAGATCGCCGCGCAGCTCTATCTCAGTCCGCGCACCGTTGGCCACCACCTCTACAAGGCCTATCCGAAGCTGGGTGTCACCGCCCGCAGCGAGCTGGCCGGCCTCGTCGCCGGGCCGTGAACCTCCTGCCGAGGCCGGTAGTCCGCCATCCGAAGCCAGTCACGATGACTGATGCTCCACCAGGTGCCTTCTCCGTAGCGTTTCAGTCAGCGCTCGGCCGGACCGAGACGCAGATCAGCGACCAAGGAGCACCTGATGACCCAGTACTTCCTCAGCCTTCCCCATGACTCCGAAACGGAGCCGACGATGGAGAGCATCGACCCCGCGGAGCTGGAGCAGCTCATGGCCGAGGTGGGGGCCTTCAACACCGCGCTCCAGGACAGCGGCGCCTTCCGGTTCGCCGGCGGACTGATGCCGCCGTCGACTGCCACCACCGTGGACGCCACCGGCGACGGTCCGGAGTTCACCCCCGGTCCCTTCGCGACGGCCAGCGAGTACCTCGGCGGGTTCTGGGTGATCGAGGCCGACAACGACGACGACGCGATCGGATGGGCCAAGCGGGCCTCCCGGGTGCTGCGGAGCCGTGTCGAGGTGCGCGCCCTGCAAGAGGCGCCCCCGGCGTGAAGCCGCAACCCGCACCGGCTCGCTGAGCGCGGCTGGTACGACGGACGACGAGGCTCACGCCGCGGTGGTCGGCGTGAGCCTCGCGCCCGTGGCGAGGGAGTCGGTTAGCGTCGGGGACGTGTTGTTGCCTGAAGCGTCGGTGCCGGGGGCGGATCTGCCTGTCCGGGCGGTTCTGC
Source organism: Kribbella flavida DSM 17836 (assembly GCF_000024345.1). Lineage (NCBI taxonomy): Bacteria > Bacillati > Actinomycetota > Actinomycetes > Propionibacteriales > Kribbellaceae > Kribbella > Kribbella flavida. The sequence goes on along the minus strand of NC_013729.1, from coordinate 4,753,542 downwards.
CGGCCACGGTCGAGGCGGTGCGTTCGCACGGTACGGCGGTGCTGGTGGCGCCGCCCGGGTCGGGGAAAACGTCGCTGTTGCCGCTGGCCCTGGGTGACGCGCTCGGCGGGGGCACGGTCGTTGTTGCCGAGCCGCGAAGGATGGCGACCCGTGCGGCTGCGGCCCGGCTGGCGCAGTTGGTCGGCGAACCGCTCGGGCAGCGGATCGGGTACGCGATGCGCGGTGAACGCAGCGGCGGCGCAGCAGTCCGGGTCGAGGTGGTGACGACAGGGCTGCTCGTACGGCGTCTGCAGCAGAACCCGGAGCTGCCGGGTGTCGCCGCGGTCGTGATCGACGAGTGCCACGAGCGGCACCTCGATGCCGATCTGCTGCTCGCGTTCTGCCTCGACATCCGGGCGAATCTGCGGGAAGACCTGGCGCTCGTCGCGACCTCGGCCACCGCGGACACGGTCAGGTTGAGTCGTGCACTGGGCTCGGAGGTTCCGGCGCCCGTGATCACCGCGTCCGCCGCGCTGTTCGACGTGGCGATCGAGTGGGCGCCGCCGCCGGTCCCGGTGCCGCTGCTTCCCGGTGGGCGGGTCGACCCGCGGCTGCTGGATCACGTCGCGACCGTCGTGGAGCGTGCACTGGCCGAGAACGACGGCGACGTGCTCGTGTTCGTCCCGGGGGAGGCCGAGATCGACGGGGTGACGCGCCGGCTGGCCGGTCGGAACGTCCTGCCGTTGTTCGGTCGCCAGTCCAGGGCCGAGCAGGACCGCGCGTTGGCGCCGGCCGCCACCCGCCGGATCGTCGTCACGACGTCGGTCGCGGAGAGTTCGCTGACGGTGCCCGGGGTCAGGGTCGTGGTCGACTCGGGGCTGGCCCGGGAGCCGCGGACCGACCAGTCCCGTGGCCTCGGTGCCCTGGTCACCTGCCGGGTGTCGAAATCGTCGGCCGACCAGCGCGCGGGTCGCGCCGGGCGGGAGGCGCCGGGCCGGGTCTACCGGTGCTGGTCGGCCACCGACCACGCGCATCTCGACGACCATCCGGCGCCGGAGATCGCGATCGCCGATCTGGCGGCCTTCGCCCTCGACCTCGCGGCGTGGGGTGCGCCTGCCGGTGACGGTCTGACCCTGCTCGATGCGCCGCCGGCGGTGGCGATGAGCGCGGCCACCGACCTGCTGCGCCGCCTGGACGCTCTCGACGACCGCGGCCGGATCACCGAGCGGGGACGGCGGATGGCGGCGATCGGGACGCATCCGCGGTTGGCCCGTGCGGTGCTGGACGGTACGCCGCGGGTCGGCGCCGACCGGGCCCGCGAGATCGTCGCGCTGCTCTCGGACGACTCCGGCCGCGACTTCGGCGACGATCTGCCGGCCCGCTGGCGAGCCCTCCGCCGCGGCGATGACCGGAGAGCCACGGCCCGCTGGCGGGAGGAGACGAAGCGCCTCGGCCGGGGCGAACCATCGGGTAGAGGTGCAGTGCCGGCTGGTCGGCGTGCGCATCCCGAAAGACCGGTGGAGCGGGAGACGAGCGCGGTACCGGACGACCTTGCGGTGGGCGTCGTGGTGGGGCTGGCGTACCCGGATCGGATCGCACGGGCCCGGGGAGCCGACTCGGCGACGTACCAGATGTCCGGAGGTACGGGCGCCGCGCTGGATCCGCAGTCGCCGTTGCGGACCTCGCCCTGGCTGGCGATCGCGGTTGCCGACCGGGCACCGGGTCGCGCCGACGCCAGGATCCGTTCCGCGGCGCCGATCGACGAGCAGACCGCGCGAGACATCGCCGGCGACCTCGTCTCGACCACCGACCGGATCCGCTGGGACGACGGCCGGATCGTGACGCGGCGCGTCGAGGCGCTCGGCGCGATCGTGCTCAACGACGTCCCGCTGGCGAGGCCCGACCGGCTGCTCGTCCAAGCGGCCGTCCGGGACGGCATCCGCCGCAGCGGGCTGTCCGTACTGCGCTGGTCGGCCGCCGCCCTCGCCTTGCGGGAGCGGCTCGCGTTCTGCCACGCGCACCTCGGAGCCCCGTGGCCGGCGGTCGACGACGAAGCACTGCTGGCCGATCTCGACGACTGGCTGGGGCCCGAGCTCGCCTCGGTGCGCGGCGCGCGCGACCTTGGCCAGCTCGACGTGGCTTCGGCACTCCGGCGACTCCTGCCCTGGCCCGCGGCGACCCGGTTCGGCGAACTCGCACCGGAACGGCTCCGAGTCCCCTCGGGCTCCGAGGTACGACTCGCGTACGACGGTGTGGAGCCTCCGGTCCTCGCAGTGAAGCTGCAGGAGGTGTTCGGCTGGACTGCCACTCCTGCCGTCGCGGACGGTCGGGTCCCGGTCGTTCTGCACCTGCTCTCGCCCGCACAGCGGCCGGTCGCCATCACCAGCGACCTCGCATCGTTCTGGAAGCAGGGGTATCCCCAGGTCCGGGCCGACCTGCGAGCCCGCTACCCGCGCCATCCGTGGCCGGAGGATCCACTCACCGCCGTCCCGACCAAGCGGCTCAAACCTCGCCGGTGAATGGAGATATCTTGGGGAGTGTGGATGGACTGTCGAAGCTCCTGCGGTGGCGCCGGCTCGCCGAGCGCGGCAGGTGATCGGCGAGCGCACGGACCGGGAGCTGCGCGGGCTTGCGCGAGTCCTGGTCCGATCGGGGTACGCCGACCGGGCTGCCGTGACCGCGGCGCTGACGGAGGCTGTGCAGGAGGACGCTCCGTCAGCGGACCCGGCAGTACTGGTTCCTGAGCTGATTGGGGAGGCCGCCGCAGCCCTGCGCGCCGATGCTGAGACCTGGCCGGCCGAGACCAACCCGGACCGGCTGGACGCCGTACTGGACGAGTTGGAGTCGCTCGGGATCGTGGTGGTGCGCTACTGCGCGGATCACCACGAGGCCCGCAAGGCGCTGGAGGCCGCGTCGGATCCGAAGGGTCTGGTCTTCTTCACCGACACCGACGTCTGGCACGCCGTCGACTTCGGCATGCTGGAGCTCAAGCTCTGGCATCCCGACACCGCCAACGTCGCGCCCGGCGAGCCGCTGCTCGAGGACGTCCTGACCCTGCTGCACGAGCGTGACCTGCCGGCCGTCTTCGACGAAGGCCGCATCGAGGTCACCGTGACCTGGCAACGCAGGGTCTCGCTGTGACGTCCTTGCAGGCGGCAGCTATCAGACACTGGGGATCGGGCCGCACGAGCACAAGCTGCTCGGAGCCGGTGGCTCGGGTGGACAAGACCGGAAGGGAGACCTGACGTGAGCGAGCCGGTGATCGGTGTCTTCGCGCTGCAGGGCAACGTGCGCGAGCACCTGGCGATGCTGGCCGAGGTCGGCGTCGAGGGGAAACCGGTACGGCGTCCGTCGGAGCTGGACGCGGTGGACGGCCTGGTGCTGCCCGGTGGCGAGTCCACCACGATGGGCAAGCTGGCCCGGTCGTTCGAGCTGTTCGAGCCGCTGCGGAAGCGGATCGCGGACGGGATGCCGGTGTTCGGCACCTGCGCGGGAATGATCATGCTGGCCGAAGACATCACCGGCGGGATCGCGGGCCAGGAGACACTCGGCGGGCTGGACGTCACCGTGCGCCGCAACGCGTTCGGCCGGCAGGTCGACTCGTTCGAGGCCGACCTGGACTTCGCCGCGTTCAGTACGCCGTACCACGCGGTGTTCATCCGGGCACCGTGGGTGGAGCGGGTCGGCCGGGACGTCGAGGTGCTGTCGACGGTGAGCGAGGGCCCCGACGCCGGGTGGGACCGGGCGGGGCCGGAGGCACAACACAGTAGGATCGTCGCGGTTCGCCACGACCGGCTGCTGGCCACGTCGTTCCACCCGGAGATGACGGGGGACGCCAGGTTGCACGGCTACTTCGCCGACCTGGTGCGCGACCACTAAGTCAGTTCGGCGGTAGAAGGGTTGGGTTCGCGATGTCAGGCCACTCCAAATGGGCCACCACCAAGCACAAGAAAGCGGTCATCGACTCGAGGCGCGCCAAGCTCTTCGCGAAGCTGATCAAGAACATCGAGGTGGCCGCCCGCACCGGCGGCGGTGACCTCGCGGGCAACCCCACCCTGTACGACGCGGTCCAGAAGGCGAAGAAGTCCTCGGTCCCGAACGACAACATCGAGCGCGCGGTCAAGCGCGGCTCCGGTGCCGAGGCCGGCGGCGCGGACTGGCAGTCGATCACCTACGAGGGCTACGGGCCGAACGGCGTCGCGATGCTGATCGAGTGCCTGACCGACAACCGGAACCGGGCCGCGGCCGACGTCCGGACCGCGATGAGCCGCAACGGCGGGTCGCTGGCCGACCCGAACAGCGTCGCCTACCTGTTCAACCGCAAGGGCGTCATCGTGCTCTCCAAGGAGCAGGACGGCCGGACGCTGACCGAGGACGACCTGATGGAGGCCGTGCTCGAGGCCGGCGCCGACGAGGTCAACGACCTGGGGGAGTCGTTCGAGGTGATCAGCGAGGCGAGCGACCTGGTCAAGGTCCGGACCGCGCTGCAGGAGGCCGGCATCGACTACGAGTCGGCCGACGCCTCGTTCGTGCCGTCGATGACGGTCGAGCTGGACGCCGAGGGCGCGAACAAGATCTTCCGGCTGATCGACGCCCTCGAGGACAGCGACGACGTGCAGAACGTCTACGCCAACTTCGACGTCTCCGACGAGGTGATGGCGCAGGTCGGCTGACCCGCGCTGCCCGCCGCCGTACTTGCGGGTAACATCTCGCTATGGCGACCCAGGTGCTGGCGATGTGGCAGAAGTTCCGGACGTTGCCGGGCGGGACGAGGGCGTTCTCCTACGCCTTCACCCGCCGGGCGCCGTACTTCCGGTCGGTTCGGCCGCGGTTCGTGCAGGTCAGCCCGAACTACGCCGCGCTGGTGCTGCCCAAGCGGCGCGCGGTGCAGAACCACATCGGCACCGTGCACGCGATCGCGGTCTGCAACGGGCTGGAGGCGGCGATGGGCGCGCTCGCCGAGGCGACCGTGCCGGCCGGCAAGCGCTGGCTGCCCAAGGGCATGGACGTCGCGTACCTGGCCAAGTCCACTTCGGACCTGACCTGCAGCGCCGAGACCGACCCGGCCGACTGGACCGCCGGGCCGGACGTCCCGGTCCGGGTCCGGGCCACCCGTGCCGACGGCACGGTCGTCGTCGAGGGCACCATCCACCTCTGGGTAACCGACAGGAAATGATCGCCCTGGCGACGTAGGGTCCGGGGTGTGACCGATGACCTGCGCCTTGTCGACATCACCGAGACCCAGCTGGACGACGTACTGCGGGTTCGGGCCCGCTCGTTCGGCCTGCTCGCCGCCGGAGCCCGGGAGGACTGGGTCCGGGACGCGGTGGAGTTCGTGCACGACGGCCGGTTCCTCGGCGTCGTCTCCGGCGACGAGGTGGTCGCCGCGGCCCGGATCTGGGACTTCCAGCAGTGGTGGGGCGGCCGGCGTGTGCCGATGGCCGGAATCGCCGGCGTGGTGGTCGCACCGGAGTACCGGGGGCGGGGAGTCGGCAGCCTGCTGATGCGAGGGGTGCTGGAGCGAAGCCGCGACAAAGGCATGCCGATCAGCGCGCTCTACCCGGCCACCACGGTGATCTACCGGCACCTCGGCTACGAGTTCGGCGGTCACCGGTACCGCTTCTCCTTCCAGGCGGCGGATCTGCGCTCGCTGGGAGGTCGTGAGGTTGCCGTGCGCCGGGCTGGTGCGAAGGACGCGGCTCGCTTCCTGGAGCTGGTCGGCACGGCGCACGAGGCTTCCCGGGCCAGCGGTCTGCTGGTCTGGCCGGAGTCGAAGATCGCCGAGTGGCTCGAGGACGAGGAGAACTTCGCCTACCTCGCCGAGGACGGCTTCGTGGTCTACAACTGGTCCGACGGTGACCTGCAGGTCGACGAGCTCGTCGCGCACAGCGAGGCGACCGCCCGGGCGCTCTGGGCGACCGTCGGCTCCGGCGCGTCCATCGCGCGCACCGTGCACGCCTACCTCTCGCCGAACGACCCGGTGCACCTGCTGGTCGAGCACGAGGCCGACAAGCAGGCGCACGTCCAGCGCTGGATGCTGCGGCTGCTGGACGCTCCCGCCGCGATCGCTGCGCGCGGATTCGCGCCGGGCGCTGCGGCTGAGGTCGACCTGCTGATCGACGACCCCGGCGTACCGGCTCAGTCCGGGCGGTGGCACCTGTCCGTTGCCGACGGCACCGGTGAGCTCACGCCGTCGGACCGCAGCGGCGACGTGCTGCAGCTCGGCTCCCGTGGACTGGCCGCCCTGTACGCCGGTACGCCGCTGGCCGCGCTGCGCACCGCGGGCCTGGTGACCGGTGGTCCGGTGGCGTCGGATCGGCTGCTGGACACGGCGTTCGGTGGCGCGGCGCCGTACATGCTCGACTACTTCTGATCGACCGGTGGGCTGAGCCTTCGCCGTCCGGCGGCGCGTCGATTTCGTCCGGCCGCGGTGCCCGCTTAGGGTTGTCGAACAAACGTTCGGAGGTGGTCCATGCGCGTGCTCGGCGTCGACCCGGGGCTCACCCGGTGCGGCCTCGGCATCGTCGAGGGTGCGCCCGGCCGGCCGCCGAAGCTGGTCGCCGTCGGGGTGATCCGGACACCGACCGACCTGGACGTGGCCCAGCGGCTGGTCCTGATCGAGGCCGGGATCGAGCAATGGATCGCCGAGCACGCGCCGGACGCGGTCGCGGTGGAGCGGGTCTTCGCGCAGCACAACGTGCGGACGGTGATGGGCACCGCGCAGGCGTCCGGTGTGGCGATGGTGGTTGCTGCCCGGCGCGGGCTGCCGGTCGCGCTGCACACACCGAGTGAGGTCAAGGCCGCGGTGACCGGTTCGGGGCGAGCCGGCAAGGAGCAGGTGACATCGATGGTGACGCGCATCCTGCAGCTGCCCGAGCGGCCGACGCCGGCCGACGCTGCGGACGCGCTGGCGCTGGCGATCTGCCACGTCTGGCGTGGCGCGGGCACGAGCCGGCGGCAGGAGGCCGCGCAGTCCGAGCTGGAAGCCCGGGCGCGGGCGCAGTCCCAGGTGCAGGTGGCAAAGGTTCAGGCCGCGCTGGCCCAGGCGACGCAGATCCGCCAGGCGCAGCTGCGGGCAGTACGAGGAGGGAAGCGATGATCGCGTTCGTGCGTGGCCCGGTGGCCGCGATCGGGGTCGACAGTGCGGTGATCGAGGTCGGCGGCGTCGGGATGCAGGTATTCTGCCACCCCGGCACACTGGCTGGTCTGCGCCCCGGCCAGGAGGCCCGGGTGGCCACGTCGATGGTGGTCCGTGAGGACTCGCTGACGCTGTACGGCTTCGCCGACGACGACGAGAAGAGCCTGTTCGAGCTGCTGCTGACCGCCTCCGGCGTCGGGCCGAAGCTGGCCCAGGCCGCGCTCGCGGTGCTCAGCCCGGACCAGCTGCGCCAGGCCGTCGCGAGCGAGGACCTGGCGATGCTGGTCAAGGTGCCGGGCATCGGCAAGAAGGGCGCTCAGCGGGTCGTGCTGGAGCTGAAGGACAAGATCGGCGCGCCGAGCAAGATGGTGGCCGGCCGGCCACTGCAGGCGACCGAGGCCTGGAAGGACCAGGTCCAGGCCGGCCTGGTCGGCCTCGGTTGGTCCGCCCGCGACGCCGAGGACGCCGTGGTCGCGGTCTCGCCGCTGGCCGCAGAGGGCGAGCCGTCCGTGCCGGACCTGCTCCGGGCCGCGCTGCGCGTGCTGTCGAAGGCGTAGCGGATGGACGAGAACGTCAGGCCGCTGGTCTCCGCCGACGCGGTCGACCTGGAGGAACGCAAGATCGAGTCGGCGCTGCGCCCGCGCACGCTGGCCGAGTTCGGTGGTCAGCGCCGCGTCAGCGAGCAGCTCGAGCTGGTGCTGCACGCCGCCCGCGGCCGCCGGCGCGCGCCGGACCACGTGCTGCTGTCCGGCCCGCCGGGGCTGGGCAAGACCACGCTGGCGATGATCATCGCCGCCGAGCTGTCGGCGCCGCTGCGGGTGACCAGCGGGCCGGCCATCCAGCACGCCGGCGACCTGGCCGCGATCCTGTCCGGGCTGAGCGAGGGCGAGGTGCTGTTCCTCGACGAGATCCACCGGATGTCCCGCCCGGCCGAAGAGCTGCTGTACATGGCGATGGAGGACTTCCGGGTCGACGTGATCGTCGGCAAGGGACCGGGCGCGACCGCGATCCCGCTGGAGATCCCGCCGTTCACGCTGGTCGGCGCGACCACCCGGGCCGGGCTGCTGCCGGGGCCGCTGCGGGACCGGTTCGGGTTCACCGGGCACCTGGAGTTCTACGCCGCCGCCGAGCTGGAGAAGATCGTCAACCGGTCGGCCGCGCTGCTGGACGTGGACATCACGCCGGAGGCCGCGACCGAGATCGCCTCCCGCTCCCGCGGCACACCCCGGATCGCGAACCGGCTGCTGCGCCGGGTTCGCGACTACGCCGAGGTCCGCGCCGACGGCATCGTCACGATCGCGCTGTCGAAGGCCGCACTGGACCTGTACGAGGTGGACCGGATGGGCCTGGACCGGCTGGACCGGGCCGTGCTGGACGCCCTGTGCCGCCGGTTCGGCGGGGGACCGGTCGGCCTGTCCACTCTCGCGGTGGCGGTCGGCGAGGAACGCGAGACCGTGGAGGAGGTGGCCGAGCCGTTCCTGGTCCGCTCGGGCTACCTGGCCCGCACGCCGCGGGGCCGGGTGGCGACTCCGGCGGCCTGGCGGCATCTCGGCCTGACGGTGCCGAAGGGCGCGACGTTCGCCGACACGCTGTTCGACGCCGACGACGAGTGACCGGCCGCGGCCACGTCCGGCCGCCGGCGGCGGCGAAGATCGTACGGCGATCCGCACCGGGAACTTCGGGGACGATCGCGCGCGTTCACCGGGGGAGACCGTGCGGCGGCACGGTCCACGACGTGAGCGCGGTGGTCCTCGCCAGGCGTCCGGGGCGCGAGTGACGTAAACGTGACCCGGCGTCATGAGGTACTTGCCGCCGCTCAGGGTTAGACTCCCCGATGGCCTGACCTCAGGCCGTCCCGACGTGGTACGCACGCAGCGCGTGCCGGGCCCCCGTACTCTTGATGAAGGATTCTGAGTCCCGATGGAACTGATCGCCGTACCGCTGGCCTCCTCCGGGGGTGGCTCGGGCTTCACGCTCCTGCTGCCGCTGATCCTGATCGTGGGCATGATCTGGTTCATGAGCCGCACGCAGCGCAAGCAGCGGCAGCGGCAGGCCGACACGGTCGCCGCGCTGACGCCCGGCACCAAGGTCGTCACCACCAGCGGCATGGTCGGCATCGTCGAGGAGGTCGACGACGAGTACGTCACCCTCGAGGTGTCCGACGGCATGCTGGTCCAGTTCCTCAAGCCCGCCATCGGCCGGATCATCCCGGACGAGGACGAGCCGGCCACCGCGGTGACCGAGGCCCCGGTCGAGGACCGGGTCGCCGACGACCCCCGGGACACCGTCGACGTGCCGGAGACCGGTGACGTGAAGGCGCAGGACAAGCCGAAGACGCCGCCGACGCACACCGAGAACTGAAGCTCCCGTCCCATCGGCGTGCGGCGCGCAGCGGCGTCCTGTGACGCCGCGGTGCGCCCAGAAGCGCAAAGGTTGAATCTGACGTGGCAACAACGACGACCTCCCGGCCGGGGCGGCTGCTGATCGTGCTCGGCGTCGTCCTGGTCCTGCTGTTCGCGATCATGGGGCTGACCAAGACCTGGGAGCCCAAGCTCGGCCTGGACCTGCGCGGTGGCACCACCATCACGCTGACGGCCAAGTCGTTGGCCGGCGGTGGCACGGTCACCCCGGAGCAGCTGACCGAGGCCAAGAACATCATCTCGCAGCGGGTGAACGGCGCGGGCGTCGGCGAGGCCGAGATCGCCACCGCCGGTGGCAGCCACATCAACGTGGCGGTCCCGGGGGCCAGTCAGGACAGTCTGATCAAGCAGGTCGGCCAGACGGCCCTGCTGTACTTCCGGGTCGTCTACGACGCCCAGGCCGGTGCGCCGCTGCCGGCGGCCACGCCGACGCCGACCCCGACCGGCAAGCCGTCCACCACGCCGAAGCCGTCGGCCACGCCGAGCGCCAAGCCGTCCAGCACGCTCAAGCCGGCCAGCCCGACGGCGACGCCGAACGGCCGCGCCTGGAGCAGCGTGCTCGCCGACGCCACCCCGACGCCCACGCCGGCACCGACCGCCAAGCCGAGCACCCCGGCGGCTCCGCCCGCGACGCCGTCGGCCCCGCCGGCCAACGCCGGGGACCCGCTGCAGTGGCAGCCCGACGCCGCCAGCCAGCAGGCGTTCGCGGCGTACACGTGTGACAAGCCGGCGCCGGTCGACGACCCGGCCAAGCCGCTGATCTCCTGCGACCGGGAGAAGACCACGAAGTACCTGCTCGGCCCGGCGATCCTCAAGGGCACCGACCTGGCCGACGCCTCCGCGGGCATCCCGCAGGGCGGCTTCCAGTGGCAGGTCAACCTGAACTTCAACAACGAGGGCGGCGAGAAGTTCCTCCAGGCCACCACGGCGCTGTCGCAGCGCGGCCAGGGCCAGAACCTGTTCGCGATCGTGCTGGACGGCGAGACCATGTCGACGCCGAGCGTCGAGAACCCGATCCCCGGCGGGCAGGCGCAGATCAGCGGGTCGTTCAGCGAGTCCGAGGCCCGCGACCTGGCGAACGTGCTGAAGTACGGCGCGCTGCCGGTGTCGTTCGACATCTCCTCGGTCGAGACGATCTCGCCGCAGCTGGGCGGTGACCAGCTGTCGGCCGGCATCTGGGCCGGCCTGATCGGCCTGCTGCTCGTCATCGTCTTCTCGTTCCTGTACTACCGCGGTCTGGGCCTGGTCGTGGTGCTCTCGCTGGCCGTCGCCGCCGCGCTGACCTACGCGGCGGTGGTGCTACTCGGCAAGACGATGGGCTTCACGCTGACGCTGGCCGGGATCGCCGGCCTGATCGTGGCGATCGGTATCACCGCGGACTCGTTCGTCATCTACTTCGAACGGCTGCGCGACGAGGTCCGCGAGGGCCGCAGCCTGCGCTCCTCGGTGGAGACCGGCTGGGCCCGGGCCAAGCACACGATCATCGCGGCCGACTCGATCTCGCTGCTCGCCGCGATCGTGCTCTACGTGCTCGCGGTCGGCGGCGTGAAGGGCTTCGCCTTCACCCTCGGCCTGACCACGCTGATCGACCTGCTGGTGGTCTTCGTCTTCACCAAGCCGCTGGTCACCCTGCTGGCCCGGACCGACTTCTTCGGCCACGGCCACCGGCTGTCCGGCCTCGACCCCGAGCAGCTGGGTGTCGAGCGGCTGCCCGGTCAGACGAAACCGTCGCAGCGCCCGGTCAAGGCGTCGACGCGCAAGCCCGTGGGAGGCGAGGTCTGATGTCGAAGCTCGGAACCATCGGTGCCAAGCTGCACCGCGGTGAGATCTCCTACGACTTCGTCGGCAAGCGCAAGCTCTGGTTCACCGTCTCGCTGGTGCTGGTCGCGATCTCGCTGCTCGGGCTGTTCGCCCGCGGCCTCGCGCTCGGCATCGAGTTCAAGGGCGGCGTCGAGTACCAGGCGAACGTCAAGGTCACCGACAGCACGGTGGACGACTTCTCCAACGCGGTGAAGGCGACCAACGCCGAGGATCTGGGCGACCCGGTGGTCACCACGATCGGCACCGACAAGGTGCGGGTGCAGACCCGGCCGCTGAGCCAGGACGACATCACCAAGGTCCGCGCGGCGATCGCCCAGGAGGCCGGCGTCCAGCCGAACCAGGTGAGCAACTCCCAGATCGGCGCCTCCTGGGGCGACCAGATCGCGAACAAGGCGATCTGGGCCCTGGTGGTGTTCCTGTTCCTGGTCTTCCTGGTGATCTGGGCCTACTTCCGGGAACCGAAGGCCTCGATGGCCGCGATCATCGCGCTGGTGCACGACGTGCTGATCACGATCGGCGTCTACGCGCTGGTCGGCTTCGACGTCACCCCGGCCACGGTGATCGGTGTGCTGACGATTCTCGGCTACTCGCTGTACGACACCGTCGTGGTGTTCGACAAGGTCCGGGAGAACACCCGAGGCATCACCGGGTCGAACCGCCAGACCTACAGCGACGCGGCCAACCTGGCCGTGAACCAGACCGTCGTCCGCTCGATCAACACCACGCTGATCGCGCTGATGCCGGTCGGCTCGATCCTGGTCGTCGGCACGGTCGTGCTCGGTACCGGTCCGCTGAAGGACCTCTCGCTGGCCCTGTTCGTCGGTATCGCCATCGGCGCGTACTCCTCGGTCTTCATCGCCCCGGCGCTGCTGGCCGCCTTCAAGGAGCGCGAGCCGGGCATGCAGGCGCTGCGCCGCCGGGTGATGGCCCGCCGCGCCCAGACCGCGGGCTCGGCCGGTACGCCGGTCCCCGCGCTGGCCGGTGCCGGCGCCACGGGTGCCACCGCGGCGCCCGCCGGTGCGACCCGGGTGCAGGACGTCCGACCGAAGTCCAAGGGTGTCACCGCCGGTACGCCGGTGGCCTCGAACCGTCCGGTGAAGTCGACCGGCGCGGCCGGCCGGCCGCAGCCGACCCGCAAACCGCGCTCCAAGCGCGGCAAGTGACCACGTCCACGGAAAGGTGCCGATGCGTTCGCTGGAAGAGGTCCTGAAGGCGGGCATCCGCGACATCCCGGACTACCCGCAGGCGGGAGTGGTGTTCAAGGACATCACCCCGCTGCTGGCCGACCACAGCGGCTTCGCCCAGGTGGTCGAGGCGCTGGCCGCGGCGGGCCGGGACGACGACGGCGCCCCGCTGGTCGACAAGGTGGTCGGGATCGAGGCCCGGGGCTTCATCCTGGCCGCGCCGGTCGCGCTGGCTCTGGGAGCCGGCTTCGTGCCGGTCCGGAAGAAGGGCAAGCTGCCGGGCCCGACGTACGAGGAGTCGTACGCGCTGGAGTACGGCGAGGCGACCATCGAGGTGCACCAGGACGCCTTCGCGCCGGGGGACCGGGTGCTGGTGATCGACGACGTGCTGGCCACCGGCGGCACGGTCGAGGCCTGCCTGAAGCTGGTCCGCCGCTGCGGCGCCGAGGTGCTGGGCACCACGGTGCTGCTGGAGCTGTCGTTCCTGCCCGGCCGGGAGCGGCTGGCCGGCGAGTCGCTGAGCGCGCTCGTCACTGTCTGAAGTCGGTGCCGACGTCAAATCGGCGTGTTGTCCACAGGCCGTGTCCGCCGGGTTGGCGGATGCCCTCTAGACTGGTGGCCTGTCGGCGGAGGGACACAACGTGGGCGAAGACCCGGCGATGACGTCAGCGGTACCGAACGTGGTGCCGCACGAGCCTCCGCGCGCCCCCGTGCGCCCGGCGGTCAGCTCGTCACCGCCTGCGCCCGCCCAGCCGCCGCGGATCGCGCCCGCCCGGGTCCGGGCCCGGCTGGCCCGCCTCGGCGGCACCCGCCACCCGAACCGGGCGCCGATGCTGGAGCCGCTGTTCAGGGTGGTCCGGGCGACGCACCCCAAGGCCGACCTGGGCATGATCGAGCGGGCCTACCGGACCGCCGAGAAGCACCACACCGGCCAGCTGCGCAAGAGCGGTGACGCCTACATCACCCACCCGCTCGCCGTCGCCACCATCCTGGCCGAGCTGGGCATGACCGCGCCGACGCTGTGCGCCGCGCTGCTGCACGACACCGTCGAGGACACCGACTACACGCTCGAAGAGCTGACCAAGGACTTCAGCGAAGAGATCGCCATGCTGGTCGACGGCGTGACGAAGCTGGACAAGGTCAAGTACGGCGAGTCCGCGCAGGCCGAGACGATCCGCAAGATGGTCGTCGCGATGGCCAAGGACATCCGGGTGCTGGTGATCAAGCTCGCCGACCGGCTGCACAACATGCGCACGCTGGGCTTCCTGCGTCAGGAGAAGCAGGAGCGGATCGCCCGCGAGACGCTGGAGATCTACGCCCCGCTGGCCCACCGGCTCGGTATGAACACGATCAAGTGGGAGCTCGAGGACCTGTCGTTCTCGACCCTGCACCCGAAGGTGTACGACGAGATCGTCCGGCTGGTCGCCGAGCGCGCCCCGTCCCGCGACGAGTACCTCGCCTCGGTGATCGACCAGGTGCACGAGGACCTGCGCGCCGCCAAGGTGAAGGCGACCGTCACCGGCCGGCCCAAGCACTACTACTCGATCTATCAGAAGATGATCGTGCGCGGCCGCGAGTTCGGCGACATCTACGACCTGGTCGGCATTCGCGTGCTGGTCGAGTCGGTCCGCGACTGCTACGCGGCGCTCGGCGTGCTGCACGCGCGGTGGAACCCGGTGCCCGGCCGGTTCAAGGACTACATCGCGATGCCGAAGTTCAACATGTACCAGTCGCTGCACACCACCGTGATCGGGCCGCAGGGCAAGCCGGTGGAGCTGCAGATCCGGTCGTTCTCGATGCACCGGCGCGCGGAGTACGGCATCGCCGCGCACTGGAAGTACAAGGAGGACCCGAACGCCCCGGCCCCCGAGGTCGGCGCCCCGCAGACCACCGAGGTCGGCGCGCCCAACGACATGCCGTGGGTCCGCCAGCTGGTCGACTGGCAGCGGGAGACCTCCGACCCGTCGGAGTTCCTCGACTCGCTGCGGTTCGAGATCAACAACTCCGAGGTCTACGTCTTCACCCCGCGCGGCGACGTGATGTCGCTGCCGACCGGCTCGTCGCCGGTCGACTTCGCCTACGCGATCCACACCGAGGTCGGGCACCGCTGCATCGGCGCCCGGGTGAACGGCCGGCTCGTGCCGCTGGAAAGCACGCTGGAGAACGGCGACGTCGTCGAGGTCTTCACCTCCAAGGCCCAGGGTGCGGGCCCGTCGCGCGACTGGCTCGGCTTCGTCAAGAGCCCGCGGGCGCGCAACAAGATCAAGCACTGGTTCAGCAAGGAACGCCGCGACGAGGCGATCGAGCACGGCAAGGACGCGATCGCCAAGCAGCTGCGCAAGGAAGGCCTGCCGCTGCAGCGTCTGCTCTCGCACGAGACGCTCACCGCGGTGGCGAACTCGCTGCGCTACCCCGACGTCACCGGTCTGTACGCCGCGGTGGGGGAGAGCCACGTCAGCGCCCAGGCCGTCGTCCGCCGGCTGATCGAGACCTACGGCGGCGAGGAGGGTGCGGCCGAGGACCTCGCCGAGGGCCTGCGGCTGCCGCAGACCCGGGAGCGCCGCAAGCGCACCGCCCGCGGCGACGCCGGTGTCATCGTCAAGGGCGCCACCGACGTGCTGTCGAAGCTGGCCCGCTGCTGCACCCCGGTGCCCGGCGACGAGATCATCGGCTGGGTGACCCGCGGCGCCGGCGTCTCGGTGCACCGCGCCGACTGCGCCAACGTGGAGAACCTGCAGACCCAGCCCGAGCGCATCGTCGAGGTCGAGTGGGCTCCGACGGCCCAGTCCGTCTTCCTGGTCGCCATCCAGGTGGAGGCCCTGGACCGGGCCCGCCTGCTGTCGGACATCACCCGCGTCCTGTCGGACTACCACGTCAACATCCTGTCCGCCGCGCTCACCACCACCCGCGACCGGATCGCCAAGTCCCGCTTCACCTTCGAGATGGGCGACCCGACCCACCTGGGCCACGTCCTCAAGGCCGTCCGCTCGGTCGAAGGCGTCTTCGACGTCTACCGCGTCACCCAGTAGTCCCCGCGCACAAGCCTCGCCGTACACCGGCCGGGGCTTGTGCCGTCGTCACCCCAGACCGCGCTCGCCGAGCGCGAGGTGGAGGTTGATCGCCTCGGTGTCCCGCGCGTGAATCGTCCAGCTCAGCATGGCCAGCGTTTGGCAGGCCCAGTACCTGCGCAACCTGTCGGCCGGGATCGTCGTGTGAACGACCTCCTCGATCCGGTCCAGCGCGGCCGCGGCCGGACGCTGTTCGTCGCTGGGGACGCCGGCCGCCCAGGTCAGATCGAACAACAACTTCACCAAGCCGAACCTCCGGTCTCCACGTGCCACGCCGAGGTTCCAGTCGACGACACCGGTGACCGCACCCGTCCGGCCGAACAGCACGTTCGGCACCGTCAGATCCGGATGCACCAAATCGTCCCCGTCGATCGCGAGCCCCGCAGCGCCGGCGCCGGACGACGCCGGACCACCGTGCGACGGGGAATCGAGCTCTCGGATCCGGTCCAGCAGACGGCTGCTACGAGCGCCGTACTGCTCCAGCAGCCCGTGAGCGGGAGAAAGCCGCACCTGCGGTCCGGGAACGTCCGCCCGATCGGCCAGCAGGCCGGCGAAGCGATCGTTCATCGCGACGATCGCGTCGACCGTCTCAGCGCCGGCTTCGGTGATCGTGGCGCCAGGCAACTTCTCCTGCACCACCGCCGTCCGCCCGCGGATCACCGGCACGACAGCCTCGATCCGGGGAACCGGAATCCCGCGCTCCCGAACCTCCCCGAGGACCTCCGCTGTTTGGACCATCCGCTGCCACGACACCAGACCGGTCGTGACCACTCCCTCCCGGCCGTCAGGCCACCGCACGAACACCGCCCCGCCCGACTGCCCTTGACTGGCGACGCCCGACACCTTGAGCCCCCAGCCCAGCTGCCGATTGACCTCAGCTACCAGGCGCATGCTCATGGCTGGAGCTTAGAAGGGCCGAAGCTCGCTCAACGGCCGTACCTGGCAGCTCACTAGGGCGTGTTGGAGTCGCGGATGCCGGCTGAGGTAGCTGCCGACGGCTGGTTCGAGGGGCTCACGACTCGCCCCGGCGAGGACGTGCGTTCCGGTCGCGCTGATGCGGGGCCGGGCGAACCAGATAGACGTCGACGGGGTCTTCGGATTCCAGGACGAAGCCGTGGCGCTCGTACAGGCGCCGGGCCGGGCTGCCCTGGAGTACGTTCAGCCGGGTGGTTGTACCTTGCGCGTCACTCTCGTGGAGAATTGCTTGCAGGACGGCCGAACCGAGGCCACGGCCCTGGTACTGCGCTGCCAGATAGAAATGCTCCAGCCACTGGCCGTCCTGCACAGGCCGCACGGTGATCGATCCGGCGAGCGCGCCGTTGATCTCGATGACCGACGAGTGCTGCGACAGCGAGTCACGGACGCGCTGACGTACTCGGTCCTCGTCGTAGCGGCCCAAGCGTTCGAGATCCGGGCGCATGACTGTCGCGCGGAGCTCGGCGATCGCGTCGATGTCCGTCGGAGTCACCGGGCGGAGCGACCAGGGCGAACTCGTGCTGTCGTTCATGGCGGAATCGTCTCAGTCGAGTGTCTCTCGGGCGGCCTGAGTTACCAGCGGCGCGGCAGTCGCGGATGCTGGCTGAGGTAGCTGCCGACGGCTAGTTCGAGGGCGGGGTAGCTGCCCCAGAGGTCGGTGCGGCGGACGGAGATGACGTGCCAGCCGAGCGCGGCCAGCTCGTCGCGCCGCTGCTCGTCGCGGGCTTCCTCCCGGGGGCGCGAGTGCCAGCGGTCGCTGTCGTACTCGAGGCCGAGCCGGCGGCCGTCGTCCAGCGGCTCGGGGTAGCCGAGGTCGATGCGATAGTCGCGGGTTGATCCTTTGACCCGGATCTGCAGCTCGGGCCGGCCGAAGCCGGCGTCGAGCAGACGCAGCCGGAGCCAGGACTCGCCCGGGGACTCGGCCCGGCGGTCGGCGTAGTACAGGATTTGCCGGGCCTGGACGATGCCCGGGCGACCGTCGTACTCGGCAGAAGCTGCGCGAACAGCCCAGCGGTCGGCGATGCCGGACCTCAGCATGGCGTCGACGGCGGAGAGCGCGAACGGGCGGGGTAGCTGCATCGCCAGTTCGACGGTGGTGGCGATCGGGCTGGTCACGCGTTGTCCGGCGACGTCGACGACGTCGGTCGCCTCACGAGTCCAGTGGAGGTCCACCTGCTCGGTGGTTCCGAGGGCGGTGGTGTCGATGCCGTGGATCCACGCCGCCGTTCGGCCGCAGGCGATGCCGTCGGGCGGCAGCACGTGCGCGACCGCGGCCGCGCGCAGTTCCACCGAGTCCGGCACCCGGGTGTCGACGTACACGCCCTTGAGGACCGGGCGGATGTCGCCCGAGCCGAGGAGCCAGCGGAGTTTGCGGCCGACCTGGCGGGCGGTGAACGGAAGGCCGCAGAAGAACAGCGGAGCGTCACAGGGCTGCATCGCAGCAGGATGACCGATGAAGGGACAGGCTTGCTCGACGCTGTCCACAGGTCAGAGGAATTCGGGGCGGCGCCAGGCGAGGTCGAGAAGGGCAAGGGCGGCGTTGACGGCCGTGAGGGCTTGCAGAGGTTCGGCCCAGTCGGTGAGGCGGTCGCCGTAGATTTCCTCGAGGTACGGCGACGCGATCGGCGCGCCGGAGTCGGGGACTGTGCGACCTTGTTCGACGCAGGCGTTCCAGGCGGCTTCGGAGATCAAGGCGTAGGCGAGGCCATGGCTGTCCAGGTGGCAGGCGTGCCGGCCGGTGATCTCGAGAACGACATGGTTGGCCATGGCGAGCTCCATCAGGGTGCCGGCCGGCTGCACCCTCCTCTCGTCGACCACGAGGCGTCCGCTGCGCAGGCATCGGGCCACGAACTGGTCGAGCAGAGTGACGAGTTCGTCCGGATCCGTGTCGAGACCGCCGTAGTAGTCGTAGGACCCGTGGATCGGCAGCGCGAAGGGCCGGTAACCGGCGGGCTGCTCGAGGAGCGGAACGAGGTACGCGTCGAGCTCGCGGAGGTCCACCTCCGTGACCATGCACGCGACGCCGTGGAAACCCACCGTGGAACTCCTGCCGCATCAGCCGTGGCCGAACAACCAACGGTCCTACGATGCGCCGGCGGTCGGCGCCACGGTGGGTGCTGTCAGGTTCAGGTCAGCTGAACTCGGCCAGCGCGTTCTGGGCCTGGGTGAGCCATTCGCGGCGGGCGGCGATGGCTTCGCGGGCTTCGTTCGCCTTGCGGGTGTTGCCTTGGGCCTCGTGCTTGGCGGCCTGCTTCTCCAGGTCGGAGATCAGCGACTGGAGCTGCTTGACGGTGGCCTCGGCGCGGGCGCGGGCTTCGGGGTTGCTGCGGTTCCAGACCTCGTCCTCGGCGGACTTGACGGCCTGCTCGACGGCACGCAGGCGGCTGTCGATCGCGCGCATCGAGTCGCGCGGGACCTTGCCGATCTCGTCCCAGCGGTCCAGCAGGGTGCGCAGCTGCTCGCGGGCGGTCTTGGCGTCGGTGACCGGCAGGATCGCCTCGATCTCGACCAGCAGCGCTTCCTTGGCCTGCAGGTTCGCCTGCTGCTCGACGTTCTCCTCGGCCTGGACCGCGTCCCGGGCGCCGAAGAAGGTGTCCTGGGCGCTGCGGAAGCGGGCCCACAGCTTGTCGTCGACCTCGCGCGGCGCGGGGCCGGCCGCCTTCCACTGCCGCATCAGGTCGCGGAACCGGCCGGACGTCGGGCCCCAGTCGGTCGACGAGGCGAGCGACTCGGCCTCGGCCGCCAGCCGCTCCTTGACCGCGGCCGCCTCGTCGCGCTTGGAGGACAGCTCGGCGAAGTGCTGCTTGCGGTGCCGGGTGTACGTCGTGCGCGCGGAGGAGAACCGGTGCCACAACTCGTCGTCGCTGGACTTGTCCAGCCGCGGCAGCGCCTTCCACTCGTCGAGCAGTTCGCGCAGCCGGGTGACGCCGTGCCGCCAGTCGGTGCCGGCGGCGATCGTCTCGGCCTCGGTGGCGATCTTGGTCTTCGCCTCGCGGGCCTCCTCGACCTTGGCGGCGCGCTCGGCCTTGCGCTTCTCGCGCTGCTGGGCGACCAGCGGGGTGAGTGCCTCGAGCCGGGCCAGCAGGCCGTCGAGGTCGCCGACCGCCTGGGCGTCGGTGATCGCGCTGGTCACCTTCTTCACCGCGGCGCGGGCGTCGTCGGGCGACACCGTGCCGGCCTGGACCCGCTTCTCCAGCAGGTCGACCTCGAACTTCAGCGCGTCGTACCGGCGGGTGTAGAAGGCCAGGGCCTCCTCGGGGTTCGCGTCCGGCCACTGGCCGACCGCTCGTTCGCCGTCCTTGGTCCTGACGAACACCGTTCCGTCGTCCGCTACCCGGCCCCAGCTTTCCTCGGCCACAACTCGCCCCTTCCGGCGGTATGCACTGCGCTCCTGCCCATTCTGGTCGGCCCCTGGTTCATCCGCGTGACCAGGGCCTGCCCGGGCGCGTCGGGTGCTGTCCCGACATCTATCACTGAACCATCACAAACTCCCCGCCCCGGCGCAACGGGGTTGCCGTCACAATCCGGTGCGAACCCGGTGCGAGCCGACCGGTAACCTTGTTGGGTCCAGCTCCGTTCCAGGAAGGCCAGTCGTGCTCATCGCCGGGTTCCCCGCCGGATCGTGGGGTACGAACTGCTACGTGGTCGCCACCGGCCAGGGTGCGGAGTGCCTGGTCATCGACCCCGGTCAGGACGCCGCGGCGGGCGTCGACCAGGTGGTCCGGGAGAACAAGCTCAAGCCGGTCGCGGTGCTGCTCACGCACGGCCACATCGACCACATGTTCTCGGTGCTGCCGGTCTGCGGCAGCTACGACAGCACCGCCTGGATCCACCCGGACGACCGGCACCTGCTCAGCGACCCGATGGCGGGGATCAGCCCGGAGACCGCGCGGATGCTGCTCGGCGGTGACCACTCGTTCGCCGAGCCCGACGACGTCGCCGAGCTCGCGGACGGGCAGACCCTGGAGCTGGCGGGGCTCGAGTTCACCGTCGACCACACCCCGGGGCACACCCGCGGTTCGGTCACCTTCACCACGCCGTACGACGGGCCGGAGGACGTTCCCGCCGTGCTCTTCTCCGGGGACGTGCTGTTCGCCGGGTCGATCGGCCGGACGGACCTGCCCGGCGGCGACCATCCCACGATGCTGCAGACGTTGGCCACCAAGATCCTGCCGATGCGTGACGAGATCGTCGTGCTGCCGGGTCATGGTGGCCAGACGACCATCGGCCGGGAGAAGGCGACCAACCCCTACTTGCAGGACCTGGAGATCCCCACATCATGACCAAGGTGACCCCCATCAGCGGGTTTCCCGAATTCCTTCCGTCGGACCGGATCGTCGAGCTGCAGTTTCTCGACACCATCCGGGAGACCTTCGAGCTGCACGGGTTCGCCTCGATCGAGACCCGCGCGGTCGAGCCGGTCGAGCGGCTGTCGAACCAGGGCGAGGACGCGGACAAGGAGATCTACGGCGTCCGCCGGCTCGCGGCCGGCGCCGACGACGACGGCCCGGGCCTTGGCCTGCACTTCGACCTGACCGTGCCGTTCGCGCGGTACGTGCTGGAGCACGCCGGCAAGCTGGCGTTCCCGTTCCGGCGCTACCAGATCCAGAAGGTGTGGCGCGGCGAACGCCCACAGGAGGGCCGGTACCGCGAGTTCACCCAGGCCGACATCGACATCGTCGACAGCGGCGAGCTGCCGAATCACTACGAGGTCGAGCTGCCGTTGGTGATCGCCGACGCGCTGAGCCGGCTGCCGGTGCCGGAGTTCGTCGTCAAGGTCAACAACCGCAAGATCCCCGAGGGCTTCTACCGGGGGCTCGGCCTGGACGACGTGACCACGGTGCTGCGGATCGTCGACAAGATCGACAAGATCGGCCCGGACAAGGTGGTCGAGCGGCTGGTCGAGGCCGGTGCGACCGACAAGCAGGCCCGGCTGGCCGTGCAACTGGCCGACCTCTCCAGCACCGACACCTCGTTCGTCGAGAAGGTCCGGGCGCTCGGCGTCGAGCACGAGACGCTCGACGAGGGCCTGGAGCAGCTCAGCCAGGTGATGGCGGCCGCGGCCGAGCACGCGCCCGGCCTGCTGATGGCCGACCTGCGGATCGCTCGCGGGCTGGACTACTACACCGGCGCTGTCTACGAGATCTACCTGGTCGGCCAGGAGTCCTTCGGCTCCGTCGGCGGCGGCGGCCGGTACGACGCGCTTGCGTCCGACGGCAAGACGACGTACCCGGGGGTCGGGATCTCGATCGGCGTCTCGCGGCTCGTGCACCGGCTCGTCTCCCAGGGCCTGGTCAAGGGCAGCCGCAGTACGCCGACCGCCGTACTGATTGCCTTGAACAACGAGGACGACCGGGCCGAGGCGATGCGGACCGCGGCCCAGCTGCGGCAGCGGGGCATCCCGGTCGAGGTGGCGCCGGCCGCGGCGAAGTTCGGCAAGCAGATCAAGTTCGCGGATCGCCGCGGCATCCCGTTCGTCTGGTTCAGCACCGGCAACGGGTCCGAGGTGAAGGACATCCGCAGCGGCGAGCAGGTCCCGGCCGACCCGGCCACCTGGACGCCGCCGACCGACGACGTACGACCCCAGATCGTGACAACAGCTCAGGAGAACTCGTGATCCGTACCCATTCCGCCGGCTCGCTCAGGGCCGAGCACACCGGGCAGACCGTCACGCTGGCGGGCTGGGTGGCGCGGCGGCGCGATCACGGCGGCGTGGCGTTCATCGACCTGCGGGACGCCAGTGGCACCGTCCAGGTGGTCATCCGGGACGAGGAGGTCGCGCACCCGCTGCGGGCCGAGTTCTGCCTGAAGATCGTCGGTGAGGTCAGCGCCCGCCCCGAGGGCAACGCGAACCCGAACCTGCCGACCGGCGAGATCGAGGTGATCGCGGCGGAGGTCGAGGTGCTGAACGAGGCCGCGCCGCTGCCGTTCCCGGTCGAGGAGCACCACGCGACGCCGGTGAACGAGGAGGTCCGGCTCAAGTACCGGTACCTCGACCTGCGCCGGCAGGGCCCGGGCGCGGCGCTGCGCCTGCGCAGCAAGGTGAACAAGGCCGCCCGGGACGTGCTGGCCAGGCACGACTTCGTCGAGATCGAGACGCCGACACTGACCAAGTCGACGCCGGAAGGCGCTCGGGACTTCCTGGTCCCGGCGCGCCTGCAGCCGGGCTCTTGGTACGCGCTGCCGCAGTCGCCGCAGCTGTTCAAGCAGCTGCTGATGGTGGCCGGGATGGAGCGGTACTACCAGATCGCGCGCTGCTACCGCGACGAGGACTTCCGCGCCGACCGGCAGCCGGAGTTCACCCAGCTCGACGTGGAGATGAGCTTCGTCGACCAGGACGACGTGATCGCGCTGTCCGAGGAGATCCTCGTCGAGCTGTGGAAGCTCGCCGGGCACGAAGTGCAGACCCCGATCCAGCGGATGACGTACGCCGAGGCGATGGCGCGGTTCGGCAGCGACAAGCCCGACCTGCGGATGGGCCTGGAGCTGGTCGAGTGCACGGAGTACTTCAAGGACACCCCGTTCCGGGTCTTCCAGGCGCAGTACGTCGGCGCGGTGGTGATGCCGGGTGGCGCCGACCAGCCGCGCAAGCAGCTGGACGCGTGGCAGGACTGGGCCAAGCAGCGCGGCGCGAAAGGGCTGGCGTACGTGCTGGTCGGGCAGGACGGCGAGCTGGGCGGTCCGGTCGCCAAGAACCTGTCCGAGGCCGAGCGGGCCGGTCTCGCCGACCACGTCGGGGCCAAGCCGGGTGACTGCGTCTTCTTCGCGGCCGGTCCGGTGAAGTCGTCGCGGGCGCTGCTCGGGGCGGCCCGGCTGGAGATCGGCCGGCGCGGCGGGCTGATCGACGAGTCGGCCTGGTCGTTCGTCTGGGTGGTCGACGCGCCGCTGTTCGAGCCGGCCGACGACGCGACCGCCGCCGGTGACGTCGCCGTCGGGTCCGGTGCCTGGACCGCGGTGCACCACGCGTTCACGTCGCCGAAGCCGGAGTCGCTGGACAGCTTCGACACCGACCCGGGGTCGGCGCTGGCCTACGCCTACGACATCGTCTGCAACGGCAACGAGATCGGTGGCGGGTCGATCCGTATCCACCGCGAGGACGTGCAGAAGCGGGTCTTCACGGTGATGGGGCTGACCGAGGAGGAGGCGACCGAGAAGTTCGGCTTCCTGCTCGACGCGTTCAAGTTCGGCGCGCCGCCGCACGGCGGCATCGCGTTCGGCTGGGACCGGATCACCGCGCTGCTGGCCGGCGCGGACTCGATCCGCGACGTGATCGCGTTCCCGAAGTCCGGTGGCGGCTACGATCCGCTGACCGCGGCGCCGGCGCCGATCACTGCGGAGCAGCGCAAGGAAGCCGGCGTCGACGCGAAGCCGGAGAGCAAGGACAAGGCGGAGTCGAAGAGCTGACTGTGGTCGGGGCCGGCTGAGGCCGGCCGTGGCTGTGGGCTGGGCACGCGAGCAAGCTCGCAGCTGTGGTGCAGGTTGCCTACTTGAGCAACTGGAGTTGTGTGGTGGGAAAGTGACAGCGCGGTGAGACTCTTTTGAGAGATTCTCACCGCGTTGTCTCCCGCCCCTCCTCCGCCCAGGAGCCACCCATGCTCAAGCGCACGCTGTCCGTTGTCCTGGCTCTGGCCGGTGTCGGTGCCGGCTCTCTGATCGCCGCCACCCCGGCCCACGCGGTGGCCTTCCGGACCACCGCGACCAGCCTCAACATCCGCTCCGACGCGTACCTGGCGTCCTCGGTGATCAAGGTGCTCGGCGGGCCGGTGAGTGTCGAGGTCGACTGCCAGAAGGCCGGCGACACCGTCACGGTGACCGGCCGGCCCGCCACCCGCTGGTGGGCCCACCTGCCCGCCCACAACGGCTACGCCACCGTCGCCTACCTCGACACCCCGGGCGACAAGCTGCCCGGCGTACCGGAGTGCACGGTCAACCCGAACCCGCCGATCGGCGACGTCACGCTGGCCGACGTGCAGGCGATGTTCGGCAGCCGGATCGCGAACCCGTCGCTGGTGCAGACCGGCCTGCCGTCGCTGAACCAGGCGATGCGCGACGCCCAGATCAACACGCCGTACCGGAAGGCGGCGTTCCTGGCGACGTTGGTGCACGAGTCGCGGCTGGAGTACAACATCCGCGAGATCGGCGACACCCGGTTGTACGGCGGCCGCGGTTACATCCAGCTGACCGGTGACTTCAACTACGGCCCGGCCGGCCGGTACTTCGGCATCGATCTGCTGGGCAATCCGGAGCTGGCGAGGTCGTTGCAGTGGTCCGCGCCGATCGCGCGCTGGTACTGGACCGTTGCCCGCAGCATCAATCCGTTCGCGGACGCGCTGCAGATGGGCAAGGTGAACGCCGCGATCGGCTATCCGGCCGGTGCCGAAGACCAGCGCCGGTGCGACTCGTTCAAGAACGCCATCCGCTACCTGACCGGCTCGGTGCCGTCCGGGATCACCTGCACCCGCCCGGCGGCCCTGACCGCTGACACCAGCAAGCTCACGCGGGCGCAGTTCGACGCGCTGGCCGCGCGGTGAGCCAGGTCCGGTCCTGGGTCAGATAGCCGGCCAGTTCCAGTCCCACCTCACCGAGGGCCGCCGTCAGTTGGTCCTCGGTGAGGTTCTGGACCACAACGCGTTGGCTCCAGGTGTGGCCGTCGACGGTGTGGGTCATGGTGGCCGCGTCCACGTCGCCTGGCAGGTGCTCGACGTCGGAGATGACCAGTCGCCGGTTGCCGTTCTCCAGAACCCGCGGGCCGGCGAAGGACGCCCGGTCGTGCTGCTGCAGGATCACCTGCCCGCCGGGACGAACATGGTACGCGCAGGTCGCCAGCAATCGGCGGCGCGCCTCGGCGTCCGGGGCGTTGATCAGGAACGACATCATCAGCACGACGTCGAACCGCCGATCGAGCCGCAGTTCCTCGATCCGCGCGCACACCGTCTCGATGCCGGTGACGCGGCCGACCATGTCGGGTGACTCGTCCACGGCGACGAGGCGATGACCGCGGGCGAGCAGCGGCCGGGTGATCCGTCCGGTCCCGCAGCCGAGCTCCAGGATTTCGCTGTCGCGCTCGATCGCCTCGTCGATCACCTGCTCCTCGCCCTGGCTGCTGGACCGCAGGTACAGCTCGACCGCGCTGCCGTCCGGGGTGATCGCTCCAGGTCCGCTGCCGCCCTGCCCGGAACTTCCTCGAATGTCCATGCCGGTCAGCCTCCCCGGCCCGGTCCGGGCAGGGAAAGACCTTCGGCGAGCACCGAAAGTCCCGGACGGCGGCTAGCCTCGAGCTCATGACCAAGGTCCCGGTCGAGCTGCTGCCGCACCTGCGGCGGGCGCGGGACGTCGCCGATCGGCACTACGCCGAACCGCTCGACCTCGACGCCCTGGCCCGCGCGGCCGGGGTCTCGAAGTACCACTTCCTGCGGTGCTTCGCGGCGGAGTACGGGGAGACGCCGATGCAGTACGTCAGCCGGCGCCGGATCGAGCGGGCCGCGGACCTGTTGCGGGCGACCAACCTGACCGTGACCGAGGTCGCCGGGCTGGTCGGCTACGCGAGTCTCGGCGCGTTCACGCGGCGGTTCACCGAGCTGGTCGGGACCAGCCCGTCGGCGTACCAGCGCAGCGGGCTGACCGCGCGGATCCCCGGCTGCTACGTGTTCATGCTCGGGCTGAAGTCCGCAATTCCGGCGAAGCGCAGCGGGCCGCCGGCGTCGTAGCGTCGTCGGGTCACCGCGAGAGAAGGAGTCCGATGATCACGAACGTCCACCTGGTCACCGTGTACGTGACCGACATCGACGAGGCCAAGGCCTTCTACACCGACAAGCTCGGGTTCGTGCTGCGCAACGACATCACGCTCGGGCCGGACTTCCGCTGGTGCACGGTCTCCCAGCGCGACCACCCCGAGCTCGAACTGGCCCTGATGCTGCCCGGCCCGCCGCTGGACGAGGAGTCCGCCGCGGCGATCCGCCGAATCATGGCCAAGGGCCTGCTGCACGGCGTCGGCATCGCCACCGACAACTGCCGCAAGACCTTCGACGAACTGGTCGCCAAGGGCGTCGAACACCTTCAGGAACCGTCCGACCGCCCGTACGGCGTGGAGGCGGTCCTGCGTGACAACTCCGGCAACTGGCTGGTCCTGGTCGAGCAGAAACCGTACTCCGCGGCAGACTTCGGCTGAGCCAGGTGGTTGGATCGGCCGGGTGGACATCTCGGTGGATCCGGCCGGCTCCGAGCCGCCGTACGAGCAGGTGAAGCGTCAGATCGAGCACCTCGTCCGCAGCGGCGAGCTCGCGCGGGGGAGCAAGCTGCCGACCGTGCGGCAGTTGGCGGGGGACCTTGGGCTGGCCGTCAACACGGTGGCTCGGGCGTACAAGGAGCTGGAGGCGGAGCGGCTGATCGAGACCCGCGGGAGGAATGGCACGGTCGTGCTGGCGTCGCGCAGTCAGGTCGACGACGAGCAGACCCGGGCGGCGGCGACGGTGTTCGCCCGGGCCGCGCGGCGGGCCGGGCTCAGTCTGGCGGAGGCGACCCGGATTCTCGACGAAGCCTGGTAGGGCTCGGATCGGCCGCCGCTCGGCCCCGGCCCGGCTGTGACGGAAACGATTCCAGATTGCTCACGGACAACGTTGTCCGAGCTCTGTACCGGCCATCCGCCCGGTGTTAATCTCGCCCGCATTTGACAGCGATGTCAGCACCAGGGGAGTGGTCACGATGGTCTCGAGACGAACGTTTCTCGCCGGCGGCGGCGCGGTGGCGGCAGGTGGGCTGGGCTGGTTCCAGACCGGATCCGCCGCGGCGTCCGGACAGGCCGGCAGCGGGTTGGTGGACGCTGCGGAGCTCGGTACGACGGGCCGGCGGTTGCTGCCGTCCTTCGCCCGCCCGCGGCACCTGCACTACGGCGATGTCAGCAAACTCAGCGGCGGCGACCAGACGCTGCTCACCACCCTGCAGGGTCTGGTGAACCGCAGTCGCCCCGAGCTCTACTTCCTCTACTCACCCGGCGGGAACGACGGCGTCGACGCCCGCTGGCTGCGCAACACCGGCGTCCCCGCCACCCGGTACGCCGATCCGCTGGAGCTGGTCGCGAAGTACCGGCACCGGGTCCGCGGCGCGATCCTGCACGACCCCGAGGTGCCCGACTCGCTCAACGTCGCGACCACCCTGGCGGGTCTGGAGAACGCCGTCGTCGCGGACGCCGCGCAGGCCAAGGCGCACGGCCTGCGGGTGGTGAAGGATCTGCGCGGCCTGTTCGACGACGACCGGGTGAAGACGTACCGGTGGCAGTTCGAGCACCTCTTCCCGCGCTGCACGCGCCAGCTGCTCGCGGGGTTGCCGCCGACCATGGTGGTGCAGGCCGAGAACCTCACCTGGCACGAGATCGCCCGCGAGACGCGGCAGCTCCGCGACTCCTCGAACCGCGGCACGTACACGCTCGACGTGTCGCCCGCGCTCGGCAAGGACGCCGTGTACGTGCGGTTCCAGGACTCCTTCGGCGACGACGGCTGGGGCCCTTCGGTCCTCTCGGTCACCGCCAAGGCCGATGGAGCCACGCTGGCCACGTTCCAGCCGGGCACACCGCACGAGGCGCCGTACCTGTTCGACGGCCTGAACTCCTCGATCGGCGGCGAGGGCAACCGGTTCAGCGACGGCAGCGGCTACTTCATCTACAAGTTCAGTCCGCCGGCCGGGACCACCTCGCTGACCGTCACGGTCGAGATGTGGAACCAGTACCTGGTCACCGCGACCGACACCGCGCCGACCCGGGTGGAGCCGTTCCCGTACTTCCGCGACTACGTCGTCGCCACCAAGGCGCTGGTCAGCTGGCTGCCGCCGAACGGCCCGACCGGCGAGCTGCTCACAGAGCACTTCGCCGCCGTCGGCCCCACCACGCCGTACGCCGGCTGGTTCGCCAACGACGTCGCGGGGGAGTGGAGCGGCGTCGACCTCGCGGCGCAGGGCGGCTCCGAGGTGCTGCCCGCCGACTTCTACATGAACGGCACGGTCCACTCCGGCGTGGTCGCGCCGATCTCGGACCGGGTCCGCCGGTTCAGGCCGATCACGCCGAAGAAGAAGATCTACGTCACGCTGACCTTCGGCGAGGGCGACAACGTGCAGTACTGCCAGCGGCACATGCGCGACCTGTGGGACGACCCGCGGCGCGGTCACGCCCCGGTCAACTGGACCGTCAGCCCGCTGCTCGCCGACATCGGCCCGGCCATCCTGAGCCACTACCAGCGCACGGCGACACACAACGACCTGCTGATCTGTGGTCCGTCCGGTGCCGGCTACACCTATCCCGGCGCCTGGCCCGCGGAGCAGCTCGACGCCTACTTCAAGCTCTCCGGCCGCTACCTGCGCCGGACCGGGATGGACCTGGTCTACGCCTACAACCACCGCGAGAACGACGCTTGGGTGCCGTTCTCGGAGACGATCGGCCGCGGGTACGCCGAGCACACGCCGATCCGCGGCATCATCCAGTCCTGGGAGAAGGGCGACCTGCTGGTCCGTCGGGGCGGCCTGCCGGTGATCGGCAACTTCTCCCCGCCCGGCAAGGCCGCGGAGTACAAGGCCGCGCTGGACGCCCACACCGCGGCGTGGACCGGCGACGCGCCGCTGTTCGTCGCCGGCGCGGTCAACGCCTGGTCCTGGACCCCCACCGACGTCGCCCAGCTCGCCGAGCTGCTCACCGGCAAGTACGAGCTCGTGCTCGGCAACGTCTTCTTCGACGCCCTCGACAAGGTTCTTTAGGTGTGGCGCTCCGGCGGGAGGTCCACCCTCCCGCCGGAGCGGCCGTCACCGGAACAGCCGGTACGCCTCCCGGACGGCGTGGGCCGCGACCTGACGGCCCAGCGTCACGCCGGCCGTGTCGGCCGTCCGGGTGTGGATCCCGGACCAGACCCGCGCGTCGACGTTCTCAGTGGTGAGCTGACGCCAGGTGCTGTACGTCCGGGTCACGCCTGGTGCCGTCGGGCTGCCGATCGTGTACGGCTTGGCGGTCCGGGCGCCGACCAGCGTGGTCAGGACCTGTTCGGCCGAACCGGAGTACGTGTTGTGCCCGCTCGGGTAGTCGGGGTGGGCGGGTGTGGTGTGCAGCGGCCTCCACTCGGCGTGGCCGGCCGCCCGCAGCGCGGTCACCGGCCGCCAGCTCACGTACGCGTACTTCGTGTCCGAGGTCGCGATCTGCGTGTCCACCGCGGCGACGTGGAACAGCGCGACGAGTTTCGCCCGCTCGGCAAGGGATCTGCCAGTGGTCGCGGCCAGCGCGACCCGCAACGGTTCGGTGTAGAGCGTGTACGACGAGCCGAGCCAGAACGTCGCGGTGGCGGTCTGTTCCGGGGTCCGGGTCGTGCTGCCGGCCGATCCGTCAGCCTTCACCTCGGCCAGGTCGCGGCGGTACCGCTCGGACCCGACCGCGGGCGGAGGCCCGGGCCGGAACTGGTCGGCCCGGCGCAGCAGGAACGGCCTGGCCAGCCGGTTCCCGGACTGCGTGGCAGGGCTGTACGACGGGGGAGTCGGCTGCCAGACACCGGCTCCGGCCGGCGACGAGGTGAAGGGGGTGTTGACCGAGGCGGGGTCCAGGCCGTCGTCGGCGCGATCGGCCAGCACCGTGGCGGCCTGCTGCCGTCCGGCGGCGAGGCCGTCGGACTCGGAGGGACCGTCGGCGAGACGAGCCAGCGAGGTCGCCAGGGCCGCGTCGAGCTCGGCCTTCCGGGCTGGGGCCAGGGTGATCAGGGTCTGGTGGATCGCACCGGCGAACGCCGCGCCACGGTAGTCCTCCGGGCGTGGGGTGGACGGCGTGCGGAGGACGGCGCGGGTGGCGGCGAGCCAGCCGATCGCCCAGGTCCGGTTGTTGGTCACCTGGGTCGGCGCTCCGGCGGCGGCGACGGTCCCGGCGGTGACGTCGAACCACTCGAGGGCGAGATCGGCGGAGCTGGTCGAGGCCGCCGCGGCGGGGGCGGCCAGGGCGGAAGCCGCGAGCACGGGCGTCACGGCGAGGGCGAGCGTACGGCGTACGGGTCTGGGAAGCATGGAGCAACGATCACACGCGGTACGCCGCGATCACCGGCTGTATCACTACTTGGTCAGTAGACATTCACTCGTCGCGCGGCAGGACCACCGAGACGGCGACCAGGCAGGCGGACAGGGCGAGCGGCAGGATCA
The DNA here is from genome assembly GCF_000024345.1 of Kribbella flavida DSM 17836. Lineage (NCBI taxonomy): Bacteria > Bacillati > Actinomycetota > Actinomycetes > Propionibacteriales > Kribbellaceae > Kribbella > Kribbella flavida. The sequence goes on along the minus strand of NC_013729.1, from coordinate 4,722,806 downwards.
TCGCGTTCTGGATGCCGAAGTGCTCGGCGAGCTGGCCGATGATCGCGGGGCCGATCAGGAACGCGGCGTAGCCGAAGGTGACGACGATGGCGAGCATCCGGCCGCCGCCGACGTGGCCGGCCACGGCGTACACCTGCGGGGCGACCAGACCGACGCCCAGGCCGACCAGGGCCCAGCCGACCAGCAGCAGCGGCAGCGGCTCGGCGAAGACGGTGAACAGGTAACCGGCGATCGCGGTGACGCTGCCGACCCGGACGACGGCGCGCCGGCCCACCCGGGCGACGGCCTGGTCGCCGAGCAGCCGGATGATCACCATGAAGGCGCTCACCGCGACCAGCCCGAGCGCGCCGGTGGACGGGTCGATCCGGGCGACGTCGGTGACGTGCACCGACGACCAGTCGACCGCGGTGCCCTCGGCCAGCCCGAAGCAGAACGCCATCAGGCCCAGCGCCCAGGCCAGCTTGGGAATCGCGGACCGGACGCCGTTCTCGTGGTGCTCGATCCGGCGGCCGACCGGGACGATCCGGACCGCGACCAGGATGCCGACGACGCCGAAGCAGAACAGCGTGCCCAGCGCCGGGCCCACGTTGTCGCCGCCGGAACGGTCGAGCAGCCGGGCGATCAGCACGATGGTGGCGGCCGCGGTCAGGTTTCCCAGACTCCAGAACGCGTGGAACCGGCTCATGATCGGCTTCGGCCGGGCCTGCTCGACCTCGACGCCGAGCGAGTTCATCGCCACGTCCATCGCGCCGTTGCCGAGACCGGCCAGCACCATCGCGACGATGGCCAACGGCAACGACGTGGCCAGCGAGAGCAGCCCGACCCCGAGCGCCAGCAGGCTGAGCGTGACCAGGGCGACCGGCCGGGCGCCGATCCGGTCGGCCAGCCGGCCGCCCACCTGCATCGACACCACCGCGGACGCGGCCAGGCAGAACAGCAGCAGCGACAGACCGGAGGCGCTCACGTCGAGCCGCTCGCGCAGCGCGGGCAGGACGCCCCCGACGCCACCGATCAGGGCACCGTTGACCGCGAACAACAGGAAGACCGCCGCCGCCGCGGTGCGCGTAGCCATCGGCGGCGAGGACACCGGCGCCGCCGTCACGGGAGAGCTCGGACGGTGGGCGACGGGAGGATCTGCACCCGCTCATTCGATCATGAGCAGGTGCCGACCGTTACCAGCGGTGGGCGACGTCGACCACCGCGCGGCCGGTCGTGCCGGAGCCGTCGAGGGTGAGGACGCTGAATGGCAGCCGGGCGCGAACACCCAGCCCGCTGGTGGTCTGGGCCTCGAAGCTGCCCGCCCAGGCGACCTGGCGGAAGGTGCGGTACCCGGACACGTTGCTGAGCTCGCGGTGGGTCAGCTGCGGCGCGGTCGGCCTGGAGCTTGCCTCCCGCAACGATCCCGAGCCGGTCGGGACGGCGGCGACCGCAAAACCGGTTGCCGGCCACGGCACGATGAGGAGATGACCCCTGACGAACTGCTCGACGTGTTCCATCGCCGGATCCGCCTGCCCGACGCCGACACGATTCCCGGCTGGAAGGTCGAGCTGGACGGTCTGGTGCACCGCTCGTACGCCGAGGGCCCGGGCGGCGGCGGGTTCGTCGAGACGCCGCGCGGTCTCGGAGACGACCCCGACGCGGTGATCGCGGCCCAGGTCGAGTTCTTCGCCGCCCGCGGCCTGGCGTTCGAGTGGAAGACCTACGCCTACGACGAGCCGGCCGATCTCGGCGAGCGGCTGGTCCGGCACGGTTTCGTCGCCGAGGACCCCGAGACGCTGATCCTCGGCGAGGTGGACCGGATCCTCGAGCGGCCGCTGGCGCTGCCGTCCGGGGTGCGGCTGCGTGACGTCGAGGAGCGGGCCGACTTCCACCGGATCGCGGTGCTGACCGACGCCCTGTGGCACAACGGGCTCGAGCGGATCGAGCAGCAGCTGGCCGACGAGGCCCGGATGTTCCCGGACCGGCTGGTGGTCACCGTCGTCGAGGAGGAGCAGTCCGGCCCGGACGGTCCGGTGCTGACGTCGGGATGGATCCGGTTCCACCCCGGCACCGGCTTCGCCAGCCTGTGGGGTGGCGGCACACTGCCCGAGTGGCGCCGCCGCGGCCTGTACTCCGCGATGCTGGTGCACCGGGCCCGGATCGCCCGCGAGCGCGGCTACGACTACCTGCGGGTCGACGCGTCGCAGGACTCCCGCCCGATCCTGCAGAAGCTCGGGCTGCACGGGGTCACCACCACCACGCCGTACACGTTCACGCCCGGCGCCGCCGCGCCCGCGTAACACGCGGGTCGGGGTACGGAACGACCGGGGCACGTTGTACGTTGCGGAGACCATGGCTTCGAAACTCACCTCGCGCTTCCGCCGGCTCCTGCAGCGCCCCGGCTCGATCGACCTCGGCCCGTACGAGAAGCTGACCGCGGCGGTCGGCGAGGCGGAGGAGTCCGTCCAGGCGCTCAGCGACGACGAGCTCACCGAGGTCGTCACCGAGATGCGCAAGGACGGCGGCCTGGACGAGGACGACCTGATCGAGTTCCTGGCGCTGGCCCGCGAGGCCGGCCGCCGGGCGATCGGCGAGCGGGCCTTCGACGGCCAGATCGTCGGTGCGCTGGCGCTGCTGCGCGGCCGGATCGTCGAGATGGCCACCGGTGAGGGCAAGACGCTGGCCGGCGCGTTCGCCGCCGCCGGCTACGCGATCGGCGGCCGCAAGGTGCACGTGCTCGCGGTCAACGACTACCTGGCCCAGCGCGACGCGGAGTGGATGGGCCCGCTGTACGAGCTGCTCGGCGTCACCGTGAGCCACGTCGGGCAGGCCTCCACGCCGCAGCAGCGGCGCGCGGCGTACCAGACGGAGGTCTGCTACGCGCCGGTCAGCGAGGTCGGCTTCGACGTCCTGCGCGACCGGCTGGTCGACGACGTCGCGGACCGGGTGTCGGCCAAGCCGGACGTGGCCCTGGTCGACGAGGCCGACTCGGTGCTGATCGACGAGGCCCGGGTGCCGCTGGTGCTGGCCGGCGCGACCCGCTCCGAGGAGCTCGACGACGACGTGGTCCAGCTCGTCCGCACACTGCGCGCGGGCGTCGACTACGAGATCGACGGCGACGGCCGGACCGTCGCGCTGACCGACAAGGGCACCGACGTCGTCGAGGAGCACCTCGGCGGCATCGACCTGTACGACGACGCCAACCTGGAGAAGATGACCCAGGTCAACGTCGCGCTGCACGCCGAGGTGCTGCTGCGCAAGGACGTCGACTACCTGGTCCGCGACGGCAAGGTGCACCTGATCAACAACAGCCGCGGCCGGATCGCGAAGCTGCAGCGCTGGCCCGACGGTCTGCAGGCCGCCGTCGAGGCGAAGGAGGCCGTGCCGGTCAGCGAGAGCGGCGAGGTGCTGGACAGCATCACCGTGCAGGCGCTGATCATGCGCTACCCGACGCTGTGCGGCATGACCGGTACGGCGGTCGTGGTCGGCGAGCAGCTGCAGGAGTTCTACAACGTCGAGGTGGCCGTCGTGCCGCCGAACAAGCCGAACATCCGGATCGACGAGCCCGACCGGCTGTACCTGACCGTCGAGCAGAAGAACAAGGCCCTGGTCGAGCACATCAAGCAGGTGCACGAGACCGGCCGGCCGGTGCTGATCGGCACGCAGAGCGTCGAGGAGTCCGAGCAGCTCAGCGAGCAGCTCGACGCCGCCGGCGTACCGCACGTCGTACTGAACGCCAAGAACGACGCCGAGGAAGCGGCGATCGTCGCCGAGGCCGGCGTACCGGAGACGGTGACGGTCTCGACGCAGATGGCCGGCCGCGGCACCGACATCCGGCTGGGCGGTCGCGACGGCACGAACGGGCGCGAGCGCGCTGCCGAGCTGGGCGGCCTGTACGTCATCGGCACCGGCCTGCACGCGTCCCGCCGGCTCGACGACCAGCTCCGCGGCCGCGCCGGCCGGCAGGGCGACCCGGGCGGTTCGGTGTTCTTCGCCAGCCTGGCCGACGAGCTGGTCACCCGGTACTCGATCACCACCGGCCTGCGCCCGTCCCCGGACGAGAACGGCCGGCTGACCGACCGCAAGGCGCTCGGCATGCTCGAGCACGCCCAGCGCGTCGCCGACGGCGCGAACGCGGAGCTGCACCGGACGACCTGGTCCTACCACCGGCTCACCGGGCAGCAGCGCGACATCCTGCTCGACGTGCGCGAGAAGGTGCTGACCGAGGACCTGGCCGCGGAGAAGCTGGCCGAGACCGCCAAGGAGCGGTACGAGGAACTGGTCGAGCAGCACGGCGAGGACGCGGTCAAGGATGCCGCCCGGCAGATCGCGCTGCGCCACCTCGACCGCCGCTGGACCGACCACGTTGCGTACCTCGCCGACTTGCGCGAAGGCATTCACCTGCGCTCGCTGGCCGGCGGCATCGTGCACCAGAAGCCGATCGACGAGTTCAACAAGTCGGCGATCGAGTCGTTCAACCCGCTGATCGACGACGCGTGGAAGGACGCGGCCGAGACGTTCGCGACCGCGGAGATCGGCGCGACCGGCCTCGACGAGGAAGCCTCCGGCGTACCGCGGCCGACCGCGACGTGGACCTACCTGGTCAACGACAACCCGTTCGGCACCGAAGCCGACCGCATCCTCGGCCGCCTCCGCAACGCCGTCAAGGGCGACGAACTGGTCACCGTCGAGGACGACGCCCCGGTCGAACTGGCCGAGGACGAGCTGCCGGAGGAACTGCGCGACCTGGACGACGACGAGCTGCCGGAAGAACTCCGCGACGCAGACGACGAGAAGAACCCCCGGCCCTGACCGCCCCCGCCCGCTGACCTCGGACACGACGCCGGGTCCTTGAACAGGGCATAGCCTGTTCAAGGACGCGGGTTCGTGTCCGAAGCCGCGACGGCTCCACTGTCAGGCGGGCTGATCCACTGGCGTGGCCGCGGTGGTCCGAGGGCTGCGAGTTGCCACGAGGGTGATGAGTAGGGCGCAGGTGGTGAGGACTGCGGCCGTCAGGTAGATGGGGCGGGGGCCCGCGGTCGAGTCGGCGATGAGACCGCCGAAGAGGCCGGCGCAGGCGGCGGCCAGTTGGTAGCCGGAGGCGTTGACGGCGACGGCCAGGGTGGGGGCTTCGGTGGCGGTCGTCATCACGCGGGCCTGCATGCCGGGGATGATCGCGAAGGCGAGAAGACCGATCACGACCACTGCCACCGCCGTGAGAGTGGTGGAGCCGGCGACGAACCAGGTCCCCACCAGGGCGGCCGCGAGTGCGCCGAGCAGGGCTGGTTGGCTCACGCGTGGGTTGCGGTCGTAGAGCGCGCCGCCGAGCAGGTTGCCGATGGTTGCGCCGACGCCGTACGCGAGCAGCAGGACCGGCAGCCGGGTGGCGGGGTGTCCGCCCAGGTTCGTCAGCAGCGGGGCGAGATAGCTGAAGACCATCAGCACGCCGACGTTCCCGACGGCTGTGATGGCCAGGGCGATCAGGACCGGCCGCCGGCGCAGGACCCGCAACTCCGAGACCGCCGACCTCCGGTGCTCGTCGGGCGGCGTGGTGAGCAGCAGGAGCACCAAGCCGAACCCGATCAGGCAGGCGACTGCGATCGCGGCGAACGTCGCGCGCCAGCCCCAGTGACCGCCGATCTGAGTGCCGATGGGCGCTCCGAGGATGATGGCCAGGTTCATCCCGAACGCCAATCGGGCGACCATGGTCGCGGCGCGCTCGGGCGGCGCGGACCGGACCGCGATCACGATGGCCTGGGCGAAGAAGGTCGAGGTCACCAGCGCGGTGGCCACCCGGGCGGCCAGCAGCAGGGAGAACCCGGGAGCGAGGGCGGAGATCGCGTTCCCGGCGACCGCGACGGCCAGGAGGGCGAGCATCAGCCGTTTCCGGTCGGTCCCGGCGGTCAGCGCGGTGAGCACCGGGCCGCCGAGGATCATGCCGACGGCGTACGCCGTGACCAGGAGTCCCGCGGTGCCGACCGTGACCTGGAGGTCGGTGGCGACCGCGGGCAGGATTCCGGCCACCACGAACTCACCGGTGGTGATGCCGAAGACGCAGAACATGAGAACGCCGAGTCTGACCATGCCGGCACGCTAAACTCTCACGTCGACGTGAGGGTCAAGCCGAACAGCGAAGGAACCGGGATGAAGATCGGCGAGCTGGCGGACCGGACCGGCGTCAGCGTGCGGGCGCTGCGGTACTACGAGGAGAAGGGCGTCCTGCGGCCGGACCGGACCGCCGCCGGGTACCGGATCTTCACCGACGCGGACGTCCGCACGGTCTCGCACATCCAGCGACTGCTCGCGGCGGGCCTCGGTATGGACCTCATCGGCCAGATCCTGGCCTGCCTGTCCGGCGACACCCTGTTGCTGGACGCCTGCCGCGAACGTCTCGAAGCAGAGCGCCGCCGGATCACCGGCGACATCGACCAACTCGTGCACACCCGCTCGCTGCTGGACGACTTGCTCGCCACCACGCGCGCACCGGCTCGACGTTCGGCCTAGGGCGTGAGGCTGCGAGAGCTTCGGGCAGGGTGCAGATGCCGTCGCCAGGCAGGCGCAGCTTCACGAGACGCGGCGACGGTTGAACGGGCTCACGCCGGTTGATCGAGCGTGCTCGCGGCAGCCACCTGACCCGGGTTGGTTAGGCTCGTCCAGTGACCGAAGGCTTGTTCGATCTTCCCGGTGCTCCCGCTCCTGCTCGTGGTGGCGGGAGTCTGGCGGACGCCGACCACACCTCCGCGCCGTTGGCGGTGCGGATGCGGCCGCGGAGTCTCGACGAGTTGGTCGGACAGCAGCACCTGCTGGCGCCGGGGTCGCCGTTGCGGCGGCTGGTCGAGGGGGACCAGCCGATGTCGCTGCTGCTCTGGGGGCCGCCGGGCACGGGCAAGACGACGATCGCGGCCGTGGTGTCGCACCAGACGAACCGCAAGTTCGTCGAGCTGTCCGCGGTGACGGCCGGAGTGAAGGACGTCCGGCAGGTGATCGACGCGGCTCGGCGCGAGCTGTCCCGGCCCGGTGGTTCGGTGGAGACGGTGCTGTTCATCGACGAGGTGCACCGGTTCACGAAGGCGCAGCAGGACGCGTTGCTGCCGGGGGTGGAGAACCGCTGGGTGACGCTGGTCGCCGCCACCACCGAAAATCCGTTCTTCTCGGTGATCTCCCCGCTGCTGTCCCGGTCGCTGCTGCTGACGCTGGAGTCGCTGACCGACGACGACATCGCCGTACTGCTGGATCGCGCACTCGCCGATGAGCGGGGTCTGAACGGCGAGTACGCGGTGGCGCCGGACGCCAGGGACCACCTGCTGCGGATGGCCGGCGGTGACGCGCGCCGGGCGCTGACCTACCTCGAAGCCGCGGCCGGCGGCGCGAAGGCCAAAGCAGCACCCAAAGACAAGGCGCCCCAGGACCGGGCACCCAAAGACAAAGCACCCAAAGACAAAGCACCCGAGGACGAGGACGCTGCTGAGGAGCCGGGGCACGAGCCGATCCTGATCGACCTCAAGACGCTGGAGACAGCCGTCGACCGCGCAGCCGTGCGGTACGACCGGGCCGGCGACCAGCACTACGACGTCGCCTCCGCGCTGATCAAGTCGATCCGGGGCTCCGACGTCGACGCCGCCATGCACTACCTGGCCCGGATGGTCGAAGCCGGCGAGGACCCGCGCTTCATCGCCCGCCGACTGGTGATCTCCGCGAGTGAGGACATCGGCATGGGCGACCCGACCGCGCTGGGTGTCGCGGTCGCCGCGGCCGACGCGGTGCAGCTGATCGGCATGCCCGAGGCCCGGATCAACCTGGCCCAGGCCGTCGTCGCGCTCGCGCTGGCGCCGAAGTCGAACGCCGTGATCACCGCGATCGACGCCGCCATCGCCGACGTGAAGGCCGGCAAGGTGGGCCCGGTGCCGCCGCACCTGCGCGACGCCCACTACGCCGGCGCGAAGAAGATCGGCCACGGTGCGACGTACCAGTACTCGCACAACGACCCGCGCGGCGTGGTCCCGCAGCAGTACGCGCCCGACGTCGTCGACCGCACCGACTACTACCGTCCGACCCGGCGCGGAGGCGAGGCCGCGTACGCCGACCGGGTCGACGCCATCCGCAAGATCCTGCGCGACCGCTGACGCGCCTGCGCCGTCGGCTGGCTGCGGCCTAGTCCGGGTAGGGCATCGGCCGCCGCTGCGGTACGACGGGCAGCAGGCTCAACCGGTGCGCCGACCACAGGGAGCCACCGGAGTGGGCGATCCAGGAGTCTCCGCGGCGCAGCAACCAGCAGATCTCGTGGTCCTGCTGCAGCACCGCGTCTCCTGGATCGGCGGCCAGGATCGCCACGGTCAACCGGACCACCTCGTCGTACTGCGGGTCCGGGTCGGCGAACTTGTCCAGCCGGAAGCCCACCTGCACCGTGGGCGTTTCGACCACCCGATCGGACCACGTCCGGTCCATCACGGTGACCCGCAGCCCGGTCGGGCTCCGGTACGCGGTGACCCGTTCGGCGTCCCAGTCAACCTCGGGCGCCGACGCCGCGACGACCCGCCGGACGCCGGCGGCGCCGCCGGCGCTCGCCAGGAACAGGCTGTACTCGATCGCCACCCCGGCAGGGTAGAGCCCGCCCGGTCCAGGAGTTGGTGAGTGACTGTGATCTGGGGGATGGTGTCCTGGAGCGTGGTGCGCTGGTACCGCGCGATAAGGTCGGGCGGTCCACGTGGTCGCAACGGAAGGTGGATCGTTTTCCATGAGCGTCGGTGAAGTCGCGGGGCTGATAGCAGCTTGCGCACTGCTCATCCTGGTGGGCCTGCTGGCCTATCCGATCCTGAAGCTGGGCAAGGTGCTCGACGAGACCCGGATCATGGTGAAGGGCGTCTCCGACTCCAGCGTGCCGTTGCTCGGCGAGGTCACCGAGACCGTCGCGACGACGAACGCGCAGCTGGCCAAGGTCGACACCATCACCGACAACGCCACCACGGTGACCACCAACGCCGCCGCGCTGGCGTCGCTGTTCGCGGCGACCGCCGGTGGCCCGCTGGTCAAGGCGGCCGCGTTCACGTACGGCGTCCGCAAGGCCCTCGGCGACAGCCAGCGCCGCGACGTGTCGCGCCGGGTGAAGGACGAGATGAAGGCCGAGCGCAAGGCCGGCCGGCGGGGTGACCTGTGATCAAGCGGATCCTGTGGTTCGTGATCGGCACGCTCGCCGGGGTCTACGCGGTGACCCGGCTGAAGAAGCGGGCCCAGCAGCTGGCCCCGGAGAGCCTGCAGGCCTCGGCCGACAAGGTGGCCGCCGCGATCCGGCACTTCGGCGACGAGGTCCGGGCCGGGATGGCCGAACGGGAGACCGAGCTGCGTGACGCGCTCGGTATCGACACAGCATCAGACGATCGTGAGGACTACCGGTAACACCCATGGAAACCAGTGAGATCAGGCGGCGGTTCCTGCAGTACTTCGAGGACCGCGGTCACACGGTGGTCCCGAGCGCACCGCTGCCGTCGCCGGACCCGAACCTGCTGTTCAACGTGGCCGGCATGGCCCAGTTCGTCCCGTACTTCGTCGGCCAGCAGACCCCGCCGTACCCGCGCGCGACCAGCGTGCAGAAGTGTGTCCGGACCCTCGACATCGAGGAGGTCGGCAAGACCACCCGGCACGGCACGTTCTTCCAGATGAACGGCAACTTCTCGTTCGGCGACTACTTCAAGGACCAGGCGATCGAGTACGCCTGGGACCTGGTCACCAAGCCGCAGAGCGAGGGCGGCTACGGCTTCGACGAGTCGGTGCTCTACGCCTCGGTGTACTACGAGGACGACGAGGCGATCGACATCTGGAAGCGGGTCGCCGGGCTGCCCGACGACCGGATCGTCCGGCTGGGCATGAAGGACAACTTCTGGTCGATGGGCGTGCCCGGCCCGTGCGGCCCGTGCTCGGAGATCCTGATCGACCGCGGCCCGGAGTTCGGCGCCGACCGGGACTGGGAGGCGGGCGACCGCTACCTGGAGTTCTGGAACCTGGTCTTCATGCAGAACGTGCGGGGCGAGGGCGGCGGCAAGGAGGGTTACCCGATCCTCGGCGAGCTGCCGAACAAGAACATCGACACCGGCCTCGGCCTGGAGCGGGTCGCGTACCTGCTGCAGGGCGTCGACAACATGTACGAGATCGACGAGATCTTCCCGGTGATCGAGCGCGCCGCCGAGCTGAGCGGCCGCAAGTACGGCGTGGACCACGTCGACGACGTCCGGTTCCGGGTGGTCGCGGACCACGTCCGCAGCGCGCTGATGCTGATCGGCGACGGCGTCACCCCGGGCAACGAGCAGGGCGGCTACGTGCTGCGCCGGCTGCTGCGCCGCGCGGTCCGCTCGATGCGCCTGCTCGGCTACGAGGACCCCAGCCTGGTGGAGCTGCTGCCGACCAGCCTGGAGCAGATGAAGAAGTCCTACCCCGAGCTGGAGACCGACTTCGGCCGGATCAGCCAGATCGCGTACGCCGAGGAGGACGCGTTCCGGCGGACCCTCACGGCCGGTACGAGCATCTTCGACGTCGCGGTGAAGAACGTGAAGGCCGAGGGCGGGGCGCGGCTGGCCGGCGCGCAGGCGTTCCAGCTGCACGACACCTACGGCTTCCCGATCGACCTGACCGTCGAGATGGCCGCCGAGCAGGGCCTGCAGGTGGACACCGAGGGCTTCCGGTCGCTGATGACCGAGCAGCGCGAGCGGGCGAAGGCCGACGCGCGGGCCAAGAAGCTCGGCCACGCCGACACCTCCGGGTACCGCGAGCTGCGGGAGAAGGGCATCACCGAGTTCACCGGCTACACCGAGCTCGCCACCGACTCCCAGATCCGCGGCGTCCTGCGCGAAGGCGCGGTCGCCCAGGCGGCCGAGCCGGGCGAGACCGTCGAGGTCGTGCTGGAGAAGACCCCGTTCTACGCCGAGTCCGGTGGCCAGATCGCCGACGAGGGCCTGATCGTGGCCGACGGCGTCAAGCTGCAGGTGCTCGACGTGCAGCGGCCGGTCAAGGGCCTGATCGTGCACAAGGTGAAGGTGCTCGAGGGTGTCGTCCAGCCCGGGCTGGACGTGCACGCGCAGGTCGACCACGAGTGGCGGGTCGAGGCCTGTCAGGCGCACTCCGGCACCCACGTCGTGCACGCGGCGCTGCGCCAGGTGCTCGGCCCGACGGCGCTGCAGAGCGGTTCGTACAACAAGCCCGGCTACCTGCGGCTCGACTTCGCCTGGTCGTCGGCGCTGGACCAGGCGACCCGCAGCGAGATCGAGGAGGTCGCGAACCTCGCCGTTCGCCAGGACCTGCCGGTCTCCGCGCAGTACATGACGCTGCCCGAGGCCCGGGAGTGGGGTGCGCTGGCGCTGTTCGGCGAGACCTACGACGAGCAGGTCCGGGTGGTCGAGATCGGCGGCCCGTGGTCGCGCGAGCTCTGCGGTGGCACCCACGTCAAGCACTCCTCGCAGGTCGGCGCGCTGACCGTGACGAGCGAGTCCTCGGTCGGTGCCGGGGTCCGGCGGCTCGAGGCCTTCGTCGGCCTGGAGGCGCTGCGCTTCCTGGGCCGTGAGCGGTCGCTGGTGCGGCTGCTCAGCGAGAACCTGAAGACCCGGCCGGAGGAGCTGCCGGCCAAGGTCGCGGACCTGGCCGAGCGGCTGCGGGCGGCCGAGAAGGAGCTGGAGAAGGTCCGCGCGAGCCAGGTGATGGCCGCGGCCGGCGAGCTGGCGGCGAGCCCGAAGGACGTCTTCGGTGTCGCGTACGTCGGGCACCGGGCGCCGGACGGCGTGAACGGCGGCGACCTGCGCAAGCTGGCGCTGGACGTCCGGGGCCGGATGCCGGCCGACAAGCCGGCCGTGGTCGCGCTGGTCGGCGTGAACGACGGCAAGCCGGCCGTCGTGGTGGCGCTGAACGACACCGCCCGCGAGTGGCGGCTGAAGGCCGGAGATCTGGTCCGGGTCGCGGCCGAGCAGCTCGGCGGCCGGGGCGGCGGCAAGGACGACGTGGCCCAGGGCGGCGGCACGGACCCGGCCGGCGCGGACAAGGCGCTGTCGGCGGTCGAGCACGCCGTCGGCCAGCTCGTCACGGGCTGACCAGCGTGCGCGGGTCGGCGTGGCCCCCTGCTGAGGCAGAATCCAGGCCGGTCGCCGGGACTTTCCCGGCGGCCGGGCCTCGAGCCGGCCGTGAGGGGATCTGATGCGCCGAGGGGTACGGGTCGCGCTGGACATCGGCGACGCCCGGATCGGGGTCGCCAGCAGTGACCCGCACGGGATCCTGGCCACGCCGGTGGAAACCGTGCGCAGGGGTCCCGGTGACCTTGACCGGATCGTTACGCTCGTAGCCGATCTCGAAGCGTTCGAGATCGTCGTCGGCCTGCCTCGTTCGTTGAACGGGGGAGAAGGACCGGCGGCGGTCAAGATCCGCGCGACCGCCGAGCAGGTCCGGCAGTTGGTGGCGGCCCGGCAGGTGGACACGGAGGTGAGACTGGTGGATGAGCGGTTCACCACGGTCACCGCCGAGCGGATGCTGCGGGAGCGCGGGAAGAAGGGCTCCAAGCGGCGGGCCGTGGTCGACCAGGCCGCGGCGGTCGTGATTCTGCAACACGCGCTCGACTTCGAGCGGGAGACCGGCAACCCACCCGGGAGGCCCCTGTGAACGGAGCAGCGGTGGTCGAACGATGAGCAGGACCTCAGTGCACGGCGACGACGTCGACGGCGGCGACGACCTCGACGTCGACCTCGGGCTGCGCCCGGAGAGCCGGGTGGAGCGGCGCGCGAACCGGCGCAAGCAGCGGGCCCGCCGCAGCTTCGGCTGCTTCGCCGGCCTGGTGTCGCTGGCCGTGGTGGGCGCGCTGATCGGCGGGCTGGTGTTCGGTTTCGGCAAGGGCCGGGACTACCTGGAGCAGGTGTTCGCCGCGCCCGACTACGACGGCGAGGGCACCGGCTCGGTGATGGTCGAGGTGACCCGCGGCCAGAGCGCCCAGGCGATCGCCGACACGCTGGAGAAGAAGGACGTGGTGAAGAGCGCCCGCGCCTTCGAGCGGGCCGCCCGCGAGGAGCCGCGCAGCGTCCAGCTCCAGGCCGCGACGTACACGTTGCGCAAGAAGATGTCGGCCAAGGCCGCGCTCGCGCTGATGCTCGACCCGGCCAAGTCGATCAAGGTCACCCGTTTCGGCGTGGTTTCCGGCTCGACCAAGGACGTGGTGGCGCAGAAGCTGCAGGAGAACAAGGTCATCAAGCTGCCGCCGGGGTCGGTGGCCGCCGCGCTGGCCAAGCCGGAGACGCTCGGACTGCCGTCGTACGCGAAGAACAATCCCGAGGGCTTTCTCTACCCCGGCACGTACGACGTGCCGAAGAACGCGACGGCGTACTCGATCCTGCGGCTGATGACCGGGCAGTTCGCCAAGACGCAGGCCGAGCTGAAGCTGCCGCAGGTGGCGCAGCGCAAGAAGCTCGACCCGTACCAGGCGGTGATCGTGGCCAGCATCATCGCGGCCGAGACCAACCGGGCCGAGGACTACCCGAAGGTCGCCCGGGTGATCTACAACCGGCTGCAGCGCGGCATGCGGCTGCAGATGGACTCGACGGTGCACTACGTGGCCGGCAAGAGCGGCGGCGTCTTCACCACCGACGAGGAGCGCGCGCTCGACTCGCCGTACAACACCTACAAGAACCGGGGGCTGCCGCCGACGCCGATCAACTCGCCCGGCAAGGACACCCTGCGCGCGGCGCTGCACGCGACGCCCGGCCCGTGGCTGTACTTCACCCTGGTCAACCTGGACACCGGCGAGACTGCCTTCGCCGCCACCGACCAGGAGCACCTGGCCAACGTGAAGAAACTGCAGGCCTGGTGCCAGGCCCACAAGGGCCGATGCTGACGGTGGAGACCCGATGACCCGGTGTGCTGTGCTGGGCAGTCCGATCGCCCACTCGCTGTCGCCCGCGATGCACCGCGCGGCGTACGCCGAGCTCGGGCTTGACTGGCGGTACGACGCGTTCGAGGTCGGCGAGCACGAGCTGCGCGGGTTCCTCGCGACGCTCGGTGACGACGTACGCGGCCTGTCGCTGACGATGCCGCTGAAGCGGGTCGCGCTGGAGCTGGTGGACACTGTCGACCCGGTGGCCGAGCTGATCGGCGCCGCGAACACGATGCTGTTCGAGCCCGACGGGTCCCGCTCGGCGCACAACACCGACGTACCGGGGCTGATCGCGGCGTTCGCGGAGCGCGGCATCACCGGCGCCGACACGGCCGTCGTGCTCGGCGGCGGCGCGACCGCGGCGTCCACCCTGGCGGCCCTGCGCGGGCTCAAGGTGAGCGAGGTGACGCTCGTCGTGCGCGACCTCGCCAAGGCGGAGCGGCTGCGGGACCTGGCGGCCGCGCTGGAGCTGAAAACCTCGGTCGCGGACTTCGGCCAGGTCGAGCAGATCGGCGGCTTCGACCTGTGCGTCTCGACGCTGCCCGGGGGAGCGGTCGACCGGTGGGCCGAGCACTTCGCCGCCGTCGCGCCGGTGGTCTTCGACGTCGCCTACCACCCCTGGCCGACCCAGCTCGCGCTCGTGGCGCACCGGATCGGGACAGAGCTGCTGAACGGACTTGACCTGCTCGTGCATCAAGCCACCCTCCAGGTGGAGATGATGACGGGGAGGTCGCCGGCTCCGCTGGCGGCCATGAGAGCCGCCGCGCGGGAGGAGCTCGACGATCGTGAACCGTTTTGACCGCCGTGAAGTCCTGAAGGCCGGGGGTCTGCTGGCCGCCGCCACCCTGACCAGCTGCTCGGACACCAAACCTGCGAGCGCCGGACCGAGCGAAGCCGCCTCCACCGGTCCGAGCGAAGCGGCCTCCACCAAGCCCAGCGAAGTAGCCTCCACGGGGCCAGGTGAGGCGGCCACCGCCGCCCCCGACTGGACCGGGCTCGCACGTCGCCTCGACGGCCGGCTCTACCGCCCGGGCCAGACCGGCTACGCCGGGGCGCACCAGCTGTTCAACCCCCGCTGGGACTCCGTGCAACCGGCCGGCGTGGTCCGGGCAGGCAGCGTCGACGACGTCCGCGAGGCGATTCTGTTCGCCCGCACGAACAAGCTGGCCTGCGTGCCGAAGGGCGGCGGCCACTCGTACGTCGGCGCATCCACGGTGCGTAACGGCCTGATGGTCGACGTCGGCGCGCTCAAGAGCCTGGCCTACGTGAGCACCGCGATCCAGATCGGCGCCGGCGCCCGGCTGTACGACGTGCACGCCTACCTCGACAAGTTCGGCCGCTCGCTGCCCACCGGCACCTGTCCCACGGTCGGCATCGCCGGTCTCGCGCTCGGCGGTGGACTGGGCATCCACACCCGCACCTACGGCCTGACCAGCGACCGGGTGATCTCGCTGCAGGTGGTGACCGCCGACGGCGTCGTCCGGACCGCGAGCGCGACGCAGAACGCCGACCTGTACTGGGCGCTGCGCGGTGGCGGCGGCGGCAACCTCGGCATCGTCACGTCGTTCCGGCTGGCCACGATCCCGGGCGGCAAGCTCGGCTTCTTCCGGCTGAGCTGGCCGGAGGCGAAGGCGGCCGCCGTCCTGCGCGGCTGGCAGCGCTTCGCCCGGGAGGCCCCGGCCACCACCTGGGGAAATCTGCACGTCAGTGCCGACGACAACGGCACCGTCTCGGTCCACGTCATCGGCATCTCGACCACCGGGTCGGCGACGTCCGCGGCCGCTGAGCTGGAGTCGTTCGTCGGGGCCAAGGGCTCGGCCCGGACGATCACCGTGAAGACGCACATGGAAGCGGTGCGGTACCTGGGCGGTGGCACGACGAGCCCGCGCTCCGGCTGGCTGGCCGGGTCGGACGTGCTGCGCGGCCCGATGGACGCCGGCGCGATCGACGGGCTGCTCGGTGTCGTGAAGGCCGCGGCCAGGGCGAAGCTGGTCGCCACGGCGATCCTCGATCCGCTCGGCGGTCAGGCGGCGAACCAGCCGGCCGGTGGTTCGGCGTGGCCGTGGCGGTCCGCGCTCGGTGTCATCCAGTGGTACGCCGAGCTGCCCGGCCAGCCGTCGACGGCGCAGCTCCGCGCGGCCCAGGGGTTCGTCAGCGACGGCCATCGAGCGGTCGCCAGGTTCTCCGCCGGCGGCTACGTCAACTACCTCGAGGCCGGCCGCGCGGTGAGCTCGTACTACGGGTCCAGCCTGCCCCGGCTGCGCACGGTCAAGCAGAAGTACGACCCGACCGGCTTCTTCCGCACCGCCTACACCTTGGGCTGAGCTGCTCGCCCGGCGGTCGGGCCGGCGGTCGCGCGGCTGGGCTCTCGGCGGCGCGTCGGTGGTTGCCTGACGCGCCGATCCGGTTGTCCACAGGGTCGGCTCGCGGCGGGCCGCGGATCGTCTAGGCTGCGGGATCGTGCCTGGTCTGGAGCCCGTGATCACCGGAGTCGCCGCGGCGATCGTCTGCGCGCCGGCGGCGTACGTGTTCGGGCCCTGGCTGCTGCGCAGGATTCCCGAGCCGATCCTCGACGAGGACCAGACCAAGCTCCGGTACGCCGACCTGGCGACGCCGCGCGCCGCGGCCTGGTGCGCGCTGCTCGCCGGAGTGTGCGGCGGGCTGATCGGCTGGCAGCTCGGGCTCTCGGCCGGTCTCGCCGCCTGGCTGGTGCTCACCGTCTCCGGCGCGGTGCTCGGCTACATCGACGCCCGCACCCGGTACCTGCCGTCGGCGATCATCTGGCCGACGTACGGGGCGGTCGCCGCGGCGCTGGTGGTCGGCGCGGCGGTGTCGGGGCAGTGGGGCTCGCTGCGGCGGGCCGCGATCGCCGGGGTGATCGGGTTCGGGGTGTTCTACCTGCTGTGGTTCGTGTTTCCGCGCGGAGTCGGTTTCGGGGACGTCCGGTTGTCGGGCCTGCTCGGGATGGCGCTGGGCTGGCTCGGCTGGGGCGAGTTGATCACCGGCCTGTACGGCGGGTTCTTCCTCGGCGCGGTGCTCGGCGTCGTGCTGACGCTGGCGAAGGTGTTCAAGCGCCGGGAGATGTTCCCGTTCGGGCCGTTCATGCTGGTCGGCGCGGTGGCCGGCGTGCTGTTCGGCGAACCACTGGAACGCCTGTACCTGGGTTAGTCCGGTCGGGGTCGGCCGAAGGTGGACCTGCGGGATCAGTCGCGCGGGTGACGCGCGCGACGGGAGTCGCTGACTAGCGTCGGCAGTGGTCAACCTCGTGGGGAGAAAACCATGCCGAACCTGAGTCGCCGCCACCTGCTCGCCGCCACCGCCGGAGCCGCCGTCGCGCTGCCCGGAGCCACCTCGCTCACCGCGGCCGCCGCACCGCCCACCACCGCTACCGCCGGCCGTCGTCCGGCCGGGACCAAGGTCCTGCCCGACGACGCGCGCTACCAGGATCTCGTGCAGCGCGGGATCAACCGGCGCTTCGTCGCCGAGCCCGACTACGCCAGGGTGGTGCACTCCACCCAGGACGCCGTCGACGCCGTCCAGGAGGCGGTCCGGGCGAACAAGCGGATCGCCGTCCGCGGTGGCGGTCACTGCTTCGAGGACTTCGTCGACCACAGCGACGTCGAGGTGCTGATCGACCTGTCGCAGTACGACGAGGTCAGCTTCGACGAACGCCTCCGCGCCTTCTCGATCGGCGCCGGGGCGACGCTGGAAACCGTCTACAAGGCGTTGTTCTACGGCTGGGGCGTGACCGTGCCCGGCGGCGGCTGCCTCGGTGTCGGCGTCGGCGGCCACTTCAGCGGTGGCGGCTACGGCCCGCTCTCGCGCCGGTACGGCTCGGTCGTCGACCACCTGTACGGCGTGGAGGTCGTCGTGGTCGGCGCGGACCGCCGGGCCCGGGCGGTCGTCGCGACCAGGGACAACCAGTACCGCGACCTGTGGTGGGCGCACACCGGCGGCGGGGGCGGCAACTTCGGTGTGGTCACCCGCTACCTGATGCGCACCGCCGGCGCGCGTGGTTCGGACCCGGCCAAGTTGTTGCCCAAGGCGCCTTCATCGTTGCTGTCCAGCATCACCGTGTACGACTGGAAGACCGTCACCAAGGCCGGCTTCCTGCGCACGCTGCGCAACTTCTTCGACTTCTACGAGCGCAACAACGCGCCGGACTCGCCGTACGCGACGCTGTACAGCCCGCTGATCCTGACGCACGTGTCCAGCGGCAGCTTCCTGCTCTCGACCCAGATCGACGCCGGCGTACCGGACGCGGCGAAGCTGCTGGCCGCGTTCAACGCCGCGATGGTCGAGGGGGTCACGCCGGCGCCGCAGGTGATCGAAGCCGGCGAAGGGCCGTTCCTGCGGACCACGATCCAGCGGTCGATCGCCGAGACGACCGATCCCGGGCGGGAGAAGTACAAGGCGGGCTACCTGCGCAAGGGCTACACCGACGCGCAGCTGGAGACGATCTACCGGCACCTCAGCGACCCGTCGTACACCGGAGCGACGGCGGCCACGCTTTTGCTCGTGCCGTACGGCGGCCAGGTGAACACCGTGCCGTCCGGCGCCACCGCGACGGCTCAGCGTGACGTGATCGCCAAGATGGTGACGGCCGTCGGCTGGACGGATCCGGCCGAGGACGCCAAGCACATCGGCTGGCTGCGCACGGTCTACCGCGACATCTACCGCGACACCGGTGGGGTGCCGGTGCCGAACGAGATCAACGCCGGCTCGTACATCAACTACCCGGACCGCGACCTCGCCGACCCCGAGCAGAACACGTCCGGGGTGCCCTGGCACACGCTGTACTACCTCGGCAACTATCCGCGGCTGCAGCGGATCAAGAAGCGCTGGGACCCGGGCAACGTCTTCCGGCACCGGCTTTCCATCGAGCCCGCCGAATGAGAAGCTGACCGGGCTCGCCGGCCGCGAGGTTCCGCGCGAGCCGGCCGGGGCGCCGGGCCTGATCCTCGGGGGACTGGCCGGCCGCCCCGGCCCAGCCCGGATCACCAGCCGGGGTAGCGGGTTCGCCAGGCGGTCTCCGGGCCGTGGTCGCCGTGCAGGCGCCGGCCGTGCACGAACTCCAGCACGAAGTCGTCGGCCAGCTGCAGGATGACGCCCCGGCCCTCGACGGCAAAGACCAGTTCGGCGGGCAGCGCGGTCTCACCGTGCAGCGCGCCGAGCAGGTTGCCGCAGATCGCGCCGGTGGAGTCGCTGTCCCCGGAATGCGTCACCGCCAGCGCGAGCGCGTCCAGGAACTGCTCCGGCTCGGGACGCGCGAGAGCGGCGTACACACCGATCGCGAGCGCCTCCTCGGCGATCCAGCCTCCGCCGAGCTGCTCCACCGTCGCCGGTCCCGGCTTGCCCGCCTTGGCGAGCTCGCGCGCGGCAGCGAGCGCCGTACTGGTCTCCTCGTGCGCCGGGTAGCGGCTGAGCAGGTCCTGGGTGGTGTCGAGCGCCGCGTCGAGGCCCGCGCCCTGGCAGATCTCGTAAATCAGCGCGGCCAGCGCACCGGACGCGAGCTTGCCGGTCGGATGGCCGTGCGTGTACCCGGCGGACTCGGCCGCCGCGTCGAACACCCACTGGGTGTGGTTCTCGTGCGGCAGCAGTCCGAACGGCGCAGCCCGCATCACTCCGCCACAGCCCTTCGAGTTGTTGACGGCCTGGGCTCCGAACTGCCTGATCTGGCGATCGCCCTTGCGGGCCTCGGTCAGCGCGGTGAGACAGGTGTTGCCGGGCGCGCGCCGCGCGTACAACCACTGCTCACCCTGGAGCCACCCGTCGCGCTGGCCGCTCGGACCCGGCAGCAGCTGGGTGTCCAGCCAGCGGTCGAACGCGTGCTGCGTGACGGCGACCGTCAGCCCGAGTCCGCGATCGGTCCGGACCCCGGCCCGGATCAGCCCCTCCACCGCGAACAGCGTCATCTGCGTGTCGTCGGTCACCGTGCCCGGCGGCCAGTCGTTGCCACCCGCAACGAACGTCCGTACGCCGTCCGGATGCTCCGCGACGATGTTCGCCGCGTCCCGGAACTCGATCGGCCCACCCAGCGCGTCACCGACCGCCCCACCCAGCAGGCAGCCCCGCACCCGCGCCCGGTACTGCTCCTCGACCCGCCGCTCCACCAGAAACCCTCCATCCGCTCGGCGCCCGACTGTAGCCGCCCGCACCCCGCGGGGCGCGCGGTCCAGGCGTCTGACGTGAGACTGACGTCCGGCGGTTCCGGGCCCCGTGGGAGAATCGCCGCATGCTGCGCTGGCTCACCGCCGGCGAGTCGCACGGACAAGCGCTCGTCGCCGTACTCGAAGGTCTTCCCGCAGGCGTCCAGGTCACCACGCACGACGTGGCCGACGCCCTCGCCCGTCGTCGGCTCGGCTACGGCCGAGGCGCCCGGATGAAGTTCGAGCGGGACGAGGTGACGTTCCTCGGTGGCTTCCGGCACGGGCTGTCGCTCGGCAGCCCGGTCGCCATCCAGGTCGGCAACACCGAGTGGCCGAAGTGGCAGCAGGTGATGTCCGCCGACCCGGTCGACCCCGCGGCGCTCGCCGAGTTGGCCCGCAACGCCCCGCTGACCCGGCCCCGGCCCGGTCACGCCGACCTGGCCGGCATGCAGAAGTACGGCTTCGACGAGGCCCGCCCGGTGCTCGAACGCGCCAGCGCCCGGGAGACCGCCGCCCGGGTCGCGCTCGGCGAGGTCGCTGCGCGCTTCCTCCGGCAGGCGCTCGGCGTGACGATCGTCAGCCACGTGGTCGAGCTCGGCACCGTCAAGGCGCCGTACGGTTCGCTGCCCGCGTACGCCGATCTGGCCGCGCTCGACGCGGACCCGGTGCGCTGCCTCGACGCGGACGCGAGCAAGGCGATGGTCGCCGAGATCGACGCCGCGCAGAAGGCCGGTGACACCCTCGGCGGCGTCGTCGAGGTGGTGGTCGACGGGCTGCCGCCGGGCCTGGGCAGCTACGTGCACTGGGACCGCCGGCTGGACAGCAAGCTGGCCGGTGCGCTGATGGGCATCCAGGCGATCAAGGGCGTCGAGCTCGGCGACGGCTTCGAGCTGGCCCGGACGCCGGGCTCGAAGGCGCACGACGAGATCGTCGCCGAGGACGGCACGGTACGGCGTACCAGCGGCCGCTCGGGCGGCACCGAGGGCGGCATGAGCACCGGGGAGACGCTGCGGGTGCGCGCCGCGATGAAGCCGATCGCGACGGTGCCGCGGGCGCTGCGCACGATCGACACCAGCACCGGCGAGGCGGCCTCGGCGCACCACCAGCGCTCCGACGTGTGCGCGGTTCCCGCGGCCGGCATCGTGGCGGAGGCGATGGTCGCGCTGGTGCTCGCCGACGTCGCGCTGGAGAAGTTCGGCGGCGACTCGGTGACCGAGACCGCGCGCAACCACCGCGCCTACCTGGCGAGCCTGCCGGAGACCATCCAGCCGCGCGAGTGGAGCGCGGAGTGAGCGGACCGGTGGTGGTGCTCGTCGGGCCGCCCGGGTCCGGCAAGTCGACCGTCGCGGCGCTGCTCGCGGCCAAGCTCGGCAAGCTGCACCGCGACACCGACACCGACGTCGAGACCACGGCGGGCAAGCCGATCTCCGACATCTTCGTCGACTCCGGCGAGCCGGCCTTTCGCGCGCTCGAGCGGGCCGCGATCGTCGCCGCGCTGCAGGACGGCGACGCGGTGCTCTCGGTCGGCGGCGGCGCGATCCTGGACGCCGACACCCGGTCCGACCTGTCCGGTCACACCGTCGTCTACCTGGACGTGTCGGTCGGTGAGGCGGCCAAGCGGGTCGGTCTCGGCGTCGCCCGGCCGCTGCTGCTCGGCAACGTCCGGACCCAGCTGAAGAACCTGATGGACGCCCGCCGCCCGCTGTACGCCGAGGTCGCCAAGCTGACCGTGACCACCGACGGCCGCACGCCGGAGGAGATCGCCGACGAGATCGCCGAGCAGCTCGGATGAGCACGCGCAGAATCACGGTCGCCGCCGCCGCGCCGTACGACGTGGTGATCGGTGACAACCTGCTCGGCGAGCTGCCGGGTCTGCTCGGGGAGGGTGTGCAGCGGGTCGCCGTCATCCACCCGCGCGCGCTGCGGGCCAGCGGCGACGCGATCCGCGACGACCTGGTCGGCAGCGGGTTCACCGCGCACGCGATCGAGATCCCGGACGCCGAGGAAGCCAAGTCCGCCGAGGTGCTCGCGTACTGCTGGTCGGTGCTCGGGCAGGCCGGTTTCACCCGGTCGGACGCGATCGTGTCGATCGGCGGCGGTACCACGACCGACCTGGCCGGGTTCGTGGCCGCGACCTGGTTGCGCGGGGTGAAGGTGGTGCACATCCCGACCACCCTGCTCGGCATGGTCGACGCGGCCGTCGGCGGCAAGACCGGCATCAACACGGCCGAGGGCAAGAACCTGGTCGGTGCGTTCTGGGAGCCGGCCGGCGTGCTGTGCGACCTGGCCGCGCTGGAGACGCTGCCGAGGAACGACTACGTCAGCGGCCTGGCCGAGGTGGTGAAGTGCGGCTTCATCGCCGACCCGGTGATTCTCGACCTGGTGGAGAAGGACCCGGCGGGCGCCGGCGAACCGGCGTACGAGCACACCGAGGAACTGATCGCCCGTGCGATCCAGGTCAAGGCCGACACCGTCGGCGCCGACCTGCGTGAGCGGACCACCGCGGCCGGCGGCGCGATCGGCCGGGAGGCGCTGAACTACGGTCACACGCTCGGCCACGCGATCGAGCGGGTCGAACGCTACAAGTGGCGGCACGGCGCCGCGATCAGCATCGGCATGGTTTTCGTCGCCGAGCTCGCCCGGGCCGCCGGCCGCCTGGACGACGCCACCGCCGATCGGCACCGGACGGTGCTGGAGTCGCTCGGCTTGCCGGTGAAGTACCGCGCGGACGCCTGGCCGCACCTGCAGGACGCGATGAAGCTGGACAAGAAGACGAGGGCCGATCGCCTGCGCTTCGTCATCCTGGATGCGCTGGCCAAGCCGACCGTTCTCGAGGCGCCGGACCCCAGCCTGCTCATCGCCGCCTACACCGAAGTCACCTGACCTCACCCCCGGGAGCCGCCGCGGGCGAGGTCAGGTGTGGCCGAGGGTCAGCGGTTGGTGAAGTTCAGCCAGCCGGCGCGGCCGTCCGGGGTGAGGCCGACAGTGCCGGTGTCGACCCGGGTGGTCCCCGGGCTCGGAGTCAGGCCGCCGCCGCCCTTTTGGTCGGCCGGAGCGTCCAGCAGTTTGCCTCCGCGGCCGATCACCTGGGTCTCGAGCCGTACCTGGTCACCCTGGCGCAACGCGGTCGACTTGTCCCGGCTGCGCAGGAAGACGTATCCGTCGATCGGCTTGGCCACGAACCACGGTCCCGGCGCGCCCTTGACGACGAAGCGCTGCCGCATCACGACCACCCGCGCGTCCACGCGGTACCAGGCCTCGGTGGTCAGCAGGTCGGGCTGGGTGTCGAAGCGGATGAAGTACCGGCTGCTGCCGCCGTCGGTCGGCACAGCCGGGTGGGTCGCGTCGGTCGGGTTGATCACCGACTTGCGCTTGCGCGCCTCGGCGGCGTCACCGCCGATCAGCGACACCTCGACCCCCTGCACGGCGATCCCGTTGCGGACCTTGGTGTCCGGGAAGCCCACGCAGCCGTAGATCAGCCCGTCCGACGTGTCCTGCACGACCACGCTGTTCTGGGTCTTGCGCCGGTCCGCCCAGCTGAGCACCTGCACGCGATGGGTGATCCGGCCCACCTTGCCGGCCGGACGGCCTTCCTGGGTGACGCAGGCCCGAGCGAGTGCCTGCGCGTCCGCGGTGCTCACCGGGCCGGCAGCCACGGCTACCTCGCCCGCGGTCAGCCTGACCGGGGTCTTGGGGGTCGGTGTCGTCGCCGTCGTCGGCCCGCTCACCGGCGGACTGTCGGCGCCGAGGTCGAGCGCGACCAGGCCACCGGCGACGACGACCACGGAAGCGGCCGCGGCGGCCGGTACCAGCCACCGCCGTCGGGGCCGCTGGGTGACGTCGTCGGCGAGGACGCGTTCGAGGATTTCCTGCTTGTGGGGGAGTGTGCGCTCCGCCGGCAGTCGCGGTGTCATACCAGTCCCTCCAGAGTGTCGACGTCGAGCAGCCCGGCCAGCGAGCTGCGGGCCCGGGCCAGCCGGGACTTCACGGTGCCTTCCGGTACGCCGAGGGCGCGGGCGGCCTCGGCCATCGAGCAGTCGGCCCAGACCACCAGCTCGACCACCTCGCGCTGCTTGGCCGGGATCCGGTCGAGGACCCGGCGGATGTCGCTCATCGCGCGTTCGTCGTCGATCCGCGCCGCGGCGGCGGTGGAGTGGTCCGGGACGGCCCCGGCCGCGTCGACCAGTTCCAGCCGGCCGGTCAACGCGCGCTGCCGCCGGGTGGCGCGCAGGACGTTGCCGCACTCGTGGCCGGCCATCACCAGCAGCAGCGGTCGCGCGGAGTCCAGCAGGAGCGCGTCCACCCGCCGGTCCCGGGCCCGCCGCCACAGGGCCGTGAACGTCGCCTGGACGACGTCCTCCGCTGCGGACCAGGACGACGTGCGGCGGAAGGCGAAGTTGTAGACGGCGTCACTGTGCCGGTGGAACAACACCGTCAGCGCCGCCTCATCGGCCTGCCGCAGCCGTTCCCACAGGTCGCGATCCGTCGCCTCCACCGTGACCGGCTCGGCTCGTGGCCCCATCCGCGCCCCCAGCAGTGCTGTCTGTGTGCTCATACCGGGAAGAGTCCGGCGTTGCCGCCGTGGTTCGCCTCAGGTCAGCCCGATCGGCAGCGGCCGGTGGTGCAGGACGTCCAGCCGGGAGACCGCTCGGGTCAGGACAACATAGAGACGGTTCATCCCGCGCGGTTCGGCCTCGACGACGTCGGCGGGCTCGACCACGATCACGTGGTCGTACTCGAGCCCTTTCGCCAAACTCGCCGGGACCACGGTGAGCCGGTCGGCCACGAGATCTTCGGCCCGCAGTACGTCGGTCAGCCCCGCGACGGCGTGGTCGGCGGCGATCACCCCGATCGAGCCCTCCTCCTTCAACGCAGCCCGGGCGGCGTCGACGCAACTGCCGGCCAGATCGTCGACCCGCTGCACCACCAGCCGCCCGTCGCTGCGAAACGACCGCGTCGCCGGCACGTCGATCGCCTGCTCGACAGCCAACACCTCCAGCAACCGATTCGCCATCGCCACCACGGCAGCCGGCACGCGGTACCCCGTGGTCAGCGCGACCACCTCCGCGTCCGGCTTCCCGAGATGCGTCAGCTGCTCGGCCCAACTCCGCGCCGCCCACGCCGTCGTACCCTGCGCCAGATCGCCCAGGACGGTCAGCGAACCGTGCTCACTGCGCCGAGCGATGGCCCTGCACTGCATGGGGGACAGATCCTGCGCCTCGTCCACGATCACGAGCCCGTACCCCGGCCCGCGCGCGATCAACGCTGCCAACTCGTCCAGCAGAACGGCATCGGCGGCGGTCCACCGCGCACTCTTCGCCTTCCGCGGCCGCTTCCAGGCGATCGCCGCGAGCTCTTCGCTGCTCAGTCCGCCGTCCCGGTTGCTTTCGCCTGCCTCGCTTCGGAAGGGGTCACTGAGGAACTCCGCGAGCACCTCGGCGGCCTTCGCAACCGGCCACACGGCCTCCACCGCCGGGCTGACCGCTCGCGCCATCCGGCGCTGCCACACCCGGTTGCAGTTCTGCCCGCGCGTCTCCGCCTGCCGCTGCAGCGCGGCGACCAGCCGCGACACCACCCGCTCCCGCCCGACCCCGTACGCCGTCGCCTCGGCCCGCGCCTCGTCGACCAGCTGCTCGAACTCGTACTGGTTGACCCGCCACCGGTAGGAACCGTCCGGCACCACGACGGCCTCGGTCGGCGTACCGATCCGCCGGTACAGCACCCGGCGCAGAACCTCGGCCATCCGCGCGTCGTGCTTCACCGCCGCGGCTTCCGGGAGGTCCGTCGCGTCGATGCCGACGGCAAGGAGCTGGTCGATCGTCGTCTGCTCCACATCGACCTCGCCCAAGGTCGGCAGCACGGCCGAGATGTACTGGAGGAACGCCTGGTTCGGCCCCAGTACCAGTACGCCGCTGCGCTGCAGCCGCGACCGGTACGCATACAGCAGGTACGCCGCCCGGTGCAGCCCGACCGCCGTCTTGCCGGTTCCTGGTGCGCCCTGCACGCAGATCGACTCGGCGAGCTCGGCGCGCACCAGTTCGTCCTGCTCCGGCTGGATCGTGGCGACGATGTCCCGCATCGGACCCACCCGTGGCCGCTCGATCTCCGCCCGCAGGATGCCGCCGATGCCGCGCGCGCCGTCGACGCCGCCGGTGCTTCGGCTCCCGTCCGTGCGCTCTTGCTCGTTTCCGCCTTCCGCGGTGTGCTCCGCGCCGGCGAGCGACTCGTCCTCGAGGCTGGTCAGCTTCTCGCCGGACCAGCCGAAGCGGCGGCGGACGGCGATGCCCTGCGGGTCCTCGGCGGTTGCCCGGTAGAACGTGGTCGCGACCGGCGCGCGCCAGTCGATCACCAGCGGCGGCCGCCCGATGGCGTCGGAGATGTGCCGCCGGCCGAGGTAGTACAGCTGACCGCGGTGCTCCTGCGCCTGCTCGTCGTCGCGGTACCCGACCAGCCCGAAGAACGGCGGACCGTCGCCCTCGTCCGCCAGTTCCCGGGCGAGGCTCTTCAAGTGGTACCCGAGCCGCTCGGCCGTGTACCGGTCGCCCCAGGTGTCCTCGCCGACCACCACGTTCTGCCGCGCCCCGGCGATCATGGCCCGCAGTGCGTCGCGGCAGCGATCGGCGTACCGGCGTTCCTCCTCCAGCCCGCGCATGTCACCTCTCCAAAAGTTGACTCGGTCAAAACTTTGTCCAGGTTAACACCAGCGGTAGAGTCGTCGGTGTGACCGGATTGCGCGCACGGAAGAGGCAGCAGACGCACGACACCCTGTCCCGGGTGGCGATCGAGCTGTTCCTCGCGCGCGGCTTCGACCAGGTCTCGGTGACGGACATCGCGGCGGCCGCCGACGTGTCGAAGCCGACGCTGTTCAAGTACTTCGCCAGCAAGCAGGACCTCGCCCTGCACCGCATCGCCGACCACGCCGGGGAAGCGGCCCGGGTGGTCGAGGCGTCCACCGCGCCTCCCGCCGAAGCGCTGCTGACGCATTTCCTGACCGGTCTCGATCACCGCGACCCCGTGACCGGCCTGAACGACGATTCGCACGTGCTCGCGTACTACCGCCTGGTTTTCACCACCCCGGCGCTGGCCACCCACCTGCACCAGTTCATCGCCGCCGACCAGGCCGCGCTCGCCGCCGCGCTCGCTGCTGCCCCGTCCGCCGCCCTGGCCGCGAAGTCGGCCGACGGCCTGGCCGCCGAGCCCAGCTCGGGACCCCGCTTCGACGCGGACCTGGACGCCCAACTGCTCGCCGCCTACCTCAGCTCCACCCAGCAGATCCTCGCCCGCCGCAACTGGGAGGCCCTCTCCGCCGGCCAGTCCGCCGCGGCCCGCCATCCCCTCGCCGTCGCTGAGGCCACCCGGGCGTTCCGAGCGCTGGGCACTAGGGTTGGCCCGTGACTGAAGCAGGCCAAAAGGTACTCGTACTGAACGGACCGAACCTCGGCCGCCTCGGCTCCCGCGAGCCGGACGTCTACGGCGCCACCACGTTCGCCGACCTGGTCGCCGACTGCGAGCAGGCCGGCGCCGAGCTCGGCCTGTCCGTCGAGGTCCGCCAGACCGACGACGAGGCCGAACTCGTCGGCTGGCTGCACGAGGCCGCCGACCACAAGTACCCGGTCGTGCTCAACCCGGCCGCCTTCACCCACTACTCGTACGCCCTCCGCGACGCCTGCGCCCAGCGCACCGCCCCGCTGATCGAGATCCACATCAGCAACCCCGCCGCCCGCGAGGACTTCCGCCACACCAGCGTCGTCGCCGCCGTCGCCTCCGGCACCATCGCCGGCTTCGGCCTCAACTCCTACCGCCTGGCCCTCCGCGCGCTGACCACGCTCACCTCCTGACGAGCCTCGCACCGGCTGAGGTGTCCGGTCCCTGGGTCGACTTCCCTCAGCCTCCCAGCGCAGTCCAGAAAGCGCACCGGTGTGCTGCTGCGGCGTCGATGCGGCCGTCCCCGTCGGTGGAAAGAGCTCGTACATACGGCGTTCGGACGGTGTAGGGCGGCCAGTCGACGCCGTCCGGGCGGCCCGAGCGCGCGAAGCCGGTCCAGTAGTCGATCATCCGGTCGCCCAGTCGGCGTTGGGCGGGAGTCAGCGTGACCGGCGTCAGACCGGAGTACGGAGCGCCTGAGCGCAAATCGAAGAGATAGGCCAGTTCGGCGGCGTGCGAGGCGCCTGGGGGCAGGTCGGTGAGCCACAGGTTGTAGGTCGGGGCGGTTCGATCCGCGAACTCGTAGGCGTAGGTCCGGGTGAAGCGGCTCAGCGCCCGGGTCGTCTCCTGCTGGGGGCAGGCGAAGATCCGGTCGGTGTCCATCGCCGCGAAGGCGAGCGCCGGATCCGGTGCCGCCGGATACACCTTCTCGACCGCCGCGGCATCCGCGCCGAAGGTCTGCCGCAGCAGCGCTCGGTAGCCGGCCGCGTCGATCTCCCGTCCGGTGAGGTACTCGACGAACATCGTCGTGAAGCGCGCCTCGTCGCTGGTGTTGCCGGACAGCACCGGGACCCGGTTGAAGCGGCCTGTGCGCAATGCCTCTCGGCCGTCCAGCGGCAGCGCGGCAGTGCCGCTGGCGAGGCCGAACCCGCTGCTGACGCTGAGCAGGTCGGCGGCGGGAAGCTTCCGCAGGCAGTCGAGGCGCCGCGCTGCCTTGGCGCAGCTGCCTGCAGCGATCCGGGCAGCGAGCGTCGCACCCTCCGTGCGGACCTCGGCCACCGGAGCGAACGGAGCACCGTCGCGCATGGTGTACACGGGACCGCCGCCCGCGGCGGTGGTCGGAACGCCGAGATGACACGAACCACTCTGCAGAATCGCGCGATGGAACAGCCCACGGGCGGCGGGGGAGACCAGATTGGCGCAGACGTCCACGCCGCCGGCCGATTCGCCGAACAGCGTGACGTTGCCCGGGTCACCGCCGAAGAACAGCGCGTTGCGCTGCACCCAACGCAGCGCGGCTTGCTGGTCGAGCAGGCCGAAGGTACCCGAGTGGGCCAGCCCGGGATGGCCGAAGAAGCCGAACAGACCGAGCCGGTAGTTCAGCGTGACGACCACGACGTCGCCGTGGTCGGCCATCCGGGCCGGGTCGTACTCCGCGCCGTCGCCGGTCGCGTTGCCGCCGCCGTGCAGCCAGACCATCACCGGACGGAGTGTCTTCGGACCGAGCTTCGCCGGCCGGTGCGGCCGGATGACGTTCAAGTACAGGCAGTCCTCCGCCGAGCCGGCAAGCTGCTTGCCGTTGGCAACTTGTAGGCAGGGTGCCGCCGGCCGGGTGGTGTCCCGGACCCCGAACCACGACTTCGCCGGTGCCGGAGCCCGCCAGCGCAAGGCGCCGAGCGGCGGGGCGGCGTACGGAATACCGGAGTAGCGGTCCACCCCGCGGCCGGTGGTACCTCGCACCAGTCCGCCGGTGGTCAGGGTGACCGGCGGTGTGGCCGCGGCCGCGGTCTGGGCGGCGCCCGGATCGCTGCCCTGGCTGGTGACTCCGGCCGTCGCCGCCGAGCCGAGCGCGGTCACCAGCACGCCTGCGCCGGCGATCGCCATGAGTTTGGTTCGCATCGGTCCTCCTCCTTCGTCGGTGCAACCCTGGCCGGCGGCCACCTGTCGGTGTCACTGCCAAGCGGTGGAGACGACGAGACTTTCGTCCGAACTCGCCGGACGAAAGTCGTGGCCGTCCCGGTCATCGGCCTTCTGCCGGACCGGCCGGTCTAAGGTGCTGGCCATGGCAGGCGCCGTGCCGCTGAACAGGCTGCTGACCGGGATCACCGTGCTGTCGACCGGCCTCGCGCCGGCTGTCGCACCGACGCTGCCTGGGCGCTTGTCCAGCTCGGCGGTTCTCGTGCTGACACTCGGGGTGGTCGCTCAGCTGGCCGCAACCTTCGTGATCAGCCGGTGGCATCACCAGCCGCACCTCGGCTTCGCCGCCGCGGCTGCGGTTTCCGGCGGACTGGTGCTTGCCGCGCCGCCGTGGCCGAACCTGATCGCGGTCGGCGCCGTCGCCTGGACACCGGTCGCGCTCGGGTGGGCAGCGACGCGGGTCTTCGAGTACGCCCGGTCCTGGTACCAGCTTGTCGTGGCGGTTGGTTCGGGCGCCGGCTACCTGGTGGTGGTGGGCAGCCGGGCAGGCGCCGGCTGGTCATGGCTGACCGCGGTACTTGCCGCGGCGGTACCGATTCTCGGGTCGATCACGGTGATGCTGGGGCTTCGGCTGCGCCAGGCGCGGCGCGACCAGCTGGAGGCTTTGGCGCGGCAGCGGGTGACGGCCCAGCGAGAGGCGGAGCGGGCAGAGCGGGAGCGGCTCGCGGTCGAGATCCACGACACGCTCGGCCGTCACTTGACCCTGCTGGTCCTCCGGGCGAACACGCTGACGCTGATGACGGACGACCCGGCGGTGAAACTGGCGGGTTCGCAATTGAGCGGTTTCGGCTCGGCGGCGCTCGCGGACCTCCGCAGGCTGGTCCGCCTGCTGCACAAGCCCACGGACTCCGCACCCGGAACGCGTCGCGCGTCCGAAGCGGATGGTGCGCTCGGGCCGGATTCTGGGCGGAACTCTGGGCCGGATTCTGGGCCGGACCCTGGGCCCGAGATGGTGGCCCGTGCGGCTCGGCAGTTGGTGGCGGAGGCGCGCGCCGCCGGGCAGTCGGTACGGCTGGTGGTGCTGGGCACGGACCTGCTCCTGCCACCCGTTCTGGTGCGCACGGTCGACCGGGTCGTGCAGGAAGGACTGACCAACGCCCGGCGACACGCGCCAGGAAGCACGGTCGAGGTCGTCGTGGCGGTGGCGGATGACGTCGAGATCCTGGTCCGCAACAGCGCTCCTGAGCCAGGCAGCCGCACCGAGCCGGGCGGTGGCGTGGGACTCACGGCACTGCGTCGCCGGGTCGAACTGCTCGGTGGACACTGTGAGAGCGGCGCCGAGCCTCGGGGTGGCTACGCTTTGCTGGTGACGCTGCCTCGAGTCCGCGCCCTCCATGGCTGACCCGAACGGCCGTCCCGTCCGGGTGCTGATCGTCGACGACGAGCCGATGGTCTGCGCGTTCCTCCGAACCATCCTCGACGGCAGTGGCCACGTCGAGGTCATCGGGACGGCCGAGGACGGGGCCGCCGCCGTGGAGTCGGTGATCCGGGACCGGCCGGACGTCGTGCTGATGGACCTGCGGATGCCCGGCGTCGACGGCGTGGCTGCCACCGCCGAGGTCAGGTCCCTTCCCGAGCCGCCGGTGGTCGTCGTGATGACGACCTTCGACACCGATGACCACCTGCTCGCCGCACTCGACGCAGGCGCGGCCGGTTACCTGCTGAAGAGCACGCCGACGAGCACGCTGGTCCAGCTGGTGTTGGCAGCGGCTGCCGGGGCGTCCGTGCTGTCGCCTGAAGCGGTCCACCGGCTCCGCGACCTGGCGAACAGCTCGACGCCCACTGATCCGGACCCCCAGCTCGAAGCGCTGTCCGGCCGGGAGCGGGAGATCCTGGCCTTGCTCGGCGAAGGACTGTCGAACGCAGACATCGCCCGCCGGCTGTACTTGAGCGAAGGCACCATCAAGGGACACGTCTCACGGTTGATGGCCGACCTCGACTGCCAGAACCGCACTCAGCTAGCGCTCCGTGCCACCGCGAGCCGCTGACCGGACTTAGCTAGCGCTCCGCGCCACCGTGAGCCGCTGACCGGCGGACTCAGCCAGCGTTCCGCGCCACCCAGCGAGCCGACCTGCCGACGCCGGCGCTGTCTTTCGGCCGGCGCACTCTGCGGGTCCGGGCGCGTCAGTTCGGGTGCGGCGCCGAGAGCGCCACCGGCGGTCCTGGGGTCGTCACTGGGGCAGCGGGCGCGGCGGAGGTGCAGGCGATGCGCTGGACCGGGACGACGGGCGCGGTTGGGGTCGGAGGCTTGGGAGTTCGTTTGAGTTGGGCGGTGGTCAGGGAGGCCAGGACGACGAGTGCTCCGGCTAGTTGGGGGAAGGTCAGGCTCTGGTGGAGCGCCAGCCAGCCCAGGAGGGTGGCGACCACCGGGCTGAGGAGGCCCAGGAAGGTGACGTCCGTGGGACCCAGGGCTCGGAGGCCGCGGAACCAGAGAGCGTAGGCCAGGGCGGAGCCGATCAACGTCAGGTACGCGTATCCGAGCACGTTCGGAACGCTGAGAGAACGGGGAAGCGCTCCCTCGACGATCAGCGTGACGGGGACCAGGAGCAGCCCGCCGGCAACCAGTTGCCAACCGGTGGTCGCCAGGAGCGAGGCGGGCGAGGTCCAGCGCTTGCTCAGGACGACGCCGGTCGCCATCACGACGGCGCCGCCCAGCGCGGCAGCGATGCCCCAGGCGTCCAGGCGGGCGTCCGCACGGAGCACGAGCAGGCTGACGCCGAAGATGCCGGCGATTGCAGCGAGCACGGTGCGGAAGGTGAGCCGCTGGCCCAGAAGTCCAGCGGCCAGCAGCGCAACCAGGAGGGGCTGGATCGCGCCGACGGTTGCGGCGACTCCGCCGGGCAAGCGGTAGGCGGCGACGAACAACAGAGCGAAGAACGCCCCGATGTTGAGGGCGCCGAGCACCAGAGCCCGGCACCACCACTGGCCCCGGGGCAGTTCCCGGGTGAGCGCGACCAGGAGCAGGCCCGCGGGCAGGGCGCGCAGTACGCCGGCGAGCAGTGGACGGCCGGGCGGAAGGAACTCCGTCGTGACGAGATAGGTGGTGACCCACAGGGCCGGCGCGAGCGCGGTGGTGAGGACGAGAGCGAGACGATTGCTTAGCACTAAGATAAAGTATCTCAGCACTAAGCTAGTTGTCCAGGGAATTTCGCTCACCACTAAGAGAAATCCACTAGGGTGGAAGTCATGGCAGATCATGTCGACCTGGTCCTGGCGCAGTGGAGTGAGCAGCGCCCGGATCTGGATGCCTCACCGATGGCTGTGCTCGGGCGGCTGAAGCGGCTGGCGCAGCTGGTCGACACCGAGCTGCGGCGCAACTTCGCCGCGCACGACCTGGATTCCGCCTCCTTCGACGTCCTGGCGACGCTGCGCCGGAGCAACTCCGAGCACAGCCTGACTCCGGCCGGCCTGATGCGGTCGTCGATGGTCACCTCCGGCGCGATCACGCAGCGGCTCGACCGGCTGGAAGCGCGCGGACTGGTCTCGCGCCGGCCGAGTGAGACCGACGGTCGCGGAGTTCAGGTGTCGCTGACCGAGGCGGGACTGCGGCTGATCGACGCGGTCCTGCCGACGCACCTGGCCACCGAGGAGAAACTGCTGGCAGCGCTCTGTCCGGCCGAACGCGAGGCGCTGGCGGGCACCCTGCGGACCGTGCTCGAGTCCCTGGGCGACAAGACGGACTGATGATGCCGTGAGCAACGATCAGCGGTACGTCGAGTCGTTGCGGGCGGCGTTGACCGGGTCGCTGGCCGATCAGGGAGCGCTCTCCAGCGAAGCGGTCGTGGCTGCGTTCAGGACGGTGCCACGGCATCTCTTCGTGCCGGACGCCCCGGTCGAGGTCGCGTACGCCGACGACGTGGTGCTGATGAAGCGCGACGAGGCAGGGGTGCCGATCAGCTCGGTCTCGCAGCCTTCGCTGGTCGCGTTGATGCTGGAGCAGACCGGCGTGCGGCGCGGTCACCGCGTGCTGGAGATCGGCTCCGGCGGGTACAACGCGGCGCTGCTGAGCGAGTTGGTCGGGCCGGAAGGTGAGGTCACCACGATCGACATCGATCCGGACGTGACCGAGCGGGCGCGGGCGACGCTGGATGCGGCCGGGTACGAGCGGGTGCGGGTGGCCCGGACCGACGGGCAGTTCGGATACCCGGAGAGCGCTCCCTTCGACCGGATCATCGTCACGGTGACGGCCGGGGACATCGCTCCCGCCTGGGTCGACCAGCTCGCCGACGGGGGACGCATCGTCGTACCGCTGCGGCTGCGGGGGCAGACGCGGTCGATCGGTTTCGACCTGGAGCGATCGCCTGGTTCGGCTGGGGTGCTGTGGAGCCGCTCGAGTGTCGTGTGCGGCTTCGTCTCCATGCAGGGGGCGGGGGCCGCGCACGAGCGGTTGGTCGAGATCGAGCCGGACAAGGTCGCCCTGCAGCTGGACGCGGATCAGGTGCTTGAGGCCGTGCTGCTGCCGGGGGTGCTGCGGGAGACGCCCGAGGTGCGGTGGTCGCGCGTGCTGCTGGGGCGCGAGGAGTCGTTCTGCCAGCTCGACCTGTGGCTGGCGTCGGTCTTTCCCGGGTACTGCGTGCTGACCGCGACGCGCCGGGCGGTGAAGAGCCGGTTGGTACGACCGGCCTTGCGGTGGGGCGGGTCGGCGGTCGTCCGGGATGCGACGATCGGCTATCTCACTTCCCAGCCCGGGCCGACGAAGAATGCGGTGGAGATCGGCGCACGAGCGCACGGACCGGACGCCCGGCGGCTCGCCGAAGAGCTGGTCGCGCAGGTCCTTCGCTGGGACGAGGAGCGACGGGGACGGCCGGATCCGGTGTTCGTCGTACACCCCCTCGGAACTCCTGCCACCGACCTGCCCGCCGGCCCGCACTTCACCACCCGCAGCCGCGTCATCACGGTGCTTTGGGATTGAGGTGCCGGTCAGGCGAGCGGTGCGTGCAGGGCCTCGACCTGAACCGCCGTGGGCGGCTGCCCGGTACCCACCGGACCTCGCGGCTGCGCCTGAGTCGCGGGAGCCGGATGCGCGTCCGTCACGGGAGACTGCTGCGCCTGAGTCGCGGGAGCCGGGTTGCGTGCGTCACGGGAGACTCCTGCGCCTGAGTCGCGGGAGACCGGTGCGTGCGTCACCGGAAACTGCTGTGCATCTGTCGCGGGAGACTGCTGCGCGTCCGTCGCGGGAGACCGCTGGGCGTCCGTCGCGGGAGAGGCGCAGCCGGTCAGCCGGGTCAGTCGCGGCTGCGGCCGTCTCGGACTGTCTGCCAGAGTTCCTGGATGTCGGTGCGGTCGCCGGGGTCCGGCGGGTCGACCCAGCCGCTGGCCCAGCTCTCCTCGTCGTCGCGGTCGGTGTCGAACAAGGACTGCGCGAACGCGGCCGAGCCGACGTACCGGGTTTCCTCGTCCGAGGCCCCGGAGCCGGAGGAAGCGCTCTCTGGGCGTTCTCCGACGGACCGCACGCGGTCGGCCGATCCGCCCGATCCGTTGCCAGGTCCACCCGCCGGCGCGACCAGCGCGCGAGCGCGTTTCTGCGCGTCGATGATGCCCAGGTCCTGCTCGTCGCAGAGCAGCCGCACGGCGCCGACCTCGTTGCCGGTCCTCATCATCTCCCGCACCCGGGCGTCGATGTCACGCGGCGACAGCGACGGCTTGACCGCCGGCAGCTGGTACGACTGCGGCGGCGCCTGCTGGAACCACGGCCCCGGCGGCTGGAACTGCCCCGGCTGCCCGAACGGCATGCTCGGCGGCGGGCCGGGAGGCGCGTACTGGTTGGGGAACTGGCCGGGAACCGCCTGCCCCGGGTACGGCCCGGTGGCGTGCTGGCCCGGCGTCGACGGCTGGTGACCGCTCTGCGCGGCGTGCCGGCGATGGTCGAGCACACCGGCCATCTGGGTCGAGCTCTGCACCGGCATGTTCGGGTTGCCGGGCGTCCCGTAGCCGTCGCCGACCGGCCCGCCACCGCCACCGGCGTACGGCGCGGGCTGCGTGTACTGACCTGTCGGGCCCATCGGTTGCGCGCCTCGTTGCTGCGCCTCGAGCCGTTCGAGCAGGCGCTGGACCCGAGGCGACGGCGTACCCGGGTTCCGGCCGCCGGTGCTGCGGGCGTTGAGGGCCCGCGTCGCGAGCGCGATGAACACGACCACCGCGATCGGGATGATGAACTCCACGAGGGACCTCTCTCGGCCGGGTGCTGGGACCTGCCTGTTCCAGCGTAGAGCCCACCGGGTCCGCGCGAATCGGCCGAACCCCGCACCGACCGCTACAATCCGGTGTACCGCTGATCAATTCCGAAGGGCTCCCACGCGTGGCAACGACGACGAACGACCTCAAGAACGGCATGGTGCTCAACCTGGATGGGCAGCTGTGGTCCGTCGTGTGGTTCCAGCACCACAAGCCCGGCAAAGGCGGCGCGGTCGTCCGGACCAAGCTGAAGAACGTGCTGTCCGGCAAGGTGGTCGACAAGACCTTCAACGCCGACGTCAAGGTCGAGGTGGCCAGTGTCGACAAGCGCGACATGACCTACCTGTACAACGACGGCGCGGCGTTCGTGTTCATGGACAAGAGCACCTACGACCAGCTGCAGATCCAGCCCGACGTGGTCGGCGACGTCTCCAACTTCCTGCTGGAGAACCAGGACGCCATCGTGGCGGTGCACAACGACATCCCGCTGTACGTCGAGCTGCCGGCCTCGGTCGAGCTCACCGTCGAGTACACCGAGCCGGGCCTGCAGGGCGACCGGTCGACCGGTGGTACCAAGCCGGCCAAGCTGGAGACCGGGTACACGATCCAGGTCCCGCTGTTCCTGACCACCGGCGAAAAGGTCAAGGTGGACACCCGGACCGGGGACTACCTCGGCCGCGTCACGTCCTGACCCGCCACCGGACACTGGAGCGACAACCGAACATGTCTGCCCGCAGCAAGGCCCGCAAGCGCGCCCTGGACGTGCTGTACGAGTCGGAGGTCCGGGGACTGCCGGTCGGCGGCACCCTGGCCGATCGCGTGGCCGACAACGACCCGCCGGTGAACGAGTTCACCGTGGCGCTGGTCGAGGGTGTCGCCGAGCACATCGCCGCGATCGACGACCTGCTCAGCACGCACTCGGTCGGCTGGACGCTGGATCGGATGCCGGCGGTCGACCGCAACGTGCTGCGGATCGGGGTGTACGAGTTGCTGTTCGACGAGCAGGTGCCGGACGTGGTCGCGGTCAGCGAAGCCGTCGCGCTCGCGCGGGACCTGTCCACCGACGAGTCGCCCGCGTTCGTCAACGGTCTGCTGGCCCGGCTGCTCCAGCTGAAGCCGACCCTCGGCGTCTGACCGCCGGGTCGGCCTGGCGGTCGCGCGGAAGCGCCTGGTGTCGCGAAGAAGAGCCCGCGCAGAGACAGATCAGGCCCGGTACCGCCTCGGTGCGGTCCCGGGCCGATGCGTCCTCCCCGTGAGCGGCGCGGGGGGAACGGCCCCGGCCTGAACAAGCCGTCACCGCGAACGGTGCCGACTCGTGCTGCGTGTGCGCAGTCTGCCTCACTGCGTCCTGCTGTGGTCCTGACTACTGCTTCGCCTTGCTGGTACTACGTGCTGACGGCCGCTGCCGGCCCGTACGCCGCGACGCGCGGTGCGAAGTGCGCGCCTGGTGCGGTGGTGAGGTGGTTCCTCGGCCGTGGAGCGCCGAGGAGATCCGGGTCAGCTGGGCGAGCGACGGGCACGTCCAGCCGGTGACAGCGAATCGGTCAGTGGGGCCGTCCCAGTGAAGTGGGACGGACAGGCGGCCGCGGGCAAGCTGCTACGAGCCCCGACCGTCTTGGTCGCGCGTGGTGGTGCTCAGGCTCCGGCGGCCTCGGACGCCTCCTCGACGTCGCCCTTCGCCTCCGGGTTCAGCACGCCCCAGGAGATGAAGCGCTCGGTCAACGTGGTCGGCGACTCGTCGTAGATCACGGCGAGCGTGCGCATGTCGTCCTGACGGATCGACAGCACCTTGCCGTTGTAGTCCCCGCGCTGAGCCTGGATGGTGGCCGCGTACCGCGTCAGCGGACCGGCCTCGCTCGCGTCGAGGTGCTGCAGGGCCTCCAGGTCGAGGATCAACCTGGGGGGAGCGGCTGCCGCGGCGGCCGCGCTGGCCGAACCAGGCAGCAGCTCACGGATCGGCACGCCGTAGAAATCGGCGAGCTCGGCGAGCTTCTGGACAGTGACGGCCCGATCGCCACGCTCGTACGAGCCGACGACGACCGCCTTCCAGCGACCCTTGGACTTCTCTTCCACGCCGTGCAGCGACAAACCTTGCTGCTGGCGGATGGCGCGCAACTTGCCGCCCAGTGTCTTCGCGTATTCGCTAGGCACGCTGGTTCTTCCCTCCGACTTTTAGTCTCGAGCAGGGGCCCCAGGCAAAGACCCGGGTGTGGGCCGTTCTCTGAAACCCCCCATGATTACACAGAGTAACAATATTCCGGGCCGGAGGCCAGCGTCAAGACGGCGTGTCACTTCCGATACCATGTCAAGCGGTCCGAACGTCCTTTAAAGACCCGTCCGGTGAGGCGGGAAAGGAGGAACGGTTGCGATGAACCCTGCCCCGAGGCCGCAGTCACCCGACTCGCACGCGGCACCGCGCACAGTTCTTGATGCATCCGACATTTCCCGGGCACTGACCCGGATCGCGCACGAGATCCTCGAGCGCAACCGAGGCGCCGACCCGGTCGTGCTGCTCGGCATCCCCACCCGCGGCGTCGGCCTCGCCACCCGTATCCGCGACCGCATCGCCGCAGTCGAGGGGCGCAGCGTGCCGACAGGGTCACTCGACGTGACGATGTACCGCGACGACATCGGCCTCAAGCCGGCCCGCGCGCTCGAGCACACCGACATCCCGGCCGACGGCATCGACGGCAAGGTGGTCGTGCTGGTCGACGACGTGCTGTTCTCCGGACGCACGATCCGGGCCGCGCTCGACGCCATCGGCGACATCGGCCGGCCGAAGGCGGTCCAGCTGGCGGTTCTGGTCGACCGGGGTCACCGCGAACTGCCGATCCGCGCCGACTACGTCGGCAAGAACCTGCCTACCTCGCTGGCCGAGCGGGTCACCGTGCACCTGACCGACTACGACGGCGCCGACGCCGTGGTGATCGCCGACAAGCCGGCCGCCAAGCCCGCCGAGAGGTCCACCGACACGACCGGAGCGACCGCGTGATGCGCCACCTGCTCAGCGCGGGCGACCTGTCCCGCGACGACGCCCACCTGATCCTGGACACCGCCGAGGAGATGCGCTCGCTGGCGGACCGCCCGATCAAGAAGCTGCCGGCCCTGCGCGGCCGGACCGTGGTGAACCTGTTCTTCGAGGACTCCACCCGGACCAGGATCTCGTTCGAGGCGGCCGCCAAGCGGCTGTCGGCGGACGTGATCAACTTCTCCGCCAAGGGCTCCAGCGTCAGCAAGGGGGAGAGCCTCAAGGACACCGCGCTCACCCTGCAGGCGATGGGCGCCGACGGCGTCGTCTGCCGGCACGGCTCGTCCGGCGCCCCGCACCTGCTGGCCACCTCCGGCTGGCTGAACGGCTCGGTCGTCAACGCCGGCGACGGCACCCACGAGCACCCGACCCAGGCGCTGCTCGACGCGTTCACGATGCGCCGCCACCTCGGCTCCCTGGAGGGCCGGCGGATCACCATCGTCGGCGACGTCCTGCACTCCCGGGTGGCCCGGTCGAACGTGCTGCTGCTGTCCACGCTCGGCGCCGACGTGACCGTCGTGGCGCCGCCGACGCTGCTGCCGGTCGACATGACCAGCTGGCCGTGCACCACGTCGTACGACCTGGACGCGGCGCTGCCGAAGAGCGACGCGGTGATGATGCTGCGGGTCCAGCGGGAGCGGATGAACGACGCGTTCTTCCCCAGCGCCCGGGAGTACACCCGGCGCTACGGGCTGGACGTGCACCGGATGGCGCAGCTGCCGGAGGAGGCGATCGTGCTGCACCCCGGCCCGATGAACCGCGGCATGGAGATCAGCGCCGAGGTCGCCGACTCGACCCGCTCGGTGATCGTCGAGCAGGTCACCAACGGCGTGGCGATCCGGATGGCGGTGCTCTACCTGCTGCTGTCCGGTTACAACGAGAACACCGAGGAGCAGACCGCATGACCGCGTACTTGATCACCGGAGCGAAGATCGTCGGCGGTGAGGTCGCGGACCTCCTCCTGGACAACGGCGAGATCGTTGCCATCGGCGCCGATCTCGAGAAGCCGCAGGACGTCGAGACGCTCGACGCGACCGGCCTGATCGCGCTGCCCGGCCTGGTCGACCTGCACACCCACCTGCGCGAGCCCGGCCGCGAGGACGCCGAGACGGTGCTGACCGGCACCCGGGCCGCCGCGGCCGGCGGGTTCACCGCGGTCTTCGCGATGGCGAACACCGATCCGTGCGCCGACACCGCCGGGGTGGTCGAGCAGGTCTGGCGCCTCGGTCGCGAGAGTGGCTACGCCGACGTGTTCCCGATCGGCGCGGTCACCGTCGGCCGCCAGGGCACCCAGCTGGCTGAGCTGGGCGCGATGGCGGACTCGGCCGCCAGGGTGCGGGTCTTCTCCGACGACGGCGACTGCGTGTGGGACGCCGCGCTGATGCGCCGCGCGCTGGAGTACGTGAAGGCGTTCGGCGGTGTGGTCGCCCAGCACGCGCAGGAGCCGCGGCTGACCCAGGGGGCGCAGATGAACGAGGGAGCGCTCTCCGGCGTTCTCGGCCTGACCGGCTGGCCGAGCGTGGCCGAGGAGTCGATCATCGCCCGCGACATCCTGCTGAACGCGCACGTCGGGTCCATGCTGCACATCTGCCACCTGTCCACCAAGGGTTCGGTGGAGATCGTCCGCGCGGCGAAGAAGCGCGGCCTGGAGGTCACCGCCGAGGTGACCCCGCACCACCTGCTGCTCACCGAGGACCTGGCCGCGTCGTACAACCCGGTCTACAAGGTGAACCCGCCGCTGCGCACGAAGGCGGATGTCGAGGCGGTCCGCGAGGGCCTGGCCGACGGCACCATCGACATCGTCGCCACCGATCACGCGCCGCACCCGGTCGAGGACAAGGACTGCGAGTGGAGCGCGGCCGCGTTCGGGATGACCGGGCTGGAGACCGCTCTCTCGGTCGTTCAGCACGCGATGATCGACACCAAGCTGATGACCTGGGCCGATCTCGCCGACCGGATGAGCCACCGCCCGGCGGCGATCGGCCAGCTGTCCGACCACGGCCGGCGCCTGGAGGCCGGCGCCGCGGCGAACCTGACCCTCGTCGACCCGGCCGCCCAGCGCACCGTCGTACCGACCGAGACGGCGTCGCTGTCGCGCAACACCCCGTTCGAGGGCATGACCCTGCCGGGCCGGGTGGTCGCCACCTTCCTGCGCGGTACGCCGACGGTGCTCGACGGAAAGCTGGCCCGGTGAGAACTGCGCTCGGAATCGCCGGCACTCTGCTGGTGATCGCCGCCGGGTACTACGGCATGCTGCGCGGCTGGCGGAACCGGCAGCGCCGCCAGGCCGACCTGGCCCCGCTGCCGCCGGTGCCGGCCGACGACACCACGCCCGGCGTCGAGGGCGTGTACGTCGCGACCACCACCGCCGGCGACTGGATGGACCGGATCGCGGTGCACGAGCTCGGCGTCCGCAGCGCCGCGGACCTGGCCGTGTCCCCGGCCGGCCTGATCTTCCACCGCCAGGGCGCGGCGGACGTGTTCATCCCGGCCGCCCAGCTGACCGCCGTGCGGACCGACCGCGGCATCGCCGGCAAGGTGACCGCCGAGGCGTCCGGCCTGCTGGTGGTCAGCTGGCAGCACGACGGCCGCGAGCTGGACACCGGCTTCCGGCCCCGGCACAAGGCCGACACCGCACCCCTGACCGAATCCATCACCACCCTGATCGGAGCCGAGCAATGAGCCAGCCTGCATCCGGACCGGCCCTGCTGGTCCTCGAGGACGGCCGCGCGTTCGCCGGTACGTCGTACGGAGCGACCGGCGAGACGTTCGGCGAGGCCGTCTTCACCACCGGCATGACCGGCTACCAGGAGACCCTGACCGACCCGTCGTACCACCGCCAGATCGTCACCCAGACCGCCCCGCACATCGGCAACACCGGCGTGAACGACGAGGACGACGAGTCACAGCGGATCTGGGTCGCCGGCTACGTCGTGCGCGACCCCGCCCGGGTGCCGTCGAACTGGCGCGCCACCCGCACGCTGGACGACCAGCTGAAGGCGCAGGGCATCGTCGGCATCTCCGGGATCGACACCCGGGCGCTGACCCGGCACCTGCGCGAGCGCGGCGCGATGCGGGCCGGGATCTCGACCGAGATCCTGGACCCGGCGCAGCTGCTGCGCAAGGTGCTCGAGCAGCCGCAGATGACCGGCGCGGACCTCGCCTCGGAGGTCACCGTGACCGAGCCGTACGTGGTGCCGGCGGAGGGGGACAAGCGGTTCACCGTGGTCGCCCTCGACCTCGGCATCAAGTCGATGACGCCCAAGCGGATGGCCGAGCGCGGCATCGAGGTGCACGTGCTGCCCTCGACCGCCTCGCTGGAGGAGATCCTGGCCCGCGACCCCGACGGCATCTTCATGAGCAACGGCCCCGGCGACCCGCAGACCACCGAGCACCCGACCACGCTGCTCAAGGCGCTGCTGGAGCAGAACAAGCCGTACTTCGGCATCTGCTTCGGCAACCAGGTCTTCGGCCGCGCGCTCGGACTGGGCACCTTCAAGCTGAAGTACGGGCACCGCGGCATCAACCAGCCGGTACTCGACCGGGCCACCGGCAAGGTGGAGATCACCTCGCAGAACCACGGCTTCGCGGTCGACGCGCCGATCGAGGAGTCGGTCGAGACGCCGTACGGGACCGCCGAGGTCAGTCACGTCTCGCTCAACGACAACGTGGTCGAAGGGCTCAGGTTGACCGGGCGCGACGGCCGGGTACTGGCGTTCTCGGTGCAGTACCACCCCGAGGCGGCCGCCGGCCCGCACGACTCGGCGTACCTGTTCGATCGCTTCGTGGAACTGATGGAAGGTCGTAGCTGATGCCCCGCCGTACGGATATCGAGTCGGTGCTGGTCATCGGCTCCGGCCCGATCGTGATCGGTCAGGCCTGCGAGTTCGACTACTCCGGCACCCAGGCGTGCCGGGTGCTCAAGGAGGAGGGCTTCCGGGTCGTCCTGGTCAACTCCAACCCGGCCACGATCATGACCGACCCGGAGTTCGCCGACGCGACCTACGTCGAGCCGATCACCCCGGAGTTCGTCGAGAAGGTGATCGAGAAGGAGCGGCCGGACGTGCTGCTCGCCACCCTGGGCGGCCAGACCGCGCTGAACGCCGCGATCGCGCTGCACGACAACGGCGTGCTGGACAAGTACGGCGTCGAGCTGATCGGCGCCTCGGTCGACGCGATCCAGCGCGGTGAGAACCGCGAGTCGTTCAAGGCGATCGTCGAGACGCTCGGCGCCGAGGTGGCCCGCTCGGTGGTCTGCCACACGATGGACGACGTGCTCGGCGCGGCCGCCGAGATGGGCTACCCGCTGGTGGTCCGGCCGTCGTTCACGATGGGTGGTGTCGGCTCCGGGATGGCCTACAACGAGTTGGACCTGCGCCGGATCGCCGGCGCCGGTCTGGTCGCCAGCCCGACCACCGAGGTGCTGATCGAGGAGTCGATCGTCGGCTGGAAGGAGTACGAGCTGGAGGTGATGCGCGACAAGGCCGACAACGTCGTGATCGTCTGCTCGATCGAGAACGTCGACCCGATGGGCGTGCACACCGGCGACTCGGTCACGGTGGCGCCGGCGATGACGCTGACCGACCGCGAGTACCAGACCATGCGGGACCTGGCGATCGGCATCATCCGCGAGGTCGGCGTCGACACCGGCGGCTGCAACATCCAGTTCGCGGTGAACCCGGCCGACGGCCGGCTGATCGTGATCGAGATGAACCCGCGGGTGTCGCGCTCGTCCGCGCTGGCCTCCAAGGCGACCGGCTTCCCGATCGCCAAGATCGCCGCCAAGGTCGCGATCGGCTACACCCTGGACGAGATCCCGAACGACATCACCCGGCAGACCCCGGCCAGCTTCGAGCCGACGCTGGACTACGTGGTGGTGAAGGTGCCGCGGTTCGCGTTCGAGAAGTTCCCGGCCGCCGACGCGACGCTGACCACGCACATGAAGAGCGTCGGCGAGGCGATGGCGATCGGCCGCAACTACACCGAGGCGCTGCAGAAGGCGCTGCGGTCGCTGGAGAAGCCGGAGGCCCGGTTCTCC
The DNA here is from genome assembly GCF_000024345.1 of Kribbella flavida DSM 17836. Lineage (NCBI taxonomy): Bacteria > Bacillati > Actinomycetota > Actinomycetes > Propionibacteriales > Kribbellaceae > Kribbella > Kribbella flavida. The sequence goes on along the minus strand of NC_013729.1, from coordinate 4,678,926 downwards.
TGGGCCGGCCCGCCCGCGACCGAGCTGGAGCCGCTGCTGGAGCGGATCCGGACCCCGCACGACGGCCGGCTGCGGACGATCATGGACGCGATCCGGGCCGGTGCCACGCCGGAGCAGATCCACGACGCGACCAGGATCGACCCGTGGTTCGTCGACCAGCTGTACCTGATCCACGAGACCGCGCTGCAGGTCGCCGCGGCGCCGCGGCTGACCCCGGACATCCTTCGGCTGGCCAAGCGGCACGGCTTCTCCGACCTGCAGCTGGCCGAGATCCGCGACCTGGCCGAGGACGTCGTGCGCGGGGTCCGGCAGGCGCTCGGGATCCGGCCGGTCTACAAGACCGTCGACACCTGCGCGGCCGAGTTCGCCGCCGCCACGCCGTACCACTACTCGTCGTACGACGAGGAGACCGAGGTGGCGCCGCGGACGAAGCCGGCCGTGCTGATCCTGGGCTCAGGCCCGAACCGGATCGGCCAGGGCATCGAGTTCGACTACTCCTGCGTGCACGCGTCGATGGCGCTGCGCGACGCCGGCTACTGCACGGTGATGGTGAACTGCAACCCCGAGACCGTCTCCACCGACTACGACACCTCCGACCGGCTCTACTTCGAGCCGCTCACCTGCGAGGACGTGCTGGAGATCGTGTACGCCGAGATGCAGGCGGGCCCGATCGCGGGCGTGATCGTGCAGCTCGGCGGCCAGACCCCGCTCGGCCTGGCCCAGCGGCTCGCCGACGCCGGCGTGCCGATCGTCGGTACGTCGCCCCAGGCGATCCACCTGGCCGAGGAACGCGGCGCCTTCGGCAAGGTGCTGGCCGAGGCCTCGCTGCCGGCGCCGAAGCACGGCACGGCGATGTCGTTCGGCGAGGCGCAGGAGATCGCGGCCGAGATCGGGTTCCCGGTGCTGGTGCGGCCGTCGTACGTGCTGGGCGGCCGGGGCATGGAGATCGTCTACAGCGACGCCGAGCTGACGGCGGCGCTGCGGCGGCTGAGCGGTGACCAGCTGGCCGCCGACTGGGAGCACCCGGTGCTGATCGACCGGTTCCTGGACGACGCGGTCGAGATCGACGTGGACGGCCTGTTCGACGGCGAGGAGTTGTTCCTCGGTGGCGTGATGGAGCACATCGAGGAGGCCGGCGTGCACTCCGGCGACTCGTCCTGCGCGCTGCCGCCGATCACGCTCGGCAACGCCGACATCGAGAAGATCCGGCAGTCCACCGAGGCGATCGCCCGCGGCGTCGGGGTGCGCGGCCTGCTGAACGTGCAGTACGCGCTGGCCGGCGACGTGCTCTACGTGCTGGAGGCGAACCCGCGCGCCTCGCGGACCGTGCCGTTCGTGTCGAAGGCGACCGCGACGCCGCTGGCCAAGGCGGCCGCCCGGGTGATGCTGGGCGCCACGATCGCGCAGCTGCGGACCGAGGGCATGCTGCCGCAGACCGGCGACGGGGGCACGCTGCCGCCGTCGACGCCGATCGCGGTCAAGGAAGCGGTGATGCCGTTCAACCGGTTCCGGACCATCGACGGCTCGTCGGTCGACACCGTGCTGGGGCCGGAGATGCGCTCGACCGGCGAGGTGATGGGCATCGACGACACCTTCGGGACGGCATTCGCGAAGTCGCAGGCGGGGGCGTCGCAGCCGCTGCCGGGCTCGGGCAAGGTGTTCGTGTCGGTCGCGAACCGGGACAAGCGGCACATGATCTTCCCGGTCAAGCGGCTGGCCGATCTCGGCTTCCAGATCTACGCCACCGAGGGCACCGCCGACGTGCTGCGGCGCAACGGCGTCGAGGCGGTGACGGTCCGCAAGAGCAGTCAGGGTCCGGGGCCGAACGGCGAGCCGACGATCGTGCAGATGGTCCAGGACGGTGAGCTCAACCTGATCGTCAACACCCCGATCGGGGTCACCCAGGGCGGCTCGCCGCGGATCGACGGCTACGAGATCCGCAGCGCGGCGGTGGCCCGGAACATCCCGTGCATCACGACGGTGCAAGGGTTGGCGGCCGCGGTCCAGGGGATCGAGGCGCAGCAGGCCGGTGGCATCGGCGTCCGGTCCCTGCAGGACTGGGTCTCGCGGATCCGCGGTCAGCAGTGAGTTCGGCGTACCGCACCCTGGTCCGGCCGGTCCTGTACCGGCTGGGCCGGGGTGACGCCGAGGTGGCGCACGAGCAGACCCTGCACGGGTTGCGCCGGCTGACCCGCGTTCCGGGCGCGGTGAGCGCTCTCTCGCGCTCGTACGGCGCGCTGCCGGCCGGCCTGGCCCGGACCGTGTTCGGGGTGCGGTTCCCCAGTCCGGTCGGGCTGGCGGCGGGCATGGACAAGAACGGGATCGCGCTGCCCGCCTGGCGCGCGCTCGGGTTCGGCTTCGTCGAGGTCGGCACGGTGACGGCGCACCCGCAGCCGGGCAACGAGAAACCCCGGCTGTTCCGGTTGGTCGAGAGCGAGGCCGTGATCAACCGGATGGGCTTCAACAACCTCGGCTCCGCCGCGCTGGCCGACCGGCTCGCGGCGTACGGGCCGCTGGGGTACCCGCTGGGAATCTCGATCGGCAAGTCGAAGGTGACGCCGATCGAGGACGCGGTCGAGGACTACGTGACGTCGCTGCGCCGGCTGTACCGCTTCGGCGACTACTTCGCGGTCAACGTCAGCTCGCCGAACACGCCGGGATTGCGCTCTCTGCAAGACGCCGGCCACCTCCGCGAACTGCTCGCCGCCCTGCACACCGAGGCGGCCGCCCTCGCCGGATCGGGCTCCGGCTCCGGCTTCGGCGCGACCTCGGGTTCCGGGGCGGAGTCGAGGTCGGGCGCGGAGTCGGGTTCCGGCGCGGAGTCGGGTTCCGGTTCGGGTGCGGTCAAGCCGATCCTGGTGAAGATCGCGCCGGACCTGACCGAGGCGGCGATCGACGAGCTGCTCGGGGTCTGCACCGATGCCGGCGTCGCCGGCATCATCGCCACCAACACGACCATCGGCCGCGAGGCACTGGCGCCCGCGGACCAGGCCCTGGCCGCCGAGGCCGGCGGGTTGTCCGGCCGGCCGCTGACCGAGATCTCGGCCAAGACCGTCGCCCACATCCACGCCGAGACCGGGGGAGCGCTGCCGATCATCGGCGTCGGCGGCATTCTGGACCCCAGCGACGCGGCCCGGTTGATCGACGCCGGCGCCAGCCTCGTGCAGCTCTACACCGGCCTGATCTACCGCGGCCCCGGGCTGGTCCGGGCGACCAACCGGCTGCTGGCCGCGAACCACCGTCCCGCCACGCCGAGTACTCCGTCATGAGAGAGCGTGATCTTGCGATGAGCAACCAGCCGTTCGGCACCCGCCTGCGCGCCGCCATGGTCGACCGCGGCCCGCTCTGCGTCGGCATCGACCCGCACGCCCACCTGCTGGAATCCTGGGGCCTGCCAGACACCACCGAAGGCCTGGCCGCCTTCACGAACGGCGTGGTGGACGCGCTGGCCGACCGGGTCGCGGTGTTCAAGCCGCAGTCGGCGTTCTTCGAGCGGTTCGGCTCGGCCGGCATCGCCGTCCTGGAGCAGGCCACGATCCGGCTGCGCGAGGCCGGGGCGCTGGTGATCATCGACGCCAAGCGCGGCGACATCGGTACGACGATGGCGGGCTACGCCGCGGCGTACCTGGCGGAGAAGGCGCCGCTGGCGTGCGACGCGCTGACCGTCAGCCCGTACCTCGGCTTCGGGTCGCTGCAGCCCACGATCGACGAGGCCCGCGCGGCCGGGGCCGGCCTGTTCGTGCTCGCCCTGACCTCGAACCCGGAGGGCCCGCAGTTCCAGTCCGCCCGGACGACGGACGGGCCGACCGTGGCCGGCGCCGTGCTCGACGGCCTGCGCGCGCTGAACGCGGACACCGAGGATCTCGGCTCGTTCGGTGCGGTCGTCGGCGCGACGATCGCGAAGACCGACGAGAACCTGGACATCCGTGGCCCGCTGCTCGCGCCCGGACTCGGCGCGCAGGGCGCGACCGCGGAGAGCCTGCTCGAAGTCTTCGGGCCGGCCGTGCGCAACGTCGTACCGGCGAGCTCGCGGGAGATCCTCGGCGCCGGTCCGGACGCCCGGGGTCTGCAGGACGCCGCTGCGCGCGCCAACGACGCCTACCGCGCCGTGCTGGGCTACTGATGCCGGCCCGAAGGCAGTACGCCGCTGCTGCGGCGCTTGTCGTCGCCGCCGTGATCGGGGTGACGGCGCTGACCGCGCCTTCCGGCAATGACCAGGCCGCGGACTACTGCACCGGCCTGCGGACGTACACGACGGCGCTGGGCGGCTTCAACGACCCTTCGGACACTGCGGCGCTCGACAAGCTGATCCAGGACGCCAGCGGCCTCGCCAAGTCGTCGCCGGACAGCCTCAAGGCCGACTGGACGCTGCTGCACGGTTACCTGGAGGACGTTCGGGCAGCCGACGGCGACCAGGCGAAGCTGCAGCAGATCGGCGCGGCGACCGGCCGGCAGGCGTCCGAGGCCGGCCAGCGGATCGCTGAGCACGGCACCCGGAGCTGCGGGATCACGACCGCCTGACGCGCCAGGTCACCACCCGGTTCCGGCACCGGGATGCGACGTTCTTCACGGCCGCGCAGGCCCGGCGCTGACCCGGTTGGCGGCCAAGGTTGCCGTGACGGGCGACGAGGGGTTGCCCGCGGCAACAGATGGGACGGGAATGCGCAAGGTTGCGGCCCTCGCGGCAGTGGTGACGATGAGCGTCGGGGTGTTGACGGCGTGCTCGGGCGGCGACTACTGCGCCGAGCTGAAGAGCTATGCCGAGGCGGTCAAGGGCCTCGACATCAAGGACTCCGGCGCGGTGGACAAGATGCGCGGCGAGGCGAAGAAGCTGTCCAAGTCGGCGCCGGACGACCTGAAGGACGACTGGAAGGTCGTGCTGGACTACTCCGAGAAGGCCAAGGACGCCGGCGGCGACCAGACCAAGCTGGCGGAGCTGGCCAAGAACGACGGCGAGAAGATCGGCAAGGCGTCCGAGGCGATCGCCAAGCACGCCAAGGACACCTGCAAGGTCAGCATCGAGAACTCCTGACCCGGCCCGGACGGCGGCCCGTACCGGGTCGCCGTCCGCCTGCCGCCATGGCGCCGGAGAGTGAAAAGTATTGTTTTTCGATGGTTTGGTCACGGCCGGTAGCGTCGTCGGCGACACCCCGGAGACCGACCCTTCCCGACCCCCGAGGATGGAATCGACGATGCGCACCGCAGTACTGACGGCGACCCTGCTCGCCGCGGCCGCCGGACTGACCGCGTGCACCGAGGAGCAGGCGTACTGCGTGGACCTGGCCGGCTACGCCGCCTCCGCGGCCGACGTGAACCCGCAGAACCCGGCCGACTACACCAAGATCCTCGAGGACGCGAAGAAGCTGCAGGGCAGCGCGCCGGCCGAGGTGAAGGACGACTGGTCGACGGTGGTCGCGTTCGCCGAGAAGGCGCAGAAGGCCGGTACCGACCGTGTCGAGCTGGCTCGGCTCAGCAAGGAGACCGGCGCGGTCACGGCGGCGTACCGGCAGATCGTGACGCACGCCAAGGACGCGTGCAAAGTCGACGTCCCGGCACTGAACTGAGGCTGCCGTCCGGCGTGTTAGGTTCACCTGCGAAGCCATACAACGGGACAGGTGAAACGGTGCCACTTCCTTCTTTGACCCCGGAGCAGCGAGCGGCTGCCCTGGACAAGGCCGCGGCCGCACGGCGAGAGCGTGCGGAGATCAAGAACCGGATCCGGCACTCCGGAGCGTCTCCCACCGAGGTTCTGCAAGAGGGGCAGACCAACGAGGTGATCGGCAAGATGCGGGTCAGCGCGCTGCTGCAGTGCATCCCCGGCGTCGGTAAGGTCCGCGCCCAGCAGATCATGCAGCGGGCCGGCATCTCGGAGACCCGCCGGGTGCGCGGACTGGGCTCGAACCAGATCGCCGCGCTGATGCGCGAATTCGCCGAGTGAGCCGGACCGAAATCCTCGCTGACTCGTTGGACACTGGTGTGGAGATGACCAAGCACAGGACACCCGACACACCAGCCGGCCACGACGCCCACCGGCCGGCCGACCGGGCCACGCGTGACGATGCCCACACGCCGGGCGGCGACGACGGCTCCGGCCGGCCGCCGGCGCGGCTGACCGTGCTGGCCGGCCCGACCGCCGTCGGCAAGGGCACCGTGGCCGCGGAGATCCGCGAGCGGTTCCCCGACGTGTGGATCTCGGTGTCGGCGACGACGCGCAAGGCGCGGCCGGGCGAGGTGCACGGCGTGCACTACCTGTTCGTGTCCGACGACGAGTTCGACCGGATGATCGCCGACGGCGAGCTGCTGGAGTGGGCCGTCGTGCACAAGGCGGCCCGCTACGGCACCCCGAAGCAGCCGGTGCTGGACAAGCTGGCCGCCGGCCGCCCGGCGCTGCTGGAGATCGACCTGCAGGGCGCCCGCCAGGTCCGGGCGACGATGCCGGAGGCGCACTTCGTCTTCCTGGCCCCGCCGAGCTGGGACGAACTGGTCCGCCGGCTGGTCGGCCGCGGTACCGAGACGGCCGACGAGCGGGAGCGCCGGCTGGAGACCGCGGTGCTCGAGCTGGCCGCCGAGAAGGAGTTCGACGTGACGATCGTGAACGCCTCGGTTCGGGAGGCGGCCGATCAGTTGGTAAAGTTGATTCGATCACCCTCCATCTCTGGAAAGAGCTGAACTTGTCTGGCAACCAGCCTGTCGCCATCGGCATCACCTCCCCGCCGATCGACGACCTGCTCACCCACACCGACTCCAAGTACAAGCTCGTCCTGTACTCGGCCAAGCGCGCCCGGCAGATCAACGCCTACTACTCCCAGCTCGGCGAGGGCCTGCTCGAGTACGTCGGCCCGCTGGTCGAGACCCACGTGCAGGAGAAGCCGCTGTCGATCGCGATGCGCGAGATCAACGACGGCGTGCTGACCTGCACGGACATCGACCCCGAAGCCGAGGCGGAGGCCGCTGCCGCCGCTGCTGAGAAGTCCGCCGCCGAGTAGTTCCGCGTCGATGAACGCGACCGGGGGGACCCCCCACGGCCCTGGTGACGACACGCCCGACCGGGCGCAGGCAGTCACCGGGGCTTCTGGCGTCTCCGCCGAGCCGGTCGCGACCGGCGCCGCCTCGGCGGACGGCGAGCGGGACGACCCGCTGACCCGGCCGGTCCACCCGCCGAAGAAGCCGTCGGTCGTGCTCGGCGTCGGCGGCGGCATCGCGGCGTACAAGGTCTGTGACCTGCTGCGCCGGCTGACCGAGTCCGGGCACCAGGTCCGGGTGGTGCCGACGGCGGCCGCCCTGGAATTCGTCGGCGCGGCCACCTGGGCCGCGCTGTCCGGGCAGCCGGTGACGGCCGATCCGTTCGGTTACGTGCACGAGGTCCCGCACGTCCGGATCGGCAAGGGCGCCGACCTCGTCGTCGTCGCGCCCGCCACCGCGAACCTGATCGCCAAGGCGGCGCACGGCCTGGCCGACGACCTGCTCACCAACACGCTGCTGACCGCGCGCTGCCCGATCCTGTTCGCGGCCGCGATGCACACGGAGATGTGGGAGCACCCGGCCACTCAGGCGAACGTCGCGATCCTGCGCTCGCGCGGCATCACCGTGCTCGACCCCGCCGTGGGCCGGCTGACCGGCGCTGACACCGGCCGCGGCCGGCTGCCCGAGCCGGCCGAGATCTTCGCGATCAGCCAGCTGATGCTCGCCGACTCCACCGCCCGCGCGGCCGGCGAGTCGGTCGCCGACCTGACCGGCAAGCACGTCCTGGTCAGCGCCGGCGGCACCCGCGAACACCTCGACCCGGTCCGGTACCTGGGCAACTCCTCGTCCGGCAAGCAGGGCTACGCGCTGGCCCGGATCGCGGCCGCGCGCGGCGCCAAGGTGACCCTGGTCGCGGCGAACTCCGAGCTGCCCGACCCGGCCGGCGTCCAGGTCGTCCCGGTCACCTCGACCCGCGACCTGTACGACGAGATCACCGGCCGCGCGGCCGACGCGGACGCGATCGTGATGGCGGCCGCACCGGCGGACTTCCGGCCGGCCGACGTCGCCGAGCACAAGATCAAGAAGACCGAGGACGGCGCCGTCCCGGCGGTGCAGCTGGTGCAGAACCCGGACATCCTGGCCACCGTCGCGCACGACCGGCAGCGCGCCGGCCAGGTGATCGTCGGCTTCGCCGCGGAAACCGGCGACGCGTCGCACTCCGTGCTCGACCTCGGCCGGGCCAAGCTGGCCCGCAAGGGCTGCGACCTGCTGGTCGTGAACGACGTCTCCGGCGGCAAGGTCTTCGGCAGCGACCTGAACGAGGCGGTCGTTCTCGATCGCGACGGCAACGCTCTGCCGGTTCCCTCCGGCAGCAAGGACGCGCTCGCCGGCGTCATCTGGAACCTGGTCGCCTCCCGCTGGCACTGATCGGTCGCCGCGCCCGCTCGCCGCGCCGCGCCCGGTCCCCGCGTACTGGCCGGTGCCCGGGCACTGCACTGGCCGATCCCCGCGCACCGGCCCCCGCGTACTGGCCGGTGCCCGCGCATTGGCACCAGCCCGCCAGGCAGCGGCGCAACATCGCAGCGTGGCTTCGCATCAATTGTGGTGAGACCAGGAGGTCCACCATGAAGTGTTCTTTTCTGCGACGGCTCCTTGCCGTCGCGCTCCCGCTGGCCGCGGTGCTCGTACCGGCCGGGTCGGCGGCCGCCGACGACCCGATGTGTTCACTTCCTTCCGTTGGCGACGTGTACGCGTACCAGCAGGCGCCTGAGGCGTCGGTGCTGACCGGGCGAGTGACGCCGAAAGCGGGGTGCCCGTCCACGGGAATCCTCACCGCAGTGCGCAGCGGCGAGCAGATCTTCTTCGGCGATGCGATGTTCGAGGTACCACTCGGCACTCAGTCGGGTGACTGGTACCTGTCCTCGTTCACCGTGCACGACGTGGCGTCCGGCACGTCGCAGACCCGAACCTTCCAGCCGGTCGCGCCGTACCTGCTCCGGGTGCTCGACCAGACCCGGATCACCTCGACCGCGCCGGCGTCGTACGTCGGCTACGGCGACCTGGTGACGGTGTCGGGATACCTCGAGGGCTGGACCGCGGCCGACGGCTGGCGGCGGATGCCGGGACGCGACCTGTCCATCACGACCGGCAACGGCGTCGACGGCCATCCGAACGTGCCGACGGTCACGGACGCCTCCGGCGCGTACCGCCTTGACGTACGGATCTACAACAGCTTCGCGGGCAGTGTGGTGTTCGCCGGAGACGAGCGGTGGCTGGGAAGTTCCGGCTTCAACGATGCCCAGGTGCACGGACTCGTAAGTGTCAGCGTGAGTGACCGGACGCCGGCTGTCGGGCAGCGCGTCGTTGTCACCGGCAAGGTGGCCCCGGGAGCCGTTCCGGTGTGGGTGGAACGTCGGGTCGGAACTCAGTGGGTGAAGGTGACCGCCACGGTCGCTGCCGGCGCGGATGGCCGGTACCGGCTGACCTACCGCCCGGACACCCGCGGTGTGCAGCAGTTGCGGGTCTGGAACGACGGCACGGAGCCGCAGAGCCGGATGGGCGTTCAGCCGTACGTCAAGGAGTTCGAGCTCGCGGTTCATCGCTGAGTGCGGCCAGTCGCTGTCCTCTACTCCGCCTACCGTGCTCTGTATGAAGCTGAGTTGGCAGTCCGTGGTCGCGCGGCGGATGCAGCGGCATCACCTCCGAGTGCCGTCGGGGGGAAGCCCGGCAGAGGTTGTGCGAGCGATGTGCGGGGCTCATGCCCAGGTGCTGTCGGCCGGTGAGGTGTCGGTGGCGCTGCGGCTGGAGAGCGCGACCCGGCTGGACGTGCAGCAGGCGCTGTGGCAGGACCGGACCCTGGTGAAGACGTTCGGTCCGCGAGGCACGGTGCATCTGCTGCCGACCGAGGACCTGCCGCTGTGGACAGGAGCGTTGGGGGCGCTGCCGAGTTCGGGTTCGCAACCGACCGCCGAGATGCGGATGACGTCGGAGCAGACGGCCGAGGTGGTCGCGGCGATCGGGGGAGCGCTCTCCGAGCACGATCTCACCGTCGACGAGCTGACCGATGAGGTCGTGGCCCGGACCGGCGCCTGGGCGGGTGACCTGGTGATGCCCGCTTTCCAGGGGTACTGGCCGCGCTGGCGGCAGGCGATTCCCGCCGCTGCCACCGCGGGGGTGCTCTGCTACGGCCCGAACCGCGGGCGCAAGACGACGTACACCAACCCCCACCGCTTCGCGCCGCCCTTCACACCGCAGAACGGCGAGGAAGCGCTCTCCGAGCTTCTCCGGCGGTACCTGTACGCCTACGGACCCGCGACACCGCAGCAGTTCGCGAAGTGGCTCGGCACCTCGCCGGCCTTTGTCACCAAGGTGTTCCAGCGCAGTGATCTGCAGCAGGTGGAGCTCGACGGCGAGCCCGCCTGGCTGGTCGAGGGCGACACCGAGTGGCCGGCGGAACCGGCCCGGGGTGTACGGCTGCTGCCGTACTTCGACGCGTACGCCGTCGGCAGTCATCCGAGGGACCGGGTCTTTCCCGGCAAGGCGTCGACGCGAGCGCTGGCCGGGGGACAGGCCGGCAACTACCCGGTCCTGCTTGTCGACGGCCTGGTCGCCGGCGTCTGGCACCAGCGCAAAGCCGGACGCAAGCTGCAGGTCACGGTCGAGCCGATCGACGAGCTCGGCGCTGGGCAGTTGCGGGCGTTGGACGACGTGGTGCAAAGGCTCGGCGAGATCGTGGACGCGCAGCCCGTCCTGACCATCGGCGAGATCACCGTGGGACCGCACGCCTGAGCACGAGAGAGCGCATACTTGCCGATTTGCGACGTCGCCTGCACGGCTCAGCGCACCTGACGGACCGGTGGAACTCAGTAGTTCGTTGCTACCGGATCAGGAGCTGTTGATGTCGGCTCCAGTCGCAGGACCGCCGAGTCAACACCCTTGCTATCGGTGAAAGAACTGATCTCCCTCGGCGTGGTGTGGAGCTTGGGCACGACGAACGGGACAGTCCGGACCAGCCGCCCAGGGCCGCCACCGCGGCCGGTCCCGGTGGCATGGGACCGGCCTCGGGGAGCAGTCAACGGGTGGGCATCGGCTCGTCGGCACAGACCGTGTGATGGGGCGGAAGAGTGCCGTCGATCAGGTACCGGGTGATGATGGATCGGGTGCACGCGCTGTAGTGCCAGGTTGTGTGGGTCGTGCCCTCGAAGGTGAGCAGGCGGGCGTTGTCCAGGGCGTTGGTCAGTTCCACCGCGTCCTGAAACGGCACGTCGGGATCATGGGTCGTGCCGATGACCAAAGCGGTCGCGGCGCCCGGCGCGTTCCACGGGCCGGCGTAGCTCGACTTGCGCTCGGCCGGCCACTGGGCACAGGCCTGTGCGTGCCCCTGGTCGTAGTTGGCCGGACCGTGGGCGAGGGCCGGGCCGAGCAGCGGTGCTGCCTGGATCGCGGCAGCCAGCTTGCCGCGGAGCAGGTTCACGTCCTGGGGGAACCGGCGGTCGGCGCATTCGATCGCGGTGTTGAGGTTCATGTACCTGGTGTAAGCGTCGCTCATCGGGCTGACGAGGGCGCCGCTGCGAGTGGTGGCCGCCTTCTGCAGTTCAGTTGCGAGCCAGGACCAGTTGGACTGTCCGTACCCGAGTTCCAGGGAGACCCAGAAGGTGAAGAGACCACCTCTGGCCACGACCTTGCCGTTGGCGTCGCGGACCGGAGTGACGTCCAGGCTCGCTTGCAGGCGGCGAAAAGCGTCCGCCGGCCGGCCGTCGCCGAACGAGCAGTCGGCCGGGGACTTGGTACACCAGGCGAAGAACCGGTTGAGCGATGCCTCCGCGGCGACGTACTGCCGGTGGTTGTTGTCGTACGGCCGGTTGACGAACGAGTCCGGGCCGACCGCCCCGTCCAGCGCCAGCACTCTGGTGCGCTGCGGAAACAGATTCGCGTACACGGTGCCGAGGTAGGTCCCGTAGGAGAAACCGAAGAAGTTCAGCTGCTCGTCGCCGACCGCGGCGCGCAGCAGGTCCATGTCGCGGGCAGTGTTCTCGGTGCCCAGGTGCGGAAGCAGCGCTGCGTTGTTGGCGACACACCCGTCGCTGAACCGCTTGCCGAACGTCACCGCACGCTCGAATCCGCCGGACGACAGCCGACCCGGTGTGGCAGCCCATTGCTCGGCGTACTCCGGCAGCGTGACGCAGCTGACCTTCGGCGTGCTGCCACCGACCGCACGCGGGTCGAACCCGACGATGTCGTACCGCTCACGCAGTTCGACCGGAGCGTTCTCGCCGAGGTCGCGGACCATCAGGGATGCCGCCAGGCCAGGGCCGCCAGGGTTGGTGAACAGCGAGCCGATCCGCTGCGACGGAACAGTCGCCGGCTTGCGGATCAGCGACAGGGTGACCTTCGCCCCCTGCGGCTGGCTGTAGTCCAGCGGGACCTGCGCGGTCGTGCACTGGTAACCGTCTCCGCTGGTGTCGCACGGCGCCCAGTTCAGTACCGGTACGGGGACGGACGCCACTCCGCCGGCCGGCGTGGGCTGGGTCTGGGGGCGAGCGTCCGTCCCCAGCGGAGTGGCGCTCGCGCTGAAGGTGGAGACGGTGACAGAGGACAGGACGGCTAGGCCAAGGGCCAGAAGAGCGCGTTTGGGCATGACTCCTCAACTTGTTCGCCTGGTGAGCAGGAAGGAGACGGGCGGGAAGAGCAAGGTTCGCGGCGAGGACCGCCGCTTGGAGAGCTCATGGTCGCCAGCGCACTGGGCGAGGTCAAAGGATTCGACTCGTACCTAACTGATTGCTGCGTGCCGAAGACCGGTCGTCCCGCCGACTTAGAGAACGCCGGGCAGTCCGCTGCGCCGGAGGTCGCGGCTCCCGTGCACCTGTTCGACATGTGATATTGCTGTCCCGACATGTGGATGTTTCCGTGGGCTGGCGCCGCGTCCGGCCCGAACTGCTGGCATACTGCCGAGGTGCATCGCCGGAGGTGGTGCGTGGGGCGGGGTGACGGCCTCGTCGTGTGGCAGACCAGCAAACCTGAGGGAGAACCGTGGCACGGCGCCTTTTCACGTCCGAGTCGGTGACGGAAGGTCACCCGGACAAGATCGCTGACCAGATCAGCGACTCCATCCTCGACGCCCTTCTGGCCGAGGACCCGAAGAGCCGCGTCGCGGTGGAGACCCTGATCACGACCGGCCTCGTCGTCGTGGCCGGCGAAGTCACCACGTCGGCGTACGTGGACATCCCCGGGATCGTCCGGAGCCGGATCCTCGAGATCGGCTACGACTCGTCGCTGAAGGGCTTCGACGGCGCCTCCTGCGGCGTGCAGGTCGCGATCGGCAGCCAGTCGCCCGACATCGCGCAGGGCGTCAACACGGCGTACGAGTCCCGCACGGACTCCTCGCAGGATGCGCTGGACCTGCAGGGCGCCGGCGACCAGGGCCTGATGTTCGGCTACGCGTCGAACGAGACCCCCGAGCTGATGCCGCTGCCGATCACCATCGCGCACCGGCTGTCCGAGCGGCTGTCCGAGGTCCGCAAGGACGGCACGATGGCCTACCTGCGCCCCGACGGCAAGACCCAGGTCACGGTCGAGTACGACGGTGACAAGGCCGTCCGGGTCGACACCGTGGTGGTGTCCAGCCAGCACGCCGCGGACATCAGCCTGGACTCGATGCTGACCCCGGACGTGAAGAAGCACGTCGTCGACCCGATCCTCGAGCAGTTCGAGATCGACTCAACCGACTACCGGCTGCTGGTGAACCCGACCGGCCGGTTCGAGATCGGCGGCCCGATGGGCGACGCCGGCCTGACCGGCCGCAAGATCATCATCGACACCTACGGCGGCATGGCCCGTCACGGTGGTGGCGCGTTCTCCGGCAAGGACCCGTCGAAGGTCGACCGCTCCGCGGCGTACGCGATGCGCTGGGTGGCGAAGAACATCGTCGCCGCCGGGCTCGCGGCCCGCGCCGAGTGCCAGGTCGCGTACGCGATCGGCAAGGCGGCCCCGGTCGGCTTCTACGTCGACACCTTCGGCACCGAGACCGTGCCGGTCGACAAGATCACCGACGCCGTGCTCGAGGTCTTCGACCTGCGTCCGGCCGCGATCATCCGCGACCTGGACCTGCTCCGCCCGATCTACACGCAGACCGCCGCCAACGGCCACTTCGGCCGCACCGGCGACGACTTCACCTGGGAGCGCACCGACCGCGTCGACGCGCTGAAGGCTGCTGTCGCCAAGTAGCACCCGATCATCGGCAGACGGCCGGTGACGTCGTTCGGCGGACTGGGTCTCGGCGAGTGGGCCGGGCAGTTCGGGATGGCGGAGCTCGGCCGCTCACCGGGTGAGCTGGTGGATGGTCGGCGACGTCGAGACCGCCCACTGCATCGCCGCACGGCACGGATCCACGTGCTGGAGTTCGTTTCCCGCGGCGGGCCGCGCCGAGGACTGGGCCGCTTGCCGGACCCGGTCGGCGCGGCCCGTCTGCACGTCGTCGCCCTCGGTCTCGTCGACCGGGCACACCGCCAACTGGCTCCGCCGCGGGCTGTTCGCGCCGGCTGTTCGCGCGGGCCGTCGGGTTGCCGATGCGGCTGGTTGCCGTTGGCATCCTCGACCCGGTCGGAACACCCGTGGTCATGTACTCGTCCCGAGTTGCGCACCGGGTTTGTCCACCGCCTCACGGCATCGATCGGCCGGGCGGACTAGAGTTCCCGAGTGGCGTTGAACGGGGACTCACCTGAGCAGCTGACGTTGCTCCGCGAGACCGTTCGCCGATCGCGGACCAAGGAGCCGGCCGGCATCACCGAGACGCTGCCGGTCGCCCGGGTCGCGGTCGACGTCTCGCTGCCGCATCTCGACCGCCCGTTCGACTACCTGGTGCCCGACGACCTGGCCGACGCCGCTCAGCCGGGCGCGCGGGTGAAGGTCCGGTTCGCAGGCAAGGACCTCGACGGGTTCGTGCTCGACCGGCTGGCGACGTCCGAGCACGACGGCAAGCTGTCCCGGATCCGCAAGGTCGTCTCGCCCGAGCAGGTGCTGACGCCCGAGGTCGCCGACCTGTGCCGCGCCGTCGCCGACCGCTACGCCGGGGTGTTCGCCGACGTCACCCGGCTGGCCGTGCCGCCCCGGCTCGCGAAGGTGGAGGCCGAGGCGCTCCGGTGCAACCAGCCCGTCCGGCCGGTCAGCTCGACCTCGTTGTCCGAGTGGGCGCCGTATCCGCGGGCCGAGGGCTTCCTCGACGCCGTCCGCCGGGAAGAGGCGCCGCGCGCGATCTGGACCGCCGTACCGGGCGCGGACTGGGCCCTCGCCTTCGCCCAAGCAGCAGCAGTCTGCGCGTCGACGGGTCGGGGGGCGTTGCTGCTGGCGCCGGACGCACGCGATCTCGAGCGGCTCGCCGCCGCCTGTGCGAAGGTTCTCGGCCGCGACGGCTTCGTCACCCTGTCCGCGGACCTCGGCCCGACCGCGCGGTACCGCGCCTTCATCACCGCCCTGCGCGGCTGCACCCGAGTCGTCATCGGGACGCGCGCCGCGGCGTTCGCGCCGGTGAGCAACCTCGGCCTCGTCGCGCTGTGGGACGACGGCGACGACTCGTACGCCGAACCGCGCGCGCCCTACCCGCACGCCCGGGAAGTATTGCTACTGCGGGCGTATCGGCAGCAGTGCGCGGCGTTGCTCGGTGGCTTCGCGCGCTCGGCCGAGACGGCGGCGTTGCTGGAGTCCGGCTGGGCGGCGGAGCTGATCGCGGAGCGCACGGTGATCCGGGCGGCCGCGCCGTCCGTGCACATCGCGGGGGAGTCCGACCGCGACCTGGCGCGCGATCCCGCCGCCCGGGCCGCCCGGTTACCGCACCAGGCCTTCGAGGTCGCGCGCGAGGGACTGCGGACCGGGCCGGTGCTGGTGCAGGTTCCCCGGGCCGGGTATCTGCCGAGCCTGGTCTGCCAGACCTGTCGTACGCCGTCGCGTTGCTCGACGTGCGGCGGATCGCTGCGGCGTACGGGGTCTTCGGGGCCGGCAAGCTGCAGCGTGTGCGGCCGGCCGGCGACGGATCACCGGTGTCCCGAGTGCGGCGACACGAGGATGCGCGCGGCGGTCGTCGGCGCCCGGCGTACGGCGGAAGAGCTGGGGAGAGCGTTCCCTGGCGTTCTGGTCCGGACCTCGGGCGGCGACCACATGCTCGACCAGATCCCGGACCAGCCCGCGCTGATCGTCACCACACCCGGCGCCGAGCCGGTCCCGGAGAAGGGGTACTCGGCGGCGCTGCTGCTCGACACCTGGCTGCTGCTGGCGCGACCTGACCTGCGGGCTCCGGAGGAAGCGGTACGGCGATGGTTCAACGCGGCAGCGATGGTCCGGTCGGCGCGGGACGGCGGCCAGGTGATCATGATGGGCGAGCCGTCGGCCACGCCGCTGCAGGCGGTGGTCCGGTGGAGCCCCGAAGGCTTCGCCACCCGGGAACTCGACGAACGCCGCGCGGCGCGACTCGCGCCGGCGGCGAAGCTGGCCGAGCTCGTCGGCGCGTCGGAGGCCGTCGCCGACATGGTCGCCCGCGTGCGCCAACTGGTCGACCCGGCGGCAGGGCTGGAGGTGCTCGGCCCGGTCGATGTGGACGACGAAACCGTCCGCGCGGTCGTCCGCACGCCCCGCGCCTACGGATCGGCGCTGGCGCGGGTCCTCAAGGAAGCGCTCTCCGCCCGCGGCACGAAGAAGCTCGCGGGCCCGCTCCGGGTTCAGGTGGACCCCGCTACGTTCGGCTGACGCGGTCCTTCCGTTCCGGCAGGCTTGTGCTGCCCGCTGCCCGCTGCCCGCTGCCCGCTGCCCGCTGCCCGCTGCCCGCTGCCCGGTGCCCGCTGACCTGCTGGTCTGGTGTCATGCCAAGGCATCGGGCCCTTGGCCTTGGTGCCTCGAACCGCGGGACCGAAGGAGTCGATGCCACGATGACCGCAGAGCGACCGATGCCCAGCCAGGACGACGTGCTCGCGTACTTCGACACGCTGTCGAACTGGGGACGGTGGGGCGACGACGACGAGCTCGGCACCCTGAACCACATCACCGACGACGTCCGGCTGGCGGCGGCGCGGGCCGTGCGCCACGGCCGCAGCGTGTCGTGCGGATGGGAGGTCGCCGTACCGGCGGAGATGGAGCGGTCGACGACGACGTGCCCGTGCGCGGCCGACATGCCGGGTGCCGAGCACATGCCGGCGCCGTTCCGCAACGACCGGCGCTGGGGCTACTCGAACGAGCGGCTCGGCATCATGTTCCACGGCAACACGATCACCCACCTCGACTCGCCGTGCCACCTGTTCTGGGACGGCAGGATGTACAACGGGCGGTCGCACGCGCTGGTCGATACCGCCACCGGATCGTCGTGGGCGGCCGTCACCGCGGCGGCGAACGGAATCCTCACGCGTGGTGTGCTGCTGGACGTCGCGAGGGTGCGCGACGTGCCGTGGCTGGAACCGGGGCAGGGCGTGTTTCCCGACGACCTCGAGCAGGCCGAGCGTCGCCAGGGGGTGCGGGTCCGACCCGGCGACGCGGTCCTCCTGCGCACCGGCTATGGCCGCGTGCGGCACGACGCCGGTGGGACCGGCGGATTCACCCAAGCCGGCTGGCACGCGTCCTGCCTGCCGTGGCTGCAGGAACGGGGCGTCGCGCTGATCGGCGCCGACACCCCGCAGGACGTTCAGCCGTCGGGGTACGACGACGTGTTGATGCCGGTCCACGCGGTGAGCCTCGTGGCGATGGGGCTGTGGATGCTCGACAACTGCGACCTGGAGGCGTGCGCGGCGACGGCGGTCGAGCTGGGTCAGTGGGACTTCCAGCTCGCCGTCGCACCGGTCCGCTTCGCCGGTACGTCCGGCAGCCCGGTCAACCCGATCGCCACCTTCTGACCGCGGTCCGCCCGCAGTGCGGTCTCGGTCGCCGTCAAGGCGGCGCCCGGCGGCAAGGTGAGCAACCACGTGGTGCACGCCGTCTGCCCGTCCGAACGGCCGCGTGGACGGGCGCCCGTGCTGGTCGGCATCGGGTCGATGGCCGCGACCGCCGGGGACGCGCCCGTCGGTCAGGCGGATTCGTGCAGGGTGGTGGTGCCGGAGGCGGCGAGCAGGTGGTTGCCGAGGGCCGTTCGGTAGTACAGGACCGTGCGGCCGTCGCGACGGGAGTCGACAACGCCGGCGCTGCGCAGGATGCCCAGGTGGACGCTGAGGGTGGGGGCGGACACGTCGAGCGCGTGAGCCAGGTGGGTGGTCGACATCGGCAGGTCGAGGTGGCTGACGATCGCCGCCCGGGTACGACCGACGAGGTCGGCCAACGGGGAACCGGTGGTGTCCTGCTGGTTCTCCCAGAGCCGGCCGAGACCGCGTGGGGGATAGGTGATCGTCGGCACGTGCGGCGCGGCGGTCACCGCAAGTCCGGCCGGCCAGGTGAAGACGCAGGGCACCAGCAGCACTCCCTGCCCGGCCAGCGGAACGCCGTCGCAGCTGAAGAACGGACGGTCGATCTCGATCCGGTCCCCGGTCAGCCGGATCGACGGATGCAGGTTGCGGAAGAGCCGGTCGAGCCCACCCGCGGCCAGCTCGTCGAGCCGGAACACGAGATCCTCCTGCAGCAACGCCCGCATCCGGGCCCAGTCCGGCTCGATCGTGCGCTGCCAGTAGCTGCGGAGCGCGGCAGTGATCTGCGTGAGCGCGCCGGCGGGGTCGGCGATCAGCCCGGGGAGCAGGGGATCGGGGGTCTCGGCGTGCAGCTGCGAGATCTCGCTGACCACCAGCTCGTGCGGAGTCGCCGCCACTGTCGCAAGCCCCGACTCGAAGCTGGTCGAGCGCCGCGGTGGCGCGGGCGTGATGAAGTCCGGGATGTAGCCGACCGGCGGAATGAGTGCCCTCAGCAACGTCAGGTCGTCGCCGTCGGCGATCGGCCGGACCTTGCGCAGCCACGGCCCGTGCACGCTGCCGAACGAGTTGTTGCTCAGCGCGCGAACGCTGGTGACCGCTTCCCACAGCGGCGAGAACGCGAACCGGATCCGGCTGACGTCGTCGGTGTTGAGCCTGATGCTGATCACTCCAGCACTCTAGTTGCGCCGCCGGCGGCCGGCGACGATTAGGCCGGAAACTAATGTTCGACACCGCACCGGCTCACCCCCGAGGCTGGAGGCATGACAGCGATCGGTGCTCCGAGAGAGCGCGCTCCCAAACTTCCCCGGGCGTTCTGGGCGCTGTGGGTGTGCCAGTTGGTGAATCGCCTGGGCAGCTTCGTACAGCCTTTCCTCGTGCTCTACCTGACCCAGGACCGGCACCTCTCGCCCGGTACTGCGGGCGCCGTCGCGGCGGCCGTCGGCGCCGGGTCGGTGGTGTCCCAGCTCGTCGGCGGCTGGCTGTCGGACCGGATCGGCCGCCGCCGCACGATGCTGATCGGCTTCCTCGGTACGGCGGCCGCGCTGATCCTGCTCGGCTCGGCCGGGTCGCTGGAGATGATCGCGGTCACGGCGTTCACGGTCGGCCTGCTGGGCGACCTGTTCCGGCCGGCCGTCCAGGCGACTGTCGCCGACCTGCTGGATCCGAGAGAGCGCGTTCGCGCGTACGGGCTGCTGTTCTGGGCGATCAATCTCGGCTTCTCGGTGTCCACGGTCAGCGCCGGGGTGCTGGCGAGCGTCGGGTACAGCCTGCTGTTCTGGATCAACGCCGCGACGTCGGTGGTCGCCGCGCTGGTGATCTGGCGGATGGTGCCGGAAACCCGGCCGGTGCTCGACGAGGGGCCGCGCCGCTCGCTGCTGCCGGTCGCGCTGCGCGACACCACGTTCGTGCTGATGATCCTGATCCAGATCGGCTACGCGACGATCTACTTCCAGGGCTACTCGACGCTGCCGCTGGCGATGGCCGCCGACGGCCTGCCGAGTGCGACGTACGGGCTGGTGATCGCGCTCAACGGCGTGGTGATCGTGGTGGTGCAGCCGTTCGTGGGCCGGCGGCTCGCCGCGTTCGACCGGCCGCGGTTGCTGGCCGGGTCGATGCTGCTGGTCGGGCTGGGGTTCGGGATCGGGGCGGTCGTGCACAGCTGGTGGGGGTACGGGCTGTCGGTGGTGGTCTGGACGATCGGCGAGATCGGGTTCGCGGCGGTGATCGGCGCGGTCTTCGCAGACCTGGCCCCGGTCGATCTGCGCGGCGGCTACCTGGGTCTGGCCGGCAGCATGTCGTTCGGGCTGGGATCGGTGATCGGCCCGCTGATCGGCACGAACGCGCTCGAGCACCTCGGTGCCACCGCCACCTGGCTGGCCTGCGCTGTGCTCGGTGTGGTGCTGTTCCTCGCCCAGCTCGGGATGTCGCCCGCGCTGCACGCCCGGGCGAACGCGGCGGGAGAGCGCGATCCGGACTTTCGTAGGGTGGAGGCATGATTGAGCAGAAGGTCGACGTGGTCGTGTTCGACATCGGCGGGGTGCTGCTGGACTGGAACCCGGACTACCTGTACGCCGAACTGATCCCGGACGAGCAGCAGCGCAGGCACTTCCTGACCGCGATCACCACCCCCGAGTGGAACATGCAGCAGGACGCCGGCCGCCCCTGGGCCGAGGCGGTCGCGGAGCTGAGCGCGTTGCACCCCGAGCACGCGGAGTGGATTGCCGCGTACGACACCGGCTGGCTGAAGATGGTGAAGGGCCTGCTCGACGACACCGTCGACCTGCTCACCGAGCTGCAGGCGCAGGGCGTGCCGACGTACGCGCTGACGAACTTCTCCGGGGAGAAGTGGGCGGTCGCGAAGGAGACGTTCCCGATCCTGGACAGCTTCGCCGGCGAGGTGGTCTCGGGTCACGAGCAGGTGGTGAAGCCGGACGAGAAGATCTACCGCATCCTGATCGAACGCTTCGCCCTCGACCCGGCCCGCACGTTCTACACCGACGACGTGCAACGCAACGTCGACGGCGCCCGCGCCGCCGGCCTCGACGCCGAACTCTTCACCACCGCCGGCACCCTCCGCACCCAACTCCGCGACCGAGGCCTGGCCCTGCGCCCCTGACTCCAGCGCGACGACACCACCGAAGCCGCCGTCGATCCGACGGGTGCAACTCGGGGGGCAACGGCGCAGCACACCGGCGGGCTTGCCATCAACGCCTCCGGGTCCGCGGCTCTCGGACCCGGATGCGGCCACCGCCGGCCTGTTGGCGACGCAGCCGGTGATCCCGCGACGCACGACTTACAGGCCAACCGAGCACGGCAAGCGGCTGGCCGAGCGGGCTTCGCGGCCCGCACGCCGCTCGCACGCCGCCCGGGCGGCGCCCGGACGTGGGTCCGCACGTGGTCGGCACGCGGCTCGCACGCCGCCCGGGCGGCGCCCGGACGTGGTCCGGACGTGGTCCGGACGTGGTCCGCACGCGGCTCGCACGCCGCCCGGGCGGCGCCCCCGAAGGTCCAGGACATCTCCGCCCAGGCCTCGCGCATGTCGTCCTCGTCGTGGAAGTGCTGCCAAGTGTCGGCCGGGTCGGGCCGTATCCGCCTCTGCTCGGACTTTGCAACCGGCACGCCAATCGGGCTTCCCACCCGGGCGCGGCCCCTCCAGTGCCCGACTCAACTATGCCGCACCCAGTGTCGGCCGCCCCGGCGTCGCCGGAGCCGAATCCGCAGCCTGGCCCGCTGCGCCGACCGGCGAGTCCGCGTTGAGCGATGGCTGGCGCCTGGTGTGACCACTGACGGCGTAGACGCCCTCAGCCATGGTGGGAGCGGCCAGTCGCAACGCGAGACGCTAGTGGCGAGGTTCCGGTCGTCGCTGGCGAAAGCATTACCGGGTCAGGCGGGACGTCGAGCTCGGCGTCCCGCCTGGGACTCCGCCTCGGTCCGCCTCGGCGCGCGCTCGGCGTCCGCGGCCGTCGCGTCGACGAACTACAGGTGGTCCCCCCGTCGCCTGCCAGTTGCTGACGCCGTATCTGGTCCCCGAGACCGGCGGTTCCCGACTGCGCACCGCGCTTGGCCGCGTTCGCCTGCAGGTCCTTGTGCCGTGCGATCGCCGGGCCGTCTGTTCAGGTGGTGGAGGGTGGCGGTTCAGAGGGTGGGGGGGGTGGCGGGTTCAGGTGGTGGAGGGTGGCGGTTCAGAAGGTGGGGGGTGGCGGGTTCAGGTGGTGGAGGGTGGCGGCTCAGAGGGCGGGGGGTGGCGGGTTGAGGTGGTGGAGGGTGGCGGTTCAGAGGGTGGGGGCGGTTCGGGTGGTGGAGAGCGGCGGTTCAGGTGGTCGAGGTCTGGATGGCCTCGGTGTACTTGGCGCCGTTGCCGAGGTGGGCGGCTTCCAGGATCAGCGTGCCGTCCTGGCAGGTCGGAGCCGTGAGAGCGGTGTCCGGGGGCGTCGAGTAGATGACCTGGGGCCGGGCCTGACCTGGTTGCCAGCGGTGGAGCTGGTAGGACTCGGCGCCGTTGGTGGTGGTGCGGACCTCCCAGTGGATCCAGTTGCCGCAGGCGACGATCGTGTCGGTCACGATCGGGCCGAGCGAGCGAGCCGGGGCGTCGCCGGCCTCCCGGAGGTAGGCCCTGCTCTGGTACTGGTCCGGGTCGGTCGCGCTGACCTCGGACCAGACGGTGGCACCGCGCAAGGTCGCGCCGCTCCA
Source organism: Kribbella flavida DSM 17836 (assembly GCF_000024345.1). Classification (NCBI taxonomy): domain Bacteria; kingdom Bacillati; phylum Actinomycetota; class Actinomycetes; order Propionibacteriales; family Kribbellaceae; genus Kribbella; species Kribbella flavida. The sequence continues at coordinate 4,656,403 of NC_013729.1, read as the reverse complement.
CTGGATGCAGTTCCGCGTCGGTGCGACGGGTCGCGCCGGGCCGCCGGTCAGTGGCGCGGTGAAGAGGCGCTTGCAGCGTTGCGGGGTCTGCGGCGCGGTGATCTGGCTGAAGGTCACCGCGTCGGCGGACACGATCGGGTCGGCGATGTACCCCGGGTCGGGAACGCAGGTGACGCTGCGCGCCGCGAGCGTGTCCAGTTCGGCGACGATCAGGCAGGACCGCCTCTTCGCGTCGGTGCTGCTGTACGCGAACGTGCCGTCGTACGCGCCGATCTCCGGCTCGGAGATGCGGGGGAGCGCTCTCTGCCGGGCGAGATCCGTTCTCGCGCCGGTGGTCAGGTCGTAGCGGTAGGCACGGATCTCCGGTCGCGGCCCGTCGGAGCGGATCTCCTCGACCAGCGCCCACCGGTCGTCGATCACCACCGGCGACTGGGCGACGAAGCCGGCCGGGGGAGCGTGCCGGACGACGACGCGGCGGCTGGCGCGGTCGGTGATGGTGGTGGTGCCGGCTTCGTCGCTGCTGCGGGTGACGAGGTACTTGCGCTGCTGCGTCACCACGTGCTGCCCGTCGACGGGCTGCCGCATGATCTTCGTCCAGACCGGCTTGCCCGCTGGGGTCCCGGGCGGGGTGGTCGTCGACGCACCCGGCGGCTGGCTCGGCGTACCGACGGGGGTGCTCGGCCCTGGAGTACCGGTCGGCGCCCCGGACGGAGAAACAGAGGGAGCGCTCTCCGGTGAATCTGAACCGGAGCACCCCGCTGCGAGCAGAGCAACAGCAGCCGCGGCAGCCGCGAGCGAGGTCGCCCGGCGGGACGCAGATCTCGCCGCGGTGGAGTAGGGGAGGGAGGGGTAGGAGGGTCGCATATGCCTAGAGGCCGATGTTCTTGAACTGGTTGGCGAGGGTGGCGTTGAACAGCGCCGAGGCGGGGATGTTCTTCGGGCCGTGGGTGACGTTGCCGCGGCTGTTGAAGCGGCGTTCGTTGAAGACCTCGAAGATGCCGATCGTTCCCGCGGTGCGGTTGTAGCCGCGGCCGACCTGGTAGTGGCCGCTGTGGTTGAACGCCAGGTACGGGAAGTACCGCTTCAGCAGCTGCACGTGCTCGATCACCGGTGCGGGCGCGCCGTCGCCGAGGTGGTTCTGGTGCACCTGGAAGAACTTCTTGGTGTTCCAGTGGCTGACGTTCTGCACGATGTACGTGCCGGCCGCCAGGTCCCAGTTGGTTTTCAGGTTGGTCTGCTTCACCATCGCGGTGATCGCGGTGCCCGACCTGGTCACGCCGAGGTCCTTGGCCCAGGACGCCTGGGTGTCCTTCTGGTTGTCGTCGGCCCAGTCGATCGACTGGAACGTCGCCGGGCCACACCAGTAGCCCTTCTCCTGCGAGGTCTGGAAGCCCTTCATGATGTACCGCGACGCGGGCAGCGGCTTGGTCGCGGCCGGCGGCCTCAGGGGCGGAGGTGGCGGCTTGGTCGTCGGACCCCCGGGCGTCGGCGTCGCCTGGGCAGCACCCGCGTCGCTCGCCCCGGAACCGCTCGCCGCCCGCGATCCCGCCGGCTCCGGCTGCGCGCCCGGCTCCGGCGTCGCGCCCGGCTCCGGGGTCACGCCCGGCTCCGGCGTCCCGGCCGGCCCCGGCATCCGGCCCGCCTCCGAGGAGCTGTCCGCCCCCGGCGTACCAGCCGGCTTCGCCCCCGGCGTACCGTCCGACGGCGTACCGGACTGCGTCCCGGCCGGCGGGTTGCCGTTCTCGTCCAGCAGGCGCAGCGCACGGGCCTTGTCCCGGCCGTCCCACGCCGCCTGCATCTCCTCGAGCTCGGCATTCATCCGCAGGCTCGTCGGCATCGCGGCCCGCTCGGCGACGAACTGCGCCGGGCTCAACGCCCCGGTCGGGATGTCGTGCTCCACCGCCGCGCCGGCCCGCAGGTCCCGGCTCGCGGTCTCCGGCGAGCGCATCGTCTCGCTGATCTGCGCGCCCGTCGGGATCTTGTCCACGAAGCCGAGCCCGAGGCAGTAGTCCTCCTCCTCGAGCCGGAAGCACCGCATCACCTGCGTCGACTGCTCCACGGCCGTCGTCCGCAGCATCGGGTCGCTCGGCGACGTCTCCGCCACCTGCTTGACCAGCTCGCTCCAGCTCCGCGCCACCGGCGGCTGCTGCCCCGGCGGTTCCGCGGTCGGATCCGGCTCCGGCGCGATGGTGGGTGTCGAGGTGGGCCCAGGCGTGGGCCCAGGTGTGGGCTCCGAAGAGGGTGTCGCCGAGCTCGGCTCCACCACCGGTACGACGCCCGCCGCGCCCGTGGATCGCTGCCACGGCTCGCGCGGTTCGTAGGCTCCGGCCAGAGGTGCCTGGGATACCAGTGCACCCAGGACGATCAGTGCGGCAGCCCCCCGTGTTGCTGTGCGCATCGTTCACTCCCGTTGGGCGTGTGACTGTAGTGACTGTAGGTACGCCTGGGAACACAGTACGTGCTCAGGGCAACCAGCGGGAGAGGGCCCGGCCGAAAACCGGCTCACCCCGCCGCGCGGCCGACCCGTCGGCGCAGTACCAGCGCGGCCGCCACCGGCCGGCCGTGACCGCGCCACTAGACTTGGCAGGTCCTGCCCGAGGAATTCTGTGGAGTCTGTGTGTCGGTCCAACCCATCCGCCTGTTCGGCGACCCCGTTCTGACCACCAAGGCCGACCCGGTCGTCGACTTCGACGCCGAGCTGCGCCGGCTGGTCGCCGACCTCACCGACACCATGCAGGCCGCTCCGGGCTCCGGCCTCGCCGCGCCGCAGATCGGCGTCGGCCTGCGCGTGTTCACGTACCACGTCGACGGCGAGCTGGGGCACCTGATCAACCCCGAGCTCACCCTGTCGGCCGAGCAGCAGTTCGGGCCCGAGGGCTGCCTGTCGATCCCCGGCCTGACCTTCGACTGCCGCCGCGCCGAGCGCGTGATCGCCAAGGGCTTTACCATGTACGGCGACCCGGTGGTGATCGAGGGTTCCGACCTGCTTGCTCGCTGCATCCAGCACGAGACCGACCACCTGGACGGCGTACTGTTCGTCGACCGGCTCGACACCGCGACCCGCAAGGCCGCGATGAAGGCGATCCGCGAGGCCGAGTGGTCGGGCCTGGCCGGTCCGCCGCAGATCAAGGTCTCCCCGCACCCCATGAACGGATTCGGCCTGTGAGACTCGTTTTCGCCGGCACCCCCGAGGTGTCCGTCACCGCGCTGGAGGCGATCGTTGCCAGCGGCCATGATCTGGTCGCGGTGGTGACCCGGCCCGACGCGCCGGCCGGTCGCGGCCGCAAGTTGGTCGCCTCCCCGGTCGCGGAGTACGCCGAGAAGCTCGGTGTCGAGGTGCTGAAGCCGGTCAAGCCGAGCGACCCGGACTTCCTCGCCCGGCTGCGCGAGATCGCGCCCGACTGCTGCCCGGTCGTCGCGTACGGCGGGTTGCTGCCGCAGGCCGCGCTCGACATCCCGCCGCACGGCTGGATCAACCTGCACTTCTCGGTACTGCCGGCCTGGCGGGGCGCCGCGCCGGTGCAGCATTCGATCATCGCCGGCGACGACGTGACCGGCGCGAGCACGTTCCGGATCGTCAAAGCGCTCGACGCCGGCCCGGTGTACGGCGTACTGACCGAGCCGATCGGCCCGAACGACACTGCCGGCGACCTGCTCGGCCGGCTTGCGTCGTCCGGCGCCAAGCTGCTGGTCGACACCCTGGACGGCATCGAGGCGGGCATTCTCGAGGCGCGGGAGCAGCCGGCCGAGGGCGTCTCGATCGCGCCGAAGCTGACCGTCGAGGACGCCGAGATCGACCTGTCCGCCCCGGCGCAGCGCGTCGACCGGCTGGTGCGCGGCTGCAACCCGTCGCCCGGTGCGTGGACGACGTTCCGGGGTGAGCGCCTGAAAGTCCTCGCCACCGCGCTGACCGACGAGGAGCTGCCGCCGGGCGCGATCCGCAGTACGAAGGCGGCGGTGACCGTCGGGACCGGCAGCAAGGCGATCCAGCTCGTCACGGTCCAGCCGCAGGGCAAGAAGCCGATGGCGGCGGCCGACTGGGCCCGCGGCGTGCGCATCACCGACGACGATCGGCTGGGAGCCGAGTGAGCGACCGTACGCCGCGCAACCGCGCGCCGCAGCGCCGTCCCGACAAGGTGCGGCAGGTCGCGTACCGGGTGATCCGCCAGGTCAACGGCGAGGACGGCTACGCGAACCTCGCGCTCAACAAGGCTCTGCGTGACCAGCGCCTCAGCGGCCGCGACGCCGCGTTCTGCACCGAGCTCGTCCACGGGACACTGCGCTGGCAGGGCGCGTACGACGCGTTCCTGGCCCGCAGCGTGTCGCGTCCGCTGGCCGATCTGGACCCGGAGCTGCTCGACCTGCTGCGTCTCGGTGCGCACCAACTGCTGCGGATGCGCGTCGACTCGTACGCGGCGGTCAACGAGATGGTCACCCTGACCCGGGCCGAGGTCGGTCAGAGCCGCAGCGGCCTGGTGAACGCGGTGCTGCGCAAGATCAGCCAGCGGACGCTCGACCAGTGGATCGCGACGGTCGCGCCGAAGCCCGACGAAGACCCGGGCGGCTATCTGGCGATCGCGAAGGCGCACCCGCGCTGGGTCGTCGAGGCCTTCGCCGAGGTGCTGGACGCGGAGTCCGTCGAGGATCTGCTGGACGCCGACAACGAGCCGCCGAAGGTGACGTTGGTGGCGCGTCCTGGGCTGTCCGACCTGGACGAGCTGGTCGAGGCCGGTGCCACCCGCGCCCGCTGGTCGCCGTACGCGGCGATTCTGCAGGGCGGTGGCGATCCCGGGCGGATCCAGGCCGTCGCGACCGGTCGTGCGGGAGTGCAGGATGAGGGCTCTCAGCTGGTCGCCGCAGCCCTGGCCTCGGCCCCGCTCGACGGCAGCGACGCGAAGTGGCTCGACCTTTGCGCCGGCCCGGGCGGGAAGTCCGCGCTGCTCGCTGCGCTGGCCAACCAGCGTGAGGCCGTGCTGACCGCCGTCGAGCCGCAGAAGCACCGGGCCGAGCTGGTCCGGTCCAACCTGCGGGCGATCCCGGGCGATCACCAGGTGCTGATCGGTGACGGCACGAAGCCGACCTGGCCGAGCGGCTGGTACGACCGGGTGCTGGCCGACGTGCCGTGCAGCGGTCTCGGTGCGTTGCGGCGTCGCCCGGAGGCCCGGTGGCGGCGTACGCCGGAGGACGTGGAAGGGCTTCGGCCGTTGCAGGAGGCGTTGCTGGCGTCGGCGATCACTTCGGTGCGGCCGGGCGGCGTTGTCGCCTATGTGACGTGCTCGCCGCATCCGGGGGAGACCCGCGCTGTGGTCGACGCGGTGCTGGCTCGACGGCCCGACGCGGTGCTCGAGGATGCGCGGGCGCTGCTGCCCGGCGTGCCGTCGCTGGGGGACGGGCCGGATGTGCAGTTGTGGCCGCACGTGCACGGCACCGACGCGATGTACCTGGCGCTGATCCGGCGGACCTGATGGGTCAGGATGCGGACCGGTGTCAGGCGCGTGACGCCCGACGGTCATGATGGAGGGGTGACCACGACCGACTCCCGCCCCGTCCGCAGCGCCCAGCAGCACCAGATCATCGGGCTGGCCGCGGCCTTCGGCATCGGCATGCTGGTCGCGATCCAGTCCCGGCTGAACGGTGATCTCGGCAACCGGCTCGGCGACGGGATCCCGGCCGCGCTGATCTCGTTCGGCTCCGGGCTGGTGATCCTGCTGGTCGCGGCGGCGGTCGTGCCCCGGATCCGGCAGTCGCTCGGCAACGTCTGGCGCACCGTCCGTACGCCGTCCACCGGCGCCGGCGGCGGGTTGCGCTGGTGGCAGTGCATCGGCGGCATCGCCGGCGCGTTCCTGGTGGCGACCCAGTCGATCACCGTGGCGGTCATCGGGGTCGCGGTGTTCACCGTCGCGGTGGTGGCCGGGCAGGCCGTGAGCAGCCTGGTGGTGGATCGGCTCGGCTTCGGCCCGGCCGGCCCTCAGCCGTACACGACGCTGCGGGTGGTCGGCGCGATCGTCGCCCTGCTCGCGGTCGTGCTCGCGGTCTCCGACCGCCTGAACCACCCGTCCGGCCTGTTGCTCGCGATCCTGCCGGCACTGGCCGGCGTCGGCACGGCGGTCCAGCAGGCGATCAACGGGCGGGTCGCGCGGACGGCGTCGCCCGACGCGTACGGCGCGGTCGCGGCAGGCGTGATCAACTTCGTCGTCGGCACCACCGCGCTGCTGATCGTCTTCCTCGTCGACCTGGCAGTACGCGGGACGCCGAACCCGCTGCCCAGCGAGCCCTGGCTGTACCTCGGCGGTGCGTGCGGCGTGATCTTCATCAGCGCGGCGGCTTCGGTGGTTCGGGTGGTGGGGGTGTTCGTGCTGGGCCTCGGCACGATCGCCGGCCAACTCATTGCGAGCCTGCTGCTCGATCTGTTCCTGCCCGCGGCGGACAAGGACGTCACGCTCCCGGTGGTCGCGGGGACGCTGCTGGCGCTCGTCGCGGTCGTGGTCGCCGCCGTGCCCAACCTCAGACGCTCCTGACGTTGCCGGTCGGCGCTGCCTGATCGGCCGCTCGGCCGAGGACGGGGGAGAGCGCGATCTCGGGTGGAACGCTGGAAGGCGGGAACGCCGGAAGGAGGCGCACGCGGGTACGCCGGAAGGCTGGCACGCGCGTACGCCGGAACGCCCGCAGCGCGTACATCGGAGGCCGGAACGCCGGAGAGCGCGATCCGCGCGTACACCGGAACGCCCGCAGCGCGTATATCGGAAGGCCGGAACGCCGGAGAGCGCGATTCCCGGCGGATTGCCGGAAGTCCCGTACACCGGAACGCCCGCACGTGCGTACACCGGAAGGCCCGTACGCGCGTACATCGGAACGCCCGCACGCGCGTACATCGGAACGCTGGCACGCGTACACCCGGATGCCGGCGCGCGCGTACACCGGAACACCCGCACGCGCGTACACCCGAACGCCGGCACGCGCGTACGCCGGAACGCCAGCACGCCCCGTACACCGGAGGCCGGAACGCCGGAGAGCGCGATCCCCGGCGGATTGCCGGAAGGCGCGTACACCCGCAGGCCCGCACGTCCGCAGCGCGGAACGCGCTCACGGTGGGACTTCTACGCGGCCCGCGCTGCGGTCGGGCGCCGCTTGACCGGCTGCTCGCGTCGAGAACGGGGGAGAGCGCGATCTCCGGCGGAACGCCGGCACGCCAGGGCGCCGGCACTGCGGGGCTTGCTTACGGGACTGGCGCGGCGGCGGGCTCGAGGGATTTCTTGCTCGCCCGGACAGGGCGGCGCAGGATGCCCTGGGACACCGCGACCCCGGTGAGCACGACCAGTGCGCCGACCGGCTGGTACCAGGTCAGGTGCTCGTCCAGCACCAGCACGCCGACGGCGATCGCGAAGATCGGCATCAGGTAGGTCACCATCGACGACATACTGGCGCCGATCAGCCGGATGTTGCGCATGCTCAGCACGAACGCGACCCCGCTGCCCAGACCGCCCAGCGCCAGCACGCTGCCGATCACCTCCGGCGACAGCGTCCACGGCATCGGCGGCGCCTCACCGGTGGCGATCGGCGCGACGATCGCGAGCTGCACGGTTGCGCACAGCAACAGACCTGCGGAGAGCGCGGTCCCGGACAGCTTGCTGCCGGCCACGAATCGCTTCTGGTACGGCACCGCGATCCCGTAGAACACGGCCGCGGCCATGCACAGGATCTGGCCGGTCAGATCGGCGCCACCCTGGAGGTTCCAGGCGCCGAGCACGACCATCATCCCGACGAACCCGACCAGCAGACCGATCACCCGCTGCACGGTGAACTTCTCGGTCCGGAACACCAGCACCGCGACCGGCAGCACGATCAGCGGGGTGATGCCGTTCCAGATCCCGGCCAGCAGCGAAGGAACGCGCTGCTCGCCGTACCCGAACAGCGTCCACGGGATCGCCGAACCGATCGCGCCCAGCACGAACGTGTGCGCCCAGATCCGCGGCTCGCGCGGCAACGACTCGCGCTTGATCACCAGGAAGGCCACCAGCACCGCGGACCCGGCCAGCACCCGCCCGAGCGCGAGGTACAGCGGATGCAGCTCGCGCACCCCGACGGAGATGAAGAGAAAACTGCAGCCCCAGATCGCGGCCAGCGTCATCATGGTCGGAAGCCAGGCGCGCACCGGGGGCTTGTCAGGAGTCGTCAGCGTGCTCACTCCTGACATCCTGCAGTACTTCGCCGACAATTTCCGCATCCTGCCCGCAATTGGGCAACTGCTGACAACCGTCAGTGTCGTGCCGCCGGTTCCGCCGTCCCCCCGGCGTGGCTCCCGCCGGCCTGCTGTCCCGCCCGTCCTGCCGTCCTGCCGTCCTGCCGTCCTGCCGTCCCCGCCCGTCCTGCCGTCCGCGGTCCTGCCGTCCCCGCCCGTCCTGCCGTCCGCGGGCCTGCCGTCCCCGCCCGTCCTGCCGTCCGCGGTCCTGCCGTCCCCGCCCGTCCTGCCGTCCGCGGGCCTGCCGTCCCCGCCCGTCCTGCCGTCCGCGGTCCTGCCGTCCCCGCCCGTCCTGCCGTCCGCGGTCCTGCCGTCCCCGCCCGTCCTGCCGTCCGCGGTCCTGCCGTCCCCGCCCGTCCTGCCGTCCGCGATCTGCCGTCCCCCGCCCGTCCTGCCGTCCCCGCCGGTCCACCGAGCGGCGTCCGCCGTCCCCGCCGTCCCCGTCCCGCCGTAACCGCCGTCCCCCGTCCCACGTCCCGCCGTCCCCATCCCGGCGTTCGCCGCGGTCGAGCCGGTCAGTTGGGCCGAGGACAGCGGCACTGGTCCCTGGATCAGCGAAAGGCAGCGATGTTCCGCGCGACCCAGTCGGCGTACGGGCGGGCGGGACGGCCGAGAACGCGCTCCACGTCGGCGCTGACCTGCTGCTCGGCCGCGGTCGGACTGCCGAGAATGCCGAGCGTGCTGTCCGCAACGTGCTCTGGCATGAAGCGGAGCAGGCGCACGCGCGCCTCTTCCCGGCTGAGCTCGGCGAATCGCACCGGCTCGCCCAAAGCTGCGGCGATCACCTGGCTCTGCTGCCGCGGCGAAATCGGCGCAGGGCCGGTCAGTTCCCACGTCTTGCCGGCATGGCCGGGATCGCAGAGAGCGGTTGCGGCCACGTCCGCGATGTCGCCCGGGTCGATCGCCGGCAGCGAGATGTCGCCGAACGGGGCCTCGACCAGCCGCTGCTCCCTGACCGACTGGCTCCACGCGAAGGTGTTGCTGTGGAAGCCGGAGGGCCGCAGTACGGTCCACTCCAGGCCGGAGTCCTGTACGGCCTGTTCGAGAATCGCCGGGTGACGCTTGGTCCCGACGCCCTGGGAGGACACCAGGACGACCCGCCGTACGCCGTTTGCGCGCGCGGCTTCGAGGATGCCGGCCGCGTCGTACCAACCGCCGGGCGGGACAAGAAAGAGGGCCTTGGCACCGGTCAGGTCGAGGCTGCCAGGTTCGGTGAAGTCCGTCCTCTGGTGGCGGACGCCGGCGGGAAAGGCCGCTTCCTTGCGGGAAACGGCCGTCGCCGGCTCGCCCGCGGTGACAAGGGCCTGCACGAGGGAACGGCCGATGTTGCCGGTAGCGCCGGTTATCACGATCACTTCGCTGCTCCAGTTCTTCGGGGACTGGGCAGCGACGTTACTGTCGTGGTGATAGTAGGTACCTAGGAGAAAGTATCGACAGAAGGGGATTCCGTGATCGACGCCACGTCCGCCCGCCAGGTCGCGCCCGAGTTGGCGTGCCCGATCGCGCCGGTCGTCGACATTGTTCAGCCGCTGGACCACGCCGATCCTGTGGACGCTCAAAGAGTACGGGCGCCAGCGCTTCGTCGAGCTGGAACGCCGCATCACCACCATCAGCCCGAAGGTCCTCACCCAGCGGCTCCGCCAGTTGGAGCGTGACGGCCTGATCGAGCGCACGTACCACGCCGAGGTCCCGCCTCGCGTTGAGTACGAGATCAGCGCCTTCGGCCTCACCCTGGCCCCGCTCTTCGCCACCCTCGCCGACTGGGCCACCGAGCACCTCCCCACGGTCGAGCAGTCCCGCCGCGCCTACGACGACCGCGGCGGCCCCCGCCCCTGACCGTCTGGCGACCGCAGGCAAGGTTCTGCTGGGGACGCCGCGCCTGGTTCTCCGGCCCTCCGCCCGTCGGAGACCACCCCCGCCCTGAGCGCGTCCGCCCGTTCGAGGCCGCCCGCCAGCTGGTGCGTCGGTCCGCCCTTGACCCATTTGAGGGGATATGCCGCCGTTTGGTGGGTTTTCAGCGGAGTACGGAGGTAGAACCCACTCGCCCGGGGGATATCCCTTCAAATGTCGGAGCCGGCCCGGGCCCGCCCCGCGCAACCCGCGACGCCCAAAGGATGAGCCCCGCCAGTCGCCACCTGCTCGCCGTACGCCGCGGCGGCCGCGACGGCTGGTCCAAACACCCGCGCTCCCAGCCCCGACCCACTGCCGCGCCGCACCCACTCCCTCTTCACCGCCGGGGAGAGAGGATGGGCGTATGCCTGACTTCGACGTGGACATGGTGCGCAAGCAGTTCCCGGCTCTGGCCGAAGGGGCGGCGCACTTCGACGGACCGGGTGGTTCGCAGACCCCCCAGGTCGTGGCCGACACGATCGCGCGCACGATGACCTCCGCTCTCGCGAACCGCGGCCAGCTGACGCCCGCCGAGCGCCGAGCCGACGGCATCGTGCTCGGCGCCCGCCAGGCGATGGCCGACCTGCTGAACGCCGATCCCGCCGGCATCGTCTTCGGCCGCAGCATGACCCAGCTGACGTACGACTTCTCCCGCACGCTCGCCAAGAACTGGGGCCCGGGCGACGAGATCGTCGTCACCCGCCTCGACCACGACGCGAACGTCCGCCCCTGGGTCCAGGCCGCCGAAGCCGTCGGCGCAACCGTCCGCTGGCTCGACTTCGACCCGAAGACCACCGAGCTCGACGACCTCACCCCGTTGCTTTCCGACCGTACAAAGCTCGTCGCCGTCACCGCCGCGTCGAACCTGCTCGGCACCCGCCCGGACCTCGCCGCGATCGCACCGAAGGTCCACGCGGCCGGCGCCCTCCTGTACGTCGACGGCGTGCACCTCACCGCCCACGCCCCGGTGGACGCGAGCATCGCCGACTTCTACGCCTGCTCGCCGTACAAGTTCTTCGGTCCGCACTGCGGCGTGCTCGCGGCATCGCCCGAGCTGCTGGAAAACCTTCGCCCGGACAAGTTGCTCCCGTCCAGTGACGCCGTGCCCGAGCGGTTCGAGCTCGGCACGCTCCCGTACGAGCAACTCGCCGGTACGACGGCGGCGGTCGACTTCATCGCCGGTCTCGGGGGAACGGGCGAGAACCGCAGAGAGCGGTTGCTGAGCTCTCTCTCGCTGGTCGAGGCGCACGAGGACGCCCTGCGCGCCGACCTCGAGTCCCGCCTGAGCGCGATCGACGGCCTCACGCTCTACGGCAAAGCCGGCCACCGTACGCCGACGCTGCTGTTCTCCCTCGACGGGTGGGAATCGCGCGACGTCTCCGCCCGCCTCGCCGACCGCAACGTGAACGCGCCCTCCGGCTCGTTCTACGCTTTGGAGACCTCCCGCCATCTCGGCCTCGGTGACACTGGCGCGGTCCGGGCCGGCCTCGCCCCGTACACCAACCAGTCGGACGTCGACCGCCTCGTCGACGCCATCGAGCACTTGGCCCGCTGACCGTCACGCGCCGACGCGGGGTCACGGTCAAGGCCGGCGACTCAGGACTTGCGTCTCACGCCCAGGGAGCGCCGTTCCCATCCATGCGCTGCGTGAAGGGGTCGTCGGCGGAGATCTCGCCCCGCAGTACCGGACGACGCGTGAACGCCGACCGGTAGATCGCCGCCACCAATTCGAGCGTCGCCCGCGCGGTCCGCAACGGCACCGGCGGCGTCTCGCCGGCATCCAGCGCATCCAGTACGGAGCTCACCTGCGCGCCGTGACTACTCGGCCGACCTGCCGGCCCGACGGCCCATGCGGCGGCGACCTCGTCCTCGAACCCGGGAGCGCCCGTCACCGTGAAGTCGTTGTCGCTGTACCCGTACAGGTGTTCCAGTTCCACCGTCGCGTGCTCGAAGTCGAACCGCAGCGACGACACCTCCCGCGGCGACACCACCGAGTTCACCACGCTCGCCAGCACGTCGGACTCGAACCGGACCAGCGCCATCGACACGTCCTCGGTCCCGGTCTCGCGCGAGGTCCGCGCCGCGATCGCGGTGACCTCGGACCACTCGCCGAGCGTCGCGAGCAGCAGGTCCATCTGGTGAATGCCGTGGCCCATCGTCGGCCCGCCACCCTCGACCTCGAACGACCCGCGCCACGGCACCGCGAAGTACGCCGCGTCCCGGTACCACTGCGTGTGACAGGTCGCGATCAGCGGCCGCCCGAACGCTCCGGCCTCGACGATCCCGCGCAGCCGCAGCGCGCCCGACCCGAACCGGTGCTGCGAGATCACGGCCACTGACCCCGGCGCCTCGGTCTCCGCGGCGAGCAGTTCGTCCACCGCGGCCAGGGAAACCGCGATCGGCTTCTCGACCACTGCCGTTGCCCCGGCCGCCAGCGCCTCAGCAGCGAGAGCGACGTGGCTGCCGGGCGGCGTACAGATGTGAACGAGGTCGATCGGCTCAGCGGCGAGTACGTCGGTCAGCGTGGTGCCGGCGACCGGCATCGACCACGTCTTCGCAAACGCCTCGGCCCGACTGAGGTCGACGTCCACCGCCGCGACCAGTTCGACGCGGGCGAGACCGGTCGTGCCCTGAGCGGCGCTCAGTGCCTCGGCATGAGCGGAGGCGATGCCCCCGGTCCCGACGATCGCAACTCGGTACGGCGGCATGCGGTCCTCCAGGGCGGGAAGCGTTTTCCGAAGATGCGGTTCGCCTTGTCTACCGCACTGCGGCGTCGGTCGTCAACGCTCCTTGACCTCCCTGAGGTCACTAACTAAAGTCCGTGGAGTTATTCACGCGCGCCCTCCTCCACCGGGTCAGGTCCGCCCACGTACTGCTCTGGTGCGCCTCATCTCGTCGTCGGAAGCAGGAGTACGCGGAGTGAGAGAACCCAGCAAGGTGTTCGTGCAGGTCGGCCCAACCGACGTTCTGACGGCTGCGGCACCCAACGGCCACCGCTGGGCGACCGATCAGGCCGTGGTCAGCTGGTCGGACGGCCCTGCTGCGTCGACCGGCGCCCCCGGCGAGATCACCGTCACCGCAACCGGCGGCATCTCCCGCGTGGCGCTGCGGTGGGATCAGCAGCTCCCCGAGCGTGCTCTGATTCTCGGCGACGCCTGGGAGCGCTCTTACGGCGATCTTCAGTGGCGCCACGTCCAGCCCGACCGCTTCCTCCCGTGGTACTGGCTGGCTCACGATCAGCAGACCGGCGCCACCACCGGCATGGGCGTCGACGTGCAACCGGCCGCCTTCTGCTCGTGGACCGTCGACCGAACTGGCGTCACGCTCTGGCTGGATCTCCGCAACGGCGGCGGACCCACCGAGCTCGGCGGTCGCCGGCTCGAGGTCGCCGTCGTCCGGCAGTTCGAAGACGCGGGCACTCCTTGGCAGACCTTGGGCGCCGCCGTCGAGGCGATGAGCTCGCACCTGCCGGTCCAGGCGGAGATCGGCCCGGTCGTCGGCGCCAACAACTGGTACTACGCGTACGGCGAGGGCTTCGACGAGAAGGCCGTTCTGCAGGATGCGGCCACGATCGTCGAGCTCGCCGACGGGCACCCGGTCAAGCCGTTCAGCGTCGTCGACGACGGCTGGAACCCGGGCGGCAACGCCTCCGGCGGACCGTGGGAGAGCGGGATCCCGGGTCTCTTCGACGATCTCGCCGGCACCGCGGCCGCGATCAAGCAGCTCGGCGCCCGGCCGGGTCTCTGGTTCCGTCCGTTGCTGTCCCGGGAGAGCGGTCCCTGGGCGCGTCCCGGCCGCGCCGACGGAACCGGCCGCGCGCTCGACCCGACGTACCCGGAGGTGCTCGACCTGGTCCGGGCGGACCTGCAGCGATTCCGTTCCTGGGGCTTCGAACTGGTCAAGCACGACTTCAGCACGTACGACGTCTTCGGCCGGTTCGGTCCGGCGATGGGTGCGCGGCTGACGGACTCCGGCTGGCAGTTCCACGACCCGACCCGGACGACCGCGGAGATTGTGCTCGACTTCTACCAGGTGATCCGGGCCGCCGCCGAGGACGTCGTACTGATCGGCTGCAACACCGTCGGCCATCTGGCCGCCGGCCTGGTCGACGTGCAGCGGACCGGAGACGACACCTCCGGCCGGGACTGGGAGCGGACCCGCAAGATGGGTGTGAACTCGCTGGCCTTCCGGCTGCCGCAGCACCGGCGGTTCTTCACGCTCGACGCCGACTGCGTCCCGTGCACTCCGCAGACCCCGTGGGAGCTGAACCAGAGTTTCCTGGATCTGGTGGCCCGTTCAGGAAGCGCTCTCTTCGTTTCCGTGGACCCGGCGGCCCGCACCGAACGGACCGATCGCGAGCTTGCCGACGGTATACGGTTGGCGCTCAGTGGCGGTGACACCATCGAACCGCTGGACTGGCTGGAGAACACGACGCCGAACACCTGGCGTACCGGCAGTGGCACCGTGCACTACGACTGGTCGCTGCCGTGGGGCGCGGACCCAGCCTCCGGCTAGCGGGCGCGTGGTGCGAGGACAGGGGGAGTGGTGAGCGCGGAACAGCCGCAGGCTGTCGTACGCCGGGGAACGAATCTGGACCGGGTCGGCGGGTTCAACGACACCGTGGTGCTGGACGCGATCCGGCGCGCCGAGCAGCGGCTGAGCCGGGTCGAACTGGCCGCGGCAACCGGTCTCTCGGGGCAGGCCATCTCCAACATCACCCGCCGGTTGCTCGATGCCGGCCTGGTCCGTGAGGCCGGCCGGCAGAAGAGCGCCGGCCTGGGGAAACCACGCACCCTGCTCGAGCTCGAACCCACCGGCCAGTACGCCGTGGGCGTGCACCTCGACCCCGCTGTCGTCACCGTGGTGCTGCTCGACCTGACCGGTCAGGTGATCGCGCGGCGCCGAGCCCAGACGCCTGCGGCCGACGGGCCGGACGTGCTGATCGCCGGCATCGCGGCGACCGTCGAGGACGTGATCGCCGAGGCGGGCGTACCGCGGCAACGCGTGGTCGGCGTCGGCATCGCCGCGCCCGGCCCCATCGACGTCGACCGCGGTGTGGTCGTCGACCCGCCGAACCTGACCGCCTGGCACCTGGTTCCGCTGCGCGACGCGCTGCGGGACCGGACCGGATTGCCGGTCCTGCTGGACAAGGACGTCACGGCCGCTGCCTCCGCGGAGAAGTGGGCCGGCGGTCCGAACGGCCGCGGCAGCTTCGTCTTCTTCTACCTAGGAACCGGGATCGGCGCCGGCCTGGTGATCGGCGACGAGGTCGTCCGCGGCTCGTCCAGCAACGTCGGCGAGATCGGGCACGTGATCGTCGATCCCGAGGGCCCGCTCTGCTTCTGCGGCCGCCGCGGGTGCGTGGGAGAGAGCAGTCGGCCGCGCTACCTGGTCCAGCAGGCCGTCGACGCCGGCGTGGTTGCCCGGGGCATCGACTTGGACGACCGGCACGCCGTCGACGTGGCCTTCACCGCGTTGTGCACGGCGGCCACCGGCGGGCCGGGGGCGGCTCGCGAGATCGTCACCGCGCTGGCGGAGCGAATCGCCAAGGTGGTCGAGGACATCGCGAACTTGCTCGACCTGGAGCGGGTGGTGTTCGGCGGCCCGCACTGGGACCGGCTGGCTCCGTTCTTCGGCGACGCGATCCGGGAAACGCTGGAAGAGCGCTTTCTGGTCCGCTCCGTGCACCCCTTCACCGTCACCGGGACCGCGCTCGGCGCCGACGTCGGCGCGGTCGGTGCGGCCAGCCTGGTGCTCGACCACACGTTCTCGCCGAACCCGTCCGTGCTGCTGCTCGGACCGGCCTCGGAGAGCGCTCCCTCCGGTTCTCGTGCGAGTTCCGCCCTGTCCCGCTGAAAGGTGATGTGTTGATGATCGACCCCGACGTGCTGGCCCGCGCCACCGAGGAGGTCCACCGCGCGACCGGTGACCCGGTGATCGCGTCCATGTTCCAGCAGTCGATGGCGGAGAACCTGCCGGCCGTCGCCGAACGGCTCCCGGACGGTACGACGTTCGTGCTGACCGGCGACATCCCGGCGATGTGGCTGCGCGACTCGGCCGCACAACTGCGGCCGTACCTGGTGCTCTGCGCCGACGACCCGGCGCTGCAGGACGTGCTGATCGGCGTACTGCACCGGCAGTTGGAGTACGTCGCCATCGACCCGTACGCCAACGCCTTCAACCGCGAGCCCAACGGCGCCGGCCACACCAGCGACCTGACCGAGATGTCGCCGTGGGTGTGGGAACGCAAGTACGAGATCGACTCGCTGTGCTACCCGATCGAGCTGGCCTACCGGCTGTGGCGGATCACCGGGCGCGCCGACGTCATCGACGAGCGCTTCACCACCGCGGCGAACGCGATCCTCGAGCTGTGGACCGTCGAGCTCGACCACGAGGCCCGGTCGCCGTACCGGTTCGAGCGGCACGGTGAGCCGGTGACCGACACGCTGGTCCGGGAGGGACGCGGCCGGTGGACGAAGCCGACGGGAATGTCGTGGAGCGCTTTCCGGCCCAGCGACGACGCGACCCAGCACGGGTACAACGTGCCCGGCAACATGTTCGCGTCGGTGGTGCTCGGCTACCTCGAGGCGATCGCGACCGAGCTGCTCGGCGACCCGGCGCTGGCGGCGCGGGCGAAGGACCTGCGGGCCGGCATCGACGACGGGATCGCCCAGCACGGCACCGTCGACCACCCGACGTTCGGGCGGGTCTACGCCTACGAGGTGGACGGCGCGGGGGAGCGGTTGCTGATGGACGACGCGAACATGCCCAGCCTGCTCTCCCTTCCGCTCACCGGGTACGCCGCCCCCGACGACCCGACGTACCTGGCGACCCGCAAGCTGCTGCTCAGCCCGGAGAACCCGTTCTACTACAGCGGAACGCACGCGGCGGGAATCGGCAGCCCGCACACCCCGCCCGGCTACGTCTGGCCGATCGCGCTCGCCGTGCAGGGCCTGACCAGCACGTCGGCCGAGGAACGCCAGCACCTGCTCGAACTGCTTCGCGACACCACCGGCGGCACCGGTCAGATGCACGAGGGCTTCCACGTCGACGACCCGACGAAGTACACCCGTGAGTGGTTCTCCTGGGCCAACGCCATGTTCTGCGAACTGGCTCTGGCTCACGCCGGCCGCCGCCTCTAGAGGAGCTCGAAGAAGTCCCGCTGCCAGCCGGCGAGGTCGAAGACGGCTCGGAGGATCACCGAGTCCCCGAGCCG
The DNA here is from genome assembly GCF_000024345.1 of Kribbella flavida DSM 17836. Lineage (NCBI taxonomy): Bacteria > Bacillati > Actinomycetota > Actinomycetes > Propionibacteriales > Kribbellaceae > Kribbella > Kribbella flavida. Next base: position 4,639,058 of record NC_013729.1, on the reverse strand, counting down.
TCTCCGGCCCTGGGCGACGTCGGGGGGCGATCCCTCCTGGGCGATCAGGTCGGGGAGCGGTCCCTCCTGGGCGATCAGGTCGGGGAGCCGTCCCTGCTCGGCAACCAAGTCGGCGAGTCGCCCCTGCTCGGCGACCGACTCCGTGAGCGCGAGGTGGCGATCACCCGGCGGTCGACGTTGCCGCCGTCGCCCGGCGACCACGTCGGCGAGCGGGCGCGTGCCCAGCCCGGACTCGTAGACATCGAGCGCCGCCCGGCGCCGCTCCTCGATCCAGCTGCCCGCTACGTCTGCTGTGGCTGCAGCACGCCCACTCTGATCCAGGCCGATCTCGGTAAGCGCGATCTCAGCGCCGGCCCCGACCATCCGACCCGAGCCGATCTGCAGCTCCGGCTCCGACGCTGCTGGTGCAAGAAGCCGCGCGAGCTCCGCATGCGCTGCGGCAACATCAGCAGCTCTCACCCGAGCCCCGTACGTCGATCCGCTGATCGCCTTGTCAGACCTCACGGCCTCCCGGACAGCCGCACTCATCGCGACGTGATCCGGGTGCCCGGTCAGCCCGTCGCTTCCGACCGTCAGCACCAACGCCGGACGCACCTCGGCCAACGCCTGGCGTACGGCGTCGACCACGTCCGACCGCTGCGCCCGAGCCAGCGTTCCTGCCTGAGCGCCGCCGCGATCGACCCACTGTCCCGGTTCGGTCAGCCAGTCGTACTCCGCGATAGTGAGCAACTCGCAGGAACGCGAGAGCTTCGCGAGACGTAGCCGCCGTGCCTCCGTCTCCCCAACTGCGGGGTGCTCGGCAGCCTCCCCACCCGTTGCGATCCGCAGTACGACGCGCCACCCGGCGTGGCCCAAGGCCAGCGTCGCCGCACCGGTTGCGAACACCTCGTCGTCCGGATGGGCGTGCACGACCAGCGCTGTCCCCGTACCGCGGGGCTCCAGAGGCATCGTCACCTCGCCCATCCTGCCCTCTCACACGATGTCGCGTCGGCGGGTGGTCAGCGCCGCCAGGACGATGAAGACCAGGCTGTAGGCGAGCAACGTCAGGAGAGCGCGATCTCCGCCGACCGCGTCGCGGACGCCCGGCGGCGCATCGGCGGCGACCATCCCGGTCACGCTGAACACCAGCGCGCCGGCGTTGGCCCCGGGCAACGCGTCCGACAGCACCTCCAGGTCCGGCAGCAGGCTGCTCGCCACACCCGCCAGCAGCGCCTCGACACCGAGGATCCAGACCACGCCGAGGCCGATCGGCAGTGCGACGTTGCGGAAGGCAACGGCCAGCACCGCCCCGGCCAGGCACCACATCGCCAGCACCAACCATCCGCCGGCCAACCCCTGGAGAATGTCGAACGGCCCGGGCCAGTTCATCGTCCCGTTCTCGGCCGCCGCGACGCCGATGCTGCACAGCGCAGAGGCGGCGAAGATTCCCAGCACCCAGACGGCGAGCATCGTGAACAGGCCGAGGAGCTGTCCACCCAGCACAGAGATCCGACCGGGCCGCTGGGTCAGTACGGTCTTCAACGTGCCCCAGGTGTACTCCGCTCCGATCACGATCGCGCCGAGAACCAGGGAGAGCGCTCCCGCGAACACCGGGAACCCGCCGATCGTGTTGTCCAGCACGCGCTCCGGCAGCATCCCGCGCAGGACCTCCGAACGCGGGACGCCGTCGGTCTGCGGATTGTCGTCCCCGGTGACGTAGCCGAGGTAGGGCAACAGGTAGCCGAAGATGAGGCTGAGCACGAGCCCGGCGCCGAACAGCACCCAGACGGCCGATCGCTTGCGCAGCTTGAGCAACTCGGCTCGATAGCTACCCAGCATTAGTCTTCTCCTCCGTCGTCAGCTCGAAGAAGACGTCCTCGAGCGCTCTCTCCGTACTGCGCAGCTCCGACACCGCGATGCCGGCTTCGACCAGCAGCCGGTTGAGCTCGGCCGCCCGGTCCGGCGCGACCTTCGCGCGCACCGTGTCGTCGTACAGGTGCACAGCCTCCGCGCCGAGAACCTCCCGGAGAACCGAGTGAGCGCTCTCCAGCGGTCTCGCCCGGATCACCAGCTCCTGCTGACCACGCAGCTCCTCGACGTCGTGCTCGGCGACCATCCGGCCGCCGTTGATGATGCCGACCCGATCGCAGACCTGCTGGACCTCGCCCAGCAGATGGCTGGACAGCACCACGGTTCGTCCCTCGGAGCCGAGCTCGCGGATCAGCCGGCGCATGTCCCGCATCCCGGCCGGATCCAGCCCGTTGGTCGGTTCGTCGAGGATCACCAGCTCCGGGTCCTTGAGCAACGCCGCCGCGACCCCGAGCCGCTGCTTCATGCCGAGCGAGTAGGTCGAGAACCGGTCCTTCGCCCGACCGGCGAGATCCACCAGCTCGAGCACCTCACGAACCCGGGTACGCGGCACTTCGGCGTACTCGGCGAGCAGCCGCAGGTTGTCCAGGCCGGACAGGTACGGGTAGAAGGCGGGCGACTCGATCATCGACCCGGTCCGCGCCAGCACCTGTGCCTGTCCCGGCGACCCGCCGAGCACCTCGACCCTGCCACTCGTCGGCGCGATCAGCCCGGTCAGGATGCGCAAGGTCGTGGTCTTGCCGGCCCCGTTCGGCCCGAGGAACCCGTACACCTCACCCGGCCGAACGATCAGATCGACACCATCGACTGCCAGGGTTTCGCCGTAACGTTTGGTCAGGCCCTGCACCTGAACCGGCGGAGCAGCTGTCATGTTCATACCCCTGACAGTGCCGCCTCGGCCTCTGCTCCCGCGTCGCCCAGCAGGAGTCACCCGAACTACCGCCAGGGGAGTACCTGCTGCCGATGGACCGCCTAGCGGACGGCCACCGATCGGAGAAGCGGCCGGGGCATGACCCATGAAGGCGCGCGGCGGCCACCGATACCCGGGACCAGAGCGATGCGCTGATCGATCGGGTGCGGTAGGCGCCCGGGGCGATCCGTAGAAAGCGCCCGGCGGCCACCAACCGCAGAAATGCCGGGAGCCCGCCGACGCGGCGGAGTGGGTGGCGGTCCTGGTGCGGGGTTTCGGGATGAGACGCCACCCAATCGTTCAGTGCGGCGGTCAGCCCAGCCAGCCTGGCCGCACCAATCCGGTCTGGTAGGCGACCACGACCAGTTGCGCCCTGTCCCGCACCCCGAGCTTCACCATCGCCCGGCTGACGTGAGTCTTCGCCGTCGCCGGGCTCAGCACCAGCCGGGCCGCGATCTCGTCGTTCGACAACCCTTCGCCGACCAGCGCGACGATTTCGCGCTCCCGCTCGGTCAGCACATCCAGTTCCTTGCTCGCGTGCGGCTGCCGGCTCCGCGTCGCGAACTCCGCCACCAACCGCCGCGTCACCCCAGGCGACAGCAACGCATCACCCCGCGCAACCACGCGCACCGCCTGCAGCAACTCAACCGGCTCGGTGTCCTTGACCAGGAATCCGCTGGCACCGACCCGCAGCGCCTCGAACACGTACTCGTCCAGGTCGAACGTCGTCAGGATCACGACGTGAACATCGGAGAGCGCTTCCTCGGCCCCGATCTGCCGCGTCGCCTCCAACCCGTCCGTGCCCGGCATCCGGATGTCCATCAGTACGACGTCCGGCTTCTCGGCTCGCGCGACCTCGACCGCCTGGGCGCCGTCGGACACCTCACCGATCACCGTGATGTCGTCCTCGGCGTTCAGCAACGACCGGAACCCGGCCCGTACCAACGCCTGGTCATCCGCCAGCAACACCCGAATCATGCGCCCACGCTAGAGCACTGCCAGCTCAGTTCCCGATAGCCCGGGAGTCGCCGTGCAGACCGCGCCGGCCCGACTGGCAGCGGGCGAGAAGGCGATGTCCCTGATTCGCTCGACCATGCACGGCGACGAGTACTGCACGTCCGCCGGCTGGCGCGCCGAACGGCGGCGGAGACTCCCGGACCAGCCCGCCACAAGCACCCGGCGTCCGGTCGAACCCGCACTCGCTCCAGCGCCTCGACGTCAGCGGGGAGGGATCGACCTCAGGCGAGCCCGGCGTCGTGCGCCAGCAGGGCGATCTGGGTCCGGTTGCTGACCTCCAGCTTGGTGAGGATGTGCGAGATGTGCGCCTTCACCGTCGCCACGCTCATGAACAGCTCGGCCGCGATCTCCGCGTTCGCCTTTCCACGTGCCACCGCCAGCATCACGTCGTACTCGCGCGGACTCAACCGAGAGAGCGCTTCCTGAGCCTGCGTGTGTGCGTCCGCCTGCGTCGCCGCTCGCTCCATCAGCCGCCGGGTGATCGCCGGCGACAGGATCGGATCCCCAGCAGCCACGCGCCGCACCGCCTCCACGATCTGGGCCGGGGGAGTGTCCTTCAGCAAGAACCCGCTGGCCCCCGCCCGCAAGGCGTGCAGCACGTTCTCGTCGGTGTCGAACGTCGTCAGCACGACCACCTCCGGCGGGTTCTTCCGCGCCCGCACGCGCCGCGTCGCCACAATCCCGTCCACCCGCGGCATGCGCAGGTCCATCAGCACCAGGTCAGGGAAGTGCGCGTCGACCGCCGCCGGCACCTCGTCCCCGTCAGCCGCCTGCCCGACCACCGCGATCCCGTGCGCCCCGTCCAGCATCATCTCCAGACTGGCCCGGACCAGCGCGTCGTCGTCCACCACCAGCACCCGGATCGGCGCATCGTCACTCACCCGGTCACCCCAAGCAAACCCATGCCCGCCACCGTAACTACGCCACCCCGCGCCACCCCGTCACCCGCGCCGCCTGCCGCACCGGGTCGCCCGTGAACTGAGCCGCACCCGGCCGCCCCCGCCGGTCCGGCGACTCCAGTTACCCGCGCAGATCGCGCTCCCCGTCACTCCCACGTGCCCGACCAGGTCACCGACGCCCGCCATCGCTCGCCAACCGCGGCCGGCGCGACTACCGGCTCGGCACCGCACCTCAACCCGGCCACGGCAACGCCGCGTGCAACCGGAACTCGCCGCTCGCCGTGACCCCGTGATCGAGCGTCCCACCGGCCAACTGCACGCGCTCCGTCAACCCCACCAGCCCTGTCCCGCTCCCTGGCGCCAGCGGCACCCCGTCACTCCGAGGATTCGTCAGCTCGATCCGCAGCCCGTCACCCGGCCGCCCGCGCACCACCAACCTCACCGGCTGCCCGTCCGCATGCTTCCGCGCATTCGTCAGTCCCTCCTGCACCACCCGGTACGCCGTACGCCCGGTTGCTGGCGGCAACGAGTCCACCGGACCGACGCTCGTCTCGTACCGGACGTCGGTCCCCGCCTCACGCGATTCCTCGACCAGCGCGGCCAAATCCTCGAACGTCGGCTGCGGTCGTCCGCCCGGCATCTCCTCGATCTCCCCGTCGCGCAGCACGCTGATCACCTCGCGCAACTCATCCAGAGCCTGATGCACGCCGACCCGGATCACCCCGGCAGCCTGCGCCAGCTTCTCCGGCGACGAGTCGGGCCGGTACTCCAGCGCCCCCGCATACGTCGCCAGCAGCGACAGCCGGTGCGCGAGTACGTCATGCATCTCCCGCGCCATCTTGGTGCGCTCCAGCATGCGCGCCTCCGCGACCCGGCGACCCTGCTCGTTCTCCGCCCGGAGAGCGCGTTCTCGCAACGAGCCGACCAAGGCCCGCCGAGCCTGTGTCCACTGGCCCCAACCGAGCAACGCGGCATGCACGGCGACGTCCAGCACGGCGTACCACGGCAGGCTCAGTCCCTCGACGGGTCTCAACAGACGCTGCACCAGGTGACCAGCCACTCCGGCGAGCGCGATCAGTATCGCGATGCGCAGCGGACGCCGCTGAGCCACCGTGAGCGTGCCGATGGTGGACGGCGGGGTCGCGGCGGGGGAGAGCGTGGAGAGCGCGGCCAGTACCAGGGCCGACGGCACCGGCCGCCGGCCGAGCGGCAGGATCAAGCCGGCGGCAACGATGCCGACCACCACGTCGAAGATGAGCCAATCGCTCTCACCATGGCTGGACTGCCGCCCAACGATCGTGGCGGCGGAAAACAGACCGATCACGCTGACCGCCAGCACGTCGGCGAGCCGCCGCCGTGGCGGGGCGGTGCAGGTCGCATCCATGGCGGTGAGCCTAGGTCGGCGCTCGAGACCTCGGCTACCGACCAAAGTCGAACCCGGGCCGACTTCCGGCCGGGGCGGTGCAGCCGCGCGGCCGATGCCCGAGAACGCGCTCTCCCGTGACGCTGGAGCAGTCAGCCGGCAAGCGGACCGCAGTGCGGCGGTCACCTCGGCCATCGAGTCCACGACCTGCTGACACCCACGTGCCGGCCGAACACCAGGCCGGCACCCCGACGGAAGGTGCTGCAAGATGACCATCACGAAGAACAAGCCCATCGTCCGAGTCGCAGGCCGTCGCCGACTGGCTGTCGTGGCCGTGACGTCCGCGGCCGCACTGGCCACCTGGGCGATCCTCGGACCGCTCGCCGGAGTCGACTTCCAGGCCAAGCAGGGATCCGCCACCATCCAGGTCAGCGGTGTCTCCGTCTTCGTTGCCGCCACAGCCATGGCCTTCGCCGGCTGGGGGCTGCTCGCGCTGCTCGAACGACGTACCGCCAATGCCCGCAAGCCGTGGACCGTCGTCGCGGTCATCGCCTGCGTCCTGTCCCTCGGCAGTCCGCTGACCGGCGGCATCGGCATCGGCTCCAAGCTCGGCCTGGCGCTCCTGCACCTGGTCGTCGGCGCGGTCGTGATCCTCGGCCTCCGCCGGACCGCGCTCTCTGCCACCGAGCGCCGCGAACCGTGACACCGGGCCGACCTACGATGGCCGTTCGCGGAAAGGGTACGGACATGGCGAGCTGGAGCGGCTACCCAGAGGCGAAACGGCGCCTGATCGGATCCCTCTCGGGCGAGGTACTGGAGATCGGTGCCGGGACCGGCGCCAATTTCGCCTACCTCCGCGACGACGTCACCTGGATCGGCCTGGAGCCCAACCCCCGCGACCGCGCCGCGCTCACTCGATCGGGAGTCGGGCCGGCAGGCAAGCGGCGAATCATCGACGGCAACGCCGAACAGATCCCCTTGCCGGACGCCAGCGTCGACGGGGCTCTCTCGACCGTCGTCCTGTGCTCGGTGGACGACCTCACCGTCGTTCTGACCGAGCTCCGTCGCGTCCTGCGCCCCGGCGGACGTTTCGTCTTCTTCGAGCACGTCGGTGCGGCCGGGGGCGCCTGGCTGCGGAGGTTGCAGCGTGTCGCTGCCCCGTTCACCCGACGGTTCGACCGCGGCTGCGATCCGACCCGCGACATCGAAACCGCCCTCCGCGCCGCAGGCTTCACCTCCGTCGACATCGAGCACTTCACGATGCCCGGCCTGCTGCCGATCCCGTTCATCGCGGGATCAGCTACGAGATAGCGCTCTCTGAGAGGGGAAACGGCTCTCACCAGGCTGGCGAGGACAGCCGCGCGGCCCGGTAGAACCCCTCGATGTGATCCGTCACGAGCCGAGCCGCAGCATCCGCCTGCCCTGAGCGAATCGCCGCCACGATCCCGTGGTGCTCAGCCCGAAGCCCAACCGCCGTTGCGTCCCAGTCGGGCAAGTTCGGCACCGCGGCCAGCACGTACCCGTGAATCGCCGACCGCAACGAACTCATCACCGCCGCGACCAACACGTTCCCGGCCAGCCCCGCGAGCGCCACGTGGAACTCCGCATCCAGCAAGTGGAACTCCTCGGGCGACAACCCCTCCATATCCATCCGCCCCAGCAACTCTTCAGCATCGCGCAGCTTGCCGGCCAGCGCGCCATCGCCATCGGCCGCGCCCTGCGCCGCGAACTGCCCGGCGGCTTCGCGTGCGGCCCACGACTCCAGCAGCACACGGGTCTGCACAATGTCGTGCATCGGCAGGTGACTGGTTGCCAAGTGCAACCGCAACAGCGCGGTCAGCGGTGCGGACGGCTCCGCCACGATCACGGCCCCGGCTTCCGGGCCCGACCCGGTTGCTGTCCGCACCACCCCGAGCGCCTCGAGCACGCGTACCGCCTCGCGTACCGACGGCCGGCTGATCCCGAGCTGCTCAGCCAGAGAGCGCTCCCCGGGCAATCTCCCGCCCAGCCGCAAACGCCCGGCGGCCAGGTCCGCCTCGACCTGCTGGAGGACCAGCTCGTAGTTCTTCACAGCCAAAGTCTAGCTGTGTGGTCGGACCACAAGCTATGCTGTGGTCCGACCACAGCGGAACCAGCCCGTCCGCGTCGTTCCAGGAAGGTCCCGATGACTGAACGCCAGATGCCGCGCTGGTCCGAGCTGAAGCCACTGCTCCGCCCCAAGCCGGTCACGCTGAACCCGACCGACCGCCGGCTGGAGAAAGCGCTCACCATCGCGGACCTGCGTGCGATCGCCAAGCGCCGTACGCCGCGCTCGGTGTTCGACTACACCGACGGCGCGGCCGAGTCCGAGATCAGCCTGCAGCGGTCGCGCCGCCTGTTCGCGGAGATGGAGCTGCAGCCGTCGATCCTGCGCAACGTGTCCGAGATCGACCTGGGCACGAACATCCTGGGCAAGCGGTCCGAGCTGCCGTTCGCGTTCGCGCCGACCGGCTTCACCCGGATGATGAACCACGAGGGCGAGAGCGCGGTCGTCAAGGTCGCCCAGCAGGCCGGCATCCCGTACGCGCTCTCCACCATGGGCACGACGTCGATCGAGGACGTCGCCGCGGCCGGCCCCGACGCGCGCAAGTGGTTCCAGCTGTACGTGTGGAAGGACCGCGACGCGGGGGAGGACCTGGTCAAGCGGTCCGCAGCCGCCGGGTACGAGGCGCTGATGCTGACCGTCGACGTCCCGGTCGCGGGCGCGCGCCTGCGCGACGTACGGAACGGCTTCACCATCCCGCCGTCGCTCACCGCCAAGACCGTGCTGGACGCCTCACTGCACCCTGCTTGGTGGGCCAACCTGCTGACCACTCGGCCATTGACCTTCGCGTCGCTGTCGAGCTGGGACGGCACAGTTGCAGAGCTCCTGGACCAGTTGTTCGACCCGACGATGACCATCGACGACTTCAACTGGCTCCGCTCGATCTGGGACGGACCACTGATCGTCAAGGGCATCCAGACCGTTGAAGACGCTCGCCGGGTGGTCGACGCCGGCGCCGACGCGATCGTGCTCTCCAACCACGGCGGCCGCCAGCTGGACCGCGCACCAACGCCACTGCGCATCCTGCCCGACGTGCGCGAGGCGGTGGGCACCGACGCGGAGGTCTACCTCGACACCGGCATCATGACCGGCGCGGACATCGTCGCAGCGCTGGCGTTGGGCGCGGACGCGTGCCTGGTCGGCCGGGCATACCTGTACGGGCTGATGGCGGGCGGCCAACGCGGAGTCGAACGCGCCACCGACATCCTCACCAAGGAGATCCGGCGCACGATGGCTCTGCTCGGCGTTCCGAGCGTGGACGCACTCAACCCGTCCCACGTTCGCCTGCCCTGACCCAGTACGCCGTACTGGATGCAGCTACCACTACAGCGGTAGCTGTGCCACGATCCGGAGGCTCCCGGTCGGAGTCCGGCTCGCGGTGAGCGTGCCGCCCAGCGCGGTGGCACGCTCGCGCATGCCGATGATCCCGTTGCCCTCCTGCGGCGGACCGGTCAGCGACTCCCCGTCGTCGTCCACCTGCAGCACCAACGCCTCCTCGCCGTACTGGATGCGTACCGTCGCCGCACTGGCCTTCGCGTGCCGGACGATGTTCGTCAGCGACTCCTGGATGATCCGGAACGCCGCGCGGTCCAACCCCGTCGGCAACGGCCGCGGATCGCCGTGCACGATCGTGTGCACCTCGAGCCCAGCCCTGGACGTGCCGGTGATCAGATGCTCCAGCCGCTCGAGTCCGGCGACCGGTTGCCGCGGTGCCGACTCGTCCGTCTGCCGCAGGATGCCGACAATCGACCGTAGTTCGACCAGCGCTTCCTTGCTCGCGTCCTTGATCGCGGCAAGAGCAGGAGCTGCCTGCTCCGGCTGCCGATCGACCAGGTGCAGCGCTGACGACGCCTGGACGTTGATGAGCGAGATGTGGTGCGCCACGACGTCGTGCAGCTCCTGCGCGATCCGGAGACGCTCCTCACCGGCGCGGCGCAGTTCCTCCTCCTCCCGGGTGCGCTGAGCTGCCAGCACCCGCTCCCGGTGACTGCGGAACAGCTCAGCCAGGAAGCCGAGTACGCAGAACAGCGTGCCGACCAGGAGGACCTGGTAGACGCTCTGGTCGTTGGTGCCGAGCACGAGGCGTCCCAGCACGTGCCCGCAGTACAGAGCGACGAGCGCGGACCAGCCGGCCACCCGGTGACCCATCCGGATGGCCACGAACACGGCGATGGCGAAGCTGAAGATCACCGCGCCGTACGCGTACTCCCTCAGCATGTAGACCAGCGTCGAGAGCGCTGTCGTCCACACCACCACGACCGGCTTGGTCCGCAGCCAGTAGAGCGACACGGAGCCGATCAGGACGAGGGTGACCATGAACCAGTCGGCCGCCCGCCGGTCCTCCTGACCACGGGACGCGGCGAACGAACCGAAGACGGCCAGAACCGAGATGATCGCAGGCAAAGCGATTCGCTTCACCTGGGACTGACCGGTCGGCGCAGTAGTGCTCACTCTGAGAACGGTAGGGCCCGTGGCGACCACCTGTCATCGCCGCCACGGCGTACCGGGGTCTGCGCCTGACGGAGTACCTCAGTACCTGCCGTTGTAGATCCCGGTCTCGTACTTCGGCCCGTAGTATTCCTCCAGCTCGGCCAAGTCGTCGTTCGGCCGGTCCAGCGTCTTGGCGATCTTCGCCCGGCTGGGTACCGCGTCCGGCTGCCAGGTCTCGGCCTTCCACAGCTTCGACCGCAGGAAGGCCTTCGAGCAGTGGTGGAAGATCTCCTCGATCTCCACCAGCAGGGCCAGCTGCGGACGGTTGCCCTTCACCACCATGTCGTCGAAGAACGGAGCCTCCCGGACGATCCGCGCGCGCCCGTTGATGCGCAGCGTCTCGCCCCGGCCCGGGATCAGGAAGATCAGGCCGACCTGGGGGTTGCTGAGAATGTTCTGGAAGCCGTCGATGCGACGGTTGCCCGTGCGCTCGGGGATGGCGATGGTGCTGTCGTCGAGCACTTTGGTGAAGCCGGCCGGGTCGCCCTTGGGCGAGACGTCGCAGCTGCCGTCGGCGGCCGAGGTGGCGACCAGGCAGAACGGCGAGGCGGCGAGCCACTGCTTGTCGAGCTCGTGCAGCTCCTTGCGGGTCTTGTCGGCGGCGTGGGCCAGTGGCTCGGGTACCAGCTCCCGCAGTTCGGCATAGCTAGTGATCTCGACCAGGCCGGGAATCTCCATCAGGCGGCGTACTCCTCTACCAGCGTCGGCTGATCCGCCTTGCTGGCGGACCGAGTCCGTGCGGCCCATCGTACGGCGGGACCAGTCACACAACTGGTCCCCAGGAACAGTGCACCGACCACCATCCAGCCGGCCGCACCCCAACCGAGCACAAGTGTGGTCAGCAGCGCCGGGCCCAACATCCGGGCAATGGCAGGGCCCGTGCCGAAGAACCCCTGGTACTGGCCCTGCTGCTCCGCCGGGGCGAGACCGAAGCTGATCTCCCACGCACCGGATGCGAGCTTCATCTCGCCGAAGGTGAGCAACGCGGCTGCCGCGGCAAGGACGACGGCCGTGACCGCGGGGGCCATGCCGATCGCCGACAGTGCGAACACCCCGCACGCGGTCAGCATGGCGACCCCGGCGAACCGGACCGAGCGCGTCGCCGTGCGGAGGTTCGTGACGCTGCGGGCGATGCGCACCTGGAACAGCGTGACGCCGAGCGTGTTGATGACCAGCAGGGAGGCGACCACCCAGCCGGGCGCGTTGGTGCGCTCCACGATCCACAGCGGAGCGACCAGGCTGAGCAGCGGCATGAACATGAGCATCACCGCGTTCAGCAACGTCAGTACGGCGTACGGGCGGTCGCGGAGCACCGCGAGCCGGGGCTCGCCCGCTCTGGCGATTCGTACGGCGGCGACCGGCGGGACGCGGTGGATCAGCGCCGCCGCGATCAGGAAGCTGACCGCGTCGATCGTGAACACCGCCAGGTACGCCGTCTTGGTGTCGAAGTGGAGCGCAACGCCGCCGAGTGCGGCACCCACGGCGAGCCCCGCGTTCACGGTGGCTTGCAGGAACGCCCGGATTCGCGTGCGCTCGGTCGGCGAGACAAGGCCTGCCAGCAGTGCTTGGCGGGCGGCCGTGAGGCCGGTCTGGCTGCTGGCGTAGGCGATCGCGGCGATCAGGAACAGCGGGAAGCTGCGGACGACGAGGAACGAGCCGACCGACAGCGCGGTGGACACGGCCAGCAGGATCGCGACGCCGCGCGGACCGTTGCGATCGGCCAGATGGCCGAGCGGGACCCCGGTCAGGAAGCCGACCAGCCAGGCGATCGTCAGCCCAAGGCCCACCTGAGCGGTGGACAGGCCGACGACCCGGGTGAAGAACAGGGCCGACGTGACGATGAAGGCTCCGTCGCCGATGGAGTTCGCCAGCTGGGCCAAGGCGAGGTTTCTCGGTGCGCCGGCCGGCGGCAACAGCTTCGTGGCACGCTCTGTGGTCGTCATGCTTCGAGGCTAGAAGCGTAGCGGCCCAGCAGGCAGGTCCATTACGCGCCTGACAAAATGGGCCAATTAATGTCTGTGGACAACGCTCGAACGCGGAGGGAATGACGGCACCTTCTAGATATGACCTTCACCGACCTTCCCAAGGACTGGCGCCGACGCCCGCTGTCCGACGTACTGATCGCTGCCGACGTCGTGGACCTCTACTGCACTGCGGGCGATCGCCGCCGTGGCGCTCTCACCCTCTTCATCTGCGACGAGCAGGACTGCTTTCGCGGCGCGGTCGTGATCGACCTGTGCGAACTGCTCGACGAGCATCGGCCGCCACAGCTCGCTGCGGCGCTCAGGCCGGTGGTCCGGCCGCTTCAGGTCTATCCCGGCGGTGCGCTCATGCTCGCGCTGAGCCGACCGGGACCGGCCGCGATCTCCGATGACGACCGCGAGTGGGCCGAGGCCGCTGCCCGAGTCTGCCGGACGACCGGCGTGCGGCTTCTCGGCTTCTACATCGCCTCGCGCGATGCGGTCCTGCCGGCCGATCCGGCGCTGGAGGTGGTTGCCGACCCGGCCACTGCCTCGACGAGACCCGGCCTGTCCTCTGTCGCCTGACCACTCACCCCTGCAGGGAGCGTGCCTGATGACTGATCTGCCCTGGCCGCCGTCCGACTCAGCGCACCCCGCGCGGGCGGAACTGGATACTGATCCGCGGCCCGACCCGGCCCGACGCCTTGGGAATCGCATGCTCCCACGTGCGCTGGCACGAACCACCCATCACGATCAGGTCCCCGTGCCCGAGCGGGTACCGGATCGTCGAGCTCACCGGCCCGCTCAGCGATCCCGGCCGGGGGCGCAGGGCCAGGATCCGCGGCTCGCCGACAGACAGAATCGCCACCATCGTGTCCTCGGCGTTGCCGCGACCCAGCCGATCTCCGTGCCAGGCGACGCTGTCGCGCCCGTCGCGGTAGAAGCACAACCCCGCCGTACGGAACGGCTCGCCCAGCTCCTCGGTGTAGTGCTCGCTGAGGAGATCGCGCGCCTCCTCCAGGATCGGCAAGGGCAACGTGTCGCTCTCGCCGTAGAAGCACAGCAGTCGCGGTACGTCGACCACCCGGTCGTACATCTGCCGGCGTTCCTCACGCCACGGCACGTCCGCCGCCAGTCGCTCGTACACCTGGTCGGCACCGGACAACCACCCCGGCAGCACGTCGATCCATGCGCCGTGGCTCAGTTCGGCCCGCTGGATCGCGCTCAGCGAACCGAGCTCCGGATCAGCGAAGGCATCCAACAAGGACGCTTGGAGGTCAGCACCCATGACGCCACAGTACCCCAGATTCGAACATATGTTCCCCTGGCGGTCGGACCTCTTGCCCAGATTCAGGACGAGTTGAAACCCCTGGGACCCCTGTTACGCAGGGGGTTGTTCTGACCCGGGCGGGCTGCCCCGTAGCTGAGCGAAACTGCTACTTCGAGCCAAGAGGGAGGACGCGTGTCACGCCTACTCATCCGCAACTGCTCGCTCCTCGTCGTTCCTGAAACAGAGGAGTGTCGCGTCGACGAGGCCCAGGACATCCTGGTGATCGACGGCGAGATCGTTTCGATCACACCCTCGGGCACCGTCCCGCCGTCGGCCCGAGCGTTCCGAGACCAGCGATCGGCACCTCCCGAGAGGTTCGGGCAGGCCGCTGTGGGGCCGACCCCCACCCTGGCGACGCACCCTTCGAGCGCCGCGGCGCCGCCCGGCGTGCCTGACGCGAGTCAGCCGGAGATCCTCGACGCCCACGGTCTGCTCGCCGTCCCGGGCTTGACGAACTCCCATACCCACAGCCCGATGGTGATGATGCGTGGTGCCGCCGAGGACGTCCCGATCGACGCCTGGTTCAACCAGAAGATCTGGCCGATGGAGATGAACCTGACGCCCGCACGCGTTCGGGCCGGCGCCCGCCTCGCTTGCGCCGAGATGTTGCTGGCCGGCGTCACCACCTTCGTCGACCACTACTTCCACGCCGACCAGATCGCCCTCGCCGCGCTAGAGACCGGCATCCGCGCCGACCTGGCCCCCACCTTCTTCTCCTCCACCGGCTCCGAAGCCCGCGAAGCGGCGTTCGACACCGCGCGGCAGATTCGAGCCCTCGGCATCGAGCCCGCCGGCGGCCGGCCTCCGCGGATCACGGCAAGCCTCGGTCCCCACGCGCCCTACACCGTCTCCGACGAGGACCTCGAACGCACGGCCGAGATAGCTCGCGCCGAAGAATTCCGCATCCACCTCCACGCCGCCGAGACCCTCGACCAGACCCGCTCGTCCCAGCGCCGCCACGGCGCCACCCCGATCGAAATCCTCGACCGAACGGGCGTCCTGGACACAGGCACCCTGATAGCCCACGGCTGCGGCATCCTGCCGACGGACCTTCCCGTCCTTCAGCCGCACGCTCCCCACACGTCCATCGCCTGCTGCCCCAAGGTCTACCTCAAGCTCGCGATGGACTCCACCACCCCTATCCGCGAACTCCAGTCCGCCGGTATCGGCATCGGCATCGGCACCGACGGCGCCGCCGTCCACAACACTCTCGACGTCTGGGAGTCCCTCCGCCTCGTCGCCCTCACCCAGAAGCACCGAGAACAAGACGCCGAGTGGATGCCCCTCTCCGACACCCTCCGCCTAGCCACCCGAGGCGGCGCCACCGCAGCAGGCCACCCCACCCGAACCGGCGCCCTCGAGCCAGGCCGCCGAGCCGACATCACCCTCCTCGACCTCTCCGCACCCCATAACCAGCCCCTCCACAACCCCTTGGCCGCGCTCGTGTACTCGGTCCGCCCCACCGACGTAGTCCACGTCGTGGTAGACGGCGAGGTGGTAGTCCGCAACCGCACCCTCACCACCGTCGACCTACCAGAGATCCTCACCGAAGCCCGCGCCATAGCCCACACCCTCACCGACCCAACCGACGGCGCAGTCCAGCACTACGCTCCTTGAACTCCGACGAACTGGGGCTGCGGCTCTCAACGCGAACGGCCCCTGCCCTCGTCGGCGGACGGGGACAGGGGCCGTGAAGTGAGACCAGATCAGCTGACCGTGAAGCTCTTGGCCGGGCTGACGCCGGTGGCGTGGTCGCCGTCGCTTTGGAAGACGACGCGGTAGGTGTAGCCGGCACGGGCGGTCGGCTTGATGGAGAAGGCGTAGTTGCCCGTGGAGTTCAGCTTGGTGGACGTGATGGTGGTCCAGGTCGAGCCCGTGGAGCGCTGCAGGTAGACCGAGGAGCCGGCGTGCTGCGGGCGGACGTAGCCGTAGAAGGTGGTCGAGGCGCCCAGCTTGATCGACGTCGCCGACAGGTTCGCGGTGATCGTCGGACGGACGTCGACCGTCCAGTTGCCGGTCCGCGAACCGAGCAGCGTCGCCGAACCGTTGTAGCCCCAGGCGAACACCGTCGAGTACGTCGGCTGGTAACTCACGCTGTACTGACCGGTGGCGCTGGTCGCGACCCGAGTGATCTCACGCCAGGTCGAGCTGTTCTTGTTCCGGCCGTAGAGCGAGACCGGTACGCCGGCCAGCGGCGCCTTCGTGTCGACGCGGACGGCGCTACCGCTGAGCGTGACCTTGCCGCCGAAGTTCAGCGCGGTGGCGTTGGCCGACAGGCTGGTGTAGGTCCCGGTCAGATTGGCTGTGACCGACGAGCTCCACTTGCCGCTGCGGTCCTTCACCCACGCACGGAACGCGTAGCTGGTCGCGTTGGCCAGCCCCGTCGCCGTCGCGCTCGACGCCTGACCGCCGTACGCCGCGGTGCCCGTGTTCGGGGCGCTCGGCGGGGTGGTGCCGGCGTTGCGCCGGACGACGACCTGGTCGAGGTCGGTGATGCCCGGCAACGTCCACTTCATCCCCGCCGAGCCGTACTGACCGGTCACGGTGAAGTTGGTGATCGGCGCCGGCGCGACGTCGACGGTCCGGAAGGCGATGTGGTGGCTTCCGGGCATCGTCGCCCCACTGGTGTCCTTCACGCCGCGCACGGAGATCCGGTACGGCGTGTTGTCCTGCAGCGGGCTGGTCGGAGCGATCGTGACGCGGTTGGTGTCTGCCTCGTACGCCGTCGTCGCCGCGATCGTCGCGCCGGTCTTGCCGTGCAGCAGCTTGATCCCGCCCATGCTCGCGGTGGCGAACGGCCGCTCGAAGGCCACCGAGGGCCGGTAGTTCTGCGGGACACCGCCGGTCAGGTTCGCAGGTGCCGAATCACGCAACCAAACGCGCTGGCCGACCGCGCTGCCGCCGGTCGAGGTTCCCGCCACTGCCAGCGAGTACGGCCGGCTGTCGCGAGAGCCGTTGTAGTTCGCGACCTTGAGGTACGCGCGGCCCGCGGGCAGCGTCAACGTCACCTTCTCGGCCTCCTTGTCGCCTGCGTCGCTGAAACCGATCAGCCGCAACTGGGCGTCGTACACCGACAGCATCGGGTCCAGGTTCTGCGTGCGGTTCCGCGGGTCGTAGCCAGGAGGGCTCACGGTGACGGTGACGTTCCGCGGTGCGGACGACTGGACCGAGTACCAGTCCTCGTCGCCTTCCGTGCCGATCGCGCCCGTGGTCGAGGTCGTCATCGCGGTGGCGCGGACCGGCAGGTCGTTGCCGTCCGGGCCGGCCGCCCAGAACTCCGGTGCCCAGGTGGCGCCGAGGGCGTTGGCGGCGTCGAGCACGCCGGCGCCGTAGTACGGGTCGATGCCCCGGGGACCCGCGTCCCGGGCCGTGGACTTGAGCCGCGCCTCGATCTGCGCGGGCGTCCAGCTGGGGTACTTGTTGCGCAGCATCGCCGCGACGCCCGCGACCATCGGCGCGGAGAACGAGGTGCCGCTGCCACCGAGGTACGGCAGGTATTCCGGCTCGAGCAACGCCCGAGGACCGGTGGAGAGGATGTTCCAGCCCGGCGCGGTGAGGTCGACCGAGTCGCCCCACGAGCTGAACGTGGTCAGCGCGCCGTTGTTGTCGGTGGCGCCGACCGAGATCGTCTCCGGGAACGCGGCCGGGTACTCCGGGACACTGTCGTACTCGTTGCCCGAGGCGGCGACCACGACGATGCCCTTGGCAACCGCCTTCTTGACCGCGTCGTGCATCACCGGGTTGTAGCTGCGTCCGCCCAGCGACATGTTGATCACCCGGGCGCCGTGCGACGCCGCCCAGTTGATTCCCGCGACGACGCTGGAGTCGCTGCCGGAACCCTCGGCGTTGAGGACCTTGACCGGCAGGATTCGGGCGTTCCAGGCGACGCCGGCCACACCGCGGCCGTTGTTGGTGTTCGCGGCGATGATGCCGGCGACCATCGTGCCGTGGCCCTCGTCGTCGTTGGCCGACGCCTTCGGGTTGAGCGCGTTGTACCCGGTGTACACCCGGCCCGCGAGTTCCGGGTGGCCGCCGTCGACACCGGTGTCCAGAACGGCGACGGTCTGGGTGCCGGCGGACTTGGAGAGGTTCCAGGCCTCCGGCATCCGGATCGTCGACAAGTACTTCTGGTCGACGCCGTAGTACTCGTCGTTCGGCGTTGCCGCCGACTTGCGGATGTAGTTGAGCGAGGCAAGCTCGACGCTCGACTCGGCCTTCAGCTTCTTGAGCAGCTCAGGGGCGGCCGCGTTGCTGGTGACCGTGGCGTAGTCACCGGTGACGGGCGCGGCCGCCTGCCGGCTGTTGTGCTTGGCAAGGACGTTCGCTCGGGCGGACTTGCTCGCCTTGGGCGAGAACTTCACCAGCACCGAGTGCGGGTCGTACGCCTCGACCTCGGCGGCTGCCGGCGCGGACCGGCCGGGAACCGGGAAGGCGTTGTAGAAAGGCTTGGGCTCGGCCGCGGACACCGAGGAGCCGGTGATCGTGGCCAGACCGGCGGCTACCAGGGCGGCTGGTAGGCCGATTTTGAGCAGGTGGGACGGGCGGATGGGCAACACGGGACCCCCCCAAGGGTCTCAGAGTGACATTCTGGGCGGGAGTATGTCAGAGGCATCCGACAGGTTCGCCGACGTCCGGATGTCAAGAGCTGCAATTTTGCCTCGACGTCCCGGCCGGAACGCCCGCTCGGGGCGAGCCCGGTGAGAGGAGAACGATGAAGTACATGCTGCTGATCCGGCCGGATCGGGACTTCGACGGGCCGGTGCCGGCGGAGATGATCGCGGCGACGGAGGCGTGGGTGGAGGAGATGACCGCGCGCGGTGTCCGGCTGCACGGCGACGCGCTGCGGCCGGCGTCCGAGGCGACTGGCGTGAGCCGGCGCGACGGCCGGGTGGTGACGACCGACGGGCCGTTCGCGGAGGCGAAGGAGCAGATGGGCGGCTACGACCTGATCGAGTGCCGCGACCTGGACGAGGCGATCGAGATCGCAGCCAAGCATCCGGTCGCCGAGATCGGCATGGTCGAGATCCGCGCCGTGCGCGAGATCGCCGGATAGCGGCGGTCGCGCCGCACTCCTGAACAACCCGGGGCGTCCGGCCGGTATCGGCCGGCCGGTGCTCCCTGCGGCGTGATGCCGGGGAGTGACTGAGCCGTACTGCGAGCGAGTTGCGCCGGCTCGTTCGCAGTACGGGCTCGGCGGGTCAGTGCTCGCTCGGCCGGTACGGGCGCATCGTGTTGCGGAGGTCGGTGGTCCACTCGGCGGGAATCTCCCAGGGGATGAAGTGGCCGCCGCGGTCGTGGCAGGCGATGTTGACGTGGTTGTACCAGGCCGCTCGGTCGCTCTCGAGGAAGTTCTGCACGCGCTGCTCGGACGTCGTGACGCCCGGCGGGTTCTCGTAGCTCACGAACGTGATGCCGGTCGGAGCCTCGACCACCGGCCACCGGTCGTGCGACGGGGTCCACGGATAGCGGTTGTTGTTGGCATAGGTACGGATCGAGGTGTCGATCGCGTTGCCGGCCCAGTAGATCGTCGCGTGCGTGAGCAGGTCGTCCTTCGAGAACACGCTCTCCACGTTTCCGCCGTTGTCGGACCACTTCGTCCAGCGTTCCAGCATCCAGGCGAGCATGCCGGTCGGCGAATCGGCCAGCCCGTAGCCGAGCGTCGACGGCGCCAGCATGTGCGCGGCGAGGTGGACCGCGAACCGCTTGTCCAGCTCGAGAATCCGTGCCCTCACGTCGTCCGGCAGCTCGTCCGGGATCGGGCGCCCGCCGCTGAAGTCCCAGGCGCGCTCACCTTCGAAGAACGTCAGCTTCAGCGCCGACCCGATGTGGATCGCGTAGAGCTCGTCCGCGTACTTGTGGCCCAGCTGTCCGGTCACCAACGCGCCCACGTCGCACCCGGCCGCGGCGTACTTGTCGTACCCGAGCACACCGGTCATCAGCTCGTGCCACACGTCGGCGATCTTCCAGAAGTTCATGTCCGGCCGGTCGGCGAGTGGCGTGGAGAAGCCGAAGCCGGGCAGCGAAGGCACGATCACGTCGAACGCGTCGGCCGGATCACCCCCGTACGCCGCCGGGTCGGCGAGCCGGTCGATCACCTTCGCCCAGTGCCAAAAGGTCCACGGCCAACCATGGCTCAGGATCAGCGGCACCGGGTTGGGCCCGACTCCCGGCTTGCGGACGAAGTGCACCGGTACGCCGTCGACCTCGACGCGGTAGTTCTCGTACGCGTTGATCGCGCTCTCTGCGGCCCGCCAGTCGTACCCGTCGGCCCAGTACGCGACAAGGTCCTGCAGATCAGTACGCCGTACGCCGTAGTGGCCGTCGGCGTTACCGACGTCCAGCGGCCATTTGGTCGCGGTCAGCCGGCGCCGGAGATCGTCGAGCACCTCGTCCGGAACGTGTAGCGGCGCCGGGTCGAGCGGGAAGGAATTGGTTGCCATGGGCCCCTCAATCGGTCTGGTGGTCGTCGGCGGCGACCTCGGTCAGCCGCTTCAGCACCTGGACGGAGTCGGTCAAGATCGCGCGTTCTTCGGTGCTCAGCCGGTCCACGAGCTGTCCGAGCCGCTCCACCCGGCTCGCCCGGCGGGCATCGACGATCTGCTGTCCCGCGGCGGTCAGAGACAGCAGCACGGCTCGCCCGTCGCTCGGATCCGGCGCTCGGGACACCAGGCCGTCGCGCTCGAGCTTCGCGACCAGGCTGGTGAGCGCCGGCTGCTTCAACTGCTCGGTGGCGGTCAGGTCGGTCAGCCTCAGCGGCCCGCGCCGGGCCAGCGTGTGCAGCACCGAGAGGCTGGAGAAGCTCAGTCTGCGGACCGAGGGCAGCCGGATGAAGAGCGTGATGAAGTCCTCGATCGCCGTCGTCAGTTCGTCCAGTTCGAGTGTCGGCTCGGTCACGCGCGCAATTGTATCGATTCTCGATGTAACTCGTCACGAAGATTTTTTCCTCGGAGCAGCACGGCTTCGCTCCGTGTAGTTACCGACACGTCCCGACGGCAAGTGTTAAGGGCGTGTTGGGAAATGCCGGTGGTGTGGTTCGTCGGGGACTACGGCGGGCAGATAGCGGGTTGGACGAGGTGGGTGTGGGCGCGGATTTCCGGGCGAGTTCACCGGCTGGGGCCGTTGCTGTGTGCAAGACAAGGTCAGCCCTGTGTGACGCTCGGTGACTTCCTCTGGTCGCACCCCCGGTGGGCATGACACCATCGGCCACCGGGGAGACATGTCATCAGGGGGCGGGCGAATGGTGAGAGTCAAGCGGGCGAACCGCGCAGACACCGAAAGGTCGCACTGGCCGAGCGGAACGGACGCCCAGGACACGGACAAGCCGGGACAGGACGCGGAAGCGCCCCGCCCCACGCAGGACGCTCAAGGTGAGGCTGAAGACAACGGCCACCTCAGCACGAACCCACAGGTAGGCATGAACGCTTCGCAAGCACACAGCCCTGAAACTCCCGGCAGTCCGCAGGTCGGGGCGGTCAAGAACCCTCCGGCCCCAGCTGCGCCGGGCCACGAGGTGCCTACCCGGGTGACCGGGCGGCGGACTCCGATCGGTGGCGGTAAGGCCGCGGGCGGTTCTGGTGAGTCCGCCGGCGACGACCGGGCCCAGGATTCCACCGGTGACGACCAGGCTCAGAATTCCACCGTCCAACTCACCGACGCCGACGCCCAGAACACGGGGGAGCGCTCTCCGAGCCCGGAGACGCGGACCTCTGGCGACTGGCGTGATCAAGTGTCAGCGGGTTCGACCATGCGCCAGGTGCCCCCGCACCCGCGGACGGCAGGCTTCGGTACGCCGGTCCGGGTGGACGAGATCGCCCTCGCCGCGAAAGCGCTCTCCGAGGACCTGCTCGCGGCCACCCAGGGATTGCCCGAGTCGGTGGCGTCCCGGCAGCTTCGGCGCGATCTCGACGAGGCCGCCGACACGTTCCGCGCGCTGGCCAGCGAACTGCAGTCGACCGCGGGCGACTTGATCCGCCTGGCAGCCAGTGAGGGGCAGGTCTGCGGTGTGACGTGGGGAGTCTGCCCCGACCACGGTCTCACCCTGGTGAACGTGGGCGAGGCAGCGAGCTGCCACGTTCTCGGCTGTCACCAGGAGCAGGTCGCGCCGGCAGAGCCTTGTACGCAACCGGTTGCGTACAAGGTGGTCGACGTCGCCGGCCCGGCGATGTTCGCCTGCGCCGGACACGCGATCGCCTGCCGCCTCCACCTGGACGGCGCAGTCATCACCCTGGCCACCGACAGCCTCGAGGTGCTCTGAACCCGGAAGAAGGCCAGGCCGGTGGACCGGCAGCTACGCAGGTTGACGACCGGCTGCAGCTTCCACCGGCGGGTAGGTAGCCGCTCCGCCCCACGGTCGATGCGAGTCGTCAGCCGGGCCCTGCGGAGGAAGGTGATGCGTGGCAAGCTTCCGACGCCGCGCGAGGCGCAGAATCACCGCGGCGTAGAGGCAGCACGCGATCACGTCGGCCACGGCCATGGACCAGGGCATGTCGGCCGCGGTCTCGTCGGAGGCCAGTCCGCCGACGAAGGAGGCTGCCGCGCTCATCGGAATGAGGTTGGTCACCACGTGCAGGGCGATGGCCGCCTCCAATCCGCCGGTACGGATCGTGAGCCAACCGGTCAGCGCCCCGTACGCGGCAAGGTCGGCGAATCCCCACGGAGTACCCCAGCCATGGGCCGCTGCGAACAGCGCCGCCTGCGGCGCCAGCACGAGCCAGGGTGACCGTAAGAACGCACCGGTTGCCTGCAGCAACCAGCCCCGGAACACGTACTCCTCGGCAGCAGCCTGCAACGGGACGAGGAGGATGATCACCGCCAGGCCCGCCAGGAACGTCCTCCCGCCCACCCAACCGGCCTCGTCGTCCGGCGGCACGCCCGGATCGGTGAGCGAGGACAAGGCGCCACCGCAGACCAGCGCCACCACGACGGTCGGTGCGGCGATCGCCAGGCATCGACCGAGCCAGCCCCACCGAATCCGGCCGGCCACCGAAGAGACCGATCCCCAGGGCCGCTGCTGAATCCAGCGGACGGTCAAGGCGACTGCTGGGAGCCACACCGCCACAGCGAGCAGATCGACGGTCACCTCGCCGACCTCGCCGAGCAACGGCCATCCGTCCGCGTCAAACGGGATGCCGCGCGCCTTGGCGACGAGCACGCCCGCTTCGTAGGTCGCTGTCGTCGCGACAGCCATCAGGACCAGCAGGACCACGGTTCCGGTCAAGGGCCGCCACCAGCGGTGCCGACCGGTGATCCAGGCGAGCCGCTGGTAGGCGAGCGGTTCTAGCGGGTGCTTCAGCGTCATGGCTTCAGCCTGTCGACCCTCGCCGTCTTTGGCGTCAGTCCGCAGAGCGACCCGCGTCTCTGTCGCTGGGTAGAGGGCGGACGGTGGGCGTCTCTATCGCTGGGTAGAGACACGCATCCTCTTATGCTTCGGTGGTGAGGGAACACGTGCGCAACTGGCTGCTGCCGGTCCTGCTGGCCGCAGGATACGTGGCGGTGTTCCACGCGATCGTGGCCGCCGAAGAGGCCCAACTGAGCCGCGCCGAGTACGCTGCGGCTGACGCTGCGACGGTCGTGGCTGCTGCCGCTTTGGGCTTCCGGCGACGTGCGCCCGTGGTGACGCTGTGCGTGGTGACGCTGGTGACGGTCCTCGGTCAGCTCGCCACTTCGCCGGACAGCGTGGGCCCGCTACCGGCCGAGACGGTCGCCTTGTACTCCGTTGCGGTCCGGTGCCGCGGGGCGATCACCTGGCGCGCGGTCACCGTCCTCATCGTGGTGCAGAGCGTGGTTGCCTTCGGCGTCTTCGGTCGCGAGGACCTGGTTGTCAGTGCCGTCAGCAACCTGATCGTGTACGCCTGCATCGGCGGCTTGGGCGGGAAACGCCGCCGAGGCAAGGCCAGGCGGGCCGAAGCGGTGAGACGCGCACAGGCCATCGCGGAACGAGCGCGCGACGCGGCTGCCATCGAGCGTCGGCGACTCGCTCGCGACCTGCACGACGTCAGTGCCCACCACCTCACCTCGATCGTTGTCAGCAGCAGCGCGGCACAGCGGCTGAGCGACCGCCAACCTGAGCTGGCCGGCGAAGCGCTGACCTTCGCCGCGAAGACCGGGCGGGAGACCCTGACAGCGTTGCGCCGGCTGGTTGCCGTGCTGGAAACGGGCGAACGTGAGCAGGCCGAGCCGCCGGCCGGACGGATCGCCGAGCTCGCTCGGGCCTTCGAGCGACTGGGGCAGCAGGTCCGGGTCGACATCGACCCGGAGTTCTCCGGACCGGCCGCGGGAGCCGTCTTCGGGATCGTGCGGGAATCGCTCACCAACACCTTGCGGTACGCGCCGGGCGCCGCCGTGCGAGTCGACGTACGGCGAGAAGGCGACTGGATCGTGGTGCTGGTCGAGAACGGCCGGGGCGCGGCGATCCCGATCATCCGGCAGGGAAGTGGCCGTGGGGTCGCAGGAATGACTGAGCGAGCCGCGGCAGCCGGTGGCACTCTCACCGCAGGCCCCGGCCCTGACGGTGGCTGGCGAGTTCGGGCGACCGTCCGCGGGGACAGTGGTCCGGCCGCTCCCGAGCCCTCGTCCGCGCAGATGCCGCCGTTCCGGCCACCGCCCCCGGTGGGCGCGCGGCTGAAGCGGTGGGCGATCGATACGGGCATCGCGCTCGCTGCCGTCGTTCCACCGGCCGATGCGGTGCTCACGGCGCTCGCCGACGAGCGCCCCGCGGATCGGGCAGCTGTGACGAGCCTTGGGTTGCTGCTGACGCTGATTCCGGGACTGGCTTTGCTCGGGCGGCGGGACCGGCCGTGGGGCACGCTGGGAGGCGTCGTCGCGGCCGGCTGGCTGTGGCCGGTGCTGATGGGCCCGGGTGTGCTGCCGGCCACGTTCGACCTGGGCGCGCTGTTCGTCGTCGGCGCACATGCAGCCGCGGTCTACGCCGTCGGCCTGTACGGCGGTCCTTCCCGCCGAACGTGGTTGTCGGCGGTCATCTCGGCAGGGGGCTTCGGCGTCGCGATGGGAGCGATCGAAGTCGTCGCTCCCCTCGAGGGCGAGCCGGGCGACGTGGGGTACGGGGTCTTCCTGAGCGTGCTGGTGGCTCTGGCCGTGCTGGTCCCGCTGCTGGGGTGCTGGGCAGCCGGGCGCGCCGTGCGCCGGCGAAGGTATTCCGGCCTCGACGACGCCGACGAAGCACTTTCCGAGGAGGTACGGGCCGCCGTGGCCGCGGTCCACACCGAGCGCCAACGAGTCGCCGCGGGGCTGCACGACAGTGTCCTGACCCGGACGAGCCGGATGATCGGGTTGGCGGAAGCAGGATGTCTGGACGGCGTGATCACCGAAGCGAGGGCGGCGCTGATGGCAATGCGGGAACTGCTGGACTCGTTGTACGACAGCAGCGCGCCGGCACCCCTGTCCCCGCACCTGACCGGGAGGACCAGCTGATGGCTGTCCGGGTGCTGGTGGCCGACGATCAGGTGGTGGTCCGCGCGGGGTTCGCCGCGATCGTGAACGCGGAGCCTGACCTGACCGTCGTCGGCCAGGCAGGTGACGGCACGACGGCGGTGTCCCTGGCGGGCGAGCTCGATCCCGACGTGGTGCTGATGGACATCCGCATGCCCGGTCTGGACGGCCTCTCGGCAACCCGGCTGATCACCGGTCGCGGGGACCGGCCACGCGTGCTCGTGCTCACCACCTTCGACCTCGACGCCTACGTGTACGAGGCGCTGAGGTCCGGCGCGTCCGGGTTCCTGCTCAAGGACGCCCGACCCGAAGACCTGCTGACCGCCATCCGGGTCATCGCGGCCGGCGACGGGATGCTGGCGCCGACGGTGACCCGCCGGCTGATCCATGCCTTCGCCCAAGCAGCCCCCACGCCGGGAACAAGCCAGACCCTCGACCGACTCACCCCGCGCGAGCGCGAAGTCCTGGCGCTGCTGGCCGCAGGTCGCAGCAACGCCGAGATCGGCGACGAACTCGGCGTGGCGACCGGCACCGTGAAAACCCATGTGAACGCGCTGCTGAGCAAGCTCGACGCCCGGGACCGCGTGCAGGCGACCATCATCGCCTACGACACCGGACTCGTCCGCCCTCGCGATCCGCACATCCGCTGACCAGGTGAGCTGATCGAGCAACGATGATCCGGTGCTGCTCGATCAGCTCTTCAGGCGGTGTCAGGAATCACTGGATGCGGCAGGAGGTCAGGTGGTCGTTGGCGTTGGGTGACAGGGTGGTGAAGTTCGCGGTGTTCGCCGTCCAGGTCCAGGACTGGCCGCCGAAGTTGTCCTCGGAGTACGCGGTGACCGTCCAGCCGGACGGGATCCGGACCGACGACGCCCAGTTGTCCTGGACGCCGGCGGCCTGCAGCTGGGCGCGGGTGTAGTTGCCCTTGGCAAGCGGCTGTCCCGGGGTGCCGCCGTAGTCGACGTGCTCGTAGAAGATCACGCCGCCGGTGCCCTGGGCCGGCATCGGCGGGGTCGGCCGGTTCGGGGTGAGCGCGAGCTGACCCTTGAACATGCGCCCGCCGTCGTTGGTGAGCCGCAAGTAGTAGTCCGCGGAGCAGGCGGTGCCGTCCTCGTCGAGCGCCCGGATCCCCGATCCCTGCGGAACCCAGGCCGCGCTCTCCGCGGTCTTGGCGATCTGGTTGCCCTCGTTGTACTCGTCGAACATCGAGATGTACAAACCCTGCACGCCGACCCGCTTCAGGTTGTAGAACTGCCGCCACATCAGATCCCCGTGCCGGCGGTGTCCGGACTGCAGGTCGCCGGGGATCACGCACGGCTGGTAGTCGATGCCGTGGGCGTTGCAGTCGGCCTGGTCCTGCAGATAGACGTTGTCGTAGAAGTGGTCCGCGCCGGCGAGGTCGGTGATCCGCCCGACCATCCACGGGGAGAGCATGTTGAAGGCGTGGTAGACGTCCAGGTAGCCGGGGCGCGAGTCCTCGACGCCGCGTCGCCAGTGCGTCGGCACGCCGCCGATCACGTAGCAGCCCTGGCTCTTGAACCAGTTGACCACGTCCAGGCAGACCGCTGCGGGCCAGGTCTTGTTTCCCTCGTTGAACCCGAAGCCCCAGATGCAGACGACCGGTTTCCCGTTCTGCCGCGCGTACGCCGGTGAGGCCGTGTACGCGCTCATCTTGCTGGTCCAGTCCTGCTTCATCTCCGACTGCATGTTCTGCCAGCCGGTGGCGTCGTACATGATGTAGAACTTCCGGCCGTACTGTTCGGCGGCCTGGCGCACCTTGACCGCCATCGCGTCGCGGGTCGGCCCCTCGCCGCCGAATGGGTTGAACCGCTGCAGAGCCGCGGTGTCGCAGCCGTGCTGCTGCATCCACTGGAAGTGCGTGTTCACCGTTTGCTGGTCGTACGACGAGAACAGCTTGGCAGGCTGGCCGTTGCCGAGGTTCGAGTACGCCGTCTGGTAGGTCCTTGTGTAGTCGCGGACGTCCGGCCAGCTGCCGAGTGCGTTGTTGGTCGGCGACGGCGGCTGGCCCCAGTTGTTGCTCCAGTGCCACCAGCCGTTGATCGGGGCACCGTCCCCGGCGCAGGCGAACCAGCCCTGGTAGCCCACGGTGATCTTGCCGACCACGTCGCCGGGAGGGCTCGCCACCGGTGTTGCCGTCGTGGCAGAAGCGGTCAGCGCGCCTCCGACCGAGGCGCCGGTGGCCGCGGTGGCGGCGCCGGCCGCGGACGCGGCCAGAAAAGTACGTCGTGTGAGTGCCATGTGCAGGCTCCTGGATGGGCGGACAGGACTGCGGAGAGTGGCGCCGAGCGTACAAACGGTCGCTTCGGCCCGCAAGGGTTGATCGCAAGACTTCGAGGAAAGCTCGCAAGAATTCGACTCGGTTCGCACAGGGAGCGCTCCCTGACTGCCAGGGAGCGCTCTCTGCCGTTCTGACGATCTTGCGGTGCTCGGAAAAAATGTGGGCGCGACATCTTGACGCCGCGTGAGCTGCTACTTAGTTTGTTGGCTCAACAGACAAAGTCTGTGACCGCCATCACACACGCTCGTCGGGGTGCGTGAACGCGGGCCGTTCTCCTGTCGGGGGAGAAGGGGGTGGGGAGCCTCATGCTGACCGAAGGGCGGGCAGGCGGTGGTGTGGTCGCTGCGGACCACGTCTCGCTGCGCCGCAACAACTTGTCCGTCGTGCTGCGGCACGTGCGGGCTGCCGGTCCCCGTTCCCGCGCCCGGATCGCCGCCGAGACCGGCCTGAACAAGGCCACCGTCTCCAGTCTGGTCGCCGAGCTGGTCGACCGTGGCCTGCTCCGTGAGGGCCGGGCCGAGTCCGAGCGAGGAGCCCTCGGACGGCCGGGGCAGCTGGTCGAGCTCGACGGCAGCGCTGTCTGCGGAGTCGGCGCCGAGATCAACGTCGACTACCTCGCCGTCACCGCGCTCGACCTCGGCGGCGAGATCGTCACCGAACGGCGCGTACCGCTCGACGTCGCTCACCTCGATCCCGGCACGACGCTCGACCAGCTGGCGGAGCTGATCAGCGGGGCTGTGCGGGTCGTCGAAGCCCGCGGCGGCGAGGCCGCCGGGGTCACGCTCGCGGTTCCTGGCCTGGTGCAGAGCACGACCGGTTCCTTGCGGCTCGCGCCGAACCTGGGGTGGGCGGAGCTGCCGATCGTCGACCTGATGCAGGAGCGGCTCGACGCACCGGCGTACCCGGTGCGGGTGGACAACGAGGCCAACCTGGCGGCGCTCGCGGCGTACACCGAGCTGCGCAAGGACACCGACGGCAAAGCCGAGGACATCGTGCTGCTGACGGGCGCGGTCGGTGTCGGTGGCGGGATGGTCGCGGGGGGCCATCTGCTGCCTGGTGGGCACGGGTTCAGCGGCGAGGTCGGGCACATGCCGGTCGCTCCGGCCGGTGGGATCTGCGGCTGTGGCCGGACCGGGTGCTGGGAGACGGTTGTCGGTCTGACGGCGTTGCTGAACAAGGCGACCGACCCTGATGACCCGGTTCGCGATCCGTCGCTCGACGTGGAGCAGCGGCTGGCCGAGATCACCCGGCGGGCCGAGGCCGGCGAGGCGCGGACGCTGCGCGCGCTCGCCGATGTCGGGACGTGGCTGGGCATCGGCGGCGCGATCCTGGTGAACATCCTGAACCCGAACGCGCTGGTGCTCGGCGGGTACTTCGCGGTGCTCGGTCCGTGGCTGAAGGAACCGCTGGAGAGCGCGATCCGCGATCGGGTCATCGCGCCGGACGGTGGCGGGTGCCGGGTGGTGCAGTCGGAGCTCGGGTTCACGGCGGCGGTCCGCGGTGGGGCGCTGATCTCGCTGGACCAGGTCTTCCTCGACCCGACCCTGATCGGCCGCGACGCCACCGGAGTCGCCCAGTGAACGACCAGGACAAGCCTTCCGGCCGTCCGGCGAACGCGCCGAACGCCGATGTGCCGGGAAACGCGGGGAGCGGGGCTGCTCGCCGAGACGTGCGGGTGGACGACGTGGGTGGGGCCAGTGGAAGGGGTGATGGGGTGGACGGCGAGTTGCTGCGAATGACGGGCATCGTCAAGCAGTTTCCGGGAGTGCGGGCGCTGGACGGCGTGGACCTGGACGTCCGGCGGGGCGAGGTGCACTGCCTGCTGGGCCAGAACGGCGCCGGCAAGTCGACGCTGATCAGGGTGCTGACCGGCGCGCACCAGCCGGACCAGGGCACGATCATCGTCAACGGCAACGAGGTCGCGCTGAACAGCCCGACCGCGGCGATCGACCTGGGGATCGCGGCGATCTACCAGGAGCTCGACCTGGTGCCGGACCTGACCGTCGCCGAGAACGTGTTCCTCGGTCACGAGCCGGCCCGGTTCGGCATGACGCGCCGGCACGAGACGAACGTGCGGGCCCGCGAGCTGCTGACCGGCCTCGGTCACGGCGAGATCCCGGTCGGCCGCGCGGTCGGTCTGCTGCCGGCCGCGGGCCAGCAGGTGGTGAGCATGGCGAGAGCGCTTTCTCGTGACGCTCAGCTGATCGTGATGGACGAGCCGTCGGCGGTGCTCGACCCCGAAGAGGTGAGCAACCTGTTCCGGGTGATCCGCGACCTGACCGCTCGCGGCGTCGCGGTCATCTACATCTCGCACCGGCTCGAGGAGATCCGCGAGATCGGCGACCGGGTCACCGTGCTCAAGGACGGTGCGACCGTCGCGACCGGCCTGGACGCGCGCGAGACGCCGACCTCCGAGCTGATCCGCCTGATGACCGGCCGCTCGATCGAGTACGTGTTCCCGCCGCGCGCGGCGGTCCCGGGCGACGCGAAGACCGTGCTCGAGGTGACCGGCCTGTCCCGGCCGCGCGAGTTCGCCGACATCGGGTTCGCGGTCCGGGCCGGCGAGATCCTCGGCCTGACCGGACTGGTCGGCTCCGGCCGGTCCGAAGTACTGGAGACCGTGTACGGCGCCCGGCGACCGGCGACCGGAACGGTCAAGGTCGACGGGGTCGAGCTGAGGCCCGGCCGGGTCCAGGCGGCGGTGAAGGCCGGTGTCGGTCTGGCGCCGGAGGAGCGCAAGAGCCAGGCGCTGCTGCTGGACGAAGCGGTCTACAAGAACATCACGGTCTCCAGCATGCAGCGGTTCGCGAGCGCGGGATGGCTCAACGGGCACGCCGAGCGCACGGCCGCCGAGGAACTGACCAAGGCGCTGGACGTCCGGCCGGCCGGAGTCGACCACCCGGTGCGCAACCTGTCCGGCGGCAACCAGCAGAAGGTCGTGCTGGCGCGCTGGCTGCTCCGGGACTGCCGGGTGCTGCTGCTCGACGAGCCGACCCGGGGCGTCGACGTCGGCGCGCGCTCGGAGATCTACGCGCTGATCCGCAAGCTGGCGGCGAACGGGGTCGCGATCGTGCTGGTCTCCAGCGAGGTCGAGGAAGTGCTCGGTCTGGCCGACCGGGTCGTGGTGATGCGGGAGGGGCGGGCCGTGCACACCGGACCCGCGCAGGACATCGACGAACACCGGGTCCTCGACCTGGTGATGGAAGGAAGTGCCGTGTGATGGGCGAGGAAGTCGCACGACCAGGAACAACCCCCGAGGGACCGAACGGAAAGTCCCCCGTCCAGGACTCCGTCCCCAGCACCACCGGCGCGACGCCAGGCGGCGCGCCGGCGGCGGGAGGGGTCTCGAAGGAAGCGGCCGGCGCGGGATCGCCCGGCCGCCGGGCGGGCGCCGAGGCTCCGGCTTCGCCGCTCGGCGCCGGGTTGCCGGCGCAGGCGGCCCAGGGGCCGCGGGACGGACTCCCGGCCCAGGCCCTCGACGGAGCGACCGCGTCAGCGACCGCCTCCGGGCAGACGACCACGACCCAGCCGGCAGCGCCGCGGCGTACCGGCGGACTGGGGTTGTTCTCCGGCGGGATCGGGCGCAACGTCGGACTCTTGGTGGCGCTGGTGCTGCTCTGCATCGTGGGCGTCGCAACCGCCGGCGACACGTTCGCCACCGGAGCCAACCTGCTGACGATTCTGCGGGCCGCCGCGGTGATCGGTGTGGTCAGTGTCGGTATGACCTTCGTCATCACCGGCGGCGGCATCGACCTGTCGGTCGGCGCGATCCTCGCCCTCGCCTCGGTCTGGGCGACCACCCTGGCCACCCAGCAGATGGCGCTCGACTACGGCGTGATCTTCATGGTCAGCACCGCCCTGCTGGTCGGCGCCGCCTGCGGCCTGGTCAACGGCGTGCTCGTTGCCTACGGCAAGATCGTGCCGTTCATCGCGACGCTGGCGATGCTGGCCGCCGCCCGCGGCCTGGCCGAGATCATCTCCGACCGCCGGACCCAGATCATCACCGTCAACTCGTTCAGCGACGTCTTCGGCGGCTCGCTGATCGGCGTTCCGGTGCTGGTCTGGATGTTCGTGCTCGTCGCGGCGCTGGGCTGGGTGCTGCTGAACCGGACCACCTTCGGCCGCCGGACCTTCGCGGTCGGCGGCAACGCCGAGGCGGCCCGGCTGGCCGGCATCAAGGTCCAGCGGCACACCGTCGCGCTCTACGTGCTGCTGGGAGTGTGCTGCGGCATCGCCGCGGTGATGCTGATGGCCCGCACCACCACGGGCACCTCCACCCACGGCGTGCTGTACGAGCTGGACGCGATCGCGGCGGTGGTGATCGGCGGCACGCTGCTGTCCGGCGGCCGCGGCACGATCGTCGGCACCGTGTTCGGCGTGCTCATCTTCACCACCCTGAACAACGTCTTCACCCTCAACAACCTGAGCCTGTCCGCCCAGTCGGTGGCGAAGGGCCTGATCATCGTGATCGCGGTCCTCCTCCAGCAACGCCTGGCCGCCCGCGCCACCAGTTCCTAGCCGTCGCACCAACCCCTGTAGAACAAGCAGCACATTTGGAGGACAGCATGTCCGCACGACCCGTCCGGTTCCTGAAGGTCGCCGGTATCGCCGGCCTGAGCTCGCTGGCGCTGATCGCCTGCACCAGCAACACCCCGGAGGCCGAGAAGACCTCCGACAGCAACACCACCCAGGCGGCGGCCGGCGGCGGCAGCAACGACGCGCCGGGCCAGAAGGTCCGGATCGGCTTCTCCGCGCCGGCCGCCGACCACGGCTGGATGGCCGCCATCACCAAGGCCACCCAGGCCGAGGCGAAGAAGTTCAGCGACGTGGAGCTGGTCGTCGCCGAGGGCACCAACGACGTGAACCAGCAGATCAGCCAGGTGGAGACCTTCATCAACCAGAAGGTCGACGCGATCGTGCTGCTGCCGTTCGACGGCGCCGCGCTCACCGCGGTCGCGGTCAAGGCGATGGAGGCCGGCATCACGGTGGTCAACGTCGACCGCGAGTTCAGCAGCAACTTCGCCGCCCGCACCACGGTGCTCGGCGACAACAAGGGCATGGGGGTGTCGGCCGGCACCTACATCTGCCAGGAGATGAAGGGCAAGAAGGACGCGGTGATCGCCGAGATCGCCGGCATCGACTCGCTGCCGCTGACCCAGGCCCGCAGCCAGGGCTTCAAGGAGGCGCTGGCCGACTGCGGTCTGAAGGTCAGCAACCGGGTCGCCGCGGAGTTCACCGTCGAGTCCGGTGAGAAGGCCGCCGCCAACCTGCTGCAGGCCGCTCCGAAGATCGACGCGCTCTGGAACCACGACGACGACCAGGGCGTCGGCGTGATGGCGGCGATCAAGAACTCCGGCCGCAAGGAGTTCTTCGTCGTCGGCGGCGCCGGCTCGGCGAACGTGATGCGTGACATCAAGGCCGGCAACACGCTGATGCGGGCGACCGTCATCTACCCGTCCACGCAGGGCGCGGACGGCGTCCGGCTGGCCCGGCTGCTGGTGCAGAAGAAGGCCCTCGGCGACCTGGTGGAGGTCGAGGTCCCGCGCACCGTGCAGCTGTACGCCCCGGTCGTCACCAAGGACAACGTCGACCAGTACCTGCCGACCGCCTTCGAGAGCTGATCGGTACCGCGAGAGCTGAGGAGCAAAGACCGGATGACGAACCTGGGCATCGGCCTGATCGGGTACGCCTTCATGGGCGCGGCCCACTCCCAGGCCTGGCGCAGCGCGCCGCGCTTTTTCGACCTGCCGCTGCACCCGGACCTGAACGTGCTGTGCGGCCGCGACGCCGAGGCGGTGCGAGCGGCCGCCGGCAAGCTCGGCTGGAGCACCACCGAGACCGACTGGCGCACGCTGCTCGAGCGTGACGACGTCCAGCTGGTCGACGTCTGTACGCCGGGCGACAGCCACGCCGAGATCGCGATCGCCGCGCTCGAGGCCGGCAAGCACGTGCTGTGCGAGAAGCCGCTGGCCAACACCGTCGCGGAGGCCGAGGCGATGGCCGCCGCGGCGGCGAAGGCGGCGGCCGGCGGGATCAGGTCGATGGTCGGGTTCACCTACCGGCGAGTCCCGGCGATCGCGCTGGCCCGCAAACTGGTGGCCGACGGCAAGATCGGTACCGTCCGGCACGTCCGGGCGCAGTACCTGCAGGACTGGATCGCGGACCCCGAGGCGCCACTGTCGTGGCGGCTGGACAAGGACAAGGCCGGCTCCGGCGCGCTCGGCGACATCGGCGCGCACATCGTCGACCTGACCCAGTTCATCACCGGGGACCGGATCGCCGAGGTGAGTGGCCGGCTCGAGACGTTCGTCAAGGAGCGTCCCAAGCCCGAGGCGCACAGCGGCCTGTCCGGTACGGCGAGCGCCGAGCGCGGTCCGGTCACCGTGGACGACGCCGCGGTGTTCCTCGCCACCTTCCGCGGCGGTGCACTCGGCGTCTTCGAGGCGACCCGGTTCGCGACCGGCCGCAAGAACGCGATCCGGATCGAGATCAACGGCTCGAAGGGCAGCTTGGCGTTCGACTTCGAGGACATGAACCTGCTGCACTTCTACGACGCGACCGAGGACCCGGAGACGGCCGGGTTCCGGCGCATCCTGGCGACCGAGCCGGTGCACCCGTACGTCGCCGGCTGGTGGCCGCCGGGTCACCTGCTCGGCTACGAGCACGGCTTCACCCACCAAGTGGTCGACCTGGTCACGGCGATTGCCGAAGGCAAGGACCCTGAGCCGTCGTTCGCCGACGGCCTGCAGGTCCAGCGTGTGCTGGCCGCCGTCGAGACCAGCTCGACCTCCCGACAATGGCAGGAGATCCCCGAATGACAGTGCATATTGCCGCGCCTCCGGCACGGCGGGCCGTGAGGCTCAACTCCCGACCTTCCCTCGTCACTCCAGTCGCTTCGCTCCTCAGTCCAGGTCGGGAGGCCTCATGACCGGTTTTACCCCGAGCAAGGCCGACAAGTTCTCCTTCGGCTTGTGGACGGTCGGCTGGGAAGGCGTCGACGTCTTCGGTACGGCGGTCCGCGCGCCGCTCGACCCGGTGCTGGCGGTGGAGAAGCTGGCCGAGCTGGGTGCCGCCGCGATCTCGTTCCACGACGACGACCTGGTCCCGGACGACGCGCAGCGCCGGCAGGTGCTCGAGCGGTTCACCAAGGCGCTGGCCGACACCGGGATGGTGGTCGAGATGGCCACCACGAACCTGTTCGCCCACCCGGTGTTCAAGGACGGCGGCCTGACCGCGAACGACCGCGACGTCCGCCGGTACGCGCTCGCGAAGGTGCTGCGCAACGTCGACCTGGCCGCCGAGCTGGGCGCGACGACGTACGTGCTGTGGGGCGGCCGGGAGGGCTCGGAGTCGGGCGGTTCCAAGGACGTCGGCGCCGCGCTGGACCGGTACAAGGAGTCGATGGACCTGCTCACGACGTACGTGCGCGAGCAGGGCTACGACCTGCGGTTCGCACTGGAGCCGAAGCCGAACGAGCCGCGCGGCGACATCTTGCTGCCGACGATCGGGCACGCGATCGCGTTCATCAACGACCTGGAGCACCCCGAGCTGGTCGGCATCAACCCCGAGGTCGGGCACGAGCAGATGGCGGGGCTGAACTACGCCCACGGCATCGCCCAGGCGCTGTGGCACGGCAAGCTGTTCCACATCGACCTGAACGGGCAGCACGGGCCGCGGTTCGACCAGGACCTGCGCTTCGGCGCCGGCAACCTGCGGGAGGCGTTCTGGACTGTGGACGTGCTGCAGGGCTCGCAGGGCCGGCCCGGGTACGACGGGTACGTGCACTTCGACTACAAGCCGCCGCGCACCGAGGACCTGGACGGCGTCTGGGAGACCGCGCGCGGCTGCATGCGCAACTACCTGGTCCTGCGGGAGAAGGTGGCCGCGTTCCGGGCCGACCCGGAGGTCGCCGAGGCCCTCGCCGCGGCGCGGGTGGCCGACCTGTCCGAGCCGACGCTCGGCGCGGGGGAGTCGCTCGACGACCTGCGCAAGGCGTCGTACGACCCGGACGCGCTGGCTCAGCGGGGCCTCGGGTTCGAGCGGCTCGACCAGCTCGCGATGGATCACCTGCTGGGTATTCGATAACCACACCTCCCGCGCGGGGCAGAGCACGGGACCGCAGTAGCTGAACAGCACCACCAGGGCCGAAAAAGCCAGGGACCCGCCCTGGCACCGATGGAGCGCGCACCTTATCCGACCCATGAGGAGCTCCCCATGAACCAGCTACGCAGGCGTCTGCACGGCACGGTGATCCGCGCTGTCGTGCTGGCGCTGATCGCCGCCCTGGCGATACCTCTCAGTGCTCTCCCCGCGCGGGCCCATCCCGGGCACGGCGACGAAACCTTCAACGCGCTGATCTTCAGCAAGACGGCCGGCTTCCGGCACGACTCGATCCCGGCCGGCATCCAGACCATCAAGGACCTGGCGACGGCGAACGGGTTCACGGTCACCGCGACCGAGGACGCGGCGATGTTCACCGACGCCGAACTGGCCAAGTACGAGGTGGTCATCTGGCTGTCGACCACCGGCGACGTGCTGAACGCGGACCAGCAGGCCGCCTTCGAGCGTTACATCCGTAACGGCGGCGGGTACGCCGGGGTGCACGCGGCCTCCGACACGGAGTACGCGTGGCCCTGGTACGGCAAGCTGGTCGGCTCGTACTTCGACAGCCACCCACCCGGTACGCCGAACGCGAACGTGAAGGTGGAGGACCACGCGCACCCGTCGACCGCGGACGCGCCGACCACCTGGAACCGGACCGACGAGTGGTACAACTACCGGTCCAACCCGCGCGGCAGCGTGCACGTGCTCGCCTCGCTGGACGAGTCGTCGTACACCGGCGGCACCATGGGCGCCGAGCACCCGATCGCGTGGTGCCAGGACTACGACGGCGGCCGCGCCTGGTACACCGGCATGGGGCACACGATCGAGTCGTTCGCCGACCCGGTCTTCCGCCAGCACCTGCTCGGCGGCATCAAGACCGCCGCGGGTGTGCAGCCGGCCGACTGCGGGGCGTCGCTGAGCGACAGCTACCAGAAGGTCACACTGGACGACGACACGTCGAACCCGATGGAGCTCGCGATCGCTGGTGACGGCCGCGTGTTCTACATCGACCGCAACGGTGCCGTGAAGATCGTGAAGACCGACGGCTCGGTGGTCACCGCCGGCACGCTGAACGTCTACACCGGCCAGGAGTTCGGCCTGCTCGGCATCGCGCTCGACCCGGCCTTCGACAGCAACGGCTTCCTGTACCTGTACTACTCACCGGCCGGCACCGAGGCGTTCGACCGGGTGTCGCGGTTCAAGCTCACCGGTGACACGCTCGACCTGGCCAGCGAGAAGCAGGTCCTGCGGGTGGACACCCAGCGGGACCAGTGCTGCCACGCGGGTGGTGCGCTCGAGTTCGACAACCAGGGCAACCTGTTCGTTGCCACCGGCGACAACAGCAACCCGTTCGACTCCGACGGCTACTCGCCGCTGGACGAGCGGGCCGGCCGGGCCCCGTGGGACGCCCAGCGCAGCTCCGCCAACAGCAACAACCTGAACGGCAAGATCCTGCGCGTGCACGTCGAGGCCGACGGCTCGTACACGATCCCGGCCGGCAACATGTTCGCGCCGGGCACCGCGAAGACCCGCCCGGAGATCTACGCGATGGGCTTCCGCAACCCGTTCCGGATCGGCATCGACCCGACCACGAACCACCTGTTCGTCGCCGACTACGGGCCGGACGCCGGTCAGGTCTCGCCGACGCGCGGCCCGGACGGCCGGGTCGAGTGGGACATCCTGGACAAGCCCGGCTTCTACGGCTGGCCCTACTGCGTGGGCAACAACACGCCGTACAACGACCACGACTTCGCCACCGGTACGTCGGGTGCGGCGTTCAACTGCAACGCGCCGGTCAACAACTCGCCGAACAACACCGGCATCACCCAGCTGCCGGCGGCCATCCCGGCGGCGCTGTGGATGGGCAAGTCGACGACCGGGGTGCCGGAGATCGGTGGCAGTGGTGCGCCGATGACCAGTGGCGCGTACCAGTTCGACCCCGACAGTGACTCCGACCGCAAGTGGCCGCAGTACTTCGACGGCAAGGCCGTGTTCGCCGACTGGAACGACAGCCGGTTGTTCTCGGTCCAGCTGAACGACGACCGCAGCAAGGTCGCCGACGTGTCCCGAATGCTGCAGGGGATGAACTTCATCCGGCCGCACGCGCTGCAGTTCGGGCCGGACGGTGCGCTCTACGTGATCGAGTGGGGTAGTGGGTTCGGTGGCAACAACGCCGACTCCGGGCTCTACCGGATCGACTACGTGCAAGGCAACCGGGCGCCGATCGCGCAGTTCAGCACCGACAAGACGTCCGGGCCGGCGCCGCTGACGGTGGCCTTCGACAGCACCGGGTCGCGCGATCCCGACGGGCAGCCGATCACGCTGGCGTGGGACTTCGACGGCAACGGCACGACCGACTCGACCGACCCCAAGCCGACCCACACCTATGCCTCGGCGGGCGTGTTCACGGCCCGGCTGACCGTGACCGACAGCGACGGACGGTCGGCGGTGTCCAACCGGACGATCACCGCGGGCAACACCGCTCCGACGATCAGCATCGAGGCGCCGCTGAACGGCGGCTTCTTCGACTTCGGCGACACGATCCGCTACAAGGTGACCGTCACCGATCCCGAGGACGGCACGGTGAACTGCCAGGACGTGGTCACCCAGCCGGCGCTCGGCCACGACGAGCACGCGCACGGGTACGAGTTGTACCGCGGCTGTGAGGGCACGTTCCCGTTGCCTGGTGACGAGGGGCACGTCGGCGCGAACATCTTCGGCATCGTCACGGTGAAGTACACCGACAAGGGTGCCCCGGGCACCGGTGCGATCACCACCGAGAAGGTGGTGCAGCTGCAGCCGAAGACGCGGGAGGCGGAGTTCTTCAGCGAGACCGGCGGACCCGGTGAGACGCCGGGCGTGCAGGTCGAGGACACCGGCGACACCGCGGGCGGCGGCAAGAACATCGGCTTCATCGAGGACGGCGACTGGTGGAGCTGGACGACCACCAACCTCACCGGGATCGACCGGATCGAGCTGCGCGCCGCGTCGCCCGAGGCCGGGGCGACCGTTCAGGTCCGGCAGGGCTCGCCGACCGACGGGCCGGTGATCGCGACCATCCAGGTGACGGCGACGGGCGCCTGGCAGACCTACGGCAACTTCTCCTCGGCGCTCAGCGGCGCCTCGCTGACCACCGGCAAGCTGTACTTCGTCAAGACGACCGGGCAGCTGAACGTCAACTGGGTGAAGTTCATCGGCAAGGGGGTGACCGAGAACCAGCGTCCGGTGGTGACGGCCTCCGCGGCCGTTGTCCAGGGCAAGGCTCCGTTGAAGGTCGACTTCACCTCGTCGGCCACCGATCCCGAGGGCGACGTCCCGCTGACGTACGCCTGGAGCTTCGGTGACGGCGCGACCGGCACCGGCGCGAACCCGAGCCACACCTACACGACCGCGGGTACGCACACCGCGACCGTGACGGTGACCGACTCCCGCGGCGCCAAGGGCACGGCGAAGATCGTCGTCAAGGTCGACTCGGCGGCCCCGCCGACCTGCCTGACCGGACGGTCCGACGGGTTCGACGGGACGACGCTGGACACGGGGCGCTGGAGCTCGGTTGTCCGGGGCAACCAGGAGATGTCCGTTGCGGGCGGCAACCTCATGCTGCCGTTGACGGCGACCGACATCTACGGCACCGGCAACTCCGGTACGCCGAACATCGTGCTGCAGCCGTTGCCGGCCGGAGCGTGGCAGGCGACCGCGAAGCTGACGTTGCCGGCTCGGCTGGCCTATCAGCAGGCCGGGTTGATCGTCTACGGCGACGACGACAACTACGCCAAGATGGTGCTGCAGGGACGGTCCACCGGTGCTCCGTCGGCCGCGGACCGGATCTTCCAGTTCATCCGCGAGGAGGCCGGGGCGCCGAACGAGGTGGCCGCCTCGAACACGGCGAACCTCGGCGCGGCGTACCCGGACACGGTGTGGGTCCGGTTCACCAGCGACGGGGCGAACCTGCGGGCGTCGTACAGCGCGGACGGCGCGACCTTCACCGAGATGGCCGAGGCCAAGCAGCTGGCCGGGATCAGCAATCCCCGGATCGGGCTGTTCGGGTTGACCAACCGGACCGAGGCGCTGCCGGTGTCGGCGTCGTTCGACTACTTCAGCATCACGCCGGACGACACCGCCGAGGCCCCGACGCCGGACGACGAGTTCACCGGTACGGCGCTCGACGCGTGCCGCTGGTCCGCGATCGTACGGCCCGATCCGGCGGCGTACCGGGTGACCGGGGGAGCGGTCGAGATCGACACCAGCAAGGGCGACATCTACCAGGGCACGGCCACGAACCCGAAGAACCTGCTGCTGCAGCCGGCTCCCGACGGTGACTGGACGATCGAGACCAAGGTGGACGGGTCGGACTTCGACGAGCGGTACCAGCAGGCCGGTCTGCTGGTGTACGGCGACGACGCGAACTACGTGAAGCTGGACTACCTCGCGACCAACGCTGCGGGCTCCGCGGTGACGCGGGGGATCGAGCTGCGCAGCGAGGTGAACAACGCGATCGTGCAGCCCGCGCCGAACGCGCCGACGCCCACGCAGGGGGTCTGGTACCTGCGGCTGGCCAAGAGCGGTTCGACGTTCACCGGGTCGTACAGCGCGGACGGGCTGGTCTGGACGGCGCTGCCGGCGGTGACCAATCCGGCGCTCGCGTCGGCGAGCTTCGGCATCTACGCCTTCGGCGCCGACCAGGTCGCCTCGAAGACGGCGAAGTTCGACTACTTCAAGCTGGTCCGGGACACGCAGGCGCCGCAGGTGAACCTGTCGGTGAACCCGTCGGCGCCGTCCGGCCTGAACGGCTGGTGGACCGACGCGGTCGTCGCGACGGCGATGGCGACCGACAACCAGCCGGGGCAGGTCTACCTGGAGCAGAAGATCGGTGCCGGCGACTGGTCGGAGTACACGGCGCCGGTGAGGCTGGCCACGGATGGCACGCACACGCTGCAGGTGCGGGCCAGCGACACCGCGGGCAACGTGTCGGCGGCCGAGTCGGTGACGGTCAAGATCGACCGGACCGCGCCGAGGACCACCGTGACCGGGCTGGCCAGTGGCGGCAAGCTCGGGGTGGCGTCGGTGCTCGGCGTCTCCGCGACCGCCGAGGACGCGCTCTCCGGCGTTTCCTCCGTGACGCTGGCCGTCGACGGGAAAGCGCTCCCGGCCGGCGGCACGCTGGACGGGGTCGCGCTCGGGCTCGGCGCGCACGAGTTGACCGCGACGGCTGCCGACAAGGCCGGCAACACGTCGGTGACCAAGGTGCCGTTCACCGTGGTGGCGACGTACGCCGAGGCGGTCAAGCTGGTCGAGCGGTACCGCGTCGCCCGGACGGTGCCGGCCGGCACCGCGACGGTGATGAAGGTGCAGCTCGGACTGGCCGAGCAGCAGCAGCGGCGTGGCCGGGACGCGCTCGCCGCGCTCGCTCTCGACCTGTTCCTGGCGCAGGCGCGAACGGTCCGGGACGTGCCGGCCCGGACGCTGCTGACCGCCGTCGGTCAGGACCTGAAGCGGCAGCTGTGACCCGATGAAGACGTCGCCGAGCGAGATCGCGCCCTGTCCGACGCGGAGAGGCGTGCAGGAACCGCGGTGCCTCCCGGGTGGTTCGGCCCCGCCCGGGCCACCGCGCAGCGATCCCGCCCGGTGGACGGGGGACCGGTTCGCCGGTCCTCGTCCCCGGCGCCCGGCCAAGCGCTCCGGCCGCGCGCCGGGGACACCCCGCAGCTTTCCGCCCAGCCCCGGCCGCACCGCTTCGAAGACCCCGGCCCCCACACGCTCCTGGCCGACAGACCGCCCCACCGCTTTCCCTGACTGAACCTCGACCGCCCGCCCCAGCCACGCCTCACCGCCGTACAGAAAGAAGGAGTAGAACGACATGGCTCGACCGATCACCCTGTTCACCGGCCAGTGGGCCGACCTCCCGTTCGAGGAAGTGGCCCGGCTGGCCGCCGACTGGGGCTACGACGGCCTGGAGATCGCCTGCTGGGGTGACCACCTCGACGTCCGCAAGGCCGCCGAGGACGACACCTACGTGCAGAACCGCCGCGACATCCTCGACAAGTACAACCTCAAGGTCTGGACGATCTCGAACCACCTGCTCGGCCAGGCGGTCTGCGACGACCCGATCGACCAGCGCCACCAGGCGATCCTGCCCGCGCACATCTGGGGCGACGGCGACGCCGAGGGCGTCCGGCAGCGCGCGGCTGAGGAGATGCAGACGACCGCCCGGGCGGCCCGCGCGCTCGGCGTCGACGTGGTCGTCGGCTTCACCGGCTCGGCGATCTGGAAGACCGTCGCGATGTTCCCGCCGGTCCCGCCGGAGATGATCGACGCCGGGTACGCCGACTTCGCCGACCGCTGGAACCCGATTCTCGACGTGTTCGACGAGGTCGGGGTGAAGTTCGCGCACGAGGTGCACCCGTCGGAGATCGCCTACGACTACTGGTCGACCACACGCACGCTGGAGGCGATCGGCCACCGCGAGGCGTTCGGCCTGAACTGGGACCCGAGCCACTTCGTCTGGCAGGACCTCGACCCGGTCGGCTTCCTGTGGGACTTCAAGGACCGGATCTGCCACGTCGACTGCAAGGACGCGAAGCGCCAGGTCGGCAACGGCCGCAACGGCCGGATGGGCTCGCACCTGGCCTGGGGCGACCCGCGGCGCGGCTGGGACTTCGTCTCCACCGGGCACGGCGACGTCCCGTGGGAAGCGTGCTTCCGGATGCTGAACACGATCGGGTACGACGGCCCGATCTCGGTCGAGTGGGAGGACGCCGGGATGGACCGGCTGGTCGGCGCCCCCGAGGCGCTGCAGTTCGTGAAGTCGCTGGCCTTCGACCCACCGTCGGCTTCCTTCGACGCGGCGTTCTCCTCCTGAGTGGTACTCCTGTGGTGCCGGGTTCTGCCCGGACCCGGCACCACAGGTGATCAGGGGCGTCCGGGCAACCGGTAGTTGTCGCCGAGGACCTGACCGCGCTCGGGCTTGTAGAGGTCGAAGCCCTTCGAGTTGCACTGCAGGCCACCGTTGATGCAGTGGCTCACCAGGGCCGCCAGCGTCTGCTCGTCCCAGGCGTTGAAGAAGTCGTAGTGCCAGGTGTACCCCCGTCCGCTCGCCAGCCGGACGTCGGTGACGTTGCCGTCCGCGGGGAACGCGATCTTGAACTCCAGCATCGGGACCGGTTTGGGATGACTGCTGGGGCAGGACCCGTTCACCGGGTACGCCATGTGGCTCTTGTGGTCGGGAGAGTCGAGGTCACGTCCGTTCCAGCAGCTCGGAGCCTGGTAGCGGATGTTGAGCTGGGTCCCGGCCGGGCAGTTCGCCGGGAAGTCCCAGTTGTGCGCTGAGTCGCCGCACTCCCAGCCCTCGACGGCGCCGGGAGCGGTGCGGAAGTCCTCCTGGGTCGCGGTCGGGCTGCCGACGACGTACCGCAGGCCGGGCGGGAACGGCCGGACGGCACGGTAGTCGTGGATGCCGGACTTGTAGTAGATGGTCTGGTGCCAGGTCTGGTTCACGGGCTGGTTGCCGCGGAACATGGTCGGCCACCAGTACGCCGACAGGTCGTCGGGGTTGAGGCAGGTGGTCGCGTAGGCGCCGGCCGCCTTGAGGCTGTCGAGCGTGGTGGCGGCGTTGGTCGTCCGGTTGCCGACGAAGCTGTGGTCGTGCGACGCGCCGGGCAGGTTGGGGAACACGATCGGGTCGTCGCCGGCCCGGTGGTTGACCGTGCAGTTGACCTGGAACTCCCGGTGGGTGACCAGGTCGTCGGCCTGAGCGGACGAGCCGAGGCCGGCGGTGAGCAAGGCACTGAGGGTGAGGGCGGCGGTGCCGCCGGCGAGCAGGACTTTCTTCCTTCTGGTGAACACGGATCTCCTCCTGTCGGGGGATTCCGCGGGGCGGTGGATCGGGCAGCCCGCGGTGGACATCGCGGGAGAGCGCTCTCTGAGACAGCCTCGATCCGGCTGTGCGCGCTGTCAAGAGCCGCCCGGTTCCGGAACCGCTGAGCGTGATCGAGCCGTTGACAGCAGCCTTCGCAGCCCGCACGATCAGTTCGCGAGAGAGCGCTCTCTGACTCTCGCGCACCTGTTCCCGGCCGGTCCGCCACCGGGTCCTGGTCGCTGTGCTGTCCCGCCCTTCACGCACACAGCGAAGGAGTACGACCCCATGAACCTCGCGACCCCGCCCCGGCATACCGACCGCCGCGCTGGTCCCCGCCGGGCTGGTCCCCGCCGGTGCCGCGGCCGATCGTTGCTGGCCGCCACCGTCGCGGCGACCACGCTGCTGCTCGGCAACGTCGTCCTGCAGGCGGCACCCGCTCAGGCGGCAACGTTGCTCTCCCAAGGCAAACCCGCCACCGCCTCGTCCTCGGAAGGAGCCGG
The DNA here is from genome assembly GCF_000024345.1 of Kribbella flavida DSM 17836. NCBI lineage: Bacteria > Bacillati > Actinomycetota > Actinomycetes > Propionibacteriales > Kribbellaceae > Kribbella > Kribbella flavida. The sequence continues at coordinate 4,594,952 of NC_013729.1, read as the reverse complement.
TACGCCGGCATCGGCCGCGGTGGACGGCAATCCGGGCACCCGGTGGTCCAGCGTCTTCAGCGATCCGCAGTGGCTCCAAGTGGATCTCGGCGCGGCCGCGTCGGTCAGCCAGGTCGTCCTGCGCTGGGAGGCTGCTCACGCCACGGCGTACCGGATCGAGGTGTCCGACGACGCCCGGAGCTGGAGCCCGATCTACAGCACGACCACCGGCCGGGGCGGCACCGAAACCCTGACAGTCAACGGCAAAGGCCGCTACGTGCGGCTCTACGGTACCCAACGGGTCGGCGGCTACGGCTACTCGTTGTGGGAGTTCGAAGTGCACGGTACGCCGGGCTCCGACGGACCGCAGCCAGGCAACGGCACGGTGCGAATCGCCGGTAGTCAGGGCAATTGGCAGCTGCTGGTCAACGGTTCGCCGTACCAGGTGAAGGGTCTGACCTGGGGGCCGCCGGTCACGGAGGCGAGCCGGCACCTGCCGCAGTTGCGGTCGATCGGCGTCAATACGCTGCGTACCTGGGGGACCGACGCCAGTTCGAAGACGCTCTTCGACGCGGCGGCCGCCAACGGGATGCGGGTGGTCGCCGGCTACTGGCTCCAACCTGGTGGTGGACCCGGCAGCGGCGGCTGCGCCAACTACGTCACCGACGCGGCGTACAAGGAGACGATGCTCGGCGAGATCCGCCGCTGGACCACGGAGTACAAGGACCACCCGGGCGTGCTGCTGTGGAACGTGGGCAACGAGTCGATCCTCGGGCTGCAGAACTGCTACTCCGGCGCCGAGCTCGAGCAGCAGCGGATCGCGTACGCCAGGTTCGTGAACGAGGGCGCCAAGGCGATCCACGCGATCGACCCGAACCACCCGGTGACCTCGACCGACGCGTGGACCGGTGCCTGGCCGTACTACCAGCAGTACTCGCCGGACCTCGACCTGCTCGCGGTGAACTCCTACGGCAACGTCTGCCAGGTGAAGCAGGACTGGATCAACGGCGGCTACACCAAGCCGTACATCCTGACCGAGGGCGGCCCGGCCGGCGAGTGGGAGGTGCCGAACGACGTGAACGGCGTACCGAACGAGCCGACCGACGTGCAGAAGCGCGACGGGTATCTGCGGGCCTGGAACTGCGTCACCGGGCACACCGGGGTCGCGCTCGGGGCCACGCTGTTCCACTACGGCACCGAGAACGACTTCGGGGCCGTGTGGTTCAACATCGCCCCGGGCGGCGAGAAGCGGCTGTCGTACTACGCGATCCGGCAGGCGTACGGCGGCGCTTCGGGTGGCAACACCCCGCCGGTGATCAGCAACATGACGCTGAGCCGGACCACCGACGTACCGGCCGGGAGCACCATCACGGTCGACGTCGCGGTCACCGATCCGGACGGGGACGCGCTCTCTCACGAGTTCAAGGTCGGCGGCAAGTACATCGACAACAGCGGCTCCCTGGTGACCACGCCGTCGTCGGGCACCGGGCCGTTCACGGTGACCGTGCCGCAGCGCCTCGGGGTCTGGAAGCTGTACGACTACGTGCGCGACGGCAAGGGCAACGTGGGGATCGAGACCCGCTCGTTCCGGGTGGTCGCGCCGCCGGTCTCCGGCACGAACGTTGCCCGCGGCAAGCCGGTGACCGCGTCGTCGTACCAGCAGGTCGGCGACGGCGCCCCGTTCCCGCCGTCGAACGTGACCGACGGGAACAACGCGACCCGCTGGGCGAGCGACTGGGCCGACCCGCAGTGGCTGCAGGTGGACCTCGGCCAGGTGACGTCCTTCGACCGCGTCCAGCTGATCTGGGAAGGCGCGTACGCCCGGGCGTACCGGGTCGAGGTCTCGGACGACGGGAACACCTGGAGAGCGCTCTACAGCACAGCTGACGGAAACGGTGACGTCGACGACCTCAGCGTCGCCGGCTCCGGCCGCTACGTCCGCCTCACCGGCACCCAGCGAGGCACCGGCTTCGGCTACTCGCTCTACGAGTTCGGCGTCTACCGACGCTGACTTGAACCCGGTCCGGCGGCCCGGGGGCGGGCCGCCGGACCGAGTGCTCCGAGTCGGTGCCGAGCGCCTCGGACACCGAAGCGGGAGCGCGAACCTCCGCTCAGGAGGCTGTGGACAAACGACAGGGGCCGAGCCGTTGACAGAGATACGATCCGTGACCATGAGGCCGCGGAAGCAGCACCGAACGCCCACCCTGGAAGACGTCGCCAGGGTGGCCGGTGTGTCGCGCGCGACCGTGTCCCGAGTGGTCAACGGCGTCGCGACCGTCGACGCCGCCCTGCGGCTGAAGGTGATGGCCGCCGTCGACACCACCGGCTACCGCCCCAACAACGCCGCCCGCCAGCTCGCCGGCCGCAAAGCAGGCTCCATCGCCCTGGTCATCTCTGGCTCCGACGGCTCTGCCGAACAAGTCTTCGGCGACCCGTTCTTCGGCCGCGTCACCGGGGGAGTGGTCAAGCACCTGCGCACGAAGGGCATTCACCCCACACTCGTGCTCGCCGACTCCGAGTCCGCGCGCGGTGAAGCGGTCGACTACGTCCGCCGCGGCAACGCGGACGGGGCGTTGCTGGTGTCGACCCACGCCGACGACACCCTGCCCGGCCTGTTCGTCGACGCGGGTCTGCCCGCCGTGCTGTTCGCCCGTCCGGCGCTGCACGCACCGATCAGCTACGTCGATCTGGCGCACGAGGTCGGCGCCGCCCTGGCCGCCGACCGTCTGGTCGCTCGGGGCTGCCGGCGCGTCGCCACGATCGCCGGCCCCATCGACGTACCAGCCGCACAGGACCGGCTCTCGGGCTTCCGTCAGGCGATGGCACGGCACGGCGAGCCCTACGCTGCCGTTGCGTACGGCAACTTCACGTTGGAGAGCGGTGAGCTGGCGATGGCCGACCTGCTGGCTCGCACCCCCGACCTTGACGGGGTTTTCGCCGCCAACGACCTGATGGCGGCCGGCGCCCTCCGAGCCCTCCGGGACGCCGGCCGCGCGGTTCCCGCCGACGTAGCTGTCATCGGGTTCGACGACAGTGCCCCCGCCAGCACCTCGACTCCCCGGCTCACCACCGTCGCCCAACCCCTCGAGGAGATGGCCGCCGAGATGTCGCGCCTCCTGCTCGACCAGATCACCCACGCCGGCACGGAACCGGTGTGCAAGATCTTCGATCCCCACCTGGTCTTGCGCGACTCCGCCTGACCGCCGCCGTCCGACAACGAGGTGGCCGTCGAACGATGCCGAGTTGATCGACCGCGTGAACCACGGGCTCAGCTTTCCTGCAGGAGTTCGGCGGTCTGGGCGACGACGTAGTGCAGGTTGAGTTGGCGAGCCCAGCGGTTGGTCTCGGCGGCGATGGCCTTGGCCGCGGTCGGGTTGCCCTCGTCGCGGGTGAGAGTGGCCAGGAGGACCTGCTGGGCAAGCGCGCCGAGGAGGTGGCCCTCTCGCTGGCGGATCTCGGTAGAGCGCTCCCAGTAGGTCCGGGCCAGCGTCAGGTCGCCGGCGGTGTGGGCGTGGTCGCCCAGGTCGCGGAACGCGTACGACGCCTGGAGGTCGTCGTTGGCCGACTCGCTCAGGGCGAGGGAGCCGGTGTAGTGCTTGAAGGCGTCGGCGTGTTGGCCGCGTAGGTTGTCGTCGATGAGGCCGCGGTAGAACGCCGCGGCGCTGCGGCGGGAGTCGTCTGCGGCTTCCACTTGTAAACGCTCGGCTTCAGCGGCGAGCTGGGCCACTGCGGAACTGTCCGGCGCGGGGGAGTCGCCGTCGAAGGTCGCGAACAAGTGGGTGGAGTACCTCTTGCGCAGGGCCAACATCGCGGCGTCCCACTGAGGCACGGGGTCGGACTGCGCGGCGAGGGCAGCAGACAGGTCGGTGAGGGCGCTGCCGGAGTAGTCCGTGCGCTGGGCGAAATCCTGGTCGACGGTCACTTCGGCGAGCGCCAACTTGAGGCGCAAGTCCTCGTCGGGGTCGGTGACGTGGGTTGCCCGGAGTAGCTCGGCCGCGGCCTCCCACTGGCCCGCGCGGGTGAGCAAGGAGCTCGCGGTGAGAACGTGAGAGAGCGCTGTCTCTGCCATCGCTGGGTCTCGCTTTCGATCGCTGAAGTGGTGCCGCCGACGGTATTTCGAGATCGAAAGGTTTGACAACTAATCTTCAGTCGCTGAACAATTCGACGCGTGAAGGACTTCGTGGACGACCATGTCGCGCTCTGGTCGCAAGAGGTGCCCGACTTCGACGCCCGGGTGGAGGGGATCGCGGTTCGGCTCCAGGTGCTCACGCGGTACTTGGACCGGCATCGCGACGCCGTGCTGGCGGAGTACGGACTGCAGTGGTGGGAGTTCAAGACCCTGCACATGCTGCGCCGCGGCGGTACGCCGTACCGGGCGACGCCGGGTCAGCTCGCCAAACAGCTCGGGATGTCGCCGGCGGCCCTGACGAATCGGCTGGACGCGCTGGAGCGGCGGGGCTACGTCGCGCGCAGCCACGATCCCGATGACCGTCGCAAGGTCGTCGCCACGCTGACCGCGGCGGGTCGCGCGATCTGGGAGCAGGGAATCGGCGAGATCCAGAAGGTGGAGCAGGGGCTGGTTCACGTGCTGGGTGAGGGAGAGCAGGAGCAGTTGGAGCGGTTGCTCCGGCACCTTGTGCACGCGACGGAGACCTAGGGCTTCGGAGTTGCTGCGCCGGTGTTCAGCCGGATGCTGGGCGAGCATTCGCTGGGAAGGTCGCGGTGAAGATGCTGGGTTCGAAGCCCGCGGTCGAGATGTACAGCAGCGGCGGTTGGGTCCGACGTACTCGGTGAAGGCGCTCGCCAGGGGCGCCCGAGTGAAGGAGCGGACCATGGAGCCGATGAGCTTGCTGGTGGCGCGAAACATCACCGTTGACCAGATGCGTGAGTCCTTCGAGAGCGAGGCCGCGGCACCGACGATGCGCCGTGGACCGGCGGCACTGGTCGCGTGGTGCCGAGCCTGGTCGACGCGCTTGGTTCGCGGGCGGGGGTTCAGACGGGGGTTCGGCCGCGAGCTGGGGCGGGAGCCCGGCACCTGTTCGGGCACGAATTGAATCGGAACTCCGGGTGCGAGTTCGGGCGCGAGCTGATGCGGAAATCCGGGCGCGAGTTCGCCGCGAACTGGGGGCAGATCCGGGTGCGAGTTCGGGCGCGGGCTGCGGCGGAAGTCCGCGCGCGAGTTCGGCCGCGAAGTGAGGGGGGATCCGGGCGCCCGCTGAGGTGGGAAACCGGGTGCGCCGAGTCGCTTCGGCGTGCCACAGTCCGTGCGTGACCGATGAGACGCGAACTGAGCTGACGGCCGTCCTGCTGGCGGCGTACGACGAGCAACTGCGGGGCGCCCGCGAGACCGACGAGGCTCCGAGGTCCCTGGACGGCCCAGTGGTGCGAGTCGAGTACCCGAGCCGGGGATTCGTGAGCTACCGCTCTCTCGACGGTCTGGACGGCCCCGAGCTGGACGCGCTGATCGCCCGGCAGCGCGACTACTTCGCGGCGAAAGGGCAGGCGGTCGAGTGGAAGACCCGCGGTCACGATCTGCCGGCGGATCTGCCTCAGCGGCTGCTTGCGGCCGGCTTCGTCCCCGAGGAGCAGGAAACGGTCCTGATCGCAGAGAGCGCGATCACCGCGTCCCGGCTGAGCGGGCGCGAGCTGGTCGACGGGGTGACGATCCGTCGAACCACCGTGCAGGCCGACTTCGAGCGGATCGCCGCGATGGAGTCGACGGTCTGGGGTGAGGACTGGTCGTGGCTGGCCGGAGACCTGGCCGGCCGGCAGGCGTCCGGCCAGGCCGACATCTACGTCGCGGAAGCCGACGGCCGTGTGGTCTCGGCCGCGTGGGCCGTGCACCAGGCAGGCACGGACTTCACCGGACTCTGGGGTGGGTCGACCCTCACCGAGTGGCGGGGCCGAGGTATCTACAAGGCGCTGGTCGCGATCCGCGCCGCCCGGGCGGCCGAACGCGGGCACCGGTACTTGCAGGTCGACGCATCTGACGACAGTTCGCCGATCCTGCAGCGGCTGGGCTTCCTGCCCGTTACGACGACCACGCCGTACGTCTTCACTCCGGCGAGCAGGTCGGGCTCGCAGTAGGAGTGCGGCTGAGTCGTACACCCGGCAGGCCGTGAACTGGTAGACAGGACGGATGCACCAACTCCGCTCGCTGGGCGCCTCTGTTGAGGCCGAGGCGGGCTGTCTCGACCTGATGCGCGCGGGGTGCCTTCGCGAGGTCGGGGATCAGACCGGCGCCCAGGCGTTGCGGCAGCAGTGGCTCTGAGGAGGGCGGATCGGGTGGGCTGTCGAGAACGGGAAATCGGCTCCGACGTTGCTGACGGAGGCGCCGAGATGGCGCTTGCGGTGGCCGGGCCGAAGCCGGCCGAGAAGCACTAAGGAGCCGAGATGAAGTACGTGCTGTTGATGCAGGCGACCAAGCAGCGCTGGGACGCGATGCCCCAGACCTGGTCCGAGCAAGACGTCAAGGTGATGGTCGACTTCATGCACGACCTCAACGAGGAGCTGCAGAAGTCCGGCGAACTGGTCGAGGTTCGCGGGCTGCCCGGTCCCGACCACATGAAGACCCTGCAGGCGGACGAGAACGGCGAGCCGATCATCACCGACGGCCCGTTCAGCGAGACCAAGGAGGTGCTCGCCGGCTACTGGGTGGTGGACGTGGCCACGGAGCAGCGAGCGCTGGAGATCGCTCTCAAGATCTCCCTGACGCCGGGCCCCGGCGGTCGCCCGGTGAACCAGCCGGTCGAGATCCACCCCGAGGGCGTCGCGCCGACCAGCTGAGCTTGGGGGGCGTCCTGATCAGCTGAGATGGGTCGCCGACATCTGAGGGCGGGTCGCCTGACGACCTGAAGAGGCTGAGGATGGGTCGCCGACAGCTGGGTCGGGTCGCCCTGACGACCCGAAGACGGCTGAGGATGGGTCGCCGACATCTGAGGCGGATCGCCTGACGACCCGAAGACGAGGGTCGCCCGGCGACCCTGGGCGTCGGGAGTGAGCCGTCGCGATCCGGAAAGTCGGGGGGCGCTTGAGCTTGAAGGTCATCCGATCACTGATCTCGTGCGTCAGCCCGCCGGCCGGCTGACCTCGGGACGACCAGTGGCGAGTCACCTGAACCACGGTGACCTCAGACGTTGGGCAGGGGCGCCGGCACGGCAGGGGTGGGTTCACGCGCGTGCGGGTGGGTTGCCTGCGTTGTTGCCTGAATCCGATAGGCCCAGGCACCGCGGGGGAATTCCAGGCTGACTCGGGCGTCGGCTGCAGTGAAGCGGGGCCGGCTTCGGGCCTCGGGTGGAGTGGATTGGGACGGGCTTCGGGCATCGGCTGGAGCGTATTGGGACGGGCTTGGGCATCGGCTGGATTGGGGCGGGCCTCGGGCGTCGGCTGGGGCGTCGCCTGAAGCCAGATGACTCGCCGGGCAGGCGACGGCAGATAGCAGGCGACGACAATGGAGGCGTGCGCGCATCAGCGGGCACGCCGGGGGAATCAGCGCTGGGGTGGACGGCGCATCGCCCAGTGGGTGGGGCCGTTGTGGGGGAGCGCGATCTCGCCGACGATCTCGAACCCGAGGGACTGGTAGAAACCGACGTTGCCGGCGTCCTGGGTCTCCAGGAAGGCCGCGCTGCGGTCCTGATCCGCGCGGGCCAGGCCGGGAGCGATCACCGCCCGGCCGAGCCCGCGTCCCTGCCGGTCGGGAGCGACGCCCACCACGTTCAAGAACCAGAGCGGCTCGCGCGGCCGGAGTACGCTCATCGCCTGCTCGTAGCTTTCAGCGACGAGAGCGCGCTCTCCCGCGATCTCGCGCAACTCGGGTGCCAGCGGAGAGAAGACATCGCGTGGCGTACGCGGCGTCGTCCAGACGGCGACCGCGCTGTGGTCGTCGCTGGCCCACACCTTGCCGTGGGCCAAACCGATCCGCGTGAGGAAGAGCCGCTGGTACCGCTCCAGCCGGTCGAGGTAGCCGTCCGCGGCGAGACCCTGCCGAGTCATCGGGTAGTCCTCGAACGCGCGGACCAATGTCCGAACCAGTGGCTCGACATCCGCCGCGACCGCCGGCCGGATCAGGTGCGTGTCTGGCGCCATGACCAGCAGGGTAAGACAGAGAACCGCCGCTGCCCGCCGTCTGGGCATCGCGGCACCGGTGGCGCACGTCTCAGGCGGTCTGCTCCAGATGACGCGCTATCAGATCCGCGACGGCAGCCATGCCCGCCGCGTTCGGGTGGTACGGCATGAAACCTCCGAGAGCCGGCGGGCGCACAGTGAAACCGGTCGTCCACGGCTCCGGCGATCCCACGGCGTGCTGCTTGCTCAGCTCAGAGACCGCGACCAGCTCGGCACCGGTCCGCTCGGCCGCCGCCGCGAATACCCCGGCGAGCCGGTCAGCCATCAGCGCGATGCTCGGCAACTGCTCCTCGTTCAGCGGTACGTCGAGCCTCGGGCGGGTCGCCGGCCCGACGACGGCCAAGTAGTCGACCAGTAGGACCCGGGCCCGCGGAGCGCGCTCTTGAGCGCGCTTCACGACCTCGGCCAGCGAGTCGGTCACGGCGTCGTACGCGGACTCGTCGCGCAGGTAGCTGACCCGGGCGCGGATGCGGTTGGCAACCCGGCGGCCGAAGATCGTCGCCGGTTTGGCCCAGGTGTTCATCACGCTGCCGCGGAGGAACGAGCCGATGTAGTCCAGGTCGTTGCCACCAGCCGTCACTGTGACCAGCTCGGTGCGTGGCCGACGGCATTAATCTGCGGCGGCGCATCGTCCTGGCGCTCGGACAGCAGGTGCGCCGTGGTCGCTCCGGAGTACGTGACGTCGATCAGATCGAGCTCGAGCCGCTCGGCGACCAGGTGGGCATAGTTCCGCTGCGACCGCCCAGCGGCCTTGTCGATCTCGGGGGCGATGCCAGGACCAGCGGCGAACGAGCTGCCGAGCGCGACGTAGCGGCTGCCAGGTGAGATCACAGCCGCCAACTTAGGGCATAACCGCGAGAGAGCGCGTTCTCGTCCAGGACGACACAGCCGAAGAAGTTCGAGCTCTTGATAATAGTTAACGATAGATGCAAGTATATCGCCATGGTGGACGCCGAAGTGGACCGCTTCTTCGAGGTGCTGGCCGATCCGACCCGTCGGCAGGTGGTGCAGTTGCTGGGCAGCGGGCCACTGCGAGCAGGTCAGCTGGCTGCCGCGACCGGCACGTCGTCGCCGGCGATGAGCCGGCACCTGAAGATTCTGCTGGCCGCCGAGCTGGTCACCGACGAGCGAGTCCCGGACGATGCCCGGCTGCGCATCTTCCGGCTGCGCCAAGAACCGGTCGTCGCCGTCCAAGCCTGGCTCGACCAGATCCAGGCGCACTGGCAGGAGCAGCTGGGAGCGTTCAAGAGGCACGTCGAGCAGAGGGAGACACCGTGACCAAGCAGTCCGCGTCCGCATCCGTCGAGGTCGCCGCCGATCCCGCCACGGCGTTCCGGATCTTCACCGACGAGATCGACCTGTGGTGGGTCCGAGGGCCGATCAACTTCTTCGACGCCGCCCGGGCCGTGGCGATGCAGATCGAACCCGGGGTCGGTGGCCGGATCCTGGAGGTCTACCGCCCAGCGGGCGATCCGGCCGGTGAGGACGTTCTCGAACTCGGCCGGATCACCGCCTGGGAGCCCGGAGCCCGACTGGCGTACCGCAGTTCGGTGGACGACACCGAGACCGACATCCGCTTCGAGGCCTTCTCCGGCGGCACGCGGGTGAGCGTCGAGCAGACCCTCGTTCCGGGCGGCGAGAGCGCTTTCTACTTCTGGCCGAACGTGATCCCGTGGTTCGTCGGCTGGGTGACCAGGCGCGATCTGCGCACGCCCCGTGAACTCGACCGCTTGAGCGTGGTTCTGTACTACGAAGACCCCGCGGCGGCTGCTCGCTGGTTGCACACGGTGTTCGGGCTCGGCTCGTGGGACCGGATCCCGGCGGAAGGTGAACAACCGTCCTGGATCGAGTTGCACATCGGTCTCTCGGCGGTCCTGCTCTTCAAGCTGGAGGAAGGTGCCACGGTGCCGCGGCCGGTGGACCACGGGGTGTGGGTGTACGTCGACGACCTCGACGCGCACTTCGCCCGAAGCTCCGAGCAGGGCGCCAAGATCGTCTCCGAGATCCACCAGCACGGCTATCGCTGCTACGAGGTCGACGACCTGGAAGGGCACCGCTGGACCTTCGCCCAGGCGCGGCCGACGATGCAGTGAGCCCATCGCTCGTGCCACCGGCGCTCACTCGGCAGCACCGATTCCATGCCCTGTGCCGTTGGCGCTGGCTGCGCTGACGCCACAGGGACAGGTCAGCTGGTCCAGCGACCTCGGTGGACCAGCTCGGTGGCGCGCTTGCGCCGCTTGCTCAGATCGCGCGGCGGCTCGTCGGAGTAGCCGATCGAGATCGCGCCGATGGGGGAGAAGTTGTCCGGGACGCCGAACTGCTCTCGGTAGACCGGGATCCGGTCGGCCGGGAGCCCGAAGAAGCACGCGCCGAGGCCGGCGTCGACCGCGGTCTGCAGGATCAGCAGCGCCGACATCCCGGCGTCCACGTCCCAGTACGGAACCGGCCACCAGTCCTCGGCTCGGTCGGTGTGGCCCTTGTCCGGTTCGGCGTACCGGTCGAGATAAGCGTCCTTGTTGGAGTGAACCACGATCAACAACGGAGCCTGCACGTTGGCGGCCAACCAGTTCTCCGGCTGCTCGACGGGAGTCGAGGCGGCGCGGAAGCGCGCGATGTCCTCCTGCGTGTCGAGCACGAGATAGCCGAAACCTTGGGAGAAGCCGGCCGACGGCGCCCGCATCGCATTGTCGAGCAGTCGCTCGACGATCTCCTCCGGCACCGGCCGATCGAGGTCGTACCGCCGAACCATCCGTCGCCGTCGCACTACGTCCTGAAAGTCCACCCGCTCAAGCTACGCCGCCGACGGTGTCACCGCGCGGGCCGGCGGCGCGTAGCCAGTCCGGGCAAGTGCGGTGAGAAACGACGGGAGAGCGGTTGCTCAGCTGCGTCCCGCGCCCGAGTCGCTGTCGTCCGGCGGCGTGGTGTCGACCGAACGGCTCTTGGTCCGCTCGTCGGTGTGCGCCGCAGTCTCCGGCGCGTGGTCTCCCGCGAGGGACTGCCCGGCTGCTGCCGCGCCTCGTCCAGCGGCGAACAGCGAAAAGATGACATACCCGAGGGCTGCCAGCGCGATCACAACGAGTGCGATCACCAACGGAACTCCCATGACGAACCCTCCTCAGCTCTGGGCCCCGGTACCCCCTCCTTTCCCGGGCATGCGCGCGGGGGCGGGCGGTGACCGCCGGCGAAGGGCGGCATACTCCAGGGCGTGAGTGACGAGTTCGGAAGTGCTGGGATCAGAGAGCGCGTTCTGGCGAGCTGGGCCGCCGCAGCGGTGCGGTTCAGGGAGGACGCGAACGCCGAGGAAGACCTGGCACTCGGCGGTTACCTGGACCGGGTCGTGGTCGAACTTGCCCAGAACGCCGCGGACGCTGCGGTCAGGGCCGGTGTCCCGGGGCGGGTCCGGTTCTCGCTCCGGGACGGGACGCTGGTGGTCGCGAACACCGGTACGCCGCTGTCAGCGGCCGGAGTCGAGTCGCTGGCCACCTTGCGGGCGTCGGCGAAACGCGATGACGCGGAGAGCGCGGTGGGGCGGTTCGGCGTCGGGTTCGCTGCGGTGCTCGCGGTCACCGATGAGCCGGTGATTCTGTCGCGAACCGGCGGCGTCCGGTTTTCGCGGGCCGACACAGCGGCGGCCGTCGGGGCGCTCGGGTCTCCCGGCCTGGACACCGAGGTGCGCCGCCGGGACGGGCACGTACCCGTGTTGCGGTTGCCCTTCTCGGCGGAGGGTGAACCGCCGGAGGGGTTCGACACCGCGGTGATCCTGCCCTTGCGTGACGAGGCGGCGAGCGAGCTGGTGCGGCGGTTGCTCGACGAGGCCGACGATGCGTTGCTGCTCGCACTTCCTGGTCTGGAACGGATCGAGATCGAGGTTGACGGGGAGGAGCGGGTTCTCGCTGACGTACTGTCCCGGTGGACGGTGCAACGAGCCGCAGGAACATTCGACGAGAACGACAGAGAGCGGTTGCTGGCGGACCGCCCGATCGAGGAACGGAGCCGGCCGCACTGGTCGGTGCTGTGGGCGCTGCCGCGATCGGCGGACGCCGAGATTCCGCGCACTGTGCACGCGCCGACGCCAACGGACGAGCCGCTGTCGCTGCCCGCCTTGCTGCTGGCAACCTTTCCGCTGGATGCCGCGCGCCGTCACGTGGCGAAGGGGCCGCTGACCGACCACTTGGTCCACGAGGCCGCTCGCGCCTACGCCGAGCTTCTCCAGCACCACTCCGAGACCGGGATGAACGTCCTTCCGCTGGTTCCCACCGGCCTGGCTGCCGGAGCCCTCGATCGTGCCCTCCGCGACGCAATCCTCGCCGAACTCCCGCACACCCCACTCCTGCGCCAAGCCGAGAACCGCCCGGAGTCGTTCGGCACGCCGCTGGACGCATCGCCCTCCTCCCGATCGAACGAGCCGCCCGAGACGCCGGCCGACCTGCCATCGCAGCCCTGGGCCGGCGACCTCCCTGACACCCGGACCGCTGCACTCGCAGAAGTCGGGGTCGATGGGCCAGCCGCCACGGAGATCGGGGACTTGCCTGACCCCCGGGCCGATGAACCCGCCGGCCCATGGGCCGACGTGCCAACCACCACCGAGGCCGGGGACCTCCCCGACGCCCGACCCGATGCGCCCCTCGACACTTGGGCCGACGTACCAGCCGGATCGTCGGCCGGCACGGCGGTCGAAGGGCCGATCGGTCGTCCGGCGGCCGGTTTGTTGCGGCCTCGGGACGCGGTGGTGGTGGAGGGTGCGGATGACACATTTACGACGGTGCTGGCGACGATGGTTCCGGGCCTGGTTCGGTCCCGGCGGCAGGACCGGCTCGCGCTGGATGCACTGGGCGTGCGCCGGCTGGACCTTGCGGAGTTGATCGACCAGATCGGTGCGGTCGCGGAGTCCCGCCTGCCGGAGTGGTGGAGGGAAACATATGGAGCGCTCTCCGCCATGGTCACCGAACCGCTGCTCCGGGAAGCGCTGGGCACACTGCCGGTCCCGCTCGCGGACGGCCGACTGGTGCGCGGTGTCCGCGGCCTCCTGCTGCCCGGGCCCGATCTCCCGGACGACGTCCTCGCAACCTTCGGCGAGTACGGCGTCCGCGTGGTGCACCCCGACGCGGTGCACGAGACCCTGGAACGCCTGGGAGCGCTTCCCGCGACCCCTCGCACGTTGCTCGAGGACAGCGCAGTCCGCGCGGCCGTCGAGAACTCCACCGACGCGGATGACCCGGCCACCATCGCAGCAGCTGTCCTCGGAGTCGTCGCGGTGGACCCGGCCCAGGCCGAAGGACTTTGGTGGCTCTCCGATCTCGTACTGCGTGACGCCGACGGCGAATGGGTGCCCGCGAACGCGTTGGTGATCCCGGGTTCTGTGGCCGAAGCTGTGCTCGACCCGGACGAGGTCGCGCCGATAGAGCGCGATCTGCTGGAGCACTACGGCACGGACGCGCTGGAAGCGGTCGGCGTACTGAGCTCTCTGGGTACGGTCTCGGCGGCCGATGTCTCCCTCGACGAGTTGCCGGAGGCACTGGCCGATCTCGACGGCATCGAGGACTGGGCAGACGATGTCGCGCCGGAGGGTTCGCGGTACGGCGTCGCCGTGGGCGAACTGGTTGCGGTGCGAGACCTGGACTGGATCACCGACGACGCTTGGCCTCGGGTGCTCGAGCTTTTCGGGACTTCGCCCGAGCTGCGGCGAGCCTTGGTCGACCAGGCACGAGTTGTCGGACCCGACGACCGCGCGTACGGCGTCCCGTCGTACGCGGCATGGTGGATCAGAGAGCGCGTTCTTCTGGAGGACGGCGAGCCGCTGGCCGGCCGGGCGGATCCCGAGGCGGAGCCGGTGCTGGCGAGCCTGCTCGACGCGGCACCCGAGTGGACCGCACAGCTCGACCCGGAGGTCCGGACGGCGGTCGGCTTCGTGCGAACCGTCGCGGACCTGGATGCCGACGGAGTCGGACTACTGCTGGACCGACTCGCTGATCCCGGCCGTGAGATCGGAGAGAGCGCGATCCTGCGACTCTGGCAGCGACTTGGCGCCCTCACGGTCTACCCCGACTCTGCGCCTGATCGCGTCCGCGTCCTTGGCGACCCAACGACTCACTCTGCCGAACCGATGGACGCCGTTCCCAGCTACGAGAGTGCAGCTCAAGTCGCCCCCGCCGTTGCCGGGACGGACGAGGGGATTGCGCTTGGTGTGGGGTCGGGCGACGCTGTGCCGATTTCCGGTGGGTCGGGCGGTGAAGGAGCAGGCGCAGGTTCGGCGTCCGGCGAGTTCGGCGAGTCCCGCGACGACGCGCACCGCCGGCATGAGGAGCACCATGCGCACGACCGGCACGACCGGCACGACGGGCACGAGGGGCACCGCGCGCACGATGTGCACCGCGACGACTCGACGTACGACGGATCCGACGTGGGGTACGACGGATCCGACGGGTATGCCGGCTCCGGTGCCGTTGAGGTACTGAGTCGAGTGGTTGCCGCGGGAGAGGCGGTGGTGGCGGATGCGCCGATGTGGTTGCAGCGGGAGGATCTCGGCGGATTCGTGGTCGCGTCCGGGGTGGTCGCGGACGGGCTGAGCGATCTGTTCGAGGTGCCGATGGCCGGGGAGGTTGCCGCGGGCAAGATCGACGGGATCGGTACGGAGGCGGAGGTGCCGCCGATAGTGCGCGAGCTGGTTCCGCAGGTGCCGGACACCTGGTGGGAGCACGAGGAGCTCACCGTCGACGGGTACGAGGTGTCGTGGTGGGTCGACGACGACGGCGCGCCGCACGCGGCGACCTTCAACGGGCTGGCCAAGGCGCTTGCCTGGTCCGCCGGACGCTGGGACCAGCGGCACGTCATTCTCGCCGTGCTCAGCGATCCTGCCCGAGCCTCGGAACTCCGCGTCGACGCCACATTCGACACCCCACTGTCCGACTGACAGCGCGTTCACCAGCGCAGACGGATGAACTGCCATCCTCCGAGCGGCGCCACTTCGGCGGGACGGTCCAGCGCCACAAACAGTTAGGCCCTCCCCCACTGTCCGACTGACAGCGCGTTTACCAGCGCAGACGGATGAACTGCCATCCTCCGAGCGGCGCCACTTCGGCGGGACGGTCCAGCGCCACGAACAGTTGGGCCCTGGCAGGTCGACGCTGACCCGGGCGGTTCAAAGCGGAGGACGAACCGCGGGCCGTCGCGGGGGGAGCGCGGTCAGTTCCGGGAGAGCGCGTTCTCAGGGGCCTGGTCGAGCAGATGGGTGAGGGCGGGGTTGTCGATGCCGGCCGCGATCAGGCGCGCCTTGTCGGTGGCTTGCTCGTCGCCGAGGTGGCTGAGGTGGAGTTGGGCGCGGACGACGAGTTCGCGCATTTCGCAGCGCGCGGCGAGGGAGGCCAGTTGTGCCGCGACCGGGCGGGCGCGGTCCGGATCGGGCCGGACGAGGGCGGTGCTGGCTGCCGCGTCGAGGACGTAACCATGGACCCATTGGTAGCGGTCTGGCTCTCGGCTCGCGTGACCGGCGGCCTGGTCGAGCCAGCGGAAGGCGTTCGCGTAGTCCCCGCGGCCGGCGCTGACCATACCGAGACCGCGCGCTGCCATTCCTTCCCAGCAAGGGTCGTTGAGCTGGCAGCCGAGGGCCCAAGCCTGCTCGAAGCCGTCAGTTGCCTCGTCGACTCGGCCTGCGGCGAGGTCGAGTTCGGCCTGCAGCGCTTGAGGCCACGGTTGGAAGGCGATCCAGCGTTGCCGCCGGACCAGTTCGAGCGACTCGGCGATGGTTGCGGTGGCCTGGCTGTGGTTGCCGCGCAGCAGGTGCGCGCGGCCCAGAAGCGACAACGACCACGCCTGCTGTCGGTGGTCACCTTGTCCGGCTGCCAGCTGGACTGATTCGCCCAAGTACTCGAGCGCCGCAGGGTAGTCGGCCAGGTCGGAGGAGTTCATCCCGCGTACGCCGAGAATCGCCGCCAGCTCCTCGCCGGTAGCTGCCAGAGCCTGCGCCTTGCCTAGCCAGCTTTCCGCCGTCGCCCGCCGCCCGGCCTGGACCTCGACGAAACCGAGTTCCCGGTACGCCGTCACCACCGTCGCCCGGTCGCCGGCCTGTTGCGCGACCGCTATCGCTTCGTGCAGCACGATCGCGCCCTCTTCGTCGCGCCCGCGGATCGCGTGCACGAGAGCACCACCGAGAGCGGCGAGAGCGCGTCCCCGCAGTGCGACATCGTGGCTGCGCGCAGCCTCAGATACCGCTCTCCGAAGACATTCGAGCCCGGCCTCGACGGCGCCCGCGGCGATGGCGGCCCGCCCCGCTTCCAGCTGACTTGACGCCGCAGCGCGCGCCCCGACCGCCTGCCGCCAACGTTCCTCGCTAGGGGGCGTCTTCTGTCCCACCGGGGCCAACTCCCGTGCCGCCGGCGAGCCGTCCCGTGCCGGGGAGCCGTCCGGTGCCGGGGAGACGGTCCGTGCCTGGGAGCCGTCCCGTGCCGCCGCGAAGCGCCGTGCCGCCGCAGGCTCCCGATGTAGCTGCGCGGCGATCTCCTGAGCCGCGGTAGATAGGTCGGCTCCCGGCGCGGGTCCTGCGCGCGGACTCCGCGGAGAACCGTCCTGGTGGGGAAGCCGCGCAACGTGCGTTCCAGGGCTCGCGGTGCGCACAGGGCCTGCCGTGGGCAGTTCCGGTGCTGCGGGCCTGCTCCGGCCTGCCGCCACCGGAGGCGCAGCCACATCCGCTGCCGCAGCCGCGTCCCAGGTCGCAGCCACATCCGCTGCCGCGGCCGCGTCCCAGGTCGCAGCCACGTCCGCTGCCGCGGCCGCGTCCCAGGTCGCAGCCACGTCCGCTGCCGCGGCCGCGTCCCAGGTCGCAGCCACGTCCGCTGCCGCAAGCACGTCCGCTGCCGCTGCCGCGTCCGCTTCCGCAACCACGTCCGCTGCCGCAACCACGCCCGCCTCCGCTGCCGCAGCCGCGTCCGAGGTCGTTGCCGTGTCGCGCCCTGGCGCCACAGCCGGCCCCGCTGGCAACTCGTTGATCGGCGACCGTGCGCGGGGCGTCTTGGGAGATGCGGGCGATGTATCGCACGACGACTGTGCTCCGGCCGACCACGGTTGTGGTGCGTCCGCGCTGTGCCGTGATGCGTCTAGTCGGTCTTCTGGTGCGGTTGCTGCCTCTCGGAGGGCGGCGGATGGCTCGATGCCCAGTTCGCGGTTGAGCATGTCGTCACAGACTGCCACCTGGTGGAGCGCTGCCCGGCGATCTCCGGCGACCGCGAGGCTGCGGACCAGGAGCTCGTGGTTGCCCTGATCGAAAGGGTTCAAGTCGACTGCGCGGGCGGCGAAGGCGATCGCGTCGTGTCCGCGGCCGGCCGCCACAAGTCGCATGGCGACCTCACGGAGGCGGGCTTCCAGGGCGGCTGCTACTCGGTGGCGTTCGACCAGGAGCCAGGACTCGAACTCCGGGCACGCGGCCAGGTCGACGCCTTCGAGCAGCTCACCGTTGACGGTCAGCAACCTGGCGGCGTCGGACGCGTCAACCACTTCCAGCACGTCGACGATCAGCTTGTTTTCAAGGGATGCGACGATCGGGTCGCCGGTCAGGATGTCGGGTACGCCGAGGGCGCGGCGCAGTTCCGCCAAGCTCCAGCGCAGGGCGCCGAGGGGGTCGGCGGCGTCCGCGAACAGCAGTTCGGCCAGGCGCTTGCGGGTCGGTGGGCGTTCGGTGAGCAGCAGGTAAGCGAGCAGGGCCCAGCTCTTCCGGCCGCGCGGCGACCGGACCGCCACCCCGTCGTACTCGATCGTCGGCCGCCCGAGCAGCCGGATCGTGCCCATCATGAGTCCCACCCCCGCCCTTCAGTGTGGACCCACCACCCCGGTGATGTCACCGCCAACTCCGCCCCTGGCCGGCCTCATCTCCACGCGCCCCGCATCCGCCAGGGGCAAGCAATCGTCGACCCGTACGCCGGGCAGCGGCAGCACGATCGCGGCCACGCCGACGCGCTGCTGCTGCCGGGAGATCTGCCGGCAGCGCGGAAGCGGGTTGTCGTACCTCACCCTCCTCGACGCCGCGAACGCGCGCACACCGCGCAGACCGCGCACGCCGCGCAGACTGCGCGCGCCGCGCAGACCGGGAACGGCGCGAAGAGCGCGAACGCCGCGAACGGCACGAACAGCGTGAACGGCGCAAACGCCGCGCATGCCGCTAACGCGCACACCGCGCAGACTGCACAGACCGCGCACGCCGCACCGACCGCGAACGCCGCGCACGCCGTGCAGACCGCGAACGACGCGAACGACGCGAACGACGCGAACGACGCGAACGTCAGCACACCGCGTACGCCGCGAAAGCGCACCCCCGCACCCCGCGCACCCCGCGCACCCCGCACCCCGCGCACGCCGGGATCGCCCGGATCGCGCGTTCCCGGCGAGCCTCAGCGGCGTACGCCCACGGCTTCCAGGTACTCCGCGCGGGCGGCCACCGTTCCGTCATCGGCCTGGTTGAAGGAGCGCGGCACGTCGGCGAGCTCCGCCGCGAACGTGGCGCGGTCTTGCTCCGACAGGGACCCGGCGAGCTTGGTGATCGGGCCGTAGAACTGGCGGAACCACTCCGAGAAGTGCTCCGGCGAGTGGTAGCGGAAGACGTACTCGCGCTTGTTCAGCGCGATCCACTGCACCCGGTCGCCGAAGAGCTCGGTCAGGTGCTCCTCGGTACCCCACAACACGGCGGGCTTCACCCCGGCCGGCGGCGGAGTCCACTTGCCGACCACCTTGAACATCTGCCCGACCATGCCGGTCGGGGTCCAGCTGGAGAGCGCGATCTTGCCGCCGGGCGCGGTCACCCGGATGAGCTCGTCGGCCGCCTGCTGATGGTTCGGGGCGAACATCACGCCGACTGTGCTGAGCACCAGGTCGAACGAAGCGTCCGGCACCGGCAGGTTCTCCGCGTCACCTTCGGTGAATGTGACGTCCAGGTGCTCGGCGGCCGCGCGTTCCCGGCCCTGGGCAAGCAGGTTGGCGGCGTAGTCGACGCCGGTGGCCTCAGCGAATCGGCGGGCCGCCGCGATCGCCGCGTTGCCCTGGCCGCAGGCGACGTCGAGAGCGCGTTGCCCGGCCCGGACGTCGGCTGCCTCGACCAGCAGTTCGGCGATGATCTGCAGCGTGTTGCCGACCCGCGGGTAGTCACCGGTCTGCCAGCCCGCGCGCTGCTTGTCCTTGATCGCCGCGAAATCGACAGCGGTACTCGTCATGCGTGTTCCCCCTAGAACTGGTGCGTCCCCCGGTGACACGTGGCCCGGGACCGTCCCGGGACGTCGCCCGGTCCGGCGACGATGCCGATGCAACGCGCTCGCCGTGTGACGGACCGTGTGACGCCGACGATCACGCAACGCGAACTTTCGTTGTCAGTCCCCGCTTCGCCGTTGCGCAGTCGTAATCCGAGCACAACGGCCAACCTGCCAACGAAGTATTGCCATCGTTGTCATCGCTACCTATAGTCCTGGAAACGTTTCGGGCAGTCATCCCCCGCCCCTGGGCAAGCGAAACGGAGGTGCTTGCGTCACAGCGGCCCCCGGACGCCGTGCCGCCGTCGAACCGGCCCGCGCCGCGGCCAGGCCGAGCCCTCTCCGGACCGAAGGAGTTCCGAAAGTGAACGATGCCCCGCGCCCGCAGTTCGAGGACGTCGCCGATGTCCTGCGCTACCAGCTCAGCCGTCGCAGCCTGGTCGGAGGAGGTGCCGCGGCCGGTCTGGCCGGCTTGCTGGCCGCCTGCTCCGGGAGCGGCGGCTCGTACTCCGACAAGCCGGCGAACAAGCCCGCCGCCACCAAGTCCGTGCAGATCGGCAAGGCGAACATCCCCACGCCGCGTGACCAGACCGTGGTCGTCGGCCAGGTCGAGTACAACGTGTTCGACAGCTTCAACACGATGATCCCGAACGGCTGGCAGTCCGGCGCCGGGTTCGAGTCGGTCTGCCGCGAGGCGATGTTCTACCTCAACCTGGCCACCGGCGAGCTGAAGCCGTGGCTGGCCACCGGCTACAAGTACAACGACTCGCACACCCAGCTGACGTTCACGTTCGACCCGAAGGCGAAGTGGAGCGACGGCAAGCCGCTCACCGCGAACGACTTCCGGTTCACCGTGATGCTGCTCAAGGACCGCAAGGACCTGTTCGGTGGCGGTGGCGACCTGGGCGAGTTCGTTCAGGACGTCGAGGTGCCGGACCAGCACACCGCGGTGATCAAGATGAAGAAGGCGACGCCGCGGCTGCACTACACCTTCGTCGCCGCGATCGCCAGCGGGTTCGACATCCTGCCCGAGCACGTCTGGAAGGGGCAGGACCCCACCAAGTTCAAGGAGAACCCGCCGACCCGGACGGGGCCGTACAAGCTGAAGCAGGCGATCCGGAGCCAGAAGATGTTCGTCTGGGAGAAGAACCCGGACTACTGGGCCAAGGACCAGCTGGACCCGGCACCGCAGTACGTGGTCTACCAGAGCACCTCCAAGCAGGCGGACTCGGCGTCGCTGGCGTTCGAGCGGGCCGAGTTCGACGTCGGCTCGATCGACGAGCAGCACGCCAAGCAGCTGCGCAACGGCGGCTACCCGCACCTGGTCACCACTCAGTTCCACGACCCGAACCCCCGGGTGCTGTGGCTGAACTGCGACCCGGCCCGCGGTGTCATCGCCGAGCCGAAGATGCGCTGGGCCATCAACCACTGCCTGGACCGGGAGAAGATCGGCAAGTCGATCTGGCAGGTCGAGGTCCCGGCCGCGATCTACCCGTGGGCGGACTACCCGAGCAACGACAAGTGGAAGAACGACGAGCTCGCGGAGAGGTACAAGTTCGAGTACAACCTGGACAAGGCGAACGCGCTGCTGGACGAGATCGCGCCGAAGAACGCGGCCGGCAGACGGACGTACAAGGGCAAGGAGATCAATCTCGAGATCATCACCCCGGCCCCGGTGAACAAGGACGAGTACGCGATCGCGGACGTGCTCAAGACCGACCTCGCCAAGGTCGGCGTCCCGGCCACGCTGCGCAGCCTGACCGGCAGTGTGCACGACGAGAAGTTCCAGCGCGGCGAGTACGACATCGACTCGAACTGGGCCGGCTTCGCCTTCGACCCGCAACAGCTCTACACCGACTGGGAGAGCAGCAAGGCGCAGCCGATCGGCAAGAACGCGGCCGGCAAGAACAAGATGCGGCTGAGGAACCCCAAGCTGGACGAGCTGTCGCTCAAGCTGTCCCAGCTGGACCCGACCACGCCCGAGGCGAAGCCGCTGCTGGACGAGGCGCTGGAGCTCTACTTCCAGCAGTTGCCGTTGCTGCCGGTGATCCAGACCGGGTACCCGTCGTTCTTCAACACCGCCTTCTGGACCGGATGGCCGACCGACGACGACCTGTACCAGGTGCCGCTGAACTGGTGGTCGCACTTCATCTTCGTGCTCGGCCGGCTGAAGGCGACCGGGCAGAAGGGCCCGGCGTGACCGCCACCGCGCCGCCGGCCGAGACCGTGGTGGGAGAGAGCGCGGAGAGCGCTCCCTCCCGGGGCGGCCGGGCCTGGCTGGCGCGGCACCCGCTGGCGGCGTACGCGCTGCGCCGGTTCGGGCTCTACCTGGTCGAGCTGTGGGGAGCGCTGACGATCGCGTTCTTCTTCTTCCGGATGATCCCGGGCGACCCGATCCAGACGCTGATCCAGACCCTGCAGCAGAACTACGTCTACAACCAGCAGGCCAGCGAGGAGATCATCGAGCGGTACCGGCACGAGTTCGGGCTGGACGGCAACATCTTCTCGCAGTACCTGAAGTACATGGAGAACCTGATCCTGCACGGCGACCTGGGTCCGTCGCTGCTGAACTACCCGACGCCGGCGCAGGACGTCATCATGCACTCGTTGCCGTGGACCATCGGTCTGCTCGGTGTCGCCGCGGTGATGTCGTGGATCCTCGGCCTCGTCATCGGCGCGATCGCCGGCTGGCGGCGCGGCAAGCTGGGATCGACGATCACCACGAACCTGTCGATCGCGCTGGCCCACGTCCCGTTCTTCTTCGTCGCGCTGATCCTGGTCTACGTCTTCGCCTACACCCTCGGCATGCTGCCGGCCCGGTCGGCGTACGACTCCGCGATCAGTCCCGGGATCAGCGCCGACTTCATCGGGAGTGTGCTCAAGCACGCGCTGCTGCCCGGATTCTCGATCATGCTGATCGGAACCTTCGGCTGGATCCTGTCCACCCGGATGCTGATGGTCCCGGTGCTCGGCGAGGACTACCTGGTGTACGCCGAAGCCAAGGGCCTGAAGCCGTGGCGGATCCTGACCCGGTACGCGCTGCGCAACTGCTACCTGCCGCAGGTGACCGCGTTCGGCATCTCGCTCGGCTTCATCTTCAACGGCAACGTGCTGGTCGAGCAGCTGTTCAACTACCCGGGGCTCGGGACCACCCTGGTGACGGCGATCCAGCAGCTCGACTTCAACACGATCATCGGCGTGACCGACATCGCGATCTTCTCGGTGCTCACCGCCGTTCTCCTGCTGGACCTCCTCCTACCGCTGCTTGACCCTCGGGTCAAGTACTGGAAGTGATCGCGATGCGTCTCCTCACCGCGACAGTGAAAACCGTGCGGCAGAGTCACCGGCTCGCCGCGGGACTGGTGATCCTGACCCTGATGGTGCTGCTGGCCGTGCTCAGCCCGGTGCTGGTCGATGCCATCGGCAAGGGCACGGACCCGATCGAGCTGGCGGCGTACGAGAAGTGGCTGGTGCCTTCGGCCGACCACCTGCTGGGCACCGACCAGTACGGCCGCGACGTGCTGGCGATGGTGATCAGCGCGCTGTCGGTGTCGCTCCAGATCGGTGCGATCGCCGGGGTGATCTCCACCGTGGTCGGCGTGGTGGTCGCCTTCGTCGCCGGCTACAAGGGCGGCTGGGTGGACGGTGTGCTGTCCACCTTCACCGGGATCCTGCTGGTGATCCCGACGTTCCCGCTGCTGATCGCGCTCTCCGCGTACGCCAAGAACGTCAGCCTGTTCCAGGTCGGCGTGATGATCTCGATCTTCAGCTGGCCGTTCGCGGCCAAGACGATCCGCTCGCAGGTGCTCAGCCTGCGGTCGCGCCCGTACGTCGACCTGGCCCGGGTGAGCAAGGCCCGGGACCTGGAGATCATCGCCACCGAGCTGCTGCCCAATCTGCTGCCGTTCATCGGCGTCGGGTTCGCCTCCTCGGCGCTCGGCGCGATCTTCGGGCTGGTCGGGCTGGAGGTGATCGGACTCGGGCCGGGCGGCGTGATCGATCTCGGCCAGATCATCTTCAACGCGATCAACACCGGTGCGCTGACGCTCGGTGCCTGGCCGATGTTCGTGGTGCCGATCGTGCTGCTGACGTTGCTGTTCGCGGCGTTGAACATGATTAACATCGGACTGGAAGAGGTCTACAACCCGCGGCTGAGAGGAGTTGCCGGTGAGTGACGACGAGATCGTGCTGGAGATCTCCGGCCTGGAGGTCGGCTACTCGACCAACCGGGGCGAGGTGAAGGCGGTGCGCGGCCTGGACCTCGCGGTCCGCCGCGGCGAGATCCTCGGCATCGCGGGGGAGTCGGGCAGCGGCAAGAGCACGCTCGCCGTGGCGCTGCTGCGGTTGCTCAAACCACCCGGCAAGGTGATGGCGGGGAGCGCTCTCTTCCGTCCCCGCGGACGTTCTCCCGTTGATCTGCTGAAGGTCTCCGGCGAGGAGCTGCGGGTACTGCGCTGGAGCGCGCTGTCCTACCTGCCGCAGGGCTCGATGAGCTCGCTCAACCCGGTGATGCGAATTGGTGACCAGTTCCGGGACGTGATCCTGGAACACGCCCCGGAACGCAAGGACACGCTCTCCGAGCTGATCCCACGGTTGCTCGGCCAGGTCGGGCTGGAGCCGGCGGTCGCCCGGATGTACCCGCACGAGCTGTCCGGCGGCATGAAGCAGCGTGTGCTGATGGCGATCTGCGTCGCGCTCGAACCCGACCTGGTGATCGCCGACGAGCCGACCACCGCGCTCGACGTCACGATCCAGCGGGTGATCCTGCAGAGCCTGGTGGACCTGCAACGCGACTTCGGCGTGACCCTGATGGTGATCTCGCACGACATGGGCGTGCACGCTCAGCTGGCCGACCGGGTCGCGGTGATGTACGAAGGCAGCCTGGTCGAGGTCGGTGACGTACGGCAGGTCTACAAGCAGCCGCGGCACGAGTACACCCGGCAGCTGATCGAATCGATTCCGCTAGTGGGCCGGAGGGCATCGTGACCAAGACCATCGAGCTCAGTGGCGTCCAGCAACGATTCCACGCCCGGGGCGCGGTCGGCGGCTACCTGACCGCGGTCCAGGACGCCACCTTCACGCTCGCCCCGGAGCCGCCGCAGGTGGTCAGCCTGGTCGGCCAGAGCGGCAGCGGCAAGAGCACGATCGCCCGCAACGTGCTCGGCCTGCAGAAGCCGACCAGCGGCACCGTGCGGTACGGCGGCAAGGACATCTTCAAGCTCACCCGCGCCGAGTACGACGACTACCGGCGCAACGTGCAGCCGGTCTTCCAGGACCCGTACGCGATCTTCAACCCGTTCTACCGGGTCGACCGGGTGCTGTGGAAGGCGGTGAAGAAGTTCGGCCTGGCCTCCAGCCGGTCCGAAGGGCTGGCTCTTATCGAGCGGTCACTCGAAGCGGTGAAGCTCGAGCCGGAGCGCGTGCTCGGCCGGTACCCGCACCAGCTCTCCGGTGGCCAGCGGCAACGGGTCATGCTGGCCCGGATCCACATGCTGCGACCGGCCTTCGTGATCGCCGACGAGCCGGTCTCGATGCTCGACGCCCAGGTCCGCCGGCTGTTCCTCGACATCCTGCTCGACTTCCAGCGCGAGTACGGCATGACGACCCTGTTCATCACCCACGACCTGTCGACCGTGTACTACCTGGGCGGGTCCGTGATGGTGATCAACCGCGGCGTCATCGTGGAACGCGGCCCGGTCGACACCGTGATGCACGAGCCGTCCCACCCGTACACCCGGCTGCTGCTCGACTCCATCCCGCAGCCCGACCCCGACCTGCGCTGGACCGGCCGGATCGAGGTCGACGAGCTGTCCGGAACCGCCGAGGCCGGGACGCCGAAGGCAACCGCTCCGGAGACGCCGATCATCTGACCGGTCGGTTGCCCGGTGCATCGGCCGCGGTGCAGATCGGGGCCGAGGGCATTGACCAGGGGTGCCGTGAGCAATTAATACGTGGTCGCCAGGACTTGGCAAGATTGTCACTGTGTGCGCCCCTTGACGCACACGGTGATGGTCCGGTTACGGTGTGTTGCGTTTCCAGCCGGACTGGCCGGGCAGGGCGAACTGGGAGCCCTGAGCGGTCGCAGCCCGGCCTGTCCGGTCCCGCGCCGGTGTTGCCGCCGACGACGGGAACAGTGCCGGCTGGAGCGTCCACGCAGTCGACGAGCCGTTCCTTCCTGCCTGCCCGCGCGCCTCCACCCACCGAAGAACCCACACCCCGCGTCCCGGGGTGCGGTGCGTGCTGCGCCTGGGCGGTCCGAACCGACAGGTGGTGCTTACCGCGTGACCATGACCCAACCGGCGTCCTCGGACGCCCAAGTGCAGCGCCCGCAACTGAGCCTCGGAACCGCGGCCGCGCGGAACCTGGCGACCACGACCAAGTCCGAGCCGCAGATGCAGGGCATCACCTCCCGGTGGTTGCTCAAGATGCTGCCCTGGGTGCAGGTGAACGGGGGCGCGTACCGGGTGAACCGGCGGCTGAGTTACGCCGTCGGCGACGGCCGGGTCACCTTCACCACGACCGGCGCCGAGGTGCGGGTGATCCCGCAGGAGCTGTGTGAGCTGGCCCTGCTGCGCAGCTTCGACGACGTCGAGGTGCTGACCGAGCTGGCCGGCCGGTTCGAGCAGCAGGAGTACCAGCCGGGCGACGTGCTGGTCGAGCGCGGCCGGCCCGCGGACCGGATCTGCCTGATCGCGCACGGCAAGGTGAACAAGATCGGCGCCGGCAAGTACGGCGACGAGACCGTGCTGTCGACGCTGACCGACGGGGACCACTTCGCCTACCAGGCGCTTCTCGAGTCCGAGGACCACTGGCAGTACACCGTCAAGGCGATCACCCCGTGCACGGTGCTGTCGCTGTCGCAGGACGCGTTCGAGGACCTGGTCGCGCGATCCGACAGCCTGCGCGCACATGTCGAAGCGTTCCGCGCGAACCCGGCGCCGGCACAGGACGAGTACGGCGAGGCGGCGATCGCGCTGGCGTCCGGGCACGAGCAGGAGGCCGAGCTGCCCGGTACGTACGTCGACTACGAGACCACGCCGCGCGAGTACGAGTTGAGCGTCGCCCAGACCGTACTGCGGGTCCACACGCGGGTGGCGGATCTCTACAACCACCCGATGGACCAGACCGAGCAGCAGTTGCGGCTGACCATCGAGGCGCTGCGGGAACGCCAGGAGCACGAGATGGTGAACAACCGCGAGTTCGGCCTGCTGCACAACGCTGACCTGAGCATGCGGATCCCGACCCGGACCGGCCCGCCGACGCCCGGTGACCTGGACGAGTTGCTCGGCATGGTCTGGAAGGAGCCGGCCTTCTTCCTGGCCCATCCCCGCTCGATCGCGGCGTTCGGGCGGGAG
This sequence comes from Kribbella flavida DSM 17836, assembly GCF_000024345.1. Lineage (NCBI taxonomy): Bacteria > Bacillati > Actinomycetota > Actinomycetes > Propionibacteriales > Kribbellaceae > Kribbella > Kribbella flavida. The sequence continues at coordinate 4,568,269 of NC_013729.1, read as the reverse complement.
TGCACGAAGGCCGGCGTCTACCCGGACAGCGTGGACCTCGGCGGCCACCGGGTCCCGGCCTGGCGCGGCGTACCGATCTTCCCGTGCAACAAGATCGGCATCAGCGAGACCCGGACCAGCTCGATCATGCTGCTGCGCACCGGCGAGGACAGCCAGGGGGTGGTCGGCCTGCACCAGACCGGGCTGCCGGACGAGTACGAGCCGGGGCTGTCGGTGCGGTTCATGAACATCAACGAGAAGGCGATCATCAACTACCTGGTCAGCGCGTACTACTCGGCCGCCGTCCTGGTCCCCGACGCTCTCGGCATTCTCGAGGACGTCGAGATCGGGCGCGAGAGCTAGGACCGGGAGGTGAGAGCGCCACAACCGCCGGGAGCCGCCGCCCGGCTCGTCTCCCACGTCGGGCGGGACGCGACAGACGAGCCGGGCGGCCTGACCAAGGGCGGTTCGCCGCCCACGGGCCGGCCGACCCCGAGCACCGGACAATCGACCCTCAGGACCGGACAGCCCACGTCCAACGCCCGACAGCCAGCCCCGAGCCGCGAACGCGCGGCGCCGAGCGGCGGACAGCCGTACCAGTTGCCGGAGTTCTACGTGCCGTACCCGGCGCGGATCAACCCGCACCTGGAGCAGGCGCGCGAGCACAGCCGGGCCTGGGCGTACGCGTTCGACATGATCGACGTTCCCCAGCAGGGCAAGGCGATCTGGGACCTGCGCGATTTCGACTCCCACGACTACGCCCTGCTCTGCGCTTACACGCACCCGGACGCCGGCGCCGCGGCGCTCGACCTGGTGACCGACTGGTACGTCTGGGTCTTCTACTTCGACGATCACTTCTTGGAGCTCTACAAGAAGACCCAGGACACCGCCGGCGCCAAGGCGTACCTGAACCGGCTGGCGGCGTTCATGCCGGTCGACGGCGCGATCACGGAAACGCCCGAGAACCCGGTGGAGCGCGGTCTCGCCGATCTCTGGGCCCGGACCGTGCCGTCGATGTCGGAGGGCTGGCGGCGCCGGTTCGCGGCGACCACGGAAAGCCTGCTGGCGGAGTCGCTGTGGGAGCTGTCCAACATCAGCGCCGGCCGGTTGCCGAACCCCATCGAGTACGTCGAGATGCGCCGCAAGGTCGGCGGCGCGCCCTGGTCGGCGAACCTGGTCGAGTACGCCGTCCAGGCGGAGGTGCCGGAGGAGGTCGCGCACGCCCGGCCGCTGAAGGTGCTCAGCGACACGTTCTCCGACGCGGTGCACCTGCGCAACGACCTGTTCTCGTACCAGCGCGAGGTGGAGGCCGAGGGCGAGCTGAACAACGGCGTGCTGGTGGTGGAGCGCTTTCTCGGCTGTTCTCCGCAGCGGGCGGCGGATCTGGTGAACGACATCCTCACCTCGCGACTGCACCAGTTCGAGAACACTGCGCTCACCGAGGTGCCGCCGCTGCTGGCGGAGCACCGAATCAGTCCGCAGGGCCGGCTCGATGTTCTGAGCTATGTGAAGGGTCTGCAGGACTGGCAGTCGGGTGGGCACGAGTGGCACCTGCGGTCGAGCCGCTACATGAACGACGGCGGCCAAGCGGCCACGCTCGGACCGAGCGCGTTGCTCGACGGGCCGAAAGGGCTCGGCACGGCCGCGAGCCGAATCCTGCAGTCGATGGTGACGTCGGCGCCGTACCGGATTCGCAGCTACACCCATCGCCTGTACGACGTGGTCGAGCCGTTCGAGCGGCCGGAGCTGTACATGCCGTACCGGGCGAAGCTCAGTCCCCACCTCGACCGGGCACGGGCGAACGTGCTCGAGTGGGGTCAGCGGATGGGACTCACCGACGGGGTCATCTGGGACGCGCGCATGTTGCTCGCCAACGACCTGCCGTTGTGCGCGGCGGGGATCCACCCGGATGCCGACCCGGATGCGTTGGACCTGTCCAGCCAGTGGCTCGCTTGGGGCACCTATGCCGACGACTACTACCCGGTGGCGTTCGGCCGGTCGCGGGACCTGGTCGGTGCGAAGGCGACAAACAAGCGGTTGTCGGCGCTGATGCCGTTGGAGCTGGACGCTGCCGGGCCGCCGGTGCCCGGGAACGCGCTGGAGCGCTCTCTGGCCGATCTCTGGAGCCGGACCGCGGGGCCGATGGCACCGGACGCGCGGCGGGCATTCAAGGACGCGGTCGAGACGATGATCGACAGCTGGCTGTGGGAGCTGGCGAACCAGTTCCAGCACCGGATCCCGGATCCGGTCGACTACCTGGAAATGCGCCGGCGGACGTTCGGCTCCGATCTCACCATGAGCCTGTGCCGGATCGGCCACGGCCGCACGGTACCGCCGGAGATCTACCGGACCCGCCCGATCCGGGCGCTGGAGAGCGCGGCCGCGGACTATGCGTGCCTGCTCAACGACGTGTTCTCGTACCGCAAGGAAATCCAGTACGAGGGCGAGCTGCACAACGGGGTCCTGGTTGTGCGGAACTTTCTCGACTGTGACCTGAGCACGGCGTTCGCGGTGGTGAACGAGCTGATGACCGCGCGGATGCGGCAGTTCGAGCAGCTGGTCGCGGTGGACCTGCCGGTGCTGTTCGACGACTACGAGCTCGGCGACGACGTCCGACGGGTGCTCACCGGGTACGCCGAGGAGCTGCAGAACTGGATGTCGGGAATTCTCGTCTGGCACGCCGGCTGCCGCCGGTACGACGAAGGCGCGCAGCTGCATCTGCCGCGCAAGCTGCTCGGCGGCGCGACCGGCCTCGGCACATCTGCCGAATCCATCGGACGGTCCTTGGCCATGAAGCGACTGGAGGGTGCACTGTGACCACCTCGGAGACCGAGACCGAAACCCAGACCAGGCCGCAGCTCAGCCTGGGGACCGCGGCGGCGCGGCAACTGGCGTCCACCACCAAGTCGGTGCCGCAGATGCAAGGCATCTCGCCGCGCTGGCTGCTGCGGATCCTGCCCTGGGTGGAGACCAAGGGCGGGGCCTACCGGGTGAACCGGCGGACCAGCTACGCGATCGGCGACGGCCGGCTGACCTTCTCCGCCACCGGGGCCGACGTACGGGTGATCCCGCAGGAGTTGACCGAGCTGCCGCCGCTGCGCGAGCTGCAGGATCCGGAGGTACTGCAGGAACTGGCGAACCGCTTCGGGCAGGAGGAGTACGAGGCGGGCCAGGTGCTGACCGAGTTCGGCAGCCGGATCGACGACGTGCTTCTGATTGCCCACGGCAAGATCAGCAAGATCGGCATCGGGCGCTACGGTGACGGGACCGATCTGGGCACGGCCGCGGACGGCGACTACCTCGGCGAGCAGTTGTTCACCGATCCACCGGAAAGTATCTGGGAGTACACCGCCCGCACGACCACCCGGTGCACCGTGCTGCGGCTGACTCGTCAGGCGCTCGAGCAGTTGAGGGACCGGTCCGAGGTACTGCGCGAGCACCTGGACGAGCTCCGGTCCCGGCCGCGTCCGGCCCAGAACAAGAACGGAGAGGCCGAGATCGCGCTCTCTTCGGGTCACGCGGGCGAGGCGGACCTGCCCGGCACCTACGTCGACTACGACCCGGCACCGCGGGAGTACGAGCTGAGCGTCGCGCAAACGATCCTGCGGGTCCACACCCGGGTCGCGGATCTCTACAACCACCCGATGGACCAGACCGAGCAGCAGTTGCGGCTGACCATCGAGGCGCTGCGGGAACGCCAGGAGCACGAGATGGTGAACAACCGCGAGTTCGGCCTGCTGCACAACGCGGACTTCAAGCAGTGCATCTACCCGCGCACCGGTCCGCCGACCCCCGACGACTTCGACGAGCTGCTGACCCGGCGCCGCAAGCCCCGGGCGCTGCTGGCCCACCCGCGGGCGATCGCCGCCTTCGGCCGGGAGTGCAGCAAGGCCGGGGTCTACCCGGAAAGCGCTCTCGTCGAGGGCCGGCGGGTGCAGGCGTGGCGCGGCGTACCGATCCTGCCCTGCAACAAGATCCCGATCGCCGCCGACAACACCACGTCGGTGATCGTGCTGCGGACCGGCCTGGAGGACGAAGGTGTCGTCGGTCTGCGGCAGACCGGGTTGCCGGACGAGATCGAGCCCGGACTCAACGCCCGGTTCATGGAAATCAACGAGAAGGCCGTCACGTCGTACCTGGTCAGCACCTACTACTCGGTGGCGGTGCTGGTCCCGGACGCTCTCGGTGTGCTGGAGAACGTCGAGCTCGGTGGATGAGGAGAGACGATGACGACACTCGAACGACTCGATCCCGCGGACAGTCCACCGAGCGGTACGACGGACGGCACGGGAGCGACCACGTCAGGTGACGCGATGAACAGGGTCCTCGCGCAGCGGGCACTCGGCTGGTCCCGGGACCAGGTCGAGCCGGCGCTGCGGGCCGCGGTCGGCAAGTTGCCGCTGGCAACGCAGCGGATCACCAACTACCACTTCGGCTGGGAGGACGAGGACGGCACGCCGACCCGCGCCGACGGCGGCAAGGCGCTTCGCCCGGCGCTGGCTTTGCTGGCGTCGCAAGCGGTCGGCGGTACGACGGCCGCCGCGGTGCCCGCCGCGGTGGCGGTCGAGCTGGTGCACAACTTCTCCCTGCTGCACGACGACGTGATGGACTGCGACACGACCCGGCGGCACCGCGCGACCGCGTGGACGGTGTTCGGTCTCGGGCCGGCCATCCTGGCGGGCGATGCCCTGCTCAGTCTGGCGTTCGACGTCCTCGTGAGCAGTGGTGAGCCGGCGGCCGACGACGGGGCGAAGGTGCTCGGGCAGGCGGTCCAGGAGCTGGTCGAAGGGCAGCTCGCCGACGCGCACTTCGAGATCCGCAACGACGTGACGCTGAGCGAGTGCCTCCGGATGGCGCAGCTCAAGACCGGGGCGCTGCTCGGCTGTTCGACGGCGCTCGGGGCGATGTTCGGTGGTGGCCGGTCCGAGCAGGTCGATCACCTGCGGCTGTTCGGCGAGGATCTCGGTCTCGCGTACCAGTACGTCGACGACCTGCTCGGGATCTGGGGCGATCCGCGAGTCACGGGCAAGCCGGTGCACTCGGACCTGCGGCGGCGGAAGAAGTCGCTGCCGGTGATCGCCGCGCTCACGTCGGGGACCGCTGCCGGCCAGGAACTGGCCGCGCTCTACCAGGGATCGCGCGATCTGACCGACGCCGAGCTGGTGCGGGCGGCCGGGTTGATCGACGAGGCCGGGGCGAAGGCGCAGAGCCAGGCACAGGCCGACGCGTTGCTGACTGCGGCGCTCGGCGAACTGCGCTCGGCGAGCGGTGCAGTGGGCGCCGCGGACGACCTGGAGCGGCTGGCGCGATGGGCGACCCGTCGCGACCGTTGAGGAGGGGGACTGATGACCAGACGCACCATCCTGCTGGCTTCGCCGCGGTCGTTCTGCGCCGGCGTCGAGCGAGCCATCGAGATCGTGGAGCAGTTGCTGGCCCGGCGGCGTTCGCCGGTCTACGTCCGCAAGCAGATCGTGCACAACACTCACGTCGTGGCCGACCTCGAGAGCCGTGGCGCGGTGTTCGTGGACGAGCTCGACGAAGTGCCGGCGGACGCGACCGTGGTGTTCTCCGCTCATGGTGTCGCCCCGGCAGTCCGAGCGGAGGCGGAGCGGCGCGGGCTCGACGTGGTCGACGCGACCTGCCCGTTGGTGACCAAGGTGCACGCCGAGGCCCGCCGGTACGCCGGCCGCGGCGACACCGTCGTCCTGATCGGGCACGCGGGGCACGAGGAAGTCGAAGGCACGATGGGGGAGGCGCCGGACCGGACCGTTCTGGTCGAGACCGTCGACGACGTGGCGGCGCTGGAGGTGGAGGATGCAGGGCGGGTCTCCTACCTGACTCAGACGACTTTGGCGGTGGACGAGACCGCCGCCGTTCTCGATGCGCTCCGCGCCAAATTCGGCGCGCTGCGCGGCCCCGACTCGGCTGACATCTGCTACGCCACCACCAACCGGCAAGAGGCACTGGGAGCGCTCTCCGATGACGCCGACCTGGTTCTCGTGGTCGGCTCGGACAACTCGTCGAATTCGCGCCGCCTGGTCGAGCTCGCCAGGCGACGCGGCACTCCGGCGTACCTGATCGACGACGGGTCCGGTCTCCGGCCGGAGTGGCTCGACGGGGTCAGGGTGATCGGCCTGACTGCCGGCGCGTCGGCGCCGCCACGGTTGGTGGACGGTGTGGTCGCTGCTCTGGCTGCCTTCGGTCCGGTGGATGTGGTCGAGCGGGAGATCACGCGGGAGACCGTGCACTTCACTCTCCCAGTGGCGGTGCGCAGCGGGGCTGTGCGCGACCGGGGCTGCGTCGGTCCTGGTGAGTTTCGCGTCCAGAGCGGGAGGGGGAGCCAGGGATGAGCCTGTTCTTCAGCGGTCTGTTCTGGGTGCTCGGGTTGATGATGGTGACCGCGGTTCTGGCCGTGATCCTGCGCAAGGCCCGGCAGCGGTTCGGGCGGGAGGCGAACAACGAGGTCGCCGGGCAGGTGTTCACCATCGTCGGCGGCGTCAACGTCGTGATCGCCGCGTTCGTGCTGATCTCGCTGTTCGACGCCACCGACAAGGCGGACGAGAACACCTACCAGGAGGCGAACGCGCTGGTCGCGGTCCGCTGGGCCAGCGAGTCGCTGGCCGAGCCGGCCCGGTCGCGGGTCGAGGAACTGACCCAGTCGTACGCGAACGAGGTGGTCCAGGTGGAGTGGCCGGCGCTGCGGGCCGGAGGGCCGGTGGGAGGGCAGGGCTGGGAGCTGCTGTCGGAGTTGCAGGGCGAGGTGGAGCGCGTTCCGACGAGGACCGACCGGGAGGAGAACAGCCGGATCGAGGCGTCGACGCAGCTGTGGAACGTGTACCAGGCCCGGCAGGACCGCCTGAATGCCAGCGGGAACGGGGTGAGCGCGATCGTGTGGTTCGCGATTCTGGTGGGAAGCGCGATGTCGGTCGGGCTGATGTTCATGTTCGGCGGACCGGGCGTCTACTCGTACGCCGTGATCGTGTCGATGTTGTCGGGGGCGATCGCGCTGATGCTGTTCGCGATCTACCAGCTGCAGGATCCGTTCAGCGGTGGAGCAAGTGTGGGACCGGATGCGTACGTCGCTGCGCTGACCCGGCTGGCCCGCAGTGGCTAGGACGGTCCCACGTCGTCAACGCGTGGGGGTGATCGGGCTGGCATCGGGACTGGCGGTGCTGCCGGTGGTGCTGATGTCCCAGGTGTCATCGGCAGACGCCGGATGCGTCGTGCTGCAGGTGGATTCGAGTGGGCCCGTGTCGTTGTCGCGATTGCGGCGGGTCGAGCTGCCGTCGGGCCGGGTCACGGAACTGGGCAAGCTGGACTACCTGGTCGACGCCATGGGGTACGCGCGATCGCAGGATCTCGTCTACGGCATCGCCTCGCGGGACCGGCACGGCTGGCTGCACCGGCGCCCGCATCTGGTGACGATCAACCGCCAGGGCCTCGTCAGGGACCTGGGCGAGGTACGCCGTGGCGTCGGCGGGGTCGCCGCTCCGACGGCCGGCGCGGTGGCTGGACATCGGCTCTACCTGCGCGACGGACTCCGGCTCTTCACGATGGACATCGACCCGGACAGTACGACGTACAAGAGTGTGCTGCGGGTGGTTCGGCTGAAGCCGGTGCTCGGGGCGTTGACCGTGGACGACCTGGCGGCGGATCCGGTGAGCGGGTTCCTGTACGGGATCTCCACAGTCGGTGCGGGGCCGGCCAAGGTGGTCAGCGTCGACCCGGGCAGCGGGACAGTCCGTGCTGTCGCCGATGTGCGCGGGGTGCCGTCGACGGCGTCGTACACCTCGGTGGTGCTGTCCGGGAGAGCGCTCTATGCCGTTCACACCCGTCCGGGCTCTCGGAGCCGGGCCGTTCGGATCGCGCTCTCTGGAGAAGTGCGGGAGGTGACGTCGTGGGAACCGGTGTGGACCGGGGATGCAGCTGGTTGCCTGCAGCAAGTGCCCACTCCGCCGCCACCTCCACCGACGCCGACACCGCGGCCGCCGACTGCGTCGCCGCCGCCTTCGCCGACGCAGACGCCGAGGCCGCCGTCGCCTCCGCCGACAGTCCGTCCTCCGAGCCCCCCGCCGCCTGGTGTACGTCCGCCCAGTCCACGTCCGCCTAATGCTCGTCCGCCTAGCTCGACGCCGCCGAATCGTCGGCCGGTGTCTCCGGGGCCGAGCCCGCGCCCGACCGCAACCACGCCCCTGCCGACGCCGACGGAGGCTGCTGAGTTGCCGGTCCGTCCGACTCCGTCGCCCACCCCTCGCCCGACGAGTCGGCCGCTTCCGCCGCTCGTGACCCCGCCGGTGGTCAGCGTGGCGCCGCGGATGGCGGCGGTTCCTGAGGAGCCGGACGACACTGTGCTCGTTCTGCGACGGTGGTCGCTCGCGACCCTGCTGATGATCCTGACCGGCGCCGCCGCGATGGCCGCCCAACGCCGGATGCGCCGATGAACTGCCGTGCGGGTCAGTCGAGGGTGGCCTCGGTTGGCGTCCAGAACCGGCCCCTCTGGCCGATCATCCGCGCGCCGGCATGCCCAGTCGGACAGCCGGGCCACCCGCGACCTCGCTGTCGGTGGCCGAGTGGGGCGCCGCACCTGCGCATCAAGATGCCGCAAGGTCGGGCTGATGCTCTGGGAGGCGACGCTCGTCGGGTCTATGCCCGCACGGTCGAGCCTAGGGCGGTCCAGTCGAACTATGCCGCCGCCTCCACTGCCGTCAGCGCCAGGACGGCGGGGTGAGTGCGGCTCACCTTGCTTGGGGTCGGCAGGTCGAAGGACGAGGGGAGCGGTCACACTATGTGCGTGAAGTTGCTGACTGAGAGTAATTCGAAGAAGACGGACAGCCATTGGGCTGGCGTCGTCAGGTGGGGGTGGGCTCGCCGCCGCCCAGTCGGGACGTACTAGGCAGGCTGCGGTGCGAAAGACGAGCGGGGGAGCGGGCGGTCGGTTGACGACGCCGCGGATGATCGGCAGAGAGCGCGAAACGCGGTTGCTCAGGACCGCGGTGACAGCGGCGCCGAGTCTGGTGCTGGTGGTGGGAGAGGCGGGAACAGGCAAGAGCAGGCTGGTCGCCGAGGTGGCTCGGGACCATCCAGCGCGATGGCTGACGGGTCAATGCCATCCGGTGCAGGACGAGACGCCACTGACGCCGGTGCTGGAGGCGTTGGCTCCGGTCTCGGACCAGCAACCAGGAGCCGGTACGCCGTGGCGCGGGGCGCTGGTTCCGGGGATGCGGCACTCAGTGTTCGCGCGGACGAGGGAGTTGCTGGCCTCGCTCGGGCCGACGGTGCTGGTCGTCGAGGATCTGCACTGGGCGGATCCGGGGACGCTGCAACTGCTGCGGTTCCTGGCGAGCCGGTTGCCGCGGGAGGTCCGCGTGGTCGCCACCTACCGGCCCGAGGACACCCTGGTCGCCGGCGAGATCACGGCATTGGCCGGCTGCGTCCCGCCGGGGACTCGGACGACCGAAGTACGGCTCCACCCGCTCGCGCCGCACGCGGTACGGGAGTTCGCTGCGCAGATGCTCGGTGTCGACGAGCTGCCGGATGGATTGGCGAGGGAGTTGTTCGAGCGGACGGGCGGTCTGCCGTTCGTGCTGGAGGAGTTCTTGCGGGACGTGGCGATCGGGGCTGACGGATCGCTGGCACCGGTCGCCCGGGCGCTGGCGGAAACCCGCGCGCCGGTGGCGTTGCGAGCGGCGGTCGCGATCAAGCTGGAACAGTTGCCAGAGGCATGCAGACGGGTGGTCTGGGCCACTGCGGTGCTCGACGCACCCTCGCCCGATGCGCTGATCGGCGCTGTCGCGGAGGTTGGTGCAGCGGAGTTGGCCGATGCCGTGGATGCGGCGTTGGCGCGGGCGTTGCTGGGGGAGTCGCGGCCGGGGTTGTACGACTTGCGGCATGCGCTGGGGCAGCGCGCGGTGTACGAGACGATCCCGGCGGACGAACTGCGCCGGTTGCATCGGCGAGCGGCCGAGGCCGTGGGATCGCGCGATCCCGGCGCGCACGCGCGGATCGCGGCGCACGCTCGGCGGGGCGGCTTGGTCGGCACTTGGCTGACCGAGGCGGAGTTGGCTGCCGCTCAACTCGTCGAGTGCGGGAAGGCGGACCGGGCGGTCGAGCAACTGCTGGAGATGCTGCGGTTCGAAGGGTTGGCGTGGGCGGATCGGGCGCGGCTGGCGACGCGGCTGGGGCACGCGGCGGTGGAATCGGCGCAGTGGGACGAGGCCGTGGTCGCGATGCGGATGGTGCTGGACGAGTTGGTGGTGGCGAGCGGTGATCGGGGCAGCCTGCGGTTGGCGTTGGGCCTGGTGCTGCACGACCGGGCTGGGGAGTTCGCCGCCGCGCGACGGGAGCTGGCGGCGGCGGTCGAGGAGTTGGGCGGGGATCCGATCGCGGCTGCGTTGGCGATGTCGACGTTGGCGGTTCCGACGTCGGGCGCGGAGGAGATTGCCGAGCACAGAGCGTGGATGCACCGGGCTCTCCGGTTGCTTGGCGAGCCGACTCAGAGCGCGTGGCCTGCCGCGGCTGGTGCCAGTCCGCTCGCCGTACGGCGCTCTGGTGCTTCGGCGCGTCGAGACGGGGTCGGGTACGCCGACGTACGGGAAGGCGGGCGCAGTGGGATTGCCGGTGTGCGGGATGGCTCGACCGACGATGCCGCGTCGGGGAGGACTCGCGTGGTGGGAGGCAGCGTTGCTGGTGATGTGGTTCGGCCGCGGGATGGTGCTGGGGAGTCAGCTGGGGTGGGGATAGAGGGGCCGCCCGGTGTCACGGGGGTGCGTGGCGGCGGCGCGCCGGGGGCTTCCGGTGGGCGGTCGGGTGGGGCGGTGGGTACTTCGAGTGCGCGGCGGGCCGGGGAGGCGGGTGGGGTTGCGGGCGTTGCGGATGCTCGGAGATCCCGCCGGGTCGACGCTGTCGCAGGCGGCGGCGTGCGGCGGGATGCTGCTGCGGGTGACGCAGGTAGGCGGCAGATCGCCTCAGTGGGCGGCGTTGATGTGCCGGTGGCCGGCTCCGCGGGTGACGGCGATGTGCGAGGGAGCAGGTCCGCGGGTGACGGCGATGTGCGGTCGAAGGGCTTGGCGGGTGGTGGTTCAGGGCGTGATGGGGGTGCGGCTGTTCGGGGAGTTTGGCGGAATCGGGGGCGGTTGTTGCTGGCGGCGGGTGATCTGGCGGGGGACGACGGGACGGCGGATGCGGCGCGGGGGTTGTTGTGGCTGGGGCACGATCGGCGGAGCCGGGAGTTGCCGGCGGGGGTTGGGACCCGGTTGTGGCAGGCGTGGTTGGCGGGGCAGTGGGAGGAGTTGCCGGAACGGTTGCTGAGGGCAAGGAGTGAGACTGCTTCGGCTCCGCTTGTGCGGGCTGAGGTTGAGCTGGTGACCGGGCGACTTCACTTGGTGCGGGGGGACCTTTCGGCGGCGATGGAGGTGCTGGAGTCGGTGCGTGGCGAGTTGCCGGTACGGGCGGCGGCACTGGCGACGATCGGGCGGATGCAGCTGGCGCTGGGGCAGACGGATGCGGCCGTGGAGGCGGTGGAGGACTTCGTCTCGGTGGTACGGCGTAAGGACGGGTGGGCGTGGGCGGGGGAGTTGGTTGCTACGACGTGTGTCGCTTGGGATCGCAGTGAGCGACGACCGGACGCGTTGGGCTTGTTGCAGGAGTTCGACGCGGGCTTGGTTGGACGGGATGCGCCTGCTTCGGTTGCCGCGAGCAAGCTCGCGCGTGCGTTTCTGAGCATTGGCGACACTGCCGATCGGGAACGAACCGCACACCGGGGAGACCGTGAACCAGGCGGCGAGTGTGGTGGCGGGCGAGGCGAAGGCCGGGGGAGCGGCCAAGCCGGCTCGGGGAACGCATCACGGGCGTCGACCGGGTTGCACCCCTCGACGACCTCGCCCCGTCCGACGTCGCCTTCGGGGGCCGGGGAGGCGGCAGTTCGACCGTCGGCTGACTGGTTCGAGATGGCTGCGGCGGCCTATCGGGCGATCGGGCGACCGTACGACGAGTGTTGTGCGTTGGAGGGCAGGGCTCGGCGGGCGTTGGAACTCGGGGATGCGCAGGAGTTGGTTGCGTTGGAGGCGCGGTACGAGAAGCTGGGCGCCCGGTGGGATGCTCGGCGGTGCCGGGAGGCGTTGCGAGAGGCCGGAGTCGCGGTGACGTCGCGGCGGGGACGCCGGGGATACGGGAACGCGCTCTCTCCGCGAGAACACGAAGTCGCCAGGCTCGCGGCTCGTGGGTTGAGCAACAACCGGATCGCCGCTGAGTTGTCCCTGTCGGTGAGCACGGTGGAGGACCATCTCTCCCGGGCGATGCGGAAGCTGAAGATCCGTTCCCGCCGCGATCTTGGGCCGCTGATCGCTCCCTGACGGGCGGACGCACTGCCGGACACTGCGTCCGCCCGGCCTGCGGCGGTGGACTCCGCGCCCGCCGGGGCCTGCCGCGGTGGACGCTGCGTACGCTCGAGCCTGCCGCGGTGGACGCTGCGTACGCTCGAGCCTGCCGCTGGACTCTGCTTTCCCTGGGCCTGCAGCGGCGGACTCTGCGTTCGTCGGGCCCGCTGTGGCGGACTCTGCCTCCGCCGAGCCCGCTGCGGCGCACACCGCGTCGCCCCGGGCCACCTCCGCGTCGCCCTGGCCACCTCCGAGGTGGCCCCCCGTACGGCCTCCCTGACATGACGGCCGCGCCCCCGTCGGCGACGTCGGCGCTGCCAGTCGGCGCCGTCCTCAACTTGTCCTTCGAGCAGCAGTACTCGCCCGCTGTTCGGCGGTCACCGCCAGCGCGGCGCGTCGTTGGGCGGCCCGGCGGCGGCCATCGACGAACTCTCGCGGCTCCCGCGCGGGCCGCTGTGCTGGGTGCCGACAGGCGCAGTCGGCGGTGAGTCTCCTACTGCGGAACGAACGCCGGGATATCGGCTGCGTCGCGGTAGATCGGGAGACCGCGCGTCTCCGCGATCTCTACGTCACGGTCGGCGCCGTGGGACTCGCCGGGGAGACGCAGTACGGCGTCGCAGTGCTGGAGCAGGCGGCCCGCCACGTCGTACATCACGTCGCCTTCAGGGCCGTCCGGCGATTCGACCTGCGGGGCGCCGCGGAGAACGGGCAGGGCCACCCACTCGCCGATCATCGGGATGTGCCCTTTGGCGTGGATCGGCCAGGCGGCGCCTTCCAGTCGGCGGAGGTTGGCGGCGATCCGGTCGGGATCGCCGTCGGTGCCGGAGCGGTAGGGACCGGCGATGAGTACGAGCATCGGCTTCTTCACGCGATTGACCATAACGTGCAAGAATGCGGACGAACAAGGAGGAATGTGGATGTTAGCGGCACAGCGTCGAGACCTGCTGCTCGAACGGCTCGTGGCCGACGGGCGGGTCGTCGCGAAGGACCTGGCGACCGAGCTCGGCATCTCCGAGGACAGCATCCGCCGAGATCTGCGCGAGCTCGCGGCGGCCGGGCTGTGCCAGCGGGTGTACGGGGGCGCTCTGCCGATCTCGCCGGCCGTGGCTGACTACTCAACCCGGGAAACCGTGGCAGTCGACAGCAAGACGGTGGTCGCAGGGCTCGCGGCGAGCTTGGTGCGGCCGGGCAGCGCGGTGATCCTGGACGGCGGGACGACGGCCCGTGCCGTGGTGGCCGCGTTGCCGCTGACGCTCGAGGCGACCGTGATCACGCACAGCCCGACCATCGCGGCGGCGCTGGTCGAGCACCGGGGGATCGAGATCTTCCTGATCGGCGGCCGGGTGTTCCGGCACTCGATGGTGGCCAGCGGTGCGGCGGCAGTCGAGGCGGCGCAGGCGGTGAGTGCCGACTTGTTCCTGCTGGGCGTTACCGGGGTGCATCCGGAGGCCGGACTCACCACCGGCGACGCCGACGAGGCGGCGATGAAGCGTGCGCTGTCCCGCCGGGCGGCCGAGACCTACGTGCTGGCGAGCGCGGAGAAACTCGGCACGGCTTCACGTTTTTCCGTACTTCCTCTGCATGAGGTCGCCGGAGTTGTCACCGACGCGCCGGCCGGCCACCGCACCGTCCGTGAGCTCCACGGCGCCGGCGTACCGGTGATCGGTCCGTCCTGATCAGCCCGGGTGGAGATCGCGGTGCAGGTGAGCCCGCGCCAGGCGGCGGGTGCGGAACAGTCTTTGGAGGTCGGCGCGGTTGTCGTACATGAGCTGCCAGTGGAAGTAGTTCACGTACTCCGCCACCGCGAGCAGGAACAGGGTCAGCCCCGGGACGAACCGCCGCGCCGGATCGCCGACTGCGGCCGCGACGACGACGCCGGCGGCCAGTAGCCCGACCAGGCAGGCGATTCGTACGAGCCGGAAGGCCTCCAGGTGCCGAGGCCGTCGCAGCGCGGAACGAACCTGGCCGAGCTTCGCCATCCAGTACGCCGCGCCAACCAGCAGCAGCCCCGCCGAGGCCAGAAAGCCGGCGGCGTTGGCCGCGCTCACTGGAGCGTCCAACGCCCCGAAGACGAACCAGCCGATCACTGCCACGTTCACGACTTCGAGCACCGCCATGGTGCGCACCCTGCCGGCCACCGCGACCCGTCCCCGACGCATCCGGCCATTGTGCACCGCTGCAGCCGGTCAGACGGTGATGACGAGTTTGCCGCGGGGGTGCCGCTCGCGGAGATGGTGGATGGCGGCGGGCGCTTCGGCCAGGGGATAGGTGCGGTCGATCGCCGGGGTCACCTTGCCGAACTCGATGAGCGTGCGCAGGTGGGCGTAGTCGTCGGCGCGTTCGGTGCTGATCAGGCCGCGGAGGCGTTGGCCGATGAAGGGGGAGAGCAGCGTCGCGCGCAGGGCGCGGTCGAGGCCGCCGAGGGCGCCACCGGTTTCGGCTCCGACGAGCACGAGGGTGCCTTTCGGCGTCAGAGAACGGCGAAGAGTTCGCAGAGAGCGGTTCCCGCCGGCGTCCAGGATCAGGTCGTACGCCGCGGCGGGGAGTTCGTCGCGGGTGTAGTCGAGCGCTTCGTCGGCGCCGAGCTCGCGGACCAGGTCGAGCTTGGCCGTACTGCACACGCCGGTGACGTGAGCGCAGGCGGCCTTGGCGAGCTGGACGGCGTACGAGCCGACGCCGCCGGCCGCGCCGAGGACCAGGACGTGATCGCCGGGGCGAACGTCGCGCAGCCCTTGAAGCGCGGTCCCGGCCGAGATCGGGACGGCGGCCGCCTGCTCGAAGGTGAGGTTCGCCGGCTTGCGGGTCAGCCGGTCCGCGCGGCCGACGGCGTACTCGGCGAAGGAACCGCTCTCGCACGTTCCGTACACCTCGTCGCCGACCTTCAGCTCGGTGACGCCGGCGCCGACCGCCTCGACCACCCCGGCGACGTCGCGGCCGCTGATCCGGACGCGCGGCCGGCGCAGCCCGACGGCCAGTCGGACGACGCGCGGCTGACCGGCCATCAGGTGCCACGTGCCCTGGTCGACCCCGGCCGCTCGCACCCGCACCAGGACTTGGTTGCTCCCGGCAACCGGCTGATCGGTCTCGTCGAGCCGAAGCACCTCCGGCGGACCGTACCGGTCCTGGACGATCGCTTTCATGTTTCCTCCCCTGGATACTGGAACACGTCCGCGAGCGGTACGCCGAAGACGTGCGCAATCTGGAACGCGAGCTCGAGCGACGGCGAGTACCTGCCCTGCTCGATGGCGATGACGGTCTGCCGGGTGACCCCGAGCCGGCGGGCCAGCTCGGCCTGGGTCAACTCGGCGTGGTCGGTGCGCAGAGCCCGGATCCGGTTGGTGACGCGGGTCGGCTTCACCACGGCAGCCCCCGGCGGTAGGCGAACAGCCGGGCGACCGAGCCGAGCACCGCGGACAGGACGAACGCGAGGTAGATCGCGTTCGCTATCCAGAAGTGGTCCGCCTCGACCATCGCCAGCAGCAGCGCGGCCAGTCCGCCGATCACCACGAACGACTGCCCGACCTGCTCACCGAACCGCGCGATCTCCAGATCCCGCTGGTCCTTCTGCGGCCCGTCCTCCTTCGCGCCGGTCGCCGCCAGCACCACCTCGAGCACGATCGCCGCCACGATGGCCGCACCGATCGTCCACAGCATCACCGCGACGTACGGCGTATCGGCCCGTCCGCCGTCGATCCGCCCCAGCACGATCGCCAGGTAGACCAGGTAGCCGACCACCGAGACGCTCAGGAACACCCACGCCCGCTTCTCCTCGAACGCCACAGCGCCATCCCCTCGCGATGTAAAAAATCTTTGACACTGCGACAGTAGGCCCGCCCGCTCGCGATGTCAAAGATTCTTTACATCACCGGCGACAGCAAGGGCGGGCCACCGCGACGGCGGCCCGCCCCTTCACATGGGCGTCAGCGGGCGATCGCCAGGCAGCTGGTGGTGGATTTCTTGGTGGGGTCGGACTCGGAGATGGCGGTCAGGGTGACGCGGGCGAGGGCGGCCGAGCCGGGGGCGTGCTTGGCCTGGACCGGGACCGTGACGCGTTTGCCGGTCGCGGCGGTGGTCAGAGCGTTGGGCAGGTTGACCGACCAGCCGCGGCCGTCGATCGTGGCGGACAGGCGGTAGACGTCGTTGTTCAGGTACTTGCTGACGTCCTCGGGGTGCTCGCCCTGGGCGGCAGCGGCCTTGCCGGTGTTGGTGAGCGGGAAGTTGCACGTGGCAACACCGTCGCGGCTGGGCCGGCCGACTGCCGGGGTGACGCGGACGCCGCGCTGGGCCGGCCCGTCGCCGTCGAGCGAGCGAACGGCGACGGTGTAGGACAGGACGCCCTGCCGGTCGCGCTCGAGGTCGGTGACGTAGAAGTGCAGCCGGTTGGCCTCGTCGACGTACTCGTACTCGCTGCCGGAGTTGGTGCCGGCGTGGAAGAGCGCGTCGGACAACTGCCGGTAGTCGCCGATCGTGATCGGCACCTTGGTGCCGTCGGGCAGGACGTAGTCGGTCATGTTGATGTCCTGCGAGTTGGCGTCGATCACCCACTCGAACGGCGCCTGGTCCTGGTTCTTCGTCTTGGCCAGCAGGACCCCGGAGTCGGGGGTGAACGAGTCGGTGCCCATCCGGTCGACGACCTCGACGGTGTAGTTCTGGTAGCCGCGGCCGTCGCAGAGCGGGTCGGTGGCGGTGTTGCAGGCGGGCGCGAGATCGCCGCCGCCGAGCTCCACATTGATGCCGGCCAGACCGGTCGGTCCCGGCTGGGCGACACGGGCGGTGACGTCCGCGACCACGACGCCGGACTGGGCCAGCGCCTCACGGTTCAGCCGGAGTACGTTCTGCTCGTCGACCATCTGCAGCTTGATCTTGTTGCGCAGCATGTGCTGAGCACCCATCGAGGCGCCGCCGGTCGCCGGGATCATCCACCGGCTGTGCGGTCCGCCGGGGCCGTTGAAGCTGCCCCGGCTGAGCATCTCCCAGATCCCGGTGTACGCGCGCCGCGGCGGTACGCCGTACGGGTTGTTGTAGTTGTCGCCGATGCCGAGGATGTGGCTCAACTCGTGGGCGAAGACCGCCATCCCGGAACTCTCGGCCTGGGTGGACGAGCCGCCGCCGGCGTTCGGCCAGATCGACGAGCCGGCTGCCCAGGAGGTCCAGTCGACGTAGCGGGTGCGGGACCAGTTCGGCAGGTTCGGGTCCGGCGGCCCGAACGGCTCGGTGACGTCCTCCTTGGTCGGGAACTTCATCATCCCGAACTCCTGCCAGGTCGACGACTCGTCCTGCCCGGCGCTCATGAAGAAGACGAAGTCGAAGCCCGCCGGGACGTGGGGGCCCTGGTCGGCGATCCAGGCCGCGCGGCCGTCGGTGCGCAGGTTGCGGTTGCAGGTGTCGCCGGCCGGGCAGGCGGTGCCGCCCTGGAACTCCATCGCGTACTCGTGCGACTTGCCGGGCATCCGGTACGGGCCGAACGCGGTCAGCTCCACCCCGTACCGGCCGCCGGAGTCCTCCATCCAGTACTCGTGAATGGTGTGGCCGCGGTTCAGGGCGTTCGGCTTGTTGAGGAAGTCGTGGTAGAACTGCGCGACCTGGTCTCGCGGTACGCCGTTGGCTTCGGCGCTCGGATTGCCGAACGGTGTCGAGCCCTTCGGCTGGGTCACCACGAACGGCTGGTTCGGGTAGTCGGTCAGCACGAGGGCGCCCTTGAACGTCCGGACGGACCCCTTCTTGGTCGGATCGGCCCAGTTCGTGCCTGGCGGCCTCTGGTAGTCCGACCAGGTCATGTGGTCGGGGTTCTCCCAGTTCTGCGGGTCGATCGGTGCACCGAAGGCTCCAGTGCCGCTGGTCGGACCGGCGAGCCGGGTCGCCGGTTGCTGCTGCTGCCACGGCTGCTGCTGCGGCCAGTGGTCGAACTGCCAGGGATTGGCCGGGTCGGGTCGGGCGGCGGCGGCAGCATCGAGGGCGGCCGGCGCGGGAGCCGCGAGCGCGACCCCACCGATGGCCGCGGCGGCGATCACTGTCGCCAGGCGGAGGACAAGACGGGACTTCCGTTGGTCGGGCACGGGCGGCATCCGATCGACGAGGGGGCGGGATCGAGCCCCCGTCAGCGCAACGACGGGGATTGCCCTCCAGCATGCGCCGCGGACGCCACTGCCGACAGCGGTCGGCCCGAGGGTTTTCCCCTGTCCTGCTCATCCGGTCCAGCCGCTGCCCAGGGGGAGAGGTAGGCGTGATAGACAGACTGACTGTATACAGTATGTAAATCAGCGACTAGCCTTTGCTCTTGCGCACTGTCGTAGAGAACGGAGGACTCGTCCCCCATGTACGCAGTCACTGACCCGGCGACGGGTGAACTGATCGAGCAGATCGAGAACGCGAGCGACGAACAGGTCCGGGCCGCGATCGGGCGGGTGCACCAGGGGTACTCGGCGTGGCGGCGCCGGACGGTCGAGCAGCGGGCGGCGATCGTGGCCCGGGCGGCGGAGCTGTTCGCGGAGCGGACCGACGAGCTGGCCGCGATCATGACGCTGGAGATGGGCAAACGGATCAACGAGGGCCGGGGCGAGATCGGCATCGTGGTCGACATCTTCCGGTACTACGCCGAGCACGGGCCGGCGTTGCTGGCCGACGAGCCGCTGACGATCAAGGGTGGTCGCGCGGTGATCACCAAGGAACCGATCGGCGCCCTGCTCGGCGTGATGCCGTGGAACTTCCCGGTCTACCAGGTGGCCCGGTTCGTGGCGCCCAACCTGGTGCTGGGCAACACGATCCTGCTCAAGCACGCCTCGATCTGCCCGCGGTCGGCGGTGGCGATCGAGCAGGTGCTGCGGGAGGCCGGCGTACCGGACGACGCGTACGTGAACGTGTTCGCCTCCAGCCGGCAGGTGCCGTGGATGCTGGCCGACCCGCGGATCCAGGGCGTGTCGCTGACCGGCAGCGAGCAGGCCGGCATCTCGGTCGCCGCCGAAGCCGGGCGGAACCTGAAGAAGTCGGTGCTGGAGCTCGGCGGCTCCGACCCGCTGATCGTGCTCGACACCGACGACCTGGACGAGACGGTCCGGGCCACGTCGACGGCCCGGATGCGCAACTGCGGCCAGTCGTGCAACGCGCCGAAGCGGATGATCGTGCTGTCGGGCCTGTACGACGAGTTCGTGGACCGGCTGACCAAGCGGGTCGCGGAGTACTACGTGGCCGGCGATCCCGCGGACCCGAATACGACGCTGCCGCCGCTGGCGTCGGTCGCGGCCGCCGACGAGGTCGCCGGGCAGGTCGCGAAGGCGATCGAGCAAGGCGCCACCCTGCGCACCGGCGGGCGGCGGATCGGGCCGGGTGCGTACCTGGAGGCGACCGTGCTGACCGACGTGACCCCGGAGATGGACGCGTACCGGGAGGAGATCTTCGGTCCGGTGGTGCTGGTGTTCGAGGCCGGGACCGAGGCTGAAGCGGTCGCGATCGCCAACGACTCGCCGTTCGGTCTCGGGGCGAGCGTCTGGGGCACCGATGCCGAGCGCAACACCCGGGTCGCGCGGCAGCTCGAGGCCGGCATGGTTTATCTCAACAGCGCCGGCGGCTCGCAGGCCGACCTGCCGTTCGGTGGCATCAAGCGCTCCGGCATGGGGCGCGAGCTCGGGCCGGCGGGCATCGAGGAGTTCATGAACAAGAAGTCGATCCGCCTGTAGCCCGCGGCTCGGCGGTACGGCGTACAGCCGACAGGGGCCTCGGACAGGACACTGCCTGTCCGAGGTCCCCGCTCGGGGTGCTCCCCGCGTGGACCGGTGGGCGAGGCATGATCGGCAGGTGGCTGAGACGGGGTGGCGACGGGTCGATCGGCTGGACGCGGACTGGGCGGCGGGGGAGATCGCCAGGCTCGCCGGGGTGAACGTGGTGGTCGAGGGGCCGTGTGGTGGGGGAGAGGTCGGCGCGGCGTTCGTGCGGTGGGAGGACGGGCGCCGGTCGGTGCTGAAGTGGCGGCCGGGTGTCCGGCTGGCGGAGTTCGAGCGCGGGCCGCTCGCGGTGGTCGACGTACTGCGTGAGGTCGGGTACCCGGCGCCCCGGACCGAGTTGGCGGTGCAGGTCGGGACCGCCGTGGTGACCGTGCAGGAGTTGATGCCGGGGACAACGGTCGAGCGGGTCGATCACCACCTGCTGGACCAGCTCCTGGAGCTGAACGCGTTGCAGGCGGGTCGACTGGCCGGCTCGGAGATGGCGCCGCTGCCGACGTACCTGCACGAGGACGGGCCGGGGTTCTGCCTGCACGGGCCGTTGCGGGAGTTCAGCGCGCGGACGGCGGACCTGGAGCGGCGGATCTCGGCGGTCGGACCGGAGGTGTTCACCGGGGACGACGCGGTGCACGTCGACTTCCACCCGGGCAACCTGCTGCAGACCGACGGCCGGATCAGCGCGGTGATCGACTGGGACGGCGCCGGGCGCGGCGATCGGGGGCTGGACCTGGTCACGCTGCGGTTCGGCGTACGGGGTCAGGGCGACGACGTGGTCGCGCGGCTCGACGGGCTGCTGGACGAGTTGCCGGAGGACGTACTACGTGCTGCCTGGGCGCACATGAGCCTGCGGATGGTGGACTGGGCGATCCGGCACTTCCCGGCCGGCGAGGTCGACGAGTGGGTCGACCTCGCCGACCAGCGACTTTAGGGCGTGCCTCCCAAGTTCCCGCCTGATGCGCGCGACGCGCCCCTAGACAGCGGCCAGTTCCTGCTTGCCGTCCGCCGGTACGGCGGGCTGCCGGCGGTCCAGGGCGCCGGAGGCGAGCGCCAGGAGCAGGGCGCCGGCAGCCATCGCGGCGCCGGCCCAGTTCGTCGCGGCGTAGCCGTAGCCGGCGGCGATCACGACGCCGCCCAGCCAGGCGGCCAGCGCGTTGCCCAGGTTGAAGGCGCCGATGTTCACCGCGGACGCGACCGTCGGAGCCGCCGACGCGCTGGCCAGCGTGCGCATCTGCAGCGGCGGCGCGGTCGCGAAGCCGAATCCGCCGAGCAGGAACAGCGTCACGATCGCCGGCACCCCGGCGTGCGCGGTGAAGCCGAAGAGCACCAGCACCAGCGCGAGCGCGCCGAGCGCGGTGTAGAGCGTCGGCATCAGCGCTCGGTCGGCGAATCGCCCACCGAGCAGGTTGCCGAACACCATGCCGATGCCGAACAGGACCAGCAACCACGAGATCGCGCTCTCCGGCAGCCCCGCGTCCTCGGTCATCATCGGTGCGACGTAGCTGAACGAGGCGAACACGCCGCCGAAGCCGAGCACCGTGGTACCGACCGCGAGCCAGACCTTCACGCTGCGGAACACCGCGAGCTCCGCGCGCAGGTTCCCGCCCGCGGGACGCGCGATCTCGGGGACCAGCGCCGCGATCCCGATCAGTCCGACGATGCCGAGCCCGGCGACCACCCAGAAGGTCGTCCGCCAGCCGAGGCCCTGGCCGATGAACGTGCCCATCGGCACGCCGAGCACGTTGGCGACGGTGAGCCCGGTGAACATCAGCGCGATCGCGCTCGCCTTCTTCTCCGGCTTGACCAGGTCGGAGGCGACCACCGCGCCGACGCCGAAGAACGCGCCGTGGCACAGCGCGGTGACGATCCGGCCGCCCATCATCACGCCGTACGACGGGGCGAGCGCGGACAGCACGTTGCCGGCGACGAAGATCGCCATCAGCAGCACAAGCAGCTGTTTGCGGCGCAGCCGGTTGCCGAGCGCGGTCATCGGCAGCGCGCCGACGGCGACGCTCAGCGCGTAGCCGGTGATCAGCCAGCCGGCCGCCGGGATCGAGACGCCGAACTCGGTGGCGACCTCGGGCAGCAGACCGGCGATGACGAATTCGGTGGTGCCGATGCCGAACGCGCCGATGGCCAGCGCGAGCAGAGCGAGCGGCATGACGAAGCCTCCTGATGAGTACGACTGTTACCGGCGTCGACAATACTTGCAGACGCTGACTAAATACAATCGCCGGTTACTCCAGAAGGCAACCAAAACGCACCAGACGGTGCGGGCAGCCCGAAAGCTGCCCGCACCACCTGGCACTCCGTCCCGCTGTCGGGTCAGGACCTCGTGCCGTAGAGGTGCTCGATCGCGAGCTGGTCGAGCTGCTCGAAGGCCATCCCGCGGCGTCCGGCCTCGTCGGGGTCGAAGTCCTCGGCGCGTAGCGTGGCGACGGTTTCGCCGGCCGCCACCGTCGGCTGGGCGAGCTGGTCGAGCCGGGCGTCGCGCAGTGCCTGCTGCACCTCGGGGTCGGCGCGGAAGGCGCGGACCTTGGCGCGCAGGATCAGGTAGTTGCGCATGCAGCCCGCGGCCGACGCCCAGACCCCGTCCAGGTCCTCGGTGCGCGGCGGCTTGAAGTCGAAGTGCCGCGGACCGTCGTACCCGCCGTGCTCGAGCACGTCGACCGTCCAGAAGGCCCCGCGCGCGTTGCCGGCGCCGAACCGCAGGTCCTGGTCGTAGCGCGGACCGTTCTGCCCGTTCAGGTCGGCGTGGAAGAGCTTGCCGTGCCACAGCGCCTGGGCGATGCCGTGCGCGTAGTTGAGCCCGGCCATCTCCTCGTGCCCGACCTCCGGGTTGAGACCGACCCGCTCGGAGTACTCCAGCGTCTCGATGAAGGCCAGGGCGTGCCCGATCGTCGGCAGCAGAATGTCGCCGCGCGGCTCGTTCGGCTTGGGCTCGATCGCGAACCGGATGTCGTAGCCCTGCTCGGCCGCGTACGCGCCGAGGATGTCGAAGGCCTCCTTGTACCGGTCGAGCGCGGCCCGCACGTCCTTGGCGGCCCCGGACTCGGCGCCTTCCCGGCCGCCCCAGGCGACGAAGGTCTCGGCGCCGAGCTCGGCGGCCAGGTCGAGCTGGTCGGCGGTCTTGCGGATCGCGTACCGGCGTACGTCGCGGTCGTTGTTGGTGAAGCCGCCGTCGCGGAAGACCGGGTGGGAGAACAGATTCGTGGTCACCATCGGGACCTTGAGCCCGGTTTCCTCCAGCGCGGCCCGGAACGGCTTCAGGTGGGCGTCGCGGTCGGCGGCCGAGCTGCCGAACGGAAACACGTCGTTGTCGTGAAAGGTGATGCCGTAGGCGCCGAGCTCGCTCAGCTTGTGCACGGCCTGCGCCGGGTCGAGCACCGGGCGGACCTCGCCGCCGAACACGTCGACGCCCTGCCAGCCGACCGTCCACAGACCGAACGAGAACTTGTCCTCGCGGGTGGGCATGAAGTCGGCATCGGTCATGGTGATCCTCGTTCTCTCGTGGGGGGAGGGCAATGGTCTGCGGGGAGGGCTAGCGGCTGAAGCCGGCGGTCAGGCCGCCGAGCAACTGGCGCCGGCCGATGGCGTACAGGATGACGATCGGCAGCGTGGTGAGCACGACCGAGGCCAGCACGGCCGGGACGTTGACGCTGTACTGGCCCTGGAAGGTCCACAGTGCCAGCGGCAAGGGACGTTTGTCGGGGCTCTGGGTCAGGATCAGCGGCAGCAGGAAGCCGTTCCAGACGCCGAGACCGTTGTAGATGGCAACCGTCACCAACGCGGGCCGGGTGAGCGGCAGGGCGAGGCTGCGCAGCATGCCCCACTCGGTCGCGCCGTCGACCCGCATCGACTCGAACAGCTCCTTGGGCACGTCCCGGATGAAGTTGGTCAGGACCAGCACCGACAGCGGGATCGAGAACGCGATCGACGGCAGGATGATCGCCAGCAGGCTGTCGTACAGCTGCATCTTGATGATCAGCAGGTACACCGGGATGATCGTGGCCTGCAGTGGGATCGCCAAGCCCATCAGGAACAACCCGTTGACCCCGGCCAGGAAGCGGCTGCCCGAGCCCCGGATGATCGCGTACGACGCCATGAACGCGATCGTCACCGCGGGGATGATGGTGCCGGCGGTGATGATCACGCTGTTCAGGAAGTACCGCGGGAAGTCGGACTCGATCACCAGCCGGTAGTTGGCCAGCGTCGGCTCGGCCGGCAGGGCGAACGGGTTCTGGGCGAAGAACGCGCTCTGGTCCTTGAAGCTGGTCACGACGATCCAGTAGATCGGCACGATCACGATCACCAGCCACAGCCAGCCCGCCGTACCGCCGAGCCAGTTCAGCCGGATCAGCTTGCGCCCGTACGACGTACCGCCGCGGGTCCGCCGGGTCGCCGCGTGGGCGCTGGTCGCCACTGCCATCTCACGCACCTTCCTGCTGGCTGGCCGTCGCACTGCCGCCGAGCCGGCGCAGGATCAGGGCCAGGGCGAGTCCGATCAGCACCAGCAGGACCGCGATCACGCTGGCCGGTCCCATCAGGTTGGCCTGGAAGCCTCGCTTGTACATGTCGAGTGCCAGCACCCGGGTGGCATCGCCCGGGCCACCCGCGGTGAGCACGAAGATCAGGTCGAAGAACGTCAGCGAGCCGACCACCATCAGGGTGGACGAGGTGATGATCGTGTACTTGAGCTGCGGCACGGTGATGCTGAAGAACTGCCGGATCCGCCCGGCGCCGTCGATCGAGGCCGCTTCGTACATCGTGGTCGGGATCTGCCGCACCCCGCCCTGGTAGATCAGCGAGTGGAACGGGATGAACTGCCAGGACACGACGAAGATCACCACTGCGAGCGCCAGATCGCCCCGGCCGAGCCAGTCCTGGGTGAGAAAGCCGATCTTCAGCCCCGCGCCGAGCCCGAAGTTCGGGTCGAGCAGCGCCTTGTAGGTGATCGCGATCGCGGCCGAGCTGAGCAGCAGCGGCACGAAGTACACGACGGCGAGCATCGCGCGGTACCGCTGGCGGCCGGCCAGGAACACTCCGAGCAGCAGGCTGAGCGGCGTCTGCACCAGCCACGACAAGATCATGATCTCGAACGTCACCCACAGCGCGTGCGGCAGCCCCGGATCGCTGAGCACCGAACGCCAGTTGGCGAAACCGGCCGGGGTGATCGCGCCGAGGCCGTCCCACCGGGTGAAGCTCAGCACCAGGACGCCGACCAGCGGCACGACACCGAAGAGCAGGAAGATCGCCAGGGCGGGCAGCGCCATCCACGCGACGGGACCGCTCCGCCCGACCTGCCCGGAGCCGGTCCGTCCACCGGCCCGCGCGGGAGCCGGGGGAGCGGCGGCCGTCACTTCCCGATCACCCCGTTCATGCTGTCGGCGAACTGCTGCGGGCTGATCGAGAGCTGGAACAGCTTGGCGATGTTGTCCAGCAGGGCCTCGGCCGCGGTCGGGCTGAGCGCCTGGTCCCACGACTGCCCGAAGGTCTTGGCCTTGCTGGAGGTGTCGTAGACGAACTTCAGCCAGGCGGCGTCGTTCTTGTCCTGCACCGAGGCGAGCTTGGCCTCGGCGCTCTTGACCACCGGGATGTTGCCGGCGCCGACCCAGGCGTCGACCGAGGGAGCGTCGAGGGTGTTGCCGGCGAGGAACTTCTTGGCCACCTCCTTGTCCTGGTCGCTGGCCTTGGAGGAGATCGACAGGTAGGCGGCCGGGTTGCCGACCGTGCTGGTCGGGTCGCCCTTGCCGCCGTCGACCGGCGGGAAGTTCATGTAGCCGAGGTGGCCACCGGTGACGAAGTCGCCGCCGTCGGCCTTCATGCCGCCGTAGGTCCACGCGCCGTGCAGCATCATCGCGGCCTTGCCGGTGTAGAGCAGCGCCTGGTCGGCGTTGGAGTCGGCGGTGATCGAGGAGAAGCCCTTGATGAAGCCGTTCGCCTTGACGAGTTTCTGCACCTCTTCGAGCGCCTTGAGCGACGAAGGGTCGGACCACGCGTCCGGCTTGCCGTCGAAGATGTTCTGGAAGACCTCGCTGCCGCCGATCCGGTCGTACAGGAACTCCAGCCACATCATGTTGGTCCAGCGCGACTGGCCGCCGAGCGAGAACGGCGCGATCTTGGCGTCGTTGAACTTCGGCACCAGGTCCATGATGTCGCCCCACGACTGCGGCGGCTCGGCCCCGATCTTCTCGAACGCTTTTTTGTTGTAGAACAGCACGATCGGCGTGGTCGCCTCGACCGGCATCGCGTAGATCTTGCCGTTGACCGTGCCCGCACCGAAGGCGGCGGGGAAGATCTGGTTCTTCAGCTCGGCGTTCTGGCCGAAGAAGCCGGTCAGGTCCTCGACCTGGTTGGCGTCGACGTAGCTCTTCAGGCCGCCGCCGCCCCAGCCCCAGATCAGGGTCGGGCCCTGGCCGGCGCCGATCGCGGTCTTGATCTTCTGCTTGAACGCGTCGTTCTGGAACTGCGTGGTCTTGATCTGTGTGTCCGGGTTCGCCTCGTTGAACCGCTTGACCTGTGCCTCGCGGATGCTCTGCTGGGGCTGACCGGTGAGGAACCAGTAAGTGGTCCCAGTGCCGGCCGCTGCTCCACCGGTCGAGGTGCCGGAGCTCTGCGGGCCGGACGTGCCGCAAGCTGCCAGGCCGGCGGCGACGGCACCGCCGGCGGTCAGGCGGAGGAATGTGCGCCGAGAAGTCGTCATGGGATCCACCCTGATCTCCGTACTCCGTGCCGCGGACGACGCCACGGCGGGGTTGGCGGCCGGCTCCTCGACGAGCCCGAAAACACCGGCCGGTTAAAACTGTGTTTCGTAACGTAGGTTTCGGTGATGTTGCTGTCAAGGTCTTGAAACTTTCGACTTTCCAGGCGCAGAGTGGCTCATTGCATCAGACTTCAGCTTCGAAACTTTTCGATACTTTATTTCCATGTCGGCAGATATACAGGGAGATTTTCGTGACGACCTCGGTCCCCGCAGGAGGCCCGGACGACCGTCCGTGGCAGAACACCGCGCTGGCGGCGGAGAAGCGGGCGGAGCTGCTCCTGCAGGCCATGACGCTGGCGGAGAAGGTCGCCCAGCTCGGCAGCCGCTGGATCGGCAACGACATGGCCGGGCAGGAGGAGCCGGCCGAGGAGCAGCTCAATGTCGCCCCGCTGCAGGACGTCTTCGCGGCCGGCGGTTCGGTGTCGCTGGAAGATGCCAGCCGCAACGGGCTCGGCCACCTCACCCGGGTCTGGGGCAGCGTGCCGCTGACCGCCGCGGAAGGCGTCGCCGAGGTGGTCCGTCAGCACCGCGCGGTGCTGGCCGGCTCGCGGCTCGGCGTACCGGCACTGGTGCACGAGGAATGCCTGACCGGTTTCACCACGTACGGCGCGACGGTCTACCCGACCGCGCTCGCCTGGGGCGCGACCTTCGACCCGGAGCTGGTGCAGCGGATGGCTGCCGCGATCGGCCGGGACATGGCCGCGGCGGGCGTGCACCAAGGCTTGTCGCCGGTGCTCGACGTCGTTCGCGACTACCGCTGGGGCCGGGTCGAGGAGTCGATCGGCGAGGACCCGTACCTGGTCGCGATGGTCGGTTCGGCGTACGTGCGCGGGTTGCAGAGTGCCGGGGTGATCGCGACGCTCAAGCACTTCGCCGGCTACTCGGCATCCAGGGCCGGGCGCAACCACGGACCGGTGTCGATCGGGCGCCGCGAGCTGCTCGACGTCATCCTGCCCACGTTCGAGACCGCGATCGCGACCGCCGGCGCCGGCTCGGTGATGAGCTCGTACTCCGACCTCGACGGCCTGCCCGCCAGTGCCGACCCGTGGCTGTTCACGGAACTGCTGCGCGAGCAGTGGGACTTCGACGGCACGGTCGTCTCGGACTACTGGGCGGTGCCGTTCCTGGCCACCATGCACCGGGTCGTCGCGGACGCCGATGCCGCCGGAGCCCTCGCACTGACCGCCGGTACCGACGTCGAGCTGCCGGACACCGTCGGCTTCGGCGAAGGGCTGATCGAGCGCGTCAAGGCCGGTGAGCTGTCGGAGGACCTGATCGACCGCGCGGCCCGGCGGCTGCTCCTGCAGAAGGCGCAGCTCGGTCTGCTCGACCCGGACTGGACGCCCGAGGCGTCCGTGCGGCCGGACGAGCTCGACCTCGACTCCGCGGGCAACCGGGAGCTGGCCAGGGAACTGGCCGAGCGGTCGATCGTCCTGCTCGACGCAGGTACCGCGTTGCCACTGCTCGGCGACGATCGGCCGGCTCTGCGCCGGGTTGCCGTCGTCGGCCCGTGCGCCGGTGAGCCGAAGACCTTCATGGGCTGCTACGCCTTTCCCAACCATGTGCTCCCGCGCTATCCCGACCGCGAGCTCGGCATCGAGGTGCCGAGCGCGATCGATGCCCTGCGCAACGAGCTTGCCGGCGTGCAGCTCGTGCACGAGCCTGGCTGCCAGGTCACCGGCGAGGACCGGTCCGGCATCGCCGCCGCGGTCGACGCGGCGCGCGAGGCCGACGTGTGCGTCGCGTTCGTCGGCGATCTGTCCGGGCTGTTCGGCCACGGAACCTCCGGAGAGGGCTGCGACGCGGAGGACCTCCGGCTGCCCGGCGTACAGGCTGAACTGCTCGACCAGCTGCTCGACACCGGTACGCCGGTCGTCGTGGTGCTGGTGACGGGCCGGCCCTACGCCCTCGGCGGGATCGCGGAGCGCGCGGCCGGGCTGGTCCAGGCGTTCATGCCCGGCCAGGAAGGCGGTGCGGCGATCGCCGGAGTGCTCAGTGGCCGGGTGGTGCCGCGCGGCAAGCTGCCGGTGCAGATCCCGCGGCACATCGGCGGTCAGCCCGGGACGTACCTGCAACCGGCCCTCGGCAGTGTGGAGAGCGCAGGCATCAGCGGGCTGGAGACCGTGCCGCTGTTCCCGTTCGGCTTCGGCGCGTCGTACACGACATTCGCGGTGGGCGACCTGCGGCTGGGGGCGACCGAGATCACCACCGACGGCGAGTTCACCGCGACCGTGCGGGTGCGCAACACCGGCACCCGGGCCGGTGACGAGGTGGTCCAGCTCTACCTGCACGACGTCGTCGCGCAGGTCGCCCGGCCGCTGAAGCTGCTGACCGGGTTCGCCCGGGTGTCGCTGGAGCCGGGTGCGGCGACGGACGTGACGTTCCGGGTGGCTGCCGACCGGGTCGCGTACACCGGTCCGGACCTGCGCCGGATCGTGGAGGCCGGCGACATCGAGGTCCTGGTCGGTACCTCCTCGGCGGACCTGCCGTGCCGGGGTACGGTGCGGATCAGCGGGTCGACGCGGGTGGTCGGCCACGATCGTACGATGGTCACCCCCGTCGAGCTGACGGCGGTCACCGGCGCAGCGGGAGGAGTGTGAGCAGGTGCCGCAGTTGAGAGGCCGGGTCACGTTGGCCACCGTCGCGGCCTCCGCTGGAGTGTCGGTGGCGACGGTGTCCAAGGTGCTCAACGGCCGCAGCGACGTGTCGGAGTCGACCCGGGCGCGGGTGCAGGAGATCCTGCGCCAGCACGACTATGTCGGACGCCGGCCGGAGCCACCGGTCGAGCGGGCCACGGTCGAGCTGTTCTACCAGGGCTTCCTGAACAGCTACTCGGTCGAGGTGATCCAGGGCGTGGTCGAGGCCGGCCAGGCGGCCGACGTGGACGTGGTCGTCCGGACGCATCCGCCGCGCGGCCACAACCGCGGCTCCGGCCGGGCGGCGCCGTGGATCCGTGAGCTCGCCGCGAGCGGCCGGCGGGCCGCGATCGGCATCACCTCCGAACTGAGCGAGGCCGACCTGGCCGCGCTGGCGCGGGCCCGGCTGCCGCTGGTCGTGGTGGACCCGATCGACATCGCCCAGCCGGACGTCACCAGCGTCGGGTCGACGAACTTCGCCGGCGGGATGGCGGCCACCCAGCACCTGCTCTCGCTGGGCCACCGCCGGATCGCCTACCTCGGCGGTCCGCCGACGTCGGGCTGCAACCAGGCGCGGATGAACGGCTTCCGCGGCGCGATGGAGGCGGCCGGCGCCGAGGTGCCGAAGGAGTACGTCTGGATGCGCGAGTTCCTCTACGAGGACGGTCTGGCCGGCGGCGCCGCGCTGCTCGACCTGCCGGAACCACCGACCGCGATCTTCGCCGGCAGCGACGAGGTCGCGCTCGGCGCGTTGGAGGCCGCGCGGGCCCGCGGGCTGCGGGTGCCGGAGGATCTCAGCGTGGTCGGCTTCGACGACACCCAGCTCGCCCGGCTTGCCTCACCGCAGCTGACCACGGTCCGGCAGCCGATCCGGGAGATGGGAGCTGTTGCCCTGCGCACCGCTCTGCAGCTGGCCGCGGGGGAGAAGGTCGACTCCCACCACGTCGAGCTCGCCACCCGCCTGATCGTGCGCAGCTCGGCCGCCGCGCCGGCCCGGGTTCCGTCCGGTGCCGTCTCCTGAACCGTCCCGTCGCATGGAAGCGGTTCTCGCGGGTACTGCGGTCAACGGGGTTCTTCTTGCCCGCCGGGGCGGGGCTCTTGGACCGGGAGGTGTTCGATGGCCGGTGCCGATCCGGATGCGCTGTGGAGTGCGTCCGCGGCGCTGAACGAGGTGCTGCGCCTGGAGCAGGTCCGGTTCGACTGGTCCGTCGAGGACTGGGAGGAAGAGTTGGCCGGCCTGATCGCGGTGGCCGGCTCGGCGGCCCGGCTGGCGGACTGCATCGGCGACCACCTGAACGAGTCGGGCGGCGAGCTGACCTGGCGGGACGGCAAGGGCCCGGCGAGCGAGGATCCCGGCCGGCTCACGAAGTCCGCGGTCACGTCGGTCCGGGAGGCCGGCGACCAGCTGGCGAGCGCTGCCGAGACGCTCGCTCGGGCCAAGGAGCAGTTGGCCTCGCTGGCCCGGCGCAGCCGCCGGTCGGCTGCCGAACCGCCGGTCTGAGGCGCACTGTCGCACCTGAGTGAATGGCTCTGGAAAACGTGGGTACGTGAGGCCCATCCGGCCGTGGCCAAACCCTCGCCAGCCTGCCGGATTCGCAGTCCGGGGCTCACATGACCATCACCGCACCCCCTTCCCGGCCCACCTCCGGGCCGGCCGTCACGCAGGTCGAACACCGCAACCAGCAGGCGGCGCAGGTCGAACGGCTGCTGCGGCTGGCCGCCGAGGAGACCGGTGCGCGGCGTACGGAGCTGATCGAGCAGGCCGTCGTCGAAGGCGTTCCGATGGCCCGCACACTGGCCGCCCGGTACCACCGGCGCGGAGTCGACAGCGACGACCTGCTGCAGGTGGCCTCGGTCGGACTGGTCAAGGCCGCACACGGCTACCGGCCCGGTCCGGACACCGACTTCCGGTCGTACGCGATCCCGACGATCCGGGGCGAGCTGCGGCGGCACTTCCGTGACCAGGCGTGGATGGTCCGGCCGCCGCGCCGGATCCAGGACCTGCAGACCGCGATCAACGCCGCCGAGGCCGACCTGGCCTCGACGTTGCAGCACTGGCCGACCACCGAGGACCTGGCCGCCGCGATCGGCGTACCGGTCGAGGACATCGTGGACGCCCAGCGCGCCCAGGGGTGCTTCCGGCCCGCGTCGCTCGACGCGAAACTGACCGGCGCGCCGGCCCTCTCGCTGGGCACGGTGATCGCTGACAAGACGAACACCTACGAGTTGGTCGACCACATCGAGACCTTGCGCCCGGTGGTCGAGGACCTGCCGGCCCGCGACCGGCTGATCCTGCACCGGCGCTTCGTCGACCACCGCACGCAGGCGGAGATCGGCGAGGAGATCGGCGTCAGCCAGATGCAGGTGTCCCGGCTGCTGCGGGAGATCCTGCTGACACTCCGAGCGGCGTTGGCCGCCTGAAAGCCTCGACAGGGCGCCGCTTGTTCCCTACGGTGGAAGCAGGTTCGGCGGGCAGCCTGTCCTACTTCCCCTGTGAGGATACGCTGCCATGAAGCACCGGTCTTCGGCACCCCACCGCGACGCTCGTTTCCACTGGCTGGTCCCGGTGGATCCGAGTCTGGATCTGGGCCTCGAGTTCGTTCCCGGGCTGCTGATCGGCAGCCTGGCCGGCCATCTGCGGGACCGGTCGTCGGACCGGCTCAGATCGACCTTCCGCGACGCCTTGGCCCAACGTCCCGAGCGGGTGCTGCTCGACTTCGCCGGACTGGTCAGTCTGGAGGAGCAGGCGCTGGCCGGCTTGCTCGGCGTGCTCGACCACGCCCGGTCGACCGAGCTCCCGGTGGCGGTCGCCAGCCCGCTGCCCGGTCAGCGTGAGGTGGTCGGCCGCGTCTCGGCCCGCCAGCAGCGGGCCGTGCTGACCTTCCAGTCACTCGACGAGGCGGTCGCCGGGGTGATGGCGGTGCCGGGGGCGCCGCTGCCGGACCAGGAGACGTTGCTGGCGGAGGTCCGCAACCTGCACCGCGCGATGATGAGCCGGGCCTGCATCGACCAGGCCAAAGGCATTCTGATGGCCGTCTACGGGCTCGACGACGCGGCCGCGTTCGCGATGCTGGTGTGGCACTCCCGAAGGTCGGGGCTGGCGCTGAGAGTGCTGGCCGAACGGTTCGTCGAGACGGTCCGCGCCCGTGGGCCGGCCGTGCTGACGCCGCACCGCACCGACGCGATCCTGGCGGAGCTGGCCGATCGCGGACGGCGGTACGACCGGGCCCGCTGACCGCCCGCTGTCCGGTCGGTCCGGTCGGTCCGGTCGGGTCGCGGGACCAGGTGTTACGGATGCCTTGGCGGGGCACCGAGGGGTCATGACGGCGAAGACTGTTGCGAGAATCCTGGCCGGCGCGACGATGGTGCTGCTCGCCGGCTGGCAAGTGCCCGCGGCCGGCGCGGAACCGGCGTACGGCGTGGTGGCCGGGGCGCCCGCGGCCGACTCGCCGACGACCAGCCCGTCGCAGAGTCCCTCCCTCGGCGCGACCGTGACCCCGCCGGCGAGCCTGCCGGACGACAACGACGGCGACCCCGACGACTTCACCCAGGCGCCGATCGCGATCCTCGCTCCGCTGGCGCTGGCTGTCATCGTCGGGGGTTCCGCCGCGTTCTACCTGTTCCGCCGCAATCAGCGGCGGCGATCCTCCTCGGCGCGGTCCTCGTCCGACCGGTCCGGTCCGTCGGACCGCTCCGACCGGTCGAGCTGATCCAGCCGTCCCTCGTCCTCGCCGGCGTCCAGCAGGTTGTCCTCCTGGGCCCCGCTGTCGGCGTACTCCATCTTGGCCACCGTCGGGTGGTGCAGGTCGAAGGCCGGGCTCTCCGACCGGATCCGCGGCAGCTTCACGAAGTTGTGCCGGGGCGGCGGTGAGCTGGTCGCCCACTCCAGCGAGCGGCCCCAGCCCCACGGGTCGTCGGTGTTGACCATCGGCGCCCGGCGGGACTTGTAGACGTTGTAGAGGAACGGCAGGGTGGACGCTCCGAGCAGCATCGCGCCGACCGACGACACCTGGTGCAGCACGGTGAAGCCCTCGTTGGCGGCGTAGTCGGCGTACCGGCGGGGCATGCCCTCCGCACCGAGCCAGTGCTGGACCAGGAACGTCGCGTGGAAGCCGATGAACAGCAGCCAGAAGTGCAGCTTGCCGAGCCGCTCGTCGAGCATCCGGCCGGTCATCTTCGGCCACCAGAAGTAGAAGCCGGCGAACATCGCGAACACCACCGTGCCGAACACCACGTAGTGGAAGTGCGCAACCACGAAGTACGAGTCACTGAGTTGGTAGTCCAGCGTCGGCGAGGCCAGGATGACGCCGGTGAGGCCACCGAGCAGGAAGGTCGTCAGAAAACCGACCGACCACAGCATCGGGGTGTCGAACGAGATGGACCCGCCCCACATGGTGCCGATCCAGTTGAAGAACTTCACCCCGGTCGGGACCGCGATGATGAACGTCATCAACGAGAAGAACGGCAGGCTGATCGCGCCGGTGACGAACATGTGGTGCGCCCAGACCACCACGGAGTACAGCGCGATCGTGATGGTGGCCGCGACCAGGCCGACGTAGCCGAAGACAGGCTTGCGGCTGAACACCGGCAGGATCTCGGTGATGATGCCGAAGAACGGCAGCGCGATGATGTAGACCTCGGGATGGCCGAAGAACCAGAACAGGTGCTGCCACAGCAACGGGCCGCCGGTCGACGGTTCGTAGATGTGTGCCCCGAGCCGGCGGTCGGCCTCCAGCATCAGCAGCGCGCCGGCCAGGATCGGGAACGCGATCAGCACCATCATCGAGGTGACGAACGTGTTCCAGGTGAAGATCGGCATCCGGAACATCGTCATGCCGGGGGCCCGCATGGTGATGATCGTGGTGATGAAGTTGACCGCGCCGAGAATGGTGCCCAGGCCGGCCATCCACAACCCCATGATCCACAGGTCGCCGCCGATCGCGGGGGAGCGTACGGCGTCCGACAGCGGGGTGTACGCGGTCCAGCCGAAGTCCGCGGCGCCCTGCGGGGTGAGGAAGGCGCCCAGCGTGATCAGCCCGCCGAACAGGAACAGCCAGTAGCTGAACATGTTGAGGCGGGGAAAGGCGACGTCGGGGGCGCCGATCTGGACCGGCATGATCACGTTCGCGAAGCCGACGAACAGCGGCGTCGCGAACAGCAGCAGCATGATCGTGCCGTGCATGGTGAAGAGCTGGTTGTAGACCTCCTCGTTCACGATCTGCAGACCCGGCGAGAACAGCTCCGCCCGGATCAGCAGCGCCATCACGCCGGCCAGCAGGAAGAACACGAACGACGTGATCAGGTACAGGTGACCGATCAGCTTGTGATCGGTGGTGGTCAGCACGCGCACGGCCAACTGCCCCAGCCGGCGGCGCGCCACCGGGCGCGCCGCCGAGGAGGAGCCGGTACGAGCGCGCTCGCGACGAGCGATCTCGGTCATCGGAACCTTCCGGTCATTCCCGCTTGAGCTTGTCCTGCGCCCGGCCGGCCAGCTTCTCCACCGCGTTCGGCAGGTCGGTCGTGCCGTAGAACCGGGCGTCGGGCCGGGTCGGCGACGGCATCGGCGCGCTGGTCGTCGGGCCGTCGTGGTAGGTGAACTCGCCGTGGCCGTCCGGCGTCGGGCCCTGGGCCCAGCTGCCCTCGGCCGCGGTCTGCCCGTCGCTGAAGTTCAGGTACTGGTAGGAGACCTCGGTGTGCTCCTTGCCCTGCGGGAAGTTGCTCGGCACCGGCAGGTCCTCGGCGCCCTCCTCGCGCAGCTCGGCGGCGGCCGCGAGCCACATGTTCTGGTGCATGGTGTCGCGCGCCAGCAGGAACGACAGCAGGTCGCGGACCCCGTGGTCGTCGGTCATGTGGTAGAGCCGCGCCACCTGCACCCGGCCCTGCATCTCTGCGTTCGCGTTGGCCTGGAAGTCGGCGAGCAGGTTGCCGCTGGCGGTGATGTAGCTGCCCTGCCAGGGGTTGCCCATGCTGTCGACCGCCCGGGCGCCGGCGCCGGCGACGATCGCCTGCTGGATGTCGGTGCCGCCGATCACGGCGGCGACGGTCGGGTCGTCCTGCACGGCGTCGTCGGTGATGCCCAGCGGCGCCTTCTCCAGCAGCTGGGCGATCATCGTGGCCAGCATCTCGACGTGCCCGACCTCTTCGGCGCCGACGCCGAAGACCAGGTCGCGGTACTTGCCCGGCGTGTGCATGTTCCAGCCCTGGAACATGTACTGCATGGCGACGGTGATCTCGCCGTACTGGCCGCCGAGCACTTCCTGCAGTTTGCGCGCGTAGACGGCGTCCGGCTGGTCAGGGGTGGACTTGAACTGCAGTTCCTGACGATGGAAGAACATGGAGGTCCCTTCGTGTGCGGGGCGCAGACGTACCCCGCGCGCGCGGCGGTTAACGGGACAGGACACGATCGTCCGAAAGTCGGACGGCTTCTCGGGCACAGGGAAAGTCCGGTCGGGTACGCCGTGCTCCGCGGTGCGCGTGCCGGGACGGCTGTTGCAGAATCGGGTCCATGAGTTCATCGGGTGAACTGACCAAGGACGCGGCCGAGCTGGCCGAGGCGATCTCCGAGCGAGTCCAGGAAAGCGGGCAGTCAGTGGCTGCTGCGGAGTCGCTGACCAGCGGAAACATCGCCTCCCACCTGGGCGCGGCTCCGCAGGCGAGCGAGTGGTTCGCCGGTGGGGTGGTGGCCTACGCCTCGCAGGTCAAGTTCGAGGTGCTCGGCGTCGAGCCGGGTCCCGTGGTCACCGCCCAGGCCGCCCGGCAGATGGCGGCGGGCGTCGCCCGGCTCACCGGCGCCGACGTCGCGGTCGCCACCACCGGCGCCGGCGGACCCGATCCGCAGGACGGCCAGGAGCCCGGCACGGTCTTCATCGGCGTGAGCTCGCCCGGCGGAGTGCATGCCACCGAGCATCACTTCGACGGCGAACCGGCCGACGTCGTGCACGCGTCGACCGTCGCCGCCCTCCAGCACCTGCTGGACGCGCTCAGTCGACCTGAATGACGCAGAACTCGTTGCCCTCGGGGTCGCGCAGCACGATGAAGTCGTGCTGTGCCGGGTAGTCCCAGTCGTCGACCGGGGTTGCCCCGAGGGCGGTCAGGCGGTCGACATGCCGGTCGCGCTCGCTGGTGTAGAGGTCGATGTGCACCGGAGCCGGCTCGGCCGGGATGTCCTTGGCGCGCTGCACCAGCACGGTCGGTCCCTTGCCCTCGGGATCCTCGACGCGGGCGAACCGGTCGTCGCTGCCGATCGTGTCCGGCTGCTGGTAGCCGAGCGCGGCCGACCAGAACGCCGCCGCGCGGTCCATGTCGGTCGCGTTCACGACGACGGTCGCCAGCCGCAGGTCACCGATCTCGGCCGGGCGAGTGGTCATGGAGGTCCTCCTGATCGCTGGGTCGTGGACGGCGTTTCCGGAGCGGCTAGGACCGGTCGAGCGGCTTGACGGCCGGTCCGTCGAGTACGTCGCCGTCGGGGGTGAAACGGGAGCCGTGGCAGTTGCAGTCCCAGGTGGTGTCGGCGTTGTTCCAGGCCAGCGGGCACCCGAGGTGCGAGCAGACCGGCTTCACCGTGTGCAGGGTGCCGTCACGGTCGCGGTAGGCGCCGACCTTCTCGCCGTCCACCTCGAACAGACCGCCTTGGCCGATCTCGAGATGGTCCAGGCCGCCGGACAGCGCCCGGGCGAGGTGGCCGCCGGCGAAGTCCACGCCGACCTTCAGGTTGTCCTTGATCACCTTGGCGACCGCCCGCGGGCCGCCGATCCGGCCGGCGTCGTACAGGCCGTTCCACGGGTCGTCGCGGCCGGCGATCTGCTCGGCGAGCTGGCGCGCGGCCGCCGTACCGTTGCTCAGGCCCCACTTGTGCATGCCGGTGGCAACGAACGTGCGGTCGCTGCCGGGGGAGCGGCCGACGTACGGCAGCAGGTCCGGCGTACTGAAGTCCTCGGCCGACCAGCGGTACTCCGCAGTGGGCGCGAAGTTCCAGGTCGACCCGACCCAGTCGAGCAGGCTCGCGTAGATCGCCTCGGTGTCCTCGACGTCACCGGTCTCGTGGCCGCCGCCGACCACGATCAGGCCGTTCGGCCCGCCGCCGGGCCAGGGCCGGGTGGACCGCACGGGGGAGTCGGTCGAGATGGCCATCCCGGCCGGGGCCTCGACGGGCAGCCGGACCGCGATGCCGTGCGACTGCTGGGGCCTGGCCCGGGCGAAGTAGCCGCCGGTCATGCCGAGCGGGAGCAGGGTCGCCATCACGACCTGGTCCGCGGTCACGACCGGGCCGCTCTCGGTGGAGACCTGGGCCTGGTCGTCCTTCTCGTCGACGGCGACCACCCGGCTGTCCTCGAAGATCTGCCCGCCGGCCGCGACGAACGCGGTCGCCAGACCGGCCAGGTACTTCAGCGGGTGGAACTGGACCTGGTCGTCGAAACGCACCGCGCCGACGGCCGGTACGCCGATCTGCGGATCCTCGTCGAACACCGCGGGCAGCCCGAGCGACGCGGCCACCTCCGCCTCCCGGCGCAGGCCGTCCGCCGACTGGGCCGAGTAGACGTACGCCGGAGTCCGGATCAGCTCGCAGTCGATCCGGAGTGTCTCGGCGAGTTGGGCGACCTGCTCGACACCTTGCTGGTTGGCGGTCGCGTACTGCCGGGCCGTGTCCTCGCCGTGCCGGTCGACCAGGTCGGCGTAGATGGCGCCGTGCTGCGACGTCACCTTGGCGGTGGTGTTGCCCGAGGTCCGGGAGCCGATCCGCCGGGCTTCGAGCAGGACCACCTGCTTGCCCTCCTGCGCGAGCAGCAGCGCGGTGGTGAGGCCGATCAACCCGCCACCGATCACCGCCACGTCGGCGCGCCGGTCAGCGCGCAGTACGTCGTACTGGGGAACTTCGGCCGTCGCCGTCCAGACAGAAACCATGTCGGGCCGGTACCCGCTTTCGCTGCTGGGAAGCGTGCGAAACTCGGGGCATCCGAGCACCCAGGAGGCGGGCCGAGCATGATCACCTGCGTTGTCGAGTACGTCGTGGATCCGGCGAAGATCGAGCAGTTCGAGCAGTTCGCGCAGCGCTGGATGGAGCTGGTCAACCGGCACGGCGGCACGCACCACGGGTACTTCCTGCCGTCGGAGGGCGCCAGCGACAAGGCGCTGGCGCTGTTCAGCTTCCCCAGTCTCGCGGAGTACGAGCAGTACCGGGCGTTGTTCGGTGTGGATCCCGACTTCGTCGCCGCGGACCGGATCCGGGACGAAAGCGGGTGCGTACTGCGCTACGACCGGACGTTCATGCGGCCGTTGCTGCCGTGAGTCCCGCACAGCCTGGAACGTGCGAACGGGCCGCGGGAAGTGCTCCCGCGGCCCGTTCGCCGGTCGTTCGAGAAGCGTCCTGCTACTGACGGTTCTCGATGTCGTCGTCCTGGCCGTCGAGGCCGTCCAGCCGGTCCTTGGCCACGTCGACGCCCTGGTCGATCTTGTCGCCGTGCTGGCCGCCGGTCCTGTCGTCCACCATGTCGCCGGCGCGGTCCAGGCCGTCCGAGGCCTTGTCGCCGTGGTTGTCGACCGCGTCCGTGGCCTTGTCCTTGAGGTTGTCGAAAACGCCCATCTCATCGGCCCTTCTCTGTGCGGTTGCGGCCCCGGTCACCCGCCGGTCCATCGCCCCCTCCGCAAGGCAGCGGATCGGATCTTCCGGCCTGGTCGATGACCGAGACGCTTCTGACGCGTACGCAGGCCTGGTGCCCAGCCGCTCCGTTGCCAAACGCAAGCACGCGAAAGCGCAGGTCAGCGCGCGTACGCCGCGGCGACCACCCGCGCGGCCTCGGCGAGCAACCGGTTGTCGTGCTCCGCCTCCGCCGCCGGCCGGTTCGAGAAGATCGCCAGCACGATCGGCGCCCGGCCCGGCGGCCAGACCACCGCGATGTCGTTGCGCCCGCCGTACGTGGCGGCGGTGCCGGTCTTGTCGCCGACCACCCAGCCCTTCGGCATCCCGGCGCGGATCAGCTCCGCCCCGGTCAGGTTGGTCCGCAGCCAGGTCGTCAGCTGTGCCCGCTCCGGTGCGCGCAACGCGTCGCCGAGCACGAAGGTGCGCAGGTTCCGCGCGAAGGCGCGCGGCGTACTGGTGTCGCGGGGGTTCGAGGGATCCCACACGCTCAGCTCGAGCTCCCGCTGCTCCATCTGGGTGACGTTGTCGCCGAGCTCGGCCAGTACGGCGTCCAGTCCCTTCGGCCCGCCGAGCGCGTCGAACAGCAAGTTGGAGGCGGTGTTGTCGCTGTAGCGCACCGCCGCGTCACACAGCTCCCGCAGCGTCATCCCGGTGGCGACGTGCTTCTCGGTGATGGGGGAGTTGGCGAGCAGATCGCTCTCGGAGTACTTGACCACCTTGCCCATTCCCTGCAGCGTGTACTTCCGCAGGACCGCGCCCGCCGCCAGCGCCTTGAACGTCGACGCGTACGCGAACCGCTCGTCCGCCCGGTGCGCGATCTCCCGCCCGCTCCCGGTGTCGACGGCGTACACCCCGAGCCGGGCGCCGTACTTCTTCTCCAGCTTCCCGAACGCCACGCCGTACGCCGGCTGCTCGGGAGTCCTCACCGCCGTGGGGCTCGGCGTCGTCGTTGACGACTCAACCACCGGCGCCGACGCCGGTTCTTCTCCACTGCACGCCGCCAGCACCGACGCCCCCAGCACCGCACTGCCCACGCCCCGCAAACACCTCTGCCAACGAATGACCGAACCTCCGAATTCAGCCCCGCCCACCGGACGGGGACCACCATCACCGACCCCACCACCCTCTCCGACGACCGGCTCAGCACCCCCCACAACGCGCCGCGACCCGCACAGCCGCCCCGATGTGAATTTCCCCCGGGTGGTTTGCTACTGTTCTCCGGTCGGCGCCACTCCGGAGCAATCCGCAGCGGCCAGACCACCTGTCCGGGTGGCGGAATAG
This sequence comes from Kribbella flavida DSM 17836, assembly GCF_000024345.1. NCBI lineage: Bacteria > Bacillati > Actinomycetota > Actinomycetes > Propionibacteriales > Kribbellaceae > Kribbella > Kribbella flavida. The sequence goes on along the minus strand of NC_013729.1, from coordinate 4,527,887 downwards.
GCAGACGCGCTAGCTTGAGGTGCTAGTGCCCTTTACGGGGCGTGGGGGTTCAAGTCCCCCCTCGGACACGCAGGCTAACCACACGCGGGGTAGGACTGATCGAAACATCAGCCACCCGCGTGTTGTCGTTGAAGGACACCTTGAGGTCGAGCGCGCCGTACAGGTCGTGGAGATCGCCCCGATCGGCGCGGTCGAGAACCGCGCGCATCGCACCCAGCTCCGTGACCATCGCCCGGAGATCGGCAGCGGTCAGTCGCTCCGCCGGCTCGAATGCCTCCAGCCCCGCCGATGCCGCCTTTTTCTCAGCGACAGCAGCGTTGTACTGGCCTGTTAGCGGTCTCACCGGTGACCGCGGACTCAAGGAGGCGCGGGAGCGGTCGACCGGCCCGAGGTGGTGATCGCCGGCCGGTACCGCGACGGGCGCGCTGGTGATGGTCGGCCGGAGCGTGCCGCTGACCGCGGCGCAGTCGGCCGAGCTCGGTGCCGTCCTGCGGCCGGCTCGGCGCGGGCACCCGTGGCCGGACGAGATCACCTCCCAGCGCTGGGGCGGGAAGGACTCCAAAAGTCGCTGACCAAGGTCCGCCAATGAGCAACCAGCAGCCGAAGCGCCGCCGTTCGAGCCGCCGCCGGCCGAAGCTGAGTGTCAACGATCTGGCCGTACTGCTGATTGGCGTCGGGACCGTGCTTCAAGGTCTCGCGGACGTCGTCTACGGCGGGTGAGGTGCTCTGACAGAACACACGCACCGCCCGGCAGGGGGTCGGCTGAGTGTCCGTCGGGCGTGGCAGCCTGGTGGCTTGTGTGGACGGTACGCATCAACAGCCAGCCGGGTGAACCTGCTGGAGCAGTTCGTCGTCGACGAGCAGAACGCCGACGAGCTGCGAGGACCGGACTGCAACGTCGCCTCGACCAAGAACAACCCGGTCGTGATCGCCCGGGTCCCGGGCGGCGCCAGCGATGCCGAGGCTGCTCCGGTGAGGGAGCTGCGCAGCTTCCGGTGGGCGTATTCACCGAACTTGCAGGTGAGTCCGCGAAATCCCTCTGGTTTGCGGAGATGAGCCCCGTACCCGAGCATCCATAATCCTCAACTCGAGGGCGGCGGCCCGGCCGGCCGTGTCCGCTGAACGGTCGGCGGCGTTGGCGGGATGAAGCGGGCGAAGGGGCTCGTGCCGAACCAGCTTCGGAACTGGCGGGTGAGGTGCGGCGGGCCGAGCAGCTCAAGGCGGTTGGCGCGGATCGCGGCGGGGGTAGGTCAGTCGGTTCAGGTGGAGGTCGACGAGAGTATTTGAGTCGGTGCGGCACACGATGTCTTCCGAGTACCCGCTGGGACGGGTGCAGAGTTCCGGCTGCGGATGGCGCAGGATCAGCCAGTAGCGGTCCGATGGACGGTCGCTCAGCTCGAACCGGATCACCGTGGTCTGCGCGGGGATCCGGTCGACGTCAATGAGCTTGAGGGTGGCCCAGAGCACGTAGGCCGGGTCGACGTGACTTGGTTCGATCTCCAGCCACTGGGCACCCCACTGCCCCAACGCGTCCAGGACCGACCGTAGAGCCAGTCCCATCTCGGTCGGCTTGTACGTCACGCGCGGCCGGATGGGTTCATCGTGCGGACAAGGACTCCGTGCCGCTCCAAGGTGTCGAGCCGCTGAGCCAGCAGGGCGGTCGAGATGCCCGGAGCTCCCTGCCGGATCTCGTTGAAGGTGCGGCAGCCGTTGAGCAGGTTGCGGACGATGATCGGCGTCCAGCGTTCTGCCAGCAGCTCGGAGCTCCTGGCGATCGGGCAGAACTGACCGTACTTCCGCACCCTTCCAGCGTCACCCCGACGGCGCCGGATAGCAACTTCAGATTTTGATGTTGCCCCGCCGTGTGATCAGCGGGACGTTGAGAGCAGCAGGTCGGCGTCCTGTCGGCCTCTTGCAGAAGTGGGGTGGGTCAGATGGTCGTGTCGAGACAGGCGCATGTGGTGGCGTCGGGGCATGGGCGCACGGTGGATCTCGGGGTCGCGCGAATGCGGCTGCTGGCTGGTGCCGACAGCACGGACGCGTTCGCACTGACGGAGTTCTGGGGTACCAGCGGGGGCGCCTGGACAGTGCCGCATCTGCATCGCGGGTTCGAGGAGTCATTTTTCGTCTTGGACGGCCGGTTCACGTTCACCGTCGGAGAGGAAGCGATCGTGGCGAACCCGGGAACGTACATCCTGGTACCGCGGGGCACGGCGCACACCATCACCGCGGCCGAGGGTGGCGGCCGGTTCCTGACCTTGATGGTGCCGGGTGGTTTGGAGGAGATGTTCTTCGAGCTCGGCGAACTACCGAAGAACGCGATCCGCGACCCGGCCGTCCGCAAGGCGGTCTCTGCCCGCTACGACTCAATCCCGGTCTGACCGTGCGATCGGATCCTGGTTCCCACGACGTCGGCCGTTGGGCCCTTCCCCACGCATCACCGCCGGCCTTGGTCGCGTAGTCCGGTCAACAGGCTGGTTCCATTCTGGGCGAAGGACCTCAAGATCGGGTCGAAGATGGTGAACGCCCGGGCCGAGACGGTGCACGAGAAGCCTTCGTTCCGTACGCCGTTCACGTCGCGGCGCGCGCTCATCCCGGTCGACGCGTTCTACGAGTGGCTGGAGTCCGAGCAGGTCGGCAAGGGCGGCAAGCCGCTGAAGCAGCCGTTCGCGCTCCGCCCGGCCGACGGCTCGACCCTCGCCCTGCCCGGCCGCCCGGCTGCGACTGACTCTTACCCTCGCTGGGGCCCGAGAAGCAGGTCGTGGGCATCGACCTGTCGGCCCAGCAGCTAGACCCTCATCAGCGGCGCGCCGCCCAAATGCCGATCTCATTCCCGTCTGGATCGCTGACGAGTGCGAAGTATCCGTCAGACGTGCCGATCTTCTTGCACGGCTCGACCAGCCGAGCACCGCCAGTGGTAGCGATGCTTACTGCGTCGTCCAAGTTCTCGACCTGCGCGTAGATGACGGTTGAGCGAACACGTTCAGCGTGAGCGTCATCGTCGCGCCTGACTATCGCTCCGCAGTCGCCGTCGGGGGTCTTGATGAGCCAGTAATTCTCCGGCTCATACTCCTCGAACGGCACGTACTCCCAACCGAAGAGTTGCCGGTAAAACTCCTTCGCACGCTCGAGGTCGCTCACCCAGATCTCGAACCAGACCATCACTCCACTCGCCATCTCACTCCTTCCTGAGCATGAGCGGCCTCGGTGTTGGCGCGGTCACGATGAAGCCTGGCCAAGGGTCGTCAGGTAGTGCTCGCGCAGTCGGGCGTGACGTCCCGTTTGCTCCGCCACGGTATCCGCCTCCAGGTACAGCCCAAGGTCATCGAAGATCGCGTGCCATCCCGGCAGGAGGTTCATCGGCCGACAATCATCATTCACGCAGTGGGTGAATACCAGGTGCGTGCTGCCGTTGCCTGCGTCGCTCAACTGGAAACTCACAGTGCTGTTGGGCCCGTCGACGCTGTTCCAGGTGAACGACAACAAAGTCTCGTTTTCGACGGCCGTAACGCGGCCCGTGATGCCTTGACCGTGGTCCTTGAGGTCAACTCGGCCATCGGCCACTGGATCCAGCGTGCCAGCGAAGAACCACTTGGCGCGCTGCTCGGGATTCACGAGCGCCTGCCACACACGTGTTCGCGAATGCGGCAGGTGACGCTCGAAGACGAGACGCTTGCCGTTCTCGTCGTCGATCAGTGTGCCGTCCGTCATGAATGCTCCTTGGTGTCGGTGTCATCGAGATGGGCCCCCAACGCATCCAACCGACCTGCCCAGAACCCGCGGAACGATGCGAGCCAGCCGTCGAGTTCCTGCAGCGGCCGCGGATCGAGTTGGTCATGCCGAAGTGGCCCCTGCGCCTTCACGCGAACCAGATGGTGGTCCCGGAGCACCCGCAAATGCTTCGACACCGTCGGCTGAGAAGCACCGAGGGCCTCCTGCAACTCGCCGACGGTCAATCCGCCCGACGAGAGGCACTGCAGCAGATGACGACGCGTGCGGTCCGCGAGAACAGCGAAGAGATCCACGCAAGGCAGTATTCCTGCAGCGGTATATACCTGTCAAGGAATACGCTCTTCGATCCAAAAGGGATCAGCAGGAACGGCCCACCACGCCCGGTCCAGGTGAAGTGTCGGGCACTGCACCAATGCCCCGTAGACGTTCGCGAACCACCGCAATGCCTCCGGCTCGTTCCCAACGCCGTTCTGCGCGCAGACAACGTGGACGTTGGGCGGGGCGGCGCGCGCCAGCTGCCGCAGAACGCTGCTGGTGTCCTGGCTCTTAACCGCGATGACGATCACGTCGCAGTCCAGAAGGTCGACCACATCGAGGCCGCGGCCACCCGGAGTGCAACTTGCTGGTCGCCGTCAGGCCGACGCAGGGTCAGCCCGTCTCGCCGCAGGGTGTCTAGTCGCGGTCGGACAGATAGAGGTCGCATCGAGCCCTGTATCTGCGCCCGTCCACCGCTCCAGCACCCACCAGCTACGCGGCGCCACCCTCCCTCGTCCGCACAGCGTAGGAGACGCTCGCCCGACCACTTCGGTTGTAACCGAAGCCCCACTCCTCATGTTCGGAGTCAGCACTTCACTCAGAGAGATTTCATGACCCCTGCCGACGTCTTTCTCCGCCTGGTCCACGGCGTCGCCGCCGGTGATTACGCGGCGATAAGCGAAGTCAGCGGCGCCGCCTACGGTTTGCCCCCTACGTGAGGCATTGTGGCTGCTATGCGTGCAGTCGTCGGCGAAGCGAATGTGGTTGGACAAGCTGTGTGCTTCGACCCAGCAGGGCTGCAGCGGCGACGGAGGCTGGTCAGAAGGTATGGCTGGACCAGTGCGGTGATCGTCACCGCACCCGTCCTGATCTTGCCGATCGCGGCCGTCGCCGCTGGTTTCCGATCGCTGGAGACGGTGGCCTATGTAGTGGCATTCGCAGGTCTGGCGATGCCTCTCGTCGCTGTCGCAGCGATGGTGTGGGCGGCTGTCTGGCGAACTCGGCGCTGGTCGCGGACGCAGCCTCCCGCTGTAGCTCTGTGGTTGACTTTCGACGGTATCGGCGTGGGCGCGCCAGGGATCACCCGGGCAGCTTTCTACTCGTGGTCCGATGTTGTCGGGTTTCGGCTCTGCCGGCCGTTCCTGGCGCCACGAGAACTGATCCTGGACCTCCATCACACCGTGCGCCCGGACGAGCCTGTCCATCTGGGGATCGAGGAGATCGAGTACAACATCGAGCTCCGGCGCCTGCTGGGGATCCGCGGTCCTCGATTCGTGCTCGAGACTCTTGCGGTGGACCTACCGTCACTCGACGCCATGGCCGCGTTCTATTCCGGAGGGCGAGTCCGCGTGCGCTGAATACCGCAGCGGCCGACCAGATCGCCGCGACCCCGCCAGGCCCCTCAGATGCCGCCGCGCGGCCCTCTTGTTCGGAAGTGGTCATGCCGCGTCCTCTCGTCCGGTGGTGAGGGCCCGGAAGCTGGCTCGGCCGGTCCAACGGCACCCTGGCGGCCGAGCTCGGCGTCGCCCGCAACACCGTCGCCGAGGCCTACAGCCAGCTCGTACAAGAGGGCTACCTGACCGGCAACAGCGGTGCCGGCACCCGGACCACCCAGATCACTCACCTCCCGGTGCTGCCTGCGAGCCGGGCCGGCAGACCACAGATCCGCTACGACTTCCGCACCGGTTACCCGGACATCTCCACTTTCCGGTCGCCGCCTGGCATGCGGCCGCCCGGCACGTCCTCAACACTCGGCCGCACGAGGCCCTGCAGTACGACGACCCGCGTGGCCCGGCGTACGCGCGGGAGATCATCGCCGGCTACCTCCGACGCGTCCGCGGGGTCCAGGCGGCACCGGACCAGATCGTGCTCTGCACCGGCATCCGGCAGGCCATCGGCTGGTTCACACAGACGCTCGCGCGCCTCGGTGTGCGGTCGTTCGCGTACGAACGGCCTGGTCAGGCAAACGGTTCCAGAGCAGGTGAAGCGGGCCGGTCCGGAGCCCCGGCCGATCGCGGTGGACCAGCACGGCGCCGTGGTCGAGACGCTCGGTGACGCCGGCGGAGTGCTGCTCTACCCGGCCAATCAGTTTCCGATGGGCGTCCCGCTCGCGCCGAAACGCCGTACCGAAGTGCTGGCTTGGGCGCGCAGGACCGGTGGACTCATTCTCGAGGATGACTACTACGGTGAGTTCCGGTACGACCGGCGGCCGATCGGCGCGCTGCAGGGGGCTGGCGCCCGACGTGGTCGCGTACGCCGGCTCGGCGAGCAAGACGCTCGCACCGGGCCTGCGCCTCGGCTGGCTCGTCGTACCGCTGCCGCTGATCGACGCCGTCGACGAAGAGGCCCTGAGCGACCGGCACAGCGACTCGCTCAGCCAGATGACTCTAGCCACGCTGATCGCATCGGGGGCCTACGACCTGATCCGGGCACTGGGCAACTACCGGGCCAACGGGACCGCGGCCGGTCCGCAAACGGTCGTCAACCTGCCCGCGGGCTGCCCGCTTCGGTATCGACCTGCCACCCGCACTGGTACTCGGGTACGGCGCGCAGCCACAGCACGCATGGACGCCGGCACTATCCGCGCTCGCCGCGGGACTTCGATCCGCCAGTACGGCGAAGTCACGCTCGCCTCGGACGGCGCCCCCAGGCGGCCGACCACCGTGGACTGCCGCACAGCCGCCTTCCGCAGCTCATCCGACGCCGTCAGCACAACCACGTTCAGAAGCCTCGTCCTGGCCCACAGCCGCGTCTCCAAGCTCGCAGAAAGCACCGAGCTCCTGACGCTGGTACAGACGACTTCGGTACACCGCGATGACTCGCACTCGCCTGCAAACCGGCCACTCCGGAGCGCTGAATCTGTGCAGACGACTTCGGACACCGACATCAGCCGATCGGGCGCCGGACCATCCGTTCCTGCAAGCATCGAAGTCGAGCCACAACCGACCTCGGCGTCGCGGCGAACAGCGCCGGCGCGGCTAGTTGACTGAACTTTCCAGGGCTCCACTTCGGCCCTGGCCCCGGGAACCGAACAAGTACGGGTAACGTCAGTTGCCCTGGGCGCCGGGTGGCTTACCGGTGCGCTGCCGAGCGACGGGAATGGGGTGGACACATTGAGGTGGCCGCCTGGGGCCTGGTGACTGCGCTTGCCGTCGGTCTCTTGCCGGATGGAGCGGCCAGCTGGGTGTCGGGCGGCCTCGGCGTGATCGGGCTGTGGATCTTTGCCTTGGTGATGATGGTCGAGAGCACAGGCTCCGTGGAGAGCACCGCCGCGTACGGGTACCACGGCAAGTACTTGCACGCGAAGGACTGGGACGCGGACGCTCAGAGACTGATGCTCCGCGCTCAGGCGGCCGTTCGTGCGGTCAGGGACGCCGAAGTCAGCAAGGATGGACTGCTGGACGACATCCGAAACGACGTGGTGCGAGCAGAGGCAGCCTTGCAGGAAGCGTTGCGCGATGACGGCTACGTCGCGGTGCTGGCCTGCACCGCGACGATCGATCAGTCGAGGCTGGTCGAGAGGTTGAGTGAAGAAGCTGTCGAGCTGAAGCAACAGCTGACCAAGAGCGTCGCTGCTGCCCTGGAGACCGGCCGTGCCCTGGATCTCCCGATCAATGACGGCCCAGCAACTTGAGTATCCGAACAGGCCGAAACTGCCTGCAAACGATCGGCCGTAAACCTCGACAAAGTTCAGTGAGGAAGCTGTCCCTCGTTCGGCTCATACCTCGACCCGCCGGGCAACGCCTTCTCCCCAGGCAACGTCTCCACCGCTTGAGCCAACTCGAACTCCACCGGCCCGGCCAGCCCCACCATCACGCCACCATCGCACGTCCGCCTGTCGCGCACAGCAATCCAGCCGACACCAGCCACCCGACCAGCACAAGGCACCGCCGTCGACGTGGCCGTGCATTACCCACCCCTGGAGAATTCACCTTCAGCCACCCGCGCTCACCGTCGATGTAGCGGTCACGTTCGTCACCGAGAACCTGCAGCGGGTCGGCCTGAACCCGCTGGAGGAGGCGGCCGGGTTCGCCCTGCTCGTCGACGAAGACCTCTCCCAGCGTGAGATCGCCCGCGAGTGCGGGTTCTTCCAGCCGCACGTGTCCAAGCGGTTCGCGCTGCTGCGCTTCCGCGCCGGTCGCTACATCTTCATCCAGGTACGCCCCGCGTCCTCGGTGTAGTAGGTCATCGCGTTCTCGTCCCACCCGCACGTCACGGAGCCGTGGTTCGCGTCGGTGAAGGTGAGGTTGCTGGCGGGAGCGCCGTCCGTGACCGTGAGGGTCTCCTCCCAGTTGGCCCCGCCGTCGAAGGTCAGGTAGACGACGCACTGGTCGGCCGCCGAAGCGGAGACCGCGACGGTCTGTTCCGAAGGCACTGCGAAGCCGCTGGTGATTCCCTTCTGCGGCGCCGGACCCTGTAGCTCGTAGTTCGCTCCCTGGTCGGTGGACATCCAGAGTTCCTTGTCCATCCTGCCTCGGTCGGGGTTGGTGCTGCAGAGCAGGTAGCTGCGCTCACCGGAGCTACCGCTGTCGATCCGGGCGCCGTCGGGGCAGGGGCTGCCTTGAACACCGACCGCACCGGCGCCCAAGGGGACACCCAGCAACGAACTTGCGAAAGCAACCACACCCAGGGCAAGTACTGCGTTACGCCTCATCCGTGCAGATCTCCTTCTGGCCAACCGAACTTTGATCCCCACGGCTCACACCCAGGGTCGATCCGAGCCGTGGGTCCGGAACCTGTGAAGCCATCCAAGCCGGGAAGGCCGACCCGGCGCACACACTTCGACCGAGACCGAAGTCATCCCGTCCGCTACCGGCCGAAGCAACCGTGGATTGGTGACACCGAGACCTGGAAGTCGCGGCGAAGACTCTGCCGTCGCCAGGTGGGGTGGCGCTGGTCGGCCACTGTCACAGCATTGCTGGCCGGGTGGCCCACAGCTACCCTGGACCGCCGAACAAGGTTGAGTGCGTTCGCCGAGTTGGCTGGTGGCACCGCAACGACGTGATCCTCGCTGGTTGGACAGGACACAGAGGTTGCGAGAGCTCGCTGGCCCGGAGAATCTGATCCGGAAGCTGGCCGCTTCGAGGGCAGTGACCATCAGACAAGCGGTCCCCAACGCGAAGACAAGAACAGGCGGATGGCACACGCCGGTCTCCGCAAGCCCCCAAACTGTTGCCTAGCGTCAGATTCCCCGACGCACTTCTACCAGCACAATGTCGGCACCGACATTCGGTCACGGCCAGCTCAGCGAAGGCTAGTCGGCTTGAATGCACTTCTCGCCGGCGCGGACGGTGCTCCCGACATCGTTCGTGCGGGCCGGCTGGACGACCTCCCGGATATCACCATCTGCCCGAAAGTCCGGGCCTATGGCAACAGCAGGCGCAGAATGGCCTCGAATCTCGCCGCGCTCGGGGGGCGGTTGGTCAACAGCGCCTGGAGCAGCAGGCCGTCGATTCCGCTGAAGTAGTACGCAGCCGCGGTCGCGGGCCGGCCGGCCTCGCGGGCGACGGTGCGGTGGCTGACCCCGGACACGCCGTCCCGGGCGACCACCCGCAACGTCGCCTCGATCAGTTCCTGCCTGCGGCGTTCGCCCTTCAGCTTGCGCCCGTCGGTCAACGGGCTCGTTTAGCTCACCACTCCAGGTCCGGTTCCCGCGGTCGAGGATACGCCGCGGCCGGGCCTGGTCGCCCTGGTCAGGGTGCGGTAGCCGAGCAGAGCGAACACGACCGCCGCGACACCCGCGCCGATCGCGACCTCACATGCCTCCGATTGGTCTGTGGTCTCAGCGGACCAGTCGGCGATCCGCGCCCCCCAGAGTCCGACGTCCCGGATCGCGAGGCCGGACGGCCTGCCGCTCAGCCATAGTCTGAGCAACATGCCTGTGCTGGGCGCCAAACTGCGTTTGCCGGCACACCACCGGACTGCTGCACCAGACACTCCTCGCGATCCTCGACGCCACCGCGGGTCTCCTGGCGGTCCTGCTGCTCGGTACGCCAGGTGGCCCGAAGGTGAGCGACTCCAATCGCCTCTACCAACTGTTCGCCTACAACTTGCTGGTGATCTGCGCCGTTCTCGCACTTCGCGCCCTGATCCTCGTCCTCCGCCTGCCGGACAGCCAATCCCGTGCGTGAGAGCCGCGACTCGCCACCAGGTCAGACCGTCGCGCTGGTTCGCCAGAGCCGGTAACTCCACAGCGAGTTCGCCCCGAGGTCAGACGTCGTGTAGACGACACTGATCCGGGACTCGTTCGGAAGCGTGCCGTAGATCGTCCGCTCGAACCCGGGGTTGTGCGTGCGCGCCCGCCCCGACACCGAGCCGTCGATGACGCCCTCCCGGCGCCAGCTGCCTGTGCCCTTCCACAGATCGTCTCCCGCGATGCTCAGCACCTGAACGTGATCGGAGATGTAGTTCGGATCGGTACTGGGGTAGGGGTGTCCTTCCCGGACCACGAAGAACCGGTCCCGCGCCGGGGAATAAACGAGGTCGAAGTTGTTCAGCGTGTCCGGCCTTCCAGCCCGATCGGCCAGTCCCGCCGTCGGGATCGCGTGTTGCTGGCTCAGCACCGGCTTGCCGGAGGCGAAGTCGAGCCGGGCGAACCGGCCGACGTTTCCTGCGGTACTGCCCTCTGTCCAGGTCAGTACGACCGAGCCCCCGGCCGGGTCGATCGCGGTGGCGGCCGGCTGCCCGACGCCCCACTCACTCTGGTCCGGCCACGGGTAGCTGACCACCGGATCGGGCAGCTTCCGCCACGGGCCGTCGAGCGTGTCGGCGACTGCCACCCCGATTTGGTTGTGCCTGGAGGCGTCGACGTCGTTGCCGAGATAGAACATCGCGTACGAGTAGGTATGCCCGGCGAAGGGGACGCTGACTCGAACCACGCTGGGATCACAGTTGTGGAACGAATCCCACCCGCTCGTGCCCTGCAGTACCGAAGCACTCGATTGGACGACGCCGCCCGAGCGCTTGGTGAGGAAGATGTCGTCCCGCACGGTTCCGGTCGAGCGGCTGTGGCAGCTGTAGATGTACTCGGTGGATCCGGCGATCATGCTGGGCGCGTAGGCGTACCCAGTGGTCTGGCTGTCCGATCCGGCATACAGGTTCTCCGGTGCCGACCATGGTCCGACGGCTTCGGGGCCGAATACCTGCAGCTCCGAGAGACCGACGTTCAGGCCTCTGCCGCCGGCGACCTGGAACCGCACCGAGGTGACCGACCGGGCCGCGAACGACACCACCTTGGCTTTTCCGTCGTTGCGGATCTCGCTAACCGGCACAGTGGTGCCGTTGCTGAACGACAACACTCCGCCGACAGCGGCGTCGGTCATGTTGGGCCGGTCGAACAACACGACCTGGCTCACGGTCCTGGCCGCGTTCCAGCGGAGCTCGACCCACGGGTTCTGCTCGCCCAGAGACGCCCACTCACCCGCCGCGTGCTCCTGACTGATGTCGTCGCGTACCCGGTCCGCGGCGTACGCCGCGCTGTGCTGACTCGAGCTGCTGGCCGCCGCGTCGCGAGCGAGGTTGCCGGCGAGCGGGGTGAACTTGAGCCAGTTCAGGTGGACCAGCGAGAGGGTGCTGGATCCGGTGAAGTCGAGTTGCACCTTGTGGATGCCCGCCGGCAGGACCACCGGCACTCGCACCGTCTGGTAGGTCTGCCAACTGCCGGTGTTGGGCACGGTGACCTGGGTGAGGATCCGGCTGCCGGCCCGGACAGTGACCACCGCACCGCTCACCCCAGACGCCATCCGGACGTCGAACCTTGCGGTGCCTCCGGCACCGAAGTCCACCTGGTCGTAGCTGAGGTGCTTGCCGTTGTGGGTGCCGCAGACGTTCATGCCACCATCGATGTCGGCAGTGGTGTGGCGGCAGACCCCGGTGTGTTCACTGAAGTTCTCCGCCTGGATCAGGTCACCTTCTGCGACGACCGGGTCCGTCGCCGAGCTCCCGGCGGCCAACCGGACCAGCTGGTTGTGCTTGCCCTGCAGGTAGTCGCGGTCAAGCGCCGGGTAGGTCGCGGTCGGAGCGGTTGCCGTTGCCAGGCGCTTGGCCGCCGCCGCGTCCCGGGTCGAGAGAATCTTGAGGAGTTCGTACTCCTCGATGCCGTCCCGCATGGCGTCGTGGCGCAAGGTGCTGGTCACATCGTTGTTCACCGGATCCGGGTAGACGATCGCTGTGTCTCCCGGTGTCGCGTTGATCGTCGGGTCTTCTTTCCAGTTGCTGTAGGCCCAGTGCAGGGTACCGGTCACCCCGTTGGCGAAGTTGGACCAGTTCATGAAGCGCGGTGCGCTCAGGGGCTGATCGATCAACCGGTTGTAGAACGCGCCGAGCGGGCGGTTGCAGACGTAGGTCCAGACTTCGTCTCCCAGCGCCTGCCGGCCCCGGAAGTAGTCCTTCGCGCTCTCGTGGGTCGACAGGAGCGGGACATGGACGTTCAGCCGTCCCTCGAAGGTGGCACCCCAGGTGGAGGGCGGGCCGATATACGGCGTCGAGGTTTTCATGCCCGGCGCATGCACCTTGATCAACTCGTCGACAGCGCGGCGCCAGGTCTCGGCATGCGCCGGCGATCCCGGCTCGTCGCCGACCGACTGGTACCACTGCGTGAACCAGCCCTTGGCCACCAGATGGGTCTTGAGGGCGGAGAGATACTGCCGGGCGAAGTTCTGCGCCTCGGCACTGTCGTAAGGAAGGATCTGCTCGACCGTGGCGCCGTTCACCCGCCGCAGCCCCCAGATGCCGAAGGTGTCGTAGGTCGGCTTCAGCAGGAAGTTGTCCCCGAGCAGGCGCTTCACCGCCCTCTCATCGATGAGCATTTGGATCACCGCGTCGAACTTCGACCAGTTGAAGTTGATCGTGCCGTCGGCGTTCACCGTGGTGCCGCCGTCGGTGAGCAGGTCGACCGTCGGGATGTAATGGGTGTTCATCCGGTGCTCGCGCATGTCGGCCGCGAACTTGCGCATCAGGGCCCACCACTCGGCGCTGTACTTGGTCTGCACCCCGGGGTAGAACATCGGCGTCTGGTCGACGGTGCCCTCGAAGCCGAACAAGGTGGTGTAGTTCGCATAACTCAGCGCACCCTGGGCGGAGTCGGGGATGGTCACGTTCGCCACCTCAACGCGCAGCGGGACCGTCCGGACGCCGGCTGTGGTGGTCACGGTGATCGTCGCGGAGTAGACCCCCGCCACGGTCTCCTTCGGGATGTACGCCGTGACGGCGATGGACTGTGAGGTATTGCCGGGGACGCTCCGGGTCTTGTCGTTGCGAAGGTACTCGGGAAAGTCGGCGGGAGCGGCCCGGACCGGAATCTCGTTGAACTCTTCGGGGCTGAGCGCGGAGTTCTTCTTCAGATGGATGTAGTCGACGAACTTGTAGCGCAGGTTCTCGGGGCCGATCTTGTTCACCCCGCTGGTCAGCTCCGGCAGACTCACCCCGGTGATGTCGAACGCCCCGGTCGACCGGAGTACGACCTGGCCGAACTCGTACTCGTTGCGAGCGGCGACAAGACGTACCTCGGTCCCGGAGGTGTCGGTGCGCTGGCTGTCCTTGAACACACTGGTCAGCGAGTTCTCGGTCCACAACTGCGGGGTTCCCGCCGGGGTCGGCACCAGGCTGAAGTCGTCACCGTACGCGGTGTTGCCGCTGGTCGGCTTGAACAGGTACACCACCGCCGAGGTGGCCGTCGGACCGGTGGTGAAGGTCACCGTGCCCTGGCTGTAGGTCGTGGTCCGCACCGGGACGTTGGTCTCGGCCCCGCCGTATCCCTTGACGCCGATCCGCACCTCCTGGCCGTCGACCTTCGCGAAACCCGAGAAGGTGTAGGAGGTGTTCGCGGACACCGGGACGGTCTGCTCGAATCCTCCGGCGCTACCGGTCAGCTTGGCGGCGCCGACACCCGTCCGGACGTTGTCGGCGACCACCGAGCCGTTCACCACGGCCCACTGCTGGGCTCCCCACTCGAAGCCGCCGTTGATCAGTACGTCACCCGGCAACGCGGCGGTGGGGAACACCTGCACGTCGTCGGCGTGGACGGTGTTCGCGGTGGCCGGCTTCCAGATGTAGATGGTGGCCGATCGACTGTCCGGTCCGGTGGTGAACGCCAGCGTCTCGCGGGTGTACCGGGTGGCAGTGACCTTCTTGTTCGCCTCCGCCGCGCCGTGGTGTTTCACCCCGAGATACCACTCGTGTGTGTCGGTCTTGGCGACACCACTGACCGTGTACCGGGTGTTCGGCGACAATCCGTCGATGCGCTGCTCGAACGCGCCCTCCGCGCCGGGCAGCAGCTTGCCCGTCTTCGTGCCGGAGTAGACGTCGTCGCTGACGACGGCGGCGTTGCGGGCTGCCCAGAACTGGGTGTCGAGCTCGAACCCGGCGTTGCGCACCAGGTTGGTGGCCGCTTGGGCCTGGACGGCACACAGGCCGACGCCGGTGACGAGAAGAACGAGGGCGAGAAGGACGCGGACGGCTCGCTTCACGGAGCGACTCCCTTGGCGGACGGAATGGCGGATGTCCCCGAAGATGAGCCGCACCCTAGCCCCGGGCCGGTCCCGGCGATAGAGCCTTTCCACCCAGATCTAAGCGCATAGCGAACTGCGGGGACGGTGATGCGGCTACCGCTGTGGTCGCCGCCGCCACCGCCTCCGTAGCTTGTCGGTCCCGGAGGTGTCTGCACCCGCCTGGACAGTCGGGGTTGATCGTTCGACGTGTCTCTGCCGATCGCTGCCGTGAGGAAATGACCGAGTGCGCGAGCAACGCACCGCCGACCGAGCCTGCGGACGCCAGCGGCACGAGTCCCAGCGCCTCATGTTGCTCTAGGCGAGCTTCTCGACCTTCGCACTGTCACAGCGGCAGGGGGCGGTTCTCGACCACGCTCTTCATGACGAGGGTGGAGCTGAGGCGCTGGACTCCGGGGAGGGTGGCGAGGCGTTCGTCGTACAGCTTTTGGAAGTCGGGCAGGTCGCGGGTGATCACGCGCAACAGGTAGTCGGGGTCGCCGAAGAGGCGTTGAGCCTCCAGCACGTTGGGAACGGTGGCGACCGTTTGCCCGAATGCCTCGATCGTGTCGCGGTCGGCAGCGCGCATCGTGACGAAGACGAGGGCCTCGAAGGTCAGGCCGAGGGCGTGGGCGTCGAGGTGGGCACGGTAGACGCCGATCACGCCCGAACGTTCCAGCGCGCGGACGCGGCGATGACCGAGGGAGAAACCACCGGCGGCGGTGCCGGCGTACACTCCCAGCGCCTTGTTCCGTTGTGGGCCCTCTGGGAAGCTGCTGGTGATCAAAGCCAGCCCGGCGGGGGCCATGAACGCCGCGGCGACCACCAGTGGTTCGGGCGATCTCTCCGGGCTGAGTTCGAGGGCGCGGGTGGCGAGGGACGATCAGCGGCCTGATGCCGGCTTCGGCGTACACGCTCTCTACCCGGGCCTGATCGCACCTCGGCGGATGCGCCACCATTGCGGCTTCATGCAAGGCCCCCGAGCGGTGAAGGGCCGTCCGGGAACATGCCGCGGCGGGCCACCGCCACAGACGGATCGTCCAGCACCCGCTTGCAGCGCGCAACAGTCCGGAACCCCTTGTGGTGGGTCCGGCCGTGGTGTCGACTGAGGGTGCGTTGTATCTGAGGCGTGGTTTCGGGCTCCGCTCTGACGAGGTGGCTGTCCTGGAGGGGGCCCCTCTGGGGCGTCGAGGAGGTGCGATGGGATCGTCTGTACCGGTTGACGAGCTCGTGGCGGGGGCGCGGGGCGGGGACCAGAGCTGCTGGAACGCCCTGGTCGAGCTCTACCTTCCGCTGGTTCGCCGGGTGATCGGCAGGTTTCGCCTGTCGGCGGCCGACGCCGACGACGTCAACCAGACCGTTTGGCTGCAACTCGTCGAGCACCTGAACGAACTGCGGGAGCCTCGCGCGCTGCCCGGCTGGCTCGCGACCACCGCGAGACACGAGGCGTTGCGGGTGATCCGGCTGCGCGGCCGGGCCCTCCCGACCGATCCGCTGGGTCCTGGTCTGGAGACGGCCGACGATCCCGAGCTCGACGCGGCGCTGGTCGAGGAGGAACGGCGAGCCGCGCTGCGGGCTGGGCTGCGCGAGCTGTCCGAGAGCCGGCGCGGGCTGCTGATGCTGCTGCTGGCCGATCCGCCGATCCCGTACGAGGAGATCAGCCGTCGGCTCGACATGCCGGTCGGAAGTATCGGGCCGACCAGGGCTCGGGCCCTGGCGCAGCTCCGCGAGACCACTTGGGTGCGCAACCACGCCGCCGAGCCGGCCGGGACCAGGACAGGAGGCGGTCGCGATGTCGCGCTCGGATGACGACGACACGCTGATGGAAGAGCTGGGCGACAGCCTGCGCGGCGCCGGCGACGTACCGCAGCGCTGGCGGGACGCCGCGCAGGCGGCGTTCGCCTGGCGCAGCGTCGACCGGGACCTGCTGATGCTGGTGCAGGAGGGCGAGCTCGCCGGTGCGGCTGTCCGCGGCGAGGGGGATCGGCGGGTGCTGTCGTTCAGCGGCGGCGGGGTGTCGCTGGAGCTGGAGGCCGACGACCGGCGGATCGTGGGGCAGGTGCTGCCACCGCGGGAGTGCCGGGTCACGATTGAGGGGCCGGGGGAGCAGCAGCCGGTGGCCGCGGTCGCCGACACCTCCGGCCTGTTCACGATCGACTGGCGTGGACGTGGTCCGGTGCGGTTCGTGGTCGAGTTGGACGGCGCGAACCGGCGTACCGAGTGGGTGGTGCTCTGAGTTGAGCGAAGGTCAGGGGTTGGGCAGCACCTGGACCGGCCCGAGCCGCGGGTCCTGGTAGGTCTTCGCGGACTGCAGTACGGCGTCGCGGGCGGCCCGGGTGTCGGGGGCGTCGGCGTACATCCGGGCGGCGATCAGGCCGGTGACCAACGGCGCCGCGAACGACGTGCCGCTCCATCTGGCCAGCCCGGTACCGAACACCCGGGGGTCGCCGGTGTCGGGGGCTTCCCGGCAGGTGTACGACCCGTCGGGGAACGCGTTGACGTGGTTGCGGCCGAGCGCGAAGACGTCGGCGGACACGCCGTGGTTGGAGAAGCTCGAGACGTCGCCGTTGCGGTCGAGCGAGCCGACGCCGACCGCCCAGCCGAAGGCGGCGGGCCAGAACGGGATCGAGGAACCGTCGTTGCCGGCGGCGGCGACCAGCACGGTGTTCGGCAACTGCCCGAGCAGCGAGTCCCACAGCACCTCGAACGACAACAGCGGCAGATTGTTGCGCGACCGGCAGCCGGCCGACAGGTTGATCAGGTGTGGCGGCTCCGCCAGCGTCTGGGCGAGCTGGACGATCAGGTCGGACTCCCGGATCGCGCCCCCGGCCATCACGCTGAAACGCTCGACGTGAACCGCGGCAGCCGGCGCCCGGCACCGGACGACGCCGGCGACGAAGGTGCCGTGCCCTTCGTACTCGAGCAGTTCCGGACGTGCCTGCCCGGTTTCTTCCGCCTCGCCGCTCACCTGGGCCAGCCAGGGCGTCGCGGGTTTCGTGGTCGCGGGATGATGCAGGCCGGTGTCGACCACGGTGACCCGGATGCCGGACCCGGCGGTGGCGTCGGTACTGCGCGGTGGCCACGGCTCGGTGAGGCCGGTCTCGGCCGGCTCGGTGGCCGGACAGCAGGTGCCGGCCACAGTGACGTGGAGGAAGTGGTCGGGGGTGACCCGTCCCTCCCCGAGTTCCTCGTCCAGCACGGCCAGCGCGTCGACGACACTGCGGCCCTGGGCGTCGCGCCGGTTCGGCAGCAGATAGCGGCTCAGCCCGGCGATCGGGGAGCCGACGGTGTCACCCTCTCCGTCGAAGACGTCCTGCCTGCGTTGCAGTGCAGCCCGCAGCTCGGGCAGCAGGTCCTCCCGGACCAGCAGGTGGTCGGGGTCGTGGAGATAGTTGAAGTCGGCATCGTCCTCGGTGTCCGCCGCGACCTCGGTTCCTGCCCGGATCAGCGCGACCTGATCTCGTACCCGTTGCCGGGCATCGGCACTGGCAGAATCGTCGGGTGTCGCTGTCATCGCACCACCTCATTCGCCAGAATGCGATATCCCCTGTGTAGCAAGGTAGCGGTGTGGCTTCGTCCAGGGAAGGAGCGTGCGGATGGCCGAGCACCGCGTCGACGACGTCACCTCGCTGCTCGGCCTCGCGGTCTCCAGCCCGGACCGCGCGCTGGCCGAGGCCGGCCGGGTGATGGCCGGCTGCACCGACCCCTGGGCCCTGTCGGTCGCCCGTCAGGCGCGCGGCCTCGTACTGCGCGATCGCGGCCGCACCGATCTCGCGGTACCGGAGCTCCGAAGGGCACTGCGGTACGCGGCGCGGGCAACTGATCCCGACCGGGAGGCGGATGTCCGCGCGACCCTGGGCGCGGCGCTGACGATGGCCGGGCGGACCACGGACGGTCTCGACCAGCTCGGCCGGGCGATCGCCGGCGCCCGCGACCCGGCGATCCGGGCGAAGGTGCTGATGCGGCGCGGATACGTGCTGACGGTGATCTTGGCCCGGCACCGCGAGGCCGCCCGCGACCTGAACCGCGCCCTGACCGGAGTACGCCGGGCCGGCGATCCGGTCTGGGAAGCGCGCACCCTCAACCTGCTCGGTATCGCCGAGCTCGCCCGCGGCCGACTCGCGACCGCGGAAGACCTGGTGACGCGGGCCGAAGCGATCTTCGTCCGCGAGCACCAGCGGCTGGAGTCGGTGCAGACGCTGCACAATCGCGGCGTCATCGCCTACTGCCGTGGCGACCTGCCGACGGCCCTCGCGCTCTACGACCAGGCAGCGCAGCGGTACGCCGAGTGTGGCGTCTCCCCGGCCGAACTGGCCGATGACCGGTGCGCGGCGTTGCTGACCGCTGGACTGGTGTCGGACGCGATCGAGCTGGCCGACATCACGCTCGACCAGGCACCGCTGCAGCAGACCAGCCGGGCGGAACTGCTGCTCACGCTGGCAACGGTCGAGCTGGCCGGTGGGCACGCGGACACTGCGCTCGTACGGGCGCGCGAAGCCCGCGGACTGTTCCGGCGGCAGCGGCGCGACGCCTGGGCACTGCGGGCCGAACTGGTGGAGCTGCGGGCCCAGCAGCAGACCGGACGGATCACCCGCGGACTGGTTGCCGCCGCCACCGAAGTCGCCCGCCGGCTGGAGGCCGAGCACGCCCGGGAGGCGTCACTGGCTTGGTTGCTGGCCGGTCGGGTCGCGACCGAGCTCGGACTGGGAAACGCCTCCGCCCTGCTCGGCGCAGCCGCGTCGTACCGGCATCACCCAGCGGGACTGGTCAGCACCTCGGGCTGGCTCGCCCGGGCGATCGACCGGGACGCTCGGGGCGAGTCGCGGGGCGTGCTCGCCGCCTGCCGGCGCGGGCTCGACGCCCTTGACGAGTACCGCACCACGCTGGGCAGTTCCGAACTGCGCGCGCTGGCAACGATCCACGGCGAAGAGCTGGCGGCGCTCGGACTGCGGCACGCCGTCCACTCCAGCCCACGGACGCTGTTGCGGTGGGCCGAGCGATGGCGCGCCAACACCCAACCACAGCCGACCGTCGCGCCGGCTCGGGAGCGGGAGACTGCCGATGTACTGGCCGCGTTGCGCGCCAGCGATCGTCGGCTCTCCGCGGCACACGCTGCGGGGGAGCCCACCCGCGACCTCGAGCGGGCCCGCCTCGAGCTCGAGCAGCAGGTGCGGCGTACCGGTCACCGGCTGGCGGGCAGCCGGGTCGCGCCGGACCGCTTCGCCGTGGATCGGCTGGTGGCCGCGGTCGGCGACGGTTCGTTCATCGAGCTGGTCGAGGCCGGCGGCCGGCTGCAGGCCCTGGTAATTGCCGCCGGCATCGTACGCCGCTTCGAGCTCGGCACCGTGGACGATGCCGAGCGGGCCGTGGACCTGGCCCGCTTCGCGCTCCGCCAGGCCGCGCGCGGTCGGCCGGTGGCGCTGGAACCGGTCGGCGATCAGCTCGGTACGGCGGTGCTCGGCGAGGCGCTGCGTGCCTGCCCTGACGGGCCGCTCGTGATCTCGCCGACCAGCCGGCTGCACGCCGCGCCCTGGGGGCTGGTCCCGGCCCTTGCCGACGTGCCGTTGACCGTCACTCCGTCCGCGGCCGCGTGGCTGCGGAGCAGGTCGGCGCCTCGCGGAGCCGGTCGGCGGGTGCTGATTCTGGGCCCCGACCTGAAGTCCGGGGCCGCTGAGGTCGAAGTACTGGCAGCGCGGGATCCTGACGCCGTCGTACTGCGGGACGGCGCCGCTGTGGTGGACGCCTGCCTCGCGGCGCTGGACGGCGCGGGCATCGCGCATGTCGCCGCCCACGGCCGGTTCCGCCAGGACAGCCCGATGTTCTCCGCGCTGGAGGTCGACGACGGGCCGCTCACCGTGCACGATCTCCAGCGGCTGCACCGGGCACCGCGCCGGCTGGTGCTGTCGGCGTGCGAGTCCGGTGTGATGTCACCGGTCGGAACCAGTGAGCTGCTCGGCTTCGCGGCCGCCATGTTGTCACTGGGCAGCGTCGGCATCGTGTGCAGCGTCGTACCGGTCAACGATCAGGCGACGGTTCCGCTGATGGTCGAGATGCATGCCGGCCTGGAGGAAGCCGACGAACTCGGGGTGGCGATGTTGCGAGCCCGGCGGGCCGGCCGGGGTGACCCCGCGCTGACGGCCGCCGCGGCGGCGTTCCTGGCGATCGGTGCATGAACCGGGCCGCGCCGGCGGGAGGTGGCCGGCGCGGCCCGGGATCGGTACTGCTCAGGTGGAGCTGTTCGAGATCACCAGTGAGATCTCGGCGTGGTCCCCACCCTCGTCGTCGTTGCGGATGTTGATCGGGATCTGGACGACCTGGTCGCGCGGCACGACCTGGCTGGTCGACCGGACCCCGTCGAGGTCGTCGGTGGTTTCGCTGGTGCCTTCGAACAGCTTGACGTTGACGCCGACCCGGACACTGCCGTCCGGCCGGACAGCGGCGTCGGCGACCACCTCGACGCGCACCTCGCCACCGGCCACCCCGACCAGCGTCATCACGCCCTGCGGGTCCCAGCTGTCGATCCAGCGCTCGTCGCGCCGGTCGGCGCGGCCGTGCTCGTTGCTGCCGAACGTCTCGTGGTCGGTGATGGCGATGTGAGCGGTGGCGATGATGTGGCGCTGTACCTGCGGCGCCGGCGCCGGGTTGCCGCCACTGCCCACGGTCTGGATGGTCAGCCCGCCGGGCGGCGCCTCGGCCGGCACGTTGAGCGAGGTGACCCGCGCGCCGGACCAGGGCGTCCAGGTGATCACGCCGCCCTCGAAGTGGTTGCGCCGGGCGCCGGCCACGCCGGGCACGTCCTCCTCGTCGGTGGTCGGCAGACCGAGCGGGCCCTGCTCCCAGGCCATGGCGGCCCACAGGTCCCGGATCGCGCCGTAGATCAGCCGGGCGCCGGTGTTCGGGCTCCAGTAGATCGAGCCGCCTTCGAAGTGGTTGTAGCGACCGGGTCCGCGCGGGGTGGCCAGTTCGTCGGTGACTGGCCAGCCGTAGCCGCTCGTCGTACCGCCGATCTCGTTCCAGCGGGCGCCGATCGCGCCGTACACGGCGAGCGCGCCGAGGTCGTGGCGCCACATCACCCAGCCGTGCTGGTAGGTCTTGAACACGCCTCGGCCGTCGGCACTGTTCTCCAGTCCGGCGCCGACCAGTCCACCGAGCCGCGGTGCCACGTCGGGCGAGGCGGCCTTGGCGTCGATGGCGTCGCTCGCGGACTGCTGCCAGGACAGCTCGAACGCCAGCGGGAGCAGCTTGTTCAGCGCCACCCGGACAGCGGCCGGCGCCGCCGCCCGCCGGAACGCGGTCAGCCCGCCCGTACTACGCGAGCCGGTGTTCAGCGTCCCGTTGGTGGTTGCCTTCTCCAGATTCGTCGTCGACATGTTGTCCTCCGCTATGACTTGGCCGGCCCAGTGCCGACTCTCCTGAGAGCAGTCACCCGGCCACGGTGATACCTGCCGATCCAGGAATTCTGCCGGTGCGTTCGAAGTGTCGACGGTCTGCCGGCGGCTGAGGACGGTGACTCTCGGCGCCTTTCGCCTCACCCGTCCATGATCAGCCGGAGGTGATCGAAGCTCACGGCACGCCGTCCGAACGTCTCTGCAACGTCAGTAGAGTTGCCGAATGAAAGCTGAAGAACCACGTGGTCGCTGGTGGTTGGTCATCAGCGTCATCTTTTTTGTCTTGGCTCTTGTCTCGCTTGTGCTGGCGATCACGGACCCTGGTTGGCGCGGCTGGCTGCGCGTCGTGGTTGCGCTCTGCGTCTCTGGCAGCTTCTTCTCGGCGTATCGCGAAAGGCGGACCTCCTAGCCTGAGCACCCCTGCCACCTCCGAATGACACCGCGACTATCCAGCGTCACCAGCAAGCGCCGGTGTCAGTTGTCAGTCTGGTCTGAGCTCCGGCGGCCGCGCGCTCCGGCCGTCAACGTGGCCGTGAAGAGGCCATACAGGACAGCGGCGATCCCGCCCTCGACGCTACCGCGCCGCTCCGAACCTGTCCGACGTACCGCGCCGCGTCATGATCGTCATCTACGTCGATGCCGACATGGAGATCACTGAGCCGGTGACCCCAACCAGAAGCACGACCTGGCCAACTGGATGCCTGACGACCGCCGGTTCCGGGAGGAGTACGACGAGCCTGTCAGTTCAACCCTCCTCGGTGCCCGGATGGGGCAGTCGTTTGATTTTTCAGGTCGACCTTCTGAGCCGGCAGGAGCGGTGGACCGAGAGTTCGAGGACCTTGCGGCGCGAGGTGGTCTCTTTCATCGTTGTGCTGTGAGTCACATTCGCGACTGTCACGTCCGGGGTGGCCGATCTGTCCCATGGGCGTCACCGGCATCACGGAGCGGCCCGGTGACCCGACCCTGGGAGTGTCGAATGACCCACCACGAGCATCGCGTCGTCGTCCTCGGCGGCGCCGCGTACGCGATCGGCCCGTGGGCCTTGTGGTCCCTGATCGCCGCTGCCGGGGTACTCTCCGCCTACCTCGCCCTCCCGCGCGTCACAGGGAAGGGATCTTCGGTTCGCGCAGGTTCGCCTTGAGGTGCGGGTCGATGCGTTGTTCTGCTTCAACGACCTGCTCGCCCTCGGCGCGCTGAAAGCGCTACTGGACCACGGGGTCCGGGTGCCGGACGACATCGCCATCGTCGGGTGGGACGACATCGAGGACTGCTCCTACTCCACCCGCACCGTCAGCAGCGTCGCTCCCGACAAGCGGCTGGACGACCTCGAAGTTCGCCATCATCGCCCTGTCCTCGTGCTCCGCGTTGTGGCAGTGGAGGACGTAACGGTCGGCAGCCGTCGAGCGGCGGTACTTCGTCAGCGCACCATGCTGTTGTCGTGCAGGACCGACAAGCGGGCCTTGACGCTCAGCAGGGACTCGATGATGAAGTCCTCCCGGGCTTTGTCGAGGCGGCTGATCGGGACCGCGACGCTGAGCGCGTCGACCGACGTCCGCGAGAACGGCAGCGCGACACCGAAGCAGCGCACGCCCAGGCAGGACTCCTCGCTCTCCTCGGCGTAGCCGACCTGCTGGGCCTTCTCGATGATCGCGAGCAGGGTGCCCCGGTCGGTGGTCGAGTGCGGGGTGAGCGGCTCGATGTGCTGCGGAACGAGCGCGTCACGGACGGCTTCGGTCTGCTCCGCGAGCATCGCGCGGCCCAGCGATGTCGCGTAGGCGGGCAGCCGCCGGCCGACGGCCGAGTGCATGCGCAGGGGGTGCTTGGACTCCCGCTTGGCGGTGTAGATGACGTCTGAGCCCTCCAAACGACCCAGATGCACCGTTTCCTCGGTGGCTGCCGCGATCTCGTCCATCACCGAGGCGGCGCGAGAGAGCACCGGGTCCCCGTCGAGGTAGGCCGAGCTGACCGTCAGGGTGTGAATCCCGAGCCGGTACACGCTGCCGGTCTGGTCGGTGTCCAGCCAGCCGCGGGCGCACATGGTGCGCAGCAGAGCGTGCAAGCTGCTTTTCGGGATGCCCAGGCGTTTGGCCAGCTGCAGTTGGGTGCCAGGACCCCGCGCGGCGATGTCGTCGAGAACGTCCAGCACGCGTGCGGCGGACTTCACCTCTCCGGCGGTGGCGCTGCCGTTCCCCGTCTTTTCCGTGCCCACCGAGAACCTCCTGATCATGTGGCGCGGACTGCCCACAGTCATCACGACGATACACCACGGTCCACATATATGGACGGACTTCGACCCCTTGACCTGTGATCGGAGCCACAGGTAGCTTGCAACCAGTTCACGTAGCAGAACGTGGTTCAGATAGCGAGGAGCTCGCCTTGATCGAAGTTCGGTATTCCGCAGCCCCGTCCAGCGTGGAGACGGCGACGACTGCGGACCTGCGGGAGAGCTTCCTCGTGCAGAACCTGTTCCGTCCCGGGGAGGTGCACGGGGTCTACACGCACGACGACCGGCTGGTCGTCGGGGGAGCGGTTCCCGGCACCGGTCAGCTCGAGCTGCCGGCCTGGGACGCGCTCGGCACCGCGTCCCACCTCGAGCGCCGCGAGCTCGGCATCGTCAATGTCGGGCAGTCCGGCCACGTGCTCGTCGACAACGAGAAGTTCGAGCTCCAGCACCTCGACGGCCTGTACGTCGGGCGCGGTAGCGAGGTCGTCTTCGCCGGCGCCGACGCGGCCTTCTACTTCGTCTCCGCTCCGGCGCACGCGACGTATCCGACCACCGCGCTGAGCCACCCAACGATCGAGCCGGTCGCGCTGGGCACAGCGGCGGGCGCCAACGAGCGCAGCCTCTACCGCTACGCCTGGGGTCAGGAGTTGCAGACGTCGGTGCTCCAGTTCGGCGTGACCGTCATCGCCGACGGCTCCGTGTGGAACACGTTCCCTCCGCACCTGCACGACCGGCGTACCGAGGTCTACCTGTACGTCGACCTGGACGAGCAGGACCGGATCTTCCACTTCCTGGGTCAGCCCGGCGCGACCCGTCACCTCGTCCTGCAAAACCGGGAGGCCGTGATTTCGCCGCCGTGGTCGATCCACTCCGGCGCCGGCACCGGCTCGTACGCGTTCGTCTGGGCGATGGGTGGCGAGAACAACACCTACACGGATCTGACCCCGGTAGCGCTGGAGGACCTGTGAGCACGCAGGCGGCCGCCGATCTCCGCTCGCCGTTCGACCTGCACGGACGCTGCGCTGTCGTGACCGGTGCCGGCCGCGGACTCGGGCAGGCTGTCGCGCTCGGACTGGCTCAGGCCGGGGCCGACCTGGTCCTGCTGGGTCGGCCCGGAAGCCAGGACTCCACCCGGGACCAGGTGGCCGACCTGGGCCGGGACGTGCGGATCGTCAACCTCGACGTCAGCGACCACGACGCCGTCCAGCGGGTCGGTGCCGAGGTGAGCGCCACCCGGCAGGTCGACATCCTGGTCAACAACGCCGGCATCATCGACCGCCAGGACTCGGTGGCCGTCAGCAACGAGTCCTGGAACCGCGTGCTGGACACGAACTTGAACGGCCTGTTCTTCCTGTGCCAGCAGTTCGGGCGCCCGATGGCCGAGCGTGGGCACGGCAAGATCGTCAGCATCGCCAGCCTGCTGTCCTTCCAGGGCGGCCTCCGCGTCGCGTCGTACGCCGCCAGCAAGCACGGCGTCGCCGGCCTCACCAAGGCCCTGGCCAACGAATGGGGTCCGCTCGGCGTACAGGTCAACGCCGTCGCGCCCGGCTACATCGTCACCGACAACACCACCGCGCTGCGCGAGGACCCGGTCCGTTCCCGGTCCATTCTCGAGCGCATCCCGGCCGGCCGCTGGGGAAACGCCGCCGACATCGCCGGATCGGTCGTCTTTCTGAGCTCCTCGGCCGCCGACTACGTCAACGGCCACGTCCTCGTGGTCGACGGCGGCTGGATGGCCCGCTGACCCGGGCCCGCACCACGCAGCACTCGCAGCAGCCGCACTCGGGCGGCAGTTCTCCTTCCGTCAGTGTCATCCCGCCGGAGCCCCGGCACCGAAGAAATCGAGGACCGACCATGAAGTTCACCTCTCGTCCCGCCGCAGCCCTGGTCTGCGTGTCGCTGGCGGCCGCTGCGCTCACGGGCTGCAGCGAGGAGGCCGGCGGCGGCAACGACACCGCGAGCGCGGGCAGTTGCGCGCCGACCGAGGTCAAGCTGGTGGGTCAGGTTCGCAACGAGTCCAATCCCTACGAGGCCTCGTGGCTCGCCGGTGGCGACGCGTTCGCCAAGTCGGTGGGCCTCACCCAGCAGCGGCTCACCTACGACGGTGACTCCACCAAGCAGCAGGAGCAGATCAGCCAGGTGCTTGCCGGCGACACCAAGTGTCTCGTGATGAACGTGCTGCCCAACGGTGACTCCGACACGACGCCGATCGTCAAGGGTGCAGACCGGGCCGGGGCCTACCTGGTCACCCAGTGGAACAAGCCGGCCGAGCTCAAGCCGACCGACTACGGCAAGTGGCTCAGCCACATCACCTACAACGGCGTCGAGTCCGGTCAGCAGATCGGTGACGCGCTGGCCCAGGCGATCGGCGGCTCGGGCGGCATCATCGCACTGCAGGGCGTGCTCGACACGGCGGCGGCCAAGGACCGGTTCGCCGGTCTGCAGGCGTCGCTCAAGAAGAACACCGGCGTCAAGCTGCTCGACCAGCAGGCGGCGAACTTCTCCCGCGCCGAGGCGCTCGCGGTGACCAAGACGCTGCTGACCAAGCACGGCGCCAACGTCAAGGGCATCTGGGCCGCGAACGACGACATGGCGCTCGGTGCCCTGGAGGCGCTGCAGCAGGCCGGTCGCGCCGGCAAGGTGGCGGTCGTCGGCATCGACGCCGTGCCGGACGCCGTCACCGCGGTCAAGAACGGCACGATGACCGCCACCGTCTCCAGTGACGGCGGGTGGCAGGGCGGCATCGGCCTGGCGATCGGCTACTGCGTCGCCACCGGGAAGCTGTCGGTGGACGACATCGCCGTCGAGAACCGCGCGTTCTTCGCCGAGCAGTTCCTGATCACCAAGGACAACGTCGCCGACTTCCTGCAGCCGAAGACCAACCCGTCCGACTTCGAGTGCGGGAACGTCTTCAACCGCGTGGCCGGTCCCCTGTCGTGAGCACGACAACACGGGTCGCGACCGCGTCTCGCCCCCGGCCCCGCCGGGGCGTGTCGTTGCGGGACGCCGGTCCACCGGTTGCCCTGGTCGTCATCTTCGTGGTGTTCGCGACCCTGAGCTCGCAGTTCCGCAGCATCGACAACGTGCAGAACATCCTGGACGCCGCCGCGGTGCTCGCCGTCGTCACCTGTGGCATCACGTTCGTGCTGATGATGGGATCCATCGAGCTGTCGGCGGCGGGCGTGATGGGCGCCTCGGCCCTGGCGGTGTCGCTCCTGGTGGCGAACAACCGCAACGACAACGACCTCGGCCTGCTCGGGATCGCGGTCGCGATCCTGGTCGGCGCGGCACTCGGCTGCGTGAGCGGGCTGGCGCTGGTGCTGCTGAAGGTGCCGTCGTTCATGGTCACGCTGGGCGTCTCGGCCATCGGGCTCGGTGTCGCGACGCTGCTGTTCGCCGGGGTCCAGCCCAACATCTCCGACACCATGCTGGAGAGCTGGGCGGTCGAGCGCTTCCTCGGCTTCTCCTACCTGACCTGGATCGCCGCCGCCTGCCTGGTGGTGGGGTGGCTGATCCAGCGGTACACCCGGCTCGGTCGTTACGCGTTCGCGATCGGCGGCGCCGAAGAGGTGCTCACGCTGTCGGGGGTCAAGGTCGAGCCGTACAAGGTCGCCGTCTTCACCCTGGCCGGCGCGTTCTACGGACTGGGCGGGGTGATGGTGACCAGCCAGCTCGGTGCCGGCCTCGTCCAGGCCGGTGACGGCTACGACTTCTCGGCCATCACCGCGGCCGTCGTCGGCGGCACCCTGCTCACCGGAGGCCGGGGCGGCATCCTGCACTCCGCCGTCGGTGTCCTGCTCGTCATGGTGCTCACGAACGGCCTCGTGCAGGTCGGTGTCAGCCCGTACTGGCAGGGCGGTGTCGAGGGTCTCATCGTCGTCGCCGCGGTCGCCGCGGCCGTCATTCCCCAACGTCGAAGGAACCAGGTGGTCAAATGAGCGTCCACGTCGAGCAGGAGCCCACGACGTCCGCGCCGGTTCCGGTGGCGGCGCTGGAGGTCCGTGGCCTGGTCAAGCACTATCCGGGCGTGAAGGCGCTCGACGGCGTCGACCTGGTGGTGCGCCAGCACGAGGTGCTCGGCCTGGCCGGTGAGAACGGCGCCGGCAAGTCGACCCTGCTGAAGGCGCTGGTCGGTCTGGTCCGCCCCGACGCCGGTGAGATCTACGTGCGCGGTGAGCTCGTGAAGCTGCGCAGCGTCGTCGAGGCCGCCGACCACGGCATCGGGATGGTCTTCCAGGAGCAGTCGCTGGTGCCCAACCTGACCGCTGCAGAGAACATCGTGCTCGGCAGTGAAGGCGCCGGAGTACGCCGGGGCATCTACCGCTGGGAGGCGATGCGGCGGCTGGCTCAGGAGCAACTGGACAAGATCGGCTCGCACATCGACCCGTTGGCCCGGACCGACACGTTGTCGTTCGCGGATCGGCAGATGGTCGAGATCGCGAAGGTGCTGCGCATCGAGCAGCGCAGTCAGCACCCACCGGTGATCATCCTGGACGAGCCCACCTCGGTGCTGGAGTCGAAGGAGATCGAGACGCTCTTCGAGCAGATTCGCCGGCTGCGCGAGTTCGCCTCGGTCGTCTTCGTCTCACACCGGCTCGACGAGGTGCTGGAGGTCTGCGACCGGGTGACCGTACTGCGCGGCGGCCAGTCGGTCGGTGAGGTGGCCACGGCCGGCGCCGTTCCGCGCGAGCTGCACCGGATGATGATCGGGTCCACCGGGTCCGACGACCACTACCACGAGAACGCCGCGGCGCCCGTGCAGGCCGAGCAGCCCCGGCTGTCCGTGCGGGGACTGTCGGGCAGGTCGTTCCGCGACGTCGACCTCGACGTCGCGGCCGGGGAGATCGTGGCGATCGTCGGCGTGCACGGGTCCGGTCGGGAGGACCTGTGCCGGGCGCTCTTCGGAGCCGAGCCGACCACGGCCGGCGAGATCCGGATGGACGGCAAGCTGCTCGACCTCCCCGGGACCCGTGCCGCCTGCGCCGCCGGCATCGGCTACGTCCCCGCCGAACGCAAGACCGAGGGCATGGTCGGCCCGATGTCGGTGGCCGAGAACATGACCCTGACCAAGCAGAAGGCCCGCTGCTCCGGACCGCTGGTTGCGCCACGGAAGCAGGCCGCCCTGGTGGACAGCTGGATCAGCCGCCTCTCGATCCGTACGCCGGGCCGCGACACCGCCATCCAGCGATTGTCCGGCGGCAACCAGCAGAAGGTGGTGCTGGCCCGCTGGCTGGTCGGTGGCGACATCAGGTTGCTCCTGCTGGACCACCCGACCCGCGGCCTCGACATCGGAGCCCGGTCGGAGGTGTACCGGCTGATGCGCGAGCTCGCCGGGAACGGCGTGGCGACCGTGCTGCTGGCCGACAGCCTGGAGGAGGCGATCGGCATGGCCGACCGGATCCTGGTGATGAACGACGGACGGGTCGCGACCGAGGTCGCCTGCCCGAACGGCGGCAAACCGAGCCCCCTGGACCTCGTGAAAGAGATGGTATGAGCACCCCAGTCACCACGAAGCCGGCCGCCGGGCCCGCGACCGTGAAGGGTGGTCCTGGTCCGGCGCGGCGGCTCACGTCGTACATGCCGCTCATCGCGCTGGCGGTGCTGCTGGCCGCGCTGACGATCGCGGACCCGGAGTTCCTGACCCAGCGCAGCCTGACCGCGGCGTCGCGGACGGCTGCGCCCCTCATCGTGCTCGCCGCGGGCGCGACGCTCGTCGTGCTCTGCGGCGGCATCGACCTGTCCATCGCGGCGCTGGCCTCGGTGTCGACCGTCTTCCTCGCTCTGTGGCTGCCGGACCTCGGTGGCCTGGCCACGCCGGCCGTCGTACTGGCCGCGGCGGCGATCGGCGCGGTGCAGGGCGTGGCGCACGTGCTGCTCCGGATACCGTCGTTCATCGTCACGCTGGGCGGAATGAGCATCCTGTCCGCGGTCGCTCTGGTCGTCTCCGGCGCCGGCACCGTGCGGGTCGTGGACGACTCGACGATCGCGTGGCTGGACCTCTACGTCGGGGGCTACGTGCCGATGTCGCTGGCCGTGGCGATCATCGTCGTCGCCGTGATCTCCGTGGTGCTCAAGCTGACCCCGCTGCACAGCTGGATCTCCGCGACCGGGTACTCCGAGTCGGCGGCGCGACTCGCGGGCACACCTGTCGACCTGGTCAAGATCGGTGCGTTCTGCGTCTCCGGTGCCTGCGCCGGGCTCGCCGCGGTGATGCTGGTCTCGCGCCAGTTCAGCGGTAGCCCCACCATGGCCGACAACCTGCTGCTGCCGGCCGTCGCGGCCATCGTGGTCGGCGGCACCGCGATCACCGGCGGTCACGGCAGTGTGTGGCGAAGCCTCGCCGGCGCGCTGGTCGTCACGCTGCTGCGGGTCGGGCTGCCGATCGTCGGTGTCCCGTCCGCCTACGAGCAGATCCTGTACGGCGCGATCATCGTCGCCGCTGTCGCCCTCACCCTCGACCGGTCGAAGGTGCTGATCATCAAGTAGCCGAAGCCGTTCTGCCCCGCACGTTCGTCCAGCTCACTCCCACGGAAGGCCACCATGCCCCACGAGAACTCCACCCTGCTGCCCGCCGTCCGCTCGTTCCTGTCCTCGCCCAAGCAGCTGCTGATCGACGGCGAATGGGTGGACGCGAAGGACGGCAAGACCTTCGCCACCGTCAACCCGGCGACCGAGGAGGTGCTCGTCCAGGTCGCGCAGGCGTCGGCCGTCGACGTCGACCGCGCGGTCGTCGCGGCGCGGACTGCGTTCGAGTCGCCCTCGCCGTGGTCGAAGATGACACCGCGCGACCGCTCCCACCTGCTGTGGCGCATCGGCGACCTGATCGAGGCCCACGCCGACGAGCTGGCCCAGCTGGAGGCTCTGGACAACGGCAAGCGGGTCGAGGCGGCCCGCGACGGTGACGTCGCGACCTCGGCCGAGCTGTTCCGCTACTTCGCCGGCTGGGCGACCAAGATGGAGGGCACGACCATCCCGATGTCGGTGCCCGGCCGGGACTTCCACGCCTACACCCGGCGCGAGGCGATCGGCGTGGTCGCCGGCATCGTGCCGTGGAACTTCCCGTTGCTGATGGCCTGCTTCAAGATCGTGCCGGCCATCACGGCGGGCAACACCGTCATCCTCAAGCCCGCCGAGCAGACCCCGTTGACCGCTCTGCGCCTCGGCGAGCTGCTGCTCGAGGCCGGTGTGCCCGCCGGCGTCGTCAACATCGTGCCCGGCTTCGGCGAGACCGGCGCCGCGCTCGTCGACCACCACGGCGTCGACAAGGTCGCCTTCACCGGCAGCACCGAGGTCGGCAAGAAGATCGCCGCCGCTGCCTCGGGCAACCTCAAGAAGGTGTCGCTCGAGCTCGGTGGCAAGGCTCCCAACATCATCTTCAACGACGCAGACCTGGACGCCGCCGTCGCCGGCGCGGTGCTGGGTGGCTACTTCAACGAGGGCCAGTGCTGCGTCAACGGCTCGCGCCTCTACGTGCAGCGCGACGTCTTCGACCAGGTCGTCGAGGGCGTTGCCGCGGCCGCGCGGGCGATCAAGGTGGGCGACGGTTTCGACCCGGCCTCGCACATGGGGCCGCTGGTCTCGCAGGAGCAGCACGAGAAGGTGCTGGGCTACATCCGCGGGGCGGTGCAGGACGGCGCTGTTCTCACCGCGGGCAGTGCCGACGCGGTCGGTGACCGCGGCTACTTCGTGGCACCGACCCTGATCACCTCCGTCACCGAGCAGATGGCCGTGCAGACCGACGAGATCTTCGGTCCCGTGGTGACCGCGATCGCCTTCGACACCGAGGACGAGGTCGTCGCGGCCGCCAACAACACGGTGTACGGCCTCGCGGCCGGCGTCTGGTCCCAGAACCTCGGCACCGCGCACCGCGTCGGCAGCCGGCTGCGGGCGGGCACGGTCTGGCTCAACACCTGGCACGCCGACGACGTGACCCTGCCACGCGGTGGCTTCAAGCAGTCCGGCTGGGGCCGTGAGCTCGGCTCGTTCGGCCTGGACGACTACACCGAACTGAAGACGGTCATCGCCGAGCTCCGCTGAGCACCACCGGGGGCCTGACGGGCACTCACCCGACCACTCGCCGATCCTCTGGAGCGCGGCGAGGAGGCGGGTGAGTGCCCGTTTCCGGGATTGCGGTTCACATATCTGGACCAAACTCTCTAAAGGTTCACAAATCTGGATCGAGTTCTTGACTCTGTGTGGGGTGCGTCATACGTTCTGGCCCAGCAGAGGTTCCCTGCCCTCGCCACCTTTTCCGCCGAATCCCAAGGTGACCGCCATGACCGTGACCAGCAGATCAGCGCCCGTGCCGCTCACTGCACGCTTCCGCCGACCGTTCGCCCGCTTCGTCGCCGTGCTCGTCGCGCTCGCGCTCGGCGCCGGCTCAGCGGCCTCAGCCGCCGCCGCCCCGACGCCGGCCGCCGCCGACGACGGGCAGCTCAACGTCCTGTTGTTCTACAAGCCCAACTTCCACGCCTCGCACGTGCAGGCGCGGCAGGCCGTCCGGGACCTGGCCACCGAGTTGGGCACGCAGTACAACCAGCCGGTGAACATCCAGGAGACCGACGACCCGTCGGTCTTCACCACCGAGAACCTCGCGACCCGGGACGCCGTGGTCTTCGCGCAGACGGGCGGTGTGCTCTTCAACGCGGCACAGCGCACCGCGCTCGAGACCTACATCCGGGGCGGCGGCGGCTACCTGGGCCTGCACTACGCCGGCTGGTCGGTCGGCGAGAGCGAGCACGACGTCAACCCGTTCTACGCCCGCCTCGTCGGTGCCGTCTCGGAGGGGCATCCGGAGAACCCCGCCATCCGGCCGGGCCGGGTGACCGTGAAGGACACCGGTCACCCGCTCACCCAGGGGCTGGCGGCCAGCTTCACCCGCAGCGACGAGTGGTACGACTGGGTGGTCAACCCGGCGCCGCACGTCCGTACTCTGCTGGAGGTCGACGAGACGTCGTACGGCATGGGTCGCCAGGGCACCTCCCACCCGGTCACCTGGTGCCAGGAGATCGACGCCGGCCGGTCCTGGTACACCGGCATGGGGCACGAGGGCACGGCGTACGCCGAGGCTCCGATCCGGACCCAGCTGAAGAACGGCCTCGCCTACGCCGCCGGCCTGCTGCCCGCGGACTGCTCGCCGCCGGTGAAGGACAAGGCCGGCGCGTGGAGCGGCGTGACGCCGTGGCCGCTGATGCCGATCAACATGGCGCTGACCTCCGACGGCAAGGTGCAGTCCTTCGGCAGTGTCGGAGGCTGGGGCAACGACACCACGCCGTTCGACTGGACCGGCAACAGCGCGATCACCCAGGGCGGCCAGATGGAGGTCGACGTCTGGGACCCCGCCGAGCCGAGGACCCTGGCGAACCTCCGCAACGGCATTCTTCCGAACACCACCTACACCGACCTGTTCTGCGCGATGCAGGTGCAGAGCCCGCACAACCACTCCACGATGACGGTCGGCGGTGACGACGGCCTGGGTGGCAACGCCCCGAACGACGGCGCCGTCGGTGTCACCAGCTACTCCACCAACAACGGGCTGCAGAACGAGGCGCCCATGAACTACCCCCGGTGGTACCCGACCGGCACGACGATGCCGAACGGCGACATCGTCGTCCAGGGGGGCAGCCTGCGCGGTGGACCCGGCGGACCGGGTGTGCTCACCCCGGAGATCTACACCCCGGACAAGGGGTCGGGCTGGAAGACGCTGGACGGTGCCCGGAGCCCGGCGGCGTACGGCGACGGCGGTGCCGACCACACCGGTGCGGACGAGAACCGCTGGTGGTACCCGCGCGCGTTCGTCGCGCCGGGCAGCGGCAACCTGTTCAACATCAGTGGCACGCAGATGTTCGAGCTCGACCCCCAGGGCAACAACGGGGAGGGACAGCTGACCCTGCGCGGCACGCTGCCCGCCGGCATCGCCAACCAGGGTGCCAACGGCAACCCGGTCGGCGCGACGTCCACGGCGACGATGTACCGTCCCGGCAAGATCCTCCAGGTCGGCGGCGGCTGGTGGGCCAACGGGGGCGGGCCCGACGGTGCCCGGGCCGGCTTCACCGTCGACATCACCGGCGGCACGGCCAGCCCGGTTCTCACCGCGACCAAGCCGATGAAGCACCAGCGCCACTGGGCGACCTCGACGGTTCTGCCCGACGGCGACGTGATGGTGACCGGCGGCGGCCGCGAGAACAACGGCAACGGTGGCTACGCCACGACCGCCGAGATCTGGGACCCCGAGACCGGGGAGTGGACCGAGGTCGCGGTGCCGCACGAGCACGCCCGCCTCTACCACTCCGCGGCCCTGCTGCTGCCCGACGGCCGGGTGATGATCGGCGGCGGCGGCGCTCCCGGTCCGCGCAACTACACCGACGTGGAGTACTACTCCCCGTCGTACCTGTTCGACGGGAACGAGCCCGCGGTGCGTCCGGTGATCACCGACGCGCCGCAGAAGATCGGCTACAACGGCGACTTCCGGATCGCCACGTCCGGTCCGGTCTCCCGGGTCACGCTGGTCCGCAACGGGTCGGTGACGCACGGCTTCAACAACGACCAGAACTTCCAGGACCTGAAGTTCAGCCAGGCCGGGGGCACGGTGAACATCACCGCGCCGGCCGACGGCACGTTCGCGCCGCCCGGTGCCTACATGCTGTTCGTGTTCGACGCCGACGGCACCCCGTCGGTCGCGAAGATCGTGACCGTCGACCCCAAGGTGACGATGGACCAGCGGACTCCGCAGGTCGTGGACCAGTTCGAGTACCCGCGGCTGCCCACCGACTGGCGTGGCGGCAACCCGGCCCCGGTCGTCGACGTTGCCCCGGGCAACGCCCGGATGACGCCGTGGACGGTGAAGAGTCAGGTCCAGCTGGTCCGTGGCAGCGCCGCCGGCCAGGGTGGTCTCGGTCTCACCGGCTACCACCTCGGTCTGGGCAGCTCGGGCCATCTCGAGCGCACGCTGAAGGGCCTCGACCCGGGACGTGAGTACCGGATCTCGCTGCGCTACGCACGCGACAGCCGCTCGGCTGCCGGGGCCGGCGCGGCAACAGCCGCCCTGTCGGTCGCCGATCTCACCACCACGCTCACCGCCACGACCGACCTGCCGTCGACAGCCGCCTTCGGCACGTACGTCGGCACCTTCACGGCCGCGGCCAGGTCGCAGACGCTCAGCCTCCGGGCACCGGGAACCGGCGCCGGCCTGATGATCGACAACCTGGTGATCATCGGCACGGATCCGGGAGCGTCCGACGTCCCGGTCCACTACGAGTTCGAGGAGGGCCAGGGCTCGACGGCCGCGAACACCGGCGACGCGGGCGGAATCGGGGCCGCGGTGCTGACCGGCACCACCGGCTGGTCCGACCACGGTGTCTTCGGCAAGGCGGTCGAGTTGCCCGGTGGCAGCAACACCAACGCGGTGGATCTGCCGGACAACCTGCTCCAGGGTGCGGCGGACTTCACCACGGCGCTGTGGGTGCGTCCCGACACCAAGGGCGACTGGATCGGTCTGTTCCACCTCGGCGACGGGCTCGGCGACGCCGGAAGCTTCTTCCAGCTCCAGATGCAGACCCAGGCAGCAGGCGGCACCGGACTCGCGGCCACGTTCAAGGCGAAGGGCAACGCTCTGCAGGAGCGGGTCTACGCCAGTCCCACCAAGGACGTCGCCGCGAACCAGTGGAACCACGTCGCCTTCACCCGCCAAGGCGCGGTCGGCACGCTGTACCTCAACGGCGAGGCGATCGCGACCCGGAACGACCTGACGATCGACATGACCGACATCGGTCCGACCACGAACAACTGGCTGGGACGCAACGGCTTCCCGGACCCGGCGTTCGAC
This sequence comes from Kribbella flavida DSM 17836, assembly GCF_000024345.1. Lineage (NCBI taxonomy): Bacteria > Bacillati > Actinomycetota > Actinomycetes > Propionibacteriales > Kribbellaceae > Kribbella > Kribbella flavida. Next base: position 4,491,980 of record NC_013729.1, on the reverse strand, counting down.
GGTCTGATGGACGACGTTCGTCTCTACACCGCCACGCTGACCGCGGCGGACGTGGCGGCGCTGTACGCAGCCGGCTCGGCGCTGCGCACGACCACGACCGTCAAGGTCGACCCGGCCTCGCCGTCGCCGTTCGCCGAGCCGGTGACGGTCTCGGCCGGCGTCACCGACGAGGCGGGGGCGCAGGCCAAGGGCACCGCTCAGCTGTGGGTCGACGGTGCCAGCGTCGGTTCGACGGTCGACGTGGCCGACGGAGCCGTGACCTTCCCCGCGCTCACGCTGTCCCCGGGCGCGCACCAGATCGAGGTCCGCTTCGTCGCGGCCGAGGGCTGGCGCGACTCCTCGGCCACAGTGACCCACACGGTCGAGCGGCCACCGCCGGGCGTTGGTGTCCCGGTGCACTACACCTTCGACGAGGGCCAGGGCACCTCTGCGGCCAACAGGGGCAACGACCCGTCGATCGGCGCGGCGACCCTCGAGGGTACGACGTCCTGGGCGTCCGGTGGGCGGTTCGGCAGCGCGGTGTCGTTGCCGGGCGGCGCGGCGGGCACGGGCAACCAGGTCCGGCTCCCGGACAACATCGAGGCCGGCATGGACGAGGAGTTCACCGTGTCGCTGTGGGCGCGTCCGGACGCCCTGCCGAACTGGGTGCCGCTGCTCCAGATCGGCAGCAGCACGGACACGTTCTTCCTGCTCCAGTCCTCCACGCAGGCGGCCGGGGCGACCGGGTTCGCGGCGACGTTCAAGGCACCCGGCAATCCCGTGCAGGAACGGCTCACGCTCGGTGCGGGCAACGACCTGCCGCTGAACGAGTGGACGCACGTCGTGTTCACGATGAGCGGCTCGACCGGCAAGATCTACTTCGACGGCGAGTTGCGGGCCACCCGGACCGACTTCACGGTCGGCATCGGTGACATCGGCGTGGGTGGCAACACCGCGGCGAACTTCATCGGCGGAACCAGTTGGCCCGACCCGAGGTTCGACGGGCTGGTCGACGACTTCCGGATGTACGGGTACGAGCTCTCCGCGGAGCAGGTCGCGCAGCTCCACACGGGTCCGCCGGTGAACGCCGCTCCGGTCGGGGCTGCCGACGCGTACGGGACCGTGGAGGACAAGCCGCTCACCGTCGCGGCGCCTGGTGTGCTGGCCAACGACACGGACGCCGACGGCAACGCGCTGACCGCGGGCGGCGTCACCCAGCCGGCCAACGGCACGGTCGCCCTGGCGGCGAACGGGTCCTTCACCTACACCCCGAAGGCCGGGTTCTCCGGCACGGACACCTTCACCTACACGGCCTTCGACGGGACCGCCGCCTCGGCGCGAACGACGGTGACCATCACGGTGGAGGCGGGGGAGGAGCCGCCGGTCAACCTCGTCCCGGTCGCCGGTGACGACGCCTACGAGGCCGTCGAGGGACAGGCGCTCGTACTGCCGGCGCCCGGCGTACTGGCGAACGACACCGACGGTGACGACGATGTCCTGACGGCTACCGGTGCCACCCAGCCCGTCAACGGCACGGTGACGCTGGCTGCCAACGGCTCACTCACCTACACCCCCGACGTCGGCTTCACCGGCAAGGACGTTTTCACCTACCGCGCCGACGACGGGGAGGACGCCTCAGCTCCCGCGAAGGTGACCATCACGGTGAAGGACGAAGGCGGCGGGCTGGCGACCACAGCCGTGGCGGGAGTGGCACTGCCGACGACGTACGGCGTGTCCGGCACCGTGTCGGTGGCAGTGTCGCCGGCGGAGGCCACGGGGACGGTCCAACTGTTGCGAGGGGCAACCGTCCTGGCAACGGCCGCGGTCTCCGACGGCAGAGGGACCCTGGTGCTGCCCGCCAAGGCGCTGCTGCCCGGCACGTACGACCTCACCCTGCGGTACGGCGGGGACGCCGCGCACCTGCCGTCGTCGTCGGCGGTGGAGGTGGTCGTCGCGAAGGTGGTGCCGACCATGGACGTCACCGCGTCCAAGCTGTCCGGCAACCGGGCACGGATCACGGTCCAGCTGGCGGCGTCCGGCGGCGTACCGGTGACCGGCGAGGTCCGGGTGCGGATCGACGGCGGCGCGACGCTCGTCGACACCGTCACCGACGGCCGGGCGGTGTTCGAGTGGCCCAGGATTCCCAAGGGCGGCCAGCTGACGGTGGCGGCGGCCTACCTCGGCAGCGACCTGGCCGAGGGGGTGACCAAGGAGGTCACCGTCAAGGTGGCCAGATAGCGGGATGCCACGGGCCCGGGGGAAGTGCCCCCAGGCCCGTGGCACGGCTCCGGATCGGACTGCGGTCAGCGCTTGTCCAGCGCGGCCACCACCCCCGCGCGGGACTCGTCCTCGCTGGCGAGCACACCGCCGTTGGCGACGACGTCCGGCGTGATCTCGGTGAAGACCATGCGGACGTCCTGGCGCCGCGCGCCGAGGATCTCGACCGCGCTGTCGGCCACGGCCTGGGCGAAGGCGCGGCGCTGCTCGACGGACCGGCCGGCGAGCAGTTCGACGGTGATGTTGGGCATGGTGGCCCTTTCTGTTGGCGACCGTCCACAAGGGCGATCGGGGTTCACTAGTGTGAACTGACGATAACCCAAGCTTCGGGTTTGCGGCAACGAATCCAGCGCGGCTGGTTCGCATCCTTGACAGGAATTCGGCCCGCTGATTCACTGCGTCCACAATCCCGCACCGGGTTCACATAGATGGACAAGGTACCGAGGAGGCCAGATGCGGCGCGATGAAGTGAGGTCCACCCGAGTACGGAGCGGCGGAGGCGGCCACCCGCTCCGGACCTGGGCGCGACGCGTCGTACAGGCCGGAGTTGGTGGGCTGGTCCTCGGTGTGGGAGTTGCCGCCCCGGCGAGTGCACACGTCATCGTTACGCCGACCACGACGGCCGCCGGCGCGCATGCGGTGCTCGAGTTCAGTGTCGGACATGGTTGCAAGGGCTCGCCGACGACGAGGATCTCCATCCAGATGCCGGCCGAGATCATGTCCGTGAGCCCGACGCGCTCGGCCCTGTGGAAGGTCGAGAAAGCGATGGAGAAGCTCGACCCGCCCAGAACCGATGCCCACGGCAACGAGATCGCCCAGCGCGTCGCCTCGGTCACCTTCAGCACCGCCACTGCGCTCCCGGAAGGCCAGCGGGAGGTTTTCCAGCTCGCGGTGCAGTTGCCCGAGACCGAAGGCACCAAACTCGTGTTTCCGACCATTCAAACCTGTCAGCGCGGTGAGTCGGCCTGGATCGAGGTCCCGCAGGAGGGGCAGGAGATCGCAGAACTCGACCTGCCCGCCCCAGGCTTCGTCGTGTCCAAGGCCGGAGCGGACGATCATCGCGGTGCGTCCTCCACCGCTGCGACCGCCGGCGACTCGCACGACGCCGAGTCTCCGGCGAGAGCGCAGGAGACGAACAGCGGGCGGCTCCTGCCGTTCGCCGCATTGGCTGCCGGCGTGATCGGCTGCGTCCTGGGCGGCGCAGCGCTGGTTCGGCAGCGCCGTCAGACATGATCGACCCGCGGCGGCGCGGAGTGGCCGCGCTCCTGCTCGTGGGGTTGGTGGCCGCACTCATGCTCGGCGTCGCCCAGCCGGCGAGCGCGCATGCCAACCTCATCAGTACCGACCCGACGGATGGTGCGGTTCTGCAGATCGCACCTGGCCGGGTCCTGTTCACGTTCGACGAGGCAGTGCGGGCCGTGCCGGACGGTGTGCAGGTTTTCGACTCCGGCGGTGGGTTGGTTGAGGCGGCCGCGACCGTCAGAGGCGCGGAACTCCGGGTCAGCCCCTCCAAGCCACTGGGCAAAGGCACGACCGTGATCGTCTGGCGGGTCGTTTCCGAGGACGGCCACCCCATCGGCGGCTCGCTCACCTTCTCGGTTGGAGCGGCCACCGCCGGAGTCACGCCGCCTCCGGGTGAACCAGGCGGCACTCCGGAGGTCCCGTGGGCGCTCACCCTCGCCCGCTGGGTGGGCTACCTCGGTCTCCTTCTCGCGGGCGGACTCGTCGCGTTCTCGGCGCTGTTCATTCCCGCCGACCCGAAGGCTGGTCGCGCACGGCGGCTGCTGGCCGTCACAGCGCGTGCTGCTGCGGCCGTCGCGGTCGTGGCTTGGCTGGCCGCGCTGCCGCTCACCGCGGTCTACCTGCTTGATGGCGGACCGAGCTTGCTCACCCGTGGCAGTACCTGGTCCTCGTTGCCATTGACCGAGTACGCCGTACCAGCGATCGTCATCGCCGGCCTGGTGCTCGCCGTGCTCCTGCTCGGTCGCGGATTGCCATCGCAGAAGCGAGGCGTCGCAGCCGCCGTGGCGGCTGCGGTGGCGGTCATCGCGCCGTCGCTGACCGGCCACACCCGGGCAGCGAGTCCCGAGGCCGTCGTCACTGGTGTGGACATGCTTCACCTGCTCACGGCTGCCGTCTGGCTCGGAGGCCTGGCCGCCCTGGCGCTGACGTTGCCTGATCTGTCCGGGCGCGGCGCCCTCGCGGCGGAGGTGCTCGCCCGGTTTTCCACCGCAGCGGCCTGGGTGCTGGCCGCTCTGGTCGCCGCCGGCTCCGTGCTGGCTTGGCGGATCCTCGGGTCCTGGAGCGCGCTGCTCGACACGACGTACGGACAATTGCTGCTGGTCAAGATCGGGATCGTGCTGGTCGCTCTCGCCATCGCGGCCTGGAACAGGTGGGTGCTCCTCCCACGGCTCAAGAGGGCCCCAAAGCAGAAGGACCGGCGCGCGCACTCGCGGCCGGTCGTGCGCACCACTGCGATCGAGGGTGCGGTCCTCGTGGCAGCGCTGCTCGTCACCGGCTTTCTCGTCGACAAGAGTCCCGAGAGCTACAGTGCCCCGGTGAGCGCGGCGGCTACGACCGAGCCTGGCACGGCGAAGCTGGGCGACATCCAGGTGCGAGCCACCCTCACACCCCTCAAGCGAGGATCGAACACCGTTGGTCTCCAGTTGACTTCAGCGGACGGCGAGCCCACCGAAGGGGTCGCGCCGCCGGTGGTGCGCTTGTCGTCCGACCAGGCGACGCTGGGCGACGTCCCGCTGACGCAGGTGTCACCCGGTGTTTACACGGCCCGGGTCGTGCTACCGACACCCGGCGCGTGGCGAATGCAGATTTCGCTGCGGGTCAGTGAGTTCGCCAACCCGGTGGGCGAGCTCGAGTTCGTCGTGGAAGGTTGACATCGGCCGAGCGAAGAACGCTCTGCGCTCTCACCTGACTCAGGCAGCCGCCGTGCTGTGTCTGACTCTCGCTGACCGGTTCGGGAGTTCTGCGGTGCCCCTGACCACTGGCGAGGTCAGGGGCACCGATCGGGTCAGGCTGCTCGGATGTTGGCGGTGAAGCGGGTGGTGGGCCCGCTGTTCTGGAGGTGGAAGCTGATGGTGGCGCGGCCGGTCCAGCCGGGTGGGGCCAGGCCGGGGAGGTTGACGGTGAAGTCGGAGAAGTTCGGGACGGTGACGACCTGGTCGGGTTGTCGCTGGGTGCCCCACGGGTGCGGAGCGGATCGGCCGCTGTTGTAGAGGCCACCGTGGACCAGCACGCCCTTGGTGTAGCCGCCGGCGGTCTGGAAGTCGATCCTCAGGCCGAGCAGGCTGTTGGCGTCGAGTTGCTGGAAGGTGCCGCTGGCCTGCAGGCGGACCCTGAGGTTGGCGGGCAGGCTGGACGCCACGGTTCCGGCGGCGACGTCGGCCCAGGTTTCGCCGGCCATGCCGAGCGCGGCGGTCCAGGTGCGGCGGTCGAAGCTGGCGTAGGCGGGCTTGCCGTGGTTGGGGATGTAGCGGTTGCTGCGCACCACGTTGGCGAGGTGGCGGCCGGCGAGGGTGTCGGTGCCGGTGCCGTCCTCGGCTTCGAGGTAGACGACGCCGTGGTCGGGAATGGTTCCGGACCAGTTCAGGCCGGCGGTGCTGGTGCCGAGGCGTTGCTCGACCGGTGCCAGGTGCTCACTGGCCGGGTTGTCCTCGAAGCTCGCGTGCTGGGCGTCGATGCGGTAGACCCGGAAGTTGCCCCGGGCAAAGGGCACGTTGTTGAGCGCGGCCGACACGCTTTGCGGTGCTCCGGAGGTGTTCCAGAGCAGGATGCCGGACTTGTGCCCGTCGGAGGAGGCCATGCCGTCGACCGCGCCGTTGACGTTCAGCTGTTTGCGTTCGACCGGCATGTTCGCGTAGAGCTGGAAGGCGTTGTACGACGCGCGTTTGCGGCCGTTGCGGTCGAGCAGACCGATGACGTCGCAGGTGCTGGGGCAGACCGGGTCCTGGAACTGCGCCCATTCCACGTGCGTGATCCAGGGTTTGGCCAGTAGCGCCTTGTAGCTCTTGAGCATCTGGGCCGCGCCGCGGTGGGTGATGACGTCGGTCGGGGCGGTGAAGTCGTTGGTCCAGTTGTACTCGTTCAGGTTGTTGTCGACCGACGCCATCCGGTACGCCGTGAGGCCGGAGTCGGTTGCTCCGCGGTAGTTGTTCTCGAGGCTGCCGTTGGTGGCGTCGGTGTAGGCGTGGAAGGAGAAACCGCCGAGCGGCAGGTTCTCCGACAGCACCCGGTTGACGAACGGCCCGGACCAGCCGACACAGCACAGTGCCGGCCCCTCGACGTACGCGTCCGGGTCGGCGGCGCGCAGCGCGCGGGAGGCGTCGCGGTACAGATCCAGGTACTGTGCCTGGCTGCCGGTCCAGAACACACCGGCCAGGTCGGGCTCGTTCCAGATCTCGTACGAGCCGATCCGCCGGCCGGTCTGCTTCCAGTGGTTGGCGAACGCCGGCACGATCTGGTTCGCCCAGACCGACGGGTTGGTGGGCGGGTTGTTCCACGAACCGCCCGGTGGTTTGAGAATGCTCGGGGTATAGGTGAGGGCCGGGACCGGCAACGCGCCGGCGTTGTTGATCAGGTCGACGAGCTGATCGACCTGGCTGAAGTTGTACTGCGGGTTGGCCGCGGTCCCGGTGACCATCGGCGCCCAGTCGTGCTGCTCGTTGCCCCACATCATCTCCCAGCGCACGCGCGCCGGTCGCAGGGTGGCGAGCAGCGGGACGTCCCGCTTCCAGCGGTCCAGCGACACGTAGCCGCTGTTGAAGACGCCGAACTTGCTCTTGATCAGGGGGTAGTCGGCTGAGCTGGCGAAGTCGGCGGCCACGGTCGCGGCCGCTGCCTGGGCGGATTCGGCGGATTGGGCGGATTGGGCCACCAGGGAGGCCCCGAGCAGCGACGCGACTCCGAGAGCCGCACCTGCCCGTCGTAGTGCTTTCATCTGCAGTCCTTCTGTTCGCTCGGGTGGGCGATCCTGCGCTGAACGGGAAAGGAACTGTCACCTCCGATCGGATCGGTCGGTTGCGGGGGCTACCGGGGTGGGCCGGTGACGATCCGGGCGATCAGATCGAGGTCGGCCTTGGGTTTGCGGTCCTCGGTCAGCAGGCCGTTGCGTTCCTGGCCGGTGTCGGTGAGCTGGGTGTAGCAGAATCCGGCCAGGCCGGTGGATGCGTGCACGGCCGCGAGCAGCGTGGCGAGCCGCTCGAGCAGCTGTTCGGGCGAGTCGGTGACGCCGTATCCCGACCAGGTGGTCGGATCGTCCGGCGCGTGGGTGAAGCCGCCGAACTCGCTCAGCAGCACCGGTACGGCGGGCGCCTGGTCGCCGAGCGCGAGCCGTTTCCCGCCGGGACGCCCGGTCGCCACCGTGTTCCGGACCAGGTTCTCGTCGGCGTACCGGCGGTGGATCATGCCGGGATCGTGGGTGTAGTCGTGGATGCCGAGCAGGTCGCCCTCGACGTACTCCCAGCCGTCGTTGCCGATGACCGGACGCGACGGGTCGAGGGCCTTGAGCAAACGGTAGAGAGCGCGCACCGCATCCCGTTGCTGTTCGGAGTCGGCCACCTGGGCGACTCCCCAGCTCTCGTTGAACGCGACCCAGCCCGCGATGCAGGGATGGCCGGCGTCCCGTTCGACGATCTCCGTCCACTCGCGGGTGGTGCGGGCCAAGGACCGGCCGGTGTAGGCGTAGCTCGCCGCCGCATCGGCGTACACGAGCACACCGAGGCGGTCGCACCAGGACAGGAACCGCGGGTCTTCGGCCTTCTGGTGGATCCGTACGCCGTTGAAGCCGAGTTGCTTGATCAGCTCGACCTCCGCGCGCAACGCGTCGGCGCCGGGCGCGGCCAGGTGAGACTGCGGCCAATACCCCTGGGCGAGCGCGAGCCGCAGGTAGTACGGCCGTCCGTTGAGCAGGAAGGACCGTTCGTCGGTGCCAACCGTGCGGAAGCCGAAGTACGACTCGACCTTGTCCGGGCCTCCTTGGCCCTCGACCGTGACGGTGGCGTCGCACAGGATCGGCTGCTCGGGCGACCAGAGCAGTAGGTGCGGCTCGGCCTCGATCGCGCTGTCCTGCACGGTCAACCGGCGTCGGAGCAGGCTGCCGGTGACGGTCCAGGTGTCGTCGGCCAGCGGGCGCCCGTCGAGGCTGAGCTGGATCGACACCTTGACGGGTCCGCTGCTGCGCCTGGCCAGCCGTACTTCGACCTCGACCGTTCCAGGAGTCGTGGTCGGGGTGAACAGCACGGTCTCGAGGTGGTCGGCCGGCACCTCCTCGAGCCAGACCGGCTGCCAGATCCCCGAGGTGCGTTCGTACCAGATGACGTGGGGGCGTTCCTGCCAGTCCTGCTTGCCGCGGGGCTGCTCGAGGTCGTGCGGATCGTCCCAGGCGCGGACGACCAGCACCTGTTCGCCGTTCCCGGTCAACGCGTCGGTGATGTCGGCGCTGAACGGTGTCTGACCGCCTTCGTGGTTCGCGACGTGTTCGCCGTTGACCCAGATGTCGGCGCGGTAGTCGACGGCGCCGAACCGCAGTACGGTTCGGCGGCCGGGTGGGGGAGTGGTCACCGGCAGGGTCCGCCGGTACCACAGCACGGGGTGGTAGCCGGTGTCGTGGATGCCGCTGGCCGGCGACTCGGGCGGATAGGGCACGGTGATGACGCGCTCGAAGACGTCGGTACGGCTTTGCCAGTGCTCGGCGAGCCCCACGTCGGTGTCGTCGTGGGCGAACTGCCACTCGCCGCTGAGGTCCAGCCAGTCGGCGCGGGCCAGCAGTGGACGTGGGTGACGGTCGTGCATGGACGTGGGCACAAGGGCTCCTGATGGGCTGGTCGGCGGTCAGCCGAGCTCGACGACGGCGAAGGTATGGGCCGGTGCGCCGCGGAGCGCGACGGTGACGCGGACGTCTCCGGCGGCGCCGAACGAGGCCAGGTCCGCCGTGGCTAGGTCCGGTCCCAGTTCGAGCTCCTGGCTCGTCATCGGTCCGTCGAGGCGGACCGTGAGCGACCCTTGGGTGACGGCGGAACCGTCGGCGTCGGTGAGCCGGCCGGTGACGGTGATCGACGGGCCGCAGTTTGTGAGGTCCGCCGCGATCACCGGGACCGCCTGCGGATCGGAGGCGGTGCCGAGGCGGAAGGTCGTGGTGGCTTCGTCGAGATCGGCCCACGCGCTGGTCCGCCGGCCGGTGTAGCGATGCCTGACCTTGCGGACCGTACCGGCCGGACGTGCGGGGTCGCCGGCGGGACCGGTCAGTTCGAGCAGGACAACGCCTCCCCGCGGCACGTCGAACGTCCAGTGCCGCTCGGCCGGCGAGCGTTCGGCCTCGGTGCCGTCGTGCTCCGCGTCGATCCGGCGTACGACGGCGGCGTCGTACCGGCCGTCGCCGGTGTCGAGCCGGAGCTCGGCCCTGCGGGATGATCGGTTCCACAGGGCAACCGCGAGCCGTCCGTCGGCGATGCCGGCCAGGCCGCCGACACCATCGGGTCCGTCGAGCTCGAGCACGCAGCGGTCGACCGGCATGGTCTGGTAGAACACGTACGCGCTCAGGATCGGTTTCGGCCTGCCGTCGATGTCGACCATGCCCGAGTAGTTGCCGTGACCGCTGTCGAGGAACTGGGCCCAGCTCACCTTGGTCAGTCCCGGCGTCGCGAGCAGGGTGGCGAAGTCCGCCAGCATCGCGGCTGCCAGGTGGTGGGTGTCCTGGAGACCGCCGAGCGGGTAGTCGACGGGGTAGGAGTTGTACTCGTTGAGGTGGATCTCGACGTCGGCCAGTTCCGGGCGGCTCTCCAGGTGCCCCAGGACCTTGTCCAGCGCGGTCCCGACGCTGTGGGTCCCGTAGTGGTGGAAGGAGAAGAAGTCCAGCGGCAGGTTCTCGGTCGTGACCAGGTCGAGAAAGGCGGGGATCCAGTGCTCGTTGGCGAGCACGGAGGCGAGGGCCGGGCCGCCGACCGGGGTGTCGGGGTCGGCCTTGCGAATCGCTGTCGCGGCCGAACGGTACAGCCCCAGGTAGTCGTCCAGGTCCCCGCCGAAGAACACCGCCTCGCCGGTCCGCTCGTCGCGCAGGTCGGGCTCGTTGTACACCTCGTGGTACCCGACCGTGACGCCCCGGTCCCGAGCGCCCTCGACGTACGCGCTGATCATGTCGACCCAGCCGCCGTCGTCCTCGGCCAGGTCGCGCCAGTCGCCACCGCGGAGCTGGTACGGCGACGGGACGTAGCAGTACGACCAGCACGGGCGGATGCCGAGATCGTTGAGCAAGGCACCGATCTCGTCGAGCTCGGAGAAGTCGTAGCGGAAGCCGTCGGCGGACGGTTCGCTGATCGTGCGTTCGTGGCCGATCCACTCCGCGCCCCAGCCGATGTCGATCCGGACGGATTCCGGCCGGGCCGCGCGCAGGGCCTCGAGGTCGCGGCGATAGGTGGCGGCGTGCACGATGCCGCTGTTGAAGGCGGCGAACTTCGCCTTGGACAGCGGGTGGTCGGCCCGGCGGCCGGGACGGACCCGGACGGTGGCGGTGGTGACAGGTGTCTTCACGGACGGTGTCCCTTTCTCAGTTGGCCACGCCGCTGAAGGCGATGCCGCGCACGACCCAGCGCTGGACGAAGATGTAGCCGACGATGATCGGCAGCGACACGAGCGTGACCCCGGCCATGATTTCGCCGTACTGGCTGTTGTAACGGCCGACCAGGCTCTGCAGGGCCTGGGTGAGCACCCACTGGCTCTGGTCCTGCAGGTAGATCGAGTTGACGAAGAAGCTGTTCCACAGCTGGACGAAGGTCAGCAGGCCCATCGCCAGGTACGCCGGACCGGCCAGTGGCGCCATCACGGAGAAGAACGTGCGCCAGCGGCCCGCGCCGTCCACGGCCGCGGCATCCTCCAGCTCCCGCGGCAGGGTGAGGAAGAACTGCCGGAAGAAGAACGTGGGCAGCGCGCTGCCGAACAGCATCGGCACGATGATCGGCAGCGGGGTGTCGATCCAGCCGAGGTTGCGGAAGATCACGTACTGCGGAATCAGGGTCACCTGGGCCGGCACCATCAAGGTCAGCAGGATCACCATCAGCAGCGCTCGCCGGCCCGGAAACGTGAAGCGGGCCAGGGCGTAACCGGCGAGCGAGCTGGACAGCAACGTGCCGGCCGTGCCGACGACGGCGATCAGCACGGTGTTGCCGACGTACCGGCCGAAGTCCGGCAGGATGGCGAACAGATTGGCGTAGTGCTCGAAGGTGATCGGGTGCGGGATCAGCTGGTCGGCGTCGAACATGTTGGCGTCCGTGCGCAACGACATCGACGCCGCCCACAGCACCGGCAGGATGTAGAGCACGACCAGCACCGTCATCGCGGTGTGGTAGGCCCCGGCCTTCGCCCTTCTCCGGGTCACCGGGTGGGGACCCTTGTCCGGTGCCGTCGGCGGAGCGGGGGCGACCCGGGCGAGCGGTTCGGTCACGGTCATCGCCGGCCGCCTTTCGAGGTGGTCTCGCCGGCGTAGAACACCCAGCGCTTGCTGAAGGCCCATTGCGCGAGCGTGAGCAGGAAGGTGAGCAGCGCCAGCACCCAGGCGATCGCGGCGGCATAGCCCAGGCCGGACAGCCGCTCGTTGTAGTTGAACATCTGGTTGTACATGTAGAGCACCACCGTGCGGGTGGAGTCCTCCGGACCGCCGGCCGCGGAGATCCCGCCGCCCGACGCCGTCATCGCAACCACTGGGTCGAACAACTGCAGGGCACCGATCAGCGAGGTGACCATCAGGAACAGCACGGTCGGGGAGATCATCGGCAGCACGACGTGCCGGAACCGCTGCCAGGCGTTGGCTCCGTCGATCTTCGCCGCCTCCGGCAGCGCGTCCGGTACGCCGTGCAGGGCGGCGATGTAGAGCGTCATGCCGTACCCGAGCCCTTGCCAGGTGGTGACCAGGGCGATCGAGGTCATCGCCGTGCCCGGGTCGAGCAACCACTCCGGGCCGGCGAACCCGAACAGCTCGAACGTCTTGTCGATCGGGCCGGCCTCGGTGTTGAACATCCAGCGCCACACGATGCCGACCGCGATCTGCGACAGCACGTACGGGAGGAACAACAGCGCGCGGTACACCGCCACCCCGCGCCGCGGCCGGTACAGGATCAGGGCCGCGAGCAACGAGAAGAGCAGGAAGCTGGACGTCCCGGTCAGGATGAACTTCACGGTGTTCCACAGCACCTTCGGAACCCGCTCGTCGTCCAGCAGGTGCGCCCAGTTGTCGAGGCCGATCCAGGTCGGCGCCGGCGCGACCAGGTCCCAGTGGGTGAACGAGTAGTACAGCGACACCGCGAGCGGCAGGCCGACGAAGGCGACCAGTCCGAACAGCTGGGGCAGGAGGAACAGCAGGGCGGTCCCTGCCTCGCGGCGGCGCGGATGGTGGCGCCGCCGCACTTCGGATGACGTCTGCATCAGGCCGGCCCTCTACCTGCTCAGGATCCGAGGATCTTGTCGATCTTGGCGCAGGTGCCCTTCAGGGCCTCGGCCGCGGTCTTCTTGTTGGTGATCAGGCTGGTCAGCGCCGGCCCGATGCCGTCCTGACCGAGTACCGTGCCGAGCTGGCCGGTCGGGTCGATGTTGGTGCGCGCCAGCGGCCACTTCGCCGGATCGAGCTGAGCCTGCTTCAGGTGGGCAGGCTCACCAGGCGCCTGCAGGAAGGCCGGCCCGTTCGCCACGTCCTTGTACGCCGGGATCAGGCCCATCTGCTTGCCCGCGCCCTCGGTGGCCATGTACTTCACGAACTTCCAGGCGTTGTCCAGGTTCGGCGACTTCGCGTACGCCGCCCAGCTGTGCACCTGGATCAACGTCGCATTGCCCGCCGGACCCTTCGGCAGCGCGGCCATGTCGTACTGCAGCTTCGGGTTCTGCTGCGCGGCGATCGTGACCTGCTCGTGCGAACCCTGCTGCATCGCGACCTTGCCCTGGATCCAGCGCAGGTAGCCAGGCGTCTGCTGCTCCATCTGCGGCGTCACCGCGGTGTGGTCCTTCCACATCATGTCCTGCAGCAGTTGCAGGGCCTGGATCGTCCCGGGCTTCTCCACCTCGCACTGGTCCCGCTTGTCGCCGCCCAGCAGACCGCCGCCGTGCGCCCAGAGCACCGGCGAGTACCCCGGCTCCGACGGGATCGCGATGCGGTTGTAGTAGCCCCACTGGACGATCTTCTTCGGATCGAAGTTCGGGCTCTCCGCGTTGTTGCCCGCCGCATCCAGTGTCAGCTTGCGGGCCCAGTTCCGCAGATCCTCGTAGGTGTAGTCGCCGTTGGCCGCCGGTTCCTTGAGGCCGGCCTTGGCGAACATGGTCTTGTTGTAGAACAGCGACTGGACGTTGTAGCCCATCGGCAGGGCGTAGTACTTGCCGTCCTTGGCGGCTTTGTCGGACTCGATCACGACCGGCACGAAGTCGGAGGTCTTGACGCCGTCAGCGGTCATCTTGTCGGTCAGATCGGCCAGTACGCCGTCGTTGGCCATCTCGTTCAGGTTCCAGCTGCCGGTGACCAGCACGTCGGACATGTTCTTGCCGGCGATCAGCGTCTTGCAGGCGGCGTAGTCGGCGCCGCAGTCGGTCTTGTTGAACTTGAGCTTGATCGACGGGTTGGCCTGCTCGAAGCCCTTGGCGGCGGCCTTGATGCTGTCGATGTCCTCGTTCACGCCCCACACCGAGATGGTCAGCGTGTCGGATTTTTCGCCGGCGGTCGGCGCGGTGGTGTTCGAGCAGGCGGTCGCAGTCAGCAGGGCCGCGGCCGCCAGACAAGCCGGCAGGCGCCGTCCGGTGTGTCTCATGAAGTCCTCCAGAAGGGGATCGCCGCGCCGAAGTCAGCAAATTCGCGGCCGTTGGTGATTTTTACCACGTGGCCTGCCACGTGGTAAAGACTAGACTTCAGCCGTTGTTTCCCCTCGAAGCAGGAGCAGAAGATGACGGTCACCCAGGCAGACGTGGCGGCACGGGCGGGCGTCGCCCGCAAGACCGTCTCCAACGTCATCAACGACTACCCGCACGTCAGCGACGACGTCCGGGCGCGGGTGCTGCAGGCGATCGAGGAGCTGGACTACCGGCCGAACCACGCCGCCCGCAGCCTGCGCAGCGGCCGCAGCCGGATCATCGGCCTCGCGGTACCGGAGCTCGACGTCTCGTACTTCTCCGAGCTGGCCCGCCTGGTCGTCGAGGTCGCACAGGAACGCGGCCTGACCGTGATCATCATGCAGACGCTCGGTGAGCGCGACCGCGAGCTCGCGGTCGTCAACGGCACCTACAGCCAGTTCGTCGAGGGCCTCATCTACAGCCCCGTCGCGCTCGGCGGCGCGGACCTGGAGAAGCGGCGCGACAAGACCCCGATCGTGCTGCTCGGCGAACGCTCCAGCCAGGGCCTGGTGGACCACGTCGGCATCGACAACGTCGCCGCAGCCCGGGCCGCGACCACCCACCTGATCGAGCTCGGCCGCCACCGGATCGCCTTCATCGGCACCCAGCAGCGCCCGACCTCCGACATCGCCCGGCTACGCACCACCGGCTACCGCGAGGCACTCACCGCCCAGGGGCTCGAGGTCGACCCCGGCCTGATCGTGCCGACGGCCGGCTACCACCGCAAGGACGGCATGCTCGCGATGCGGACCCTGCTCGAGCAAGCCGGGCCCCGCCCGGACGCCGTGTTCTGCGCCACCGACCTGCTCGCCCAGGGCGCGATCCGGGTCATTCACAGCAGCGGTCTGCGGGTGCCAGAAGACATCGCCGTCGTCGGCTTCGACGACATCGACGAAGGCAACTACAGCACCCCGACCCTCACCACCATCTCCCCGGACAAACGCCAGATCGCCGAAACCGCGGTCGACCGGGTCCTCGCCCGCGCCGAAGGCACCATCGACGCCGACTCCGAGGCCAACGACACCGTCACCCGCTTCTCCTTGGCGATCCGGGAGAGCACCGGGGGAGGCGGGGAGTGAAGCTCCCTGCTCAATGCTGGGGCGCCTGGTCAGGCCAGGCACGGCACCGAGGCCCCTGGGGTACCGCTTCCGGTCCCGGCGCTACTGGTCTGAACAACCGGGACCTCAGGTGACCTGGTCTCGCGCGCGGCCAGGACCTGTGCGGGTCCTTGCCCTCGCTGATGCACCGAACGCAACAGGTCGGTGCATCCGGTGCTGTCGTCGCGGAACTGCGTCGGGTCGTTACATCCGGCGCCGGGAGCTGGCGGGCAGTTCGCGGGTGCCGAGGAGTTCTTGGGCCACGTCGCGGAGCTTGCGGTTGTTCTCCTGGGAGTAGCACCTCGAAGGCTCGGACCTCGTCGAGGCGGTAGCGCTCCATCAGGATGCCCAGGGCCTGCCCGACCGACTTTGAGCCGGATGCGGGCTCTGGTCCTGACGCCGATGCCCGGATCAAGGTCAGGACCCTGGGCTCGATCCGCGTAGTCACGACGTCGACGAGGTGCGCGCGCTGATGGCGCCGTCGCTTGACGACGTGCTGGCGATTTGCACGGTGTCCACCGCGGTGAACTCAAGTCCGCAACAACGGCCCTGAGCTGGTGGAACCGCTCGCTGTCAGCTGACCCGCGAGGGTGCGTCGGGTCACCGGTGGTACGCCGGTCACATCCCAAGTGCCGGACGCCATCACCGTCCCGCAGGTTCCCACCAGAGCCCGGCAGACGGCTTCGGCCGTCTCACGCACGAACTAGCGGGCCACCGATGCGAGGATGATCTCTCGCGCAGAACGGACCGTCGCCACGAAGGCGTCAGGGTCACGGCCGATGCGCTCGGCCGCCGCTCGCATCGCGCCGGACAACAACTGCACGGTGAGGGGTACGTCGTCGACGTCGCGGAACTCCTCGCGAGCGATGCCGTCTCGGACGACGTTCTCCACCTCGGCCACGATCGCGTGGAACGGCCCGACCGGCGCCTTCGCCATCTCGTCGATCAGCCGACCGGCACCCGGCCGGAACATCGGCTGCAGGGCCTGGTCGGTGGACGCCTCCAGCACCTCCTCGACGATCGCGCGCAATCGGTCCGTAGCAGGCTCGGCCGTACGCGCGGCGATGGCGGTCACCCGCTCGAGCATCGGCCGGCTCGCTCGCTCGGTCAGTGCCTGGACGAGCGCGGCCTTGTCGGGGGCGTAGTTGTAGAGGGTGTTCCGCGCGATCCCGGCCTCGGCCGCGATGTGACCCAGGTTGATCGAGTCGTAGTCGCGCTCCAGCAGGAGGCGGCGCGTCGCGTCCGCGAGGTCGGCCCATACCAGCTCGTGATGTTCCGCGAGGCTGCCGCCACGGATCCGCGGCACTTAACCTGCCTGCCCTGCTGCAGCGGCACGCGCCAGGTGCGCGTTCTCCTGGTACGAAGCGGTGAGCTTCACGCTGCTGAGCCGCCAGCCGTCGGCCGTCCGAACCGCCTCGTTGTCGTAGAAGCCGACCACCAGCCAGCGATCGGGGCCGTCGCCGGCCACCTCCGCGGGAAGCCAGTGCTCGGCGCGGACGTGCGCGTGGATCGTCGCGCGGTCGCTGTCGATGGTCACGACGTGCCCGGTGATCGCGTGATGGGTCGCGGAAAAGGCCCCGAAGGAGGCGCGGAGCGCAGCACCGTAGTCGCTCAACGGAACCGTCATCGGTGGCATCCCGGTGACCGACTCGAAGTCGATGGTCAACGGATCCGTGTGGACGCGCCGGGGCAGGTCGGTGAACTCCTTCAGGTCCGCAATGTCGGCGTACCGCCCGAACAGCTCGATGATCTCGGCGCGATCGGTCTCCGCATCCATGGTGACGCTCCCTTATCCGACACTGTGTCGTAAAAGAGCATACGGCAACGACCCCCGACCCGCTGCGTAGCGACCGCGCCACCGGATCGCGACACGGGACGGCTTCACCTTTCAGAACCTGCTGTGTATCGTTACACAAGCGCGCGTAGCCCCACATCAAGTCCTTCGCCGCCTTCGCCGACTCGAAATCGTGCACCGAAGGGGATGCATATGAGCACTGATTCCACAGAGTGGAGCCACGGGTCATCTGAAGTGGCTCCGGGAGTACGACTTCACTACGCGCGGGCAGGTGTGGGTGAGCACACGGTGGTCCTGCTGCATGGATACCCCCAAACTTGGCACAGTTGGCGACATGTCGCCGCGCCGCTAGTGCGTGCAGGCAACAGTGTCGTATGTATTGATTATCGAGGCGCGGGCAGTTCTTCGCGCCCCGCGAGCGGATACGACAAATGGACGATGGCCGGGGATGTGCGGGTGCTGTTGCGCGAAATCCTGCGGGTCAACGAGCCGATCAGTCTGGTTGGCCACGATATTGGCTCGATGGTGTCTTTGGCGTACGCGCTTCGATTCCGTGACGAGCTGTCGACGCTGACCCTGATGGAAGCAACGCTGCCGGGGACGGACGTGTACGAACGACTCAGGGTCGATATGCGTCATTGGCACTTCTTCTTCCACCAGGCGCTGGACGTGCCCGAGCAGCTGACGGCGGGACGAGAACGAACCTACCTGAAACTGTTCTTCGACGGCGCGACCTTCAATCCGGAAGCGATCACACTCGAGGACTTGTCTGTCTATGCCGCCCACTTCGAGCAACCCGGCGCCATGCGTGCAGGTTTCGAGCTCTACCGCGCCTTCGCAAGAGACGATCGCGACAACCGAGCGGCCTTGGTCGATGCCGGCCGGCTTACGTTGCCCGTCCTGGGGGTGGCCGGGGCGGCCAATCTGTTTTCTGACGTGAATGGGGAAATGCTTCGAGAGGTCGCCACCAATGTTCAGGTAGCGGTCGTTCCAGATGCCGGCCATTACGTTCAGGAGGAGAATCCCGCTGGCTTGCTGGACGTATTGATTCCGTTTATCGATCATAACGCCAGGCGAAAGAAGTAGCGCCGCGGCGCTCCGGACGTGTTGGTCGACGGCCAGGCGATGTTCTCCCACACCACGTCCGGCCTGCTCGCGCTGCCACCCGAGGAGGACCGGATGCAGGCAAAGGGCTTCGTCGAGCGCGCCGGCATGGTGACGTGCTGGGGGTCGCGGCCCCCGGCGAGGCCGACTGCTACCCGCAACGGCGCATCCTGCAGTAAGTGCTCAGCTCGCTGATGGCGCGCTGAGCCAGCCCGTACGACGAACCGAAGGCCGGCAGCCCCTACGAGGGGTTGCCGGCTCTCGACGTTCTCAGATCAGTTTCTGCAGTCCAGGGTCTGCTCCACCCGGACCATGTCTCCCTTGCGGAGAGCGTCGCCGCCGGCCCAGATCCAGTACGACCAGCCACCCTGCTTGTCCATCTCCTGGAGGATCTTCCAGGACCGGCTGCCGGCCAGCGCAGTCACGGCCTCCTGCATCTTCTCGGCGTCACCCGCCTTCTTCGCGGCGTTCCACTGGGCGAGCCACCCGCAACTGACTGCGCCCGTGAGCTTGGCGCCGAACTGGTAGCGAGCCAGCACGAGGATCTTCAGGAACGGCGTCCGGTCGAAGCTGTTCGGGACCGGTACGTCGGCCAGCATCTCGTCGATCACCCGCGGTGCGTCGGACTGCTTGACGATTGTGTCCGGCATCGCGTCGAGCCAGGTGTCGGTGTCGACGGTCTTCAGCTTGGCCACCAGGCTCCGGTACGCCGCCTGCGAACCGACATCGGCTCGGATCGTCAGGAAGTAGCGTCCCGTCGCCGGCAGGATGGTCGTCAGGTCCGTCGGCTTGCCGGTTTCGTAGACCATGCCGGTCTGTCCGAGCAGTTCGATGCTCATGCCCCGCGAAGGCCTGCCGGGATCCTGCGTTCCGCGGAGGTAGTCGGCGTACTGTTTGGCGGGCCGCCAGTTCACCTGGAGCTCTTGCTTGCCCCGACCGAACTTGATCTCGCCGTCGTCGGCGGTGAACACCGGTACGTCGGTGAGCTTCCAGGCCGGGTCGTCGAGCAGCAGCCGCGGCGTCGCGTCGGTCACCGCGCGGAACTCCGCGCCGTACGCCGAGACCGGCGCGGCCGGATTGCCCCGGGGGAAGAACACGCCGGTGAGCGCGACGGCGACCGCGGCCGCTGCCGCGGCCAGGACGACGGTGCGGCGGCGGACGGACCGCCGCAGTTTCGGGGTCGGTGTGTCGGTGCTGATGATGTCCTCCAACAGGTCGGACACGGCGTCGTCGGCGGCCAGCTGCCGGACCGTTTCGTCGCCGTACGGGTTGGCCCGCATCAGCACGCGGTCGAGCTCGTGGTCGTTCATCGCTCCTCCTGAACTGTTCGCGGGGTGTGGTCTTCCCGTACGTGTCCGGCATCGTCGAAGGCGTCTCCGGCCGATGTGCGCAGTCGTGCCCGGGCCCGGTGCAACCGGGTGCGGATCGTACGTGCCGGTACGCCGAGCACGACCGCGGCCTCGCGCAGTTCGAGGCCGTCCCAGGCGGTGAGCATCAACAGCTCGCGATCGTCGTCGCTCATGGCGGCCAGGCCCTGCCGGATCACCGTGGTCGAGCCGATCAGGTCGGCGGCGTCCGGCGTCGTCTCGGCCAAATGCTGCCGCAGCCGGACGGCGAGGCTCTCGCGCCGGAGGTGGCCGCGCCGGTGATTGGCCACGACACGCCGGGCGACGCCGTACAGCCAGAGCCGGGCGGTCTCGTCAGCGGGAACGTCGTCGATCCGGCGCCAGGCCACCAGCATCGTCTCGGCGACGACATCGGCCGCGTCGTCGGGCGACCCGACCCGCCGCAACGCGTAGCCGAGCAGCCCGCGGAACTGGTCCTCGAACAGCTCCCGGAACCTCCGCTCGTGATCCGGGACGGTGCCGATCCGCACCGGTGGGGGCAGGCTCGATGTGATCCTCATGCCCGACCCATGTCCGGGAGTATGGCCCTCGTTACAGGTCAGATTGCGGCGGGTCCGGCGGTCGAGGCCCCCGTGCGCTTCGTGCAGCACCCATCGAACGAGGAAGCCTTCGAGAAAGGGCTCCCTGGACCGACCACAGGGAACTCGACGTCGCCCTGTCAGTACGCAGCGCCCTCGACCCCGGCCGCGCCCCCTCCTGCTGAGCGAAGCGCTCGGCACGCCAGCAACTGCTCGAGAGCCGGTCGGTTGGCGGCGTCGACGCGAACACTGCGACCTGAACTGAGCAGCTGCAATGCCTCCGGGGGCAGGTCCGCGGTGATCAGGTGCCCATTGGCGGCCAGCGCTCCGCGGTACTGCGCCAGGTCGGCGCCCTGTGCGAGCTCGACGATCTGGCCGTCGGCGAGTGGGCGGAAAGGTTCCGGCGGCGGCACGGGCTCGAGACCACCGGCCGTCCATCGCCTGAGGGAGACCATCTCGACTCGGTCGGTCAGCGACTTCGCGTGCGCCGTCAGTGCCTGGGCCAAGGCAGGCGGCACCGTCGAGGGAAGGACCTCTCCAGCCTCCTGCCGCATCGGAGCATCGATGCCGTCGGCAAGGACCGCGAGCCGGCCGCCGTCGTCGAGCAATCTCGCGGGGTCCGAGTCGGCGAGCAGGTCTTCCAGCTCGTAGGAGACCCGGTGCTCGGTCCGCGGTACGCCGATGTTGACGCTGGTGGCCGGTGTCCGGCCGCAGTTCTCCCCGACGTGGAAGTAGCTGGCCGGCCAGTACAGCAGGTCGCCCGGCTCGACCTCGACCGCGAAGGAACTGGGCAGGAACCGCTCGTAGTCGACCACGCTGCCGACCTGCTCCGTCCAGGGCCGCTCGGTCCACAAGCGCATCCGTTTGCGCTCCCGCAGACCGAACATGAAGGTGGCGAAGCGATCCTTGTGCACACCGACCGGGCTGTGGTCGTAGTTGCCGTGGAAGAGCGTCGTGATCGCGCTGGTCAGGGGCAGGCCCACCTCGTCCCACAGCCCGGCGAAGAACCGGCGCTCGCGATCCCACAGCGGGAAGTCGAAGGCGTGGAAGGCGCTGATGATCAGCGCGTACTTGCGTCCGTCGAGCCGGTCTCCGACTCGGCGTTCGTAACCGTCGAAGCAACCGTCGCTCTCGGCCGGCAGCAGCCCGTCCCGGTCGGCCTGCACCGTCTGCTCGACCGTGACACTGGCGTTGGGCGCGATCCGGCCGCCGCCCTCCGCACACCGGGCACGCAGCGCGGCCGAGAACACCTCGTCGGCGCGGAACGGTACCGGCCGCACCCCGCGGATCAGGACCGGGTGCCGGTCCCAGTACAGCTCGGCGAACTCGGCCCAGTCGAGCTTGTCCAGAGTCACCAGGGGATTCATCGGCCCACCACCTCCACGGCTCGCAACGAGTACAGCCGGCGCAACAAAGGCAGGTAGTGGTCGTTCCGCACCTCGACCGGCCCGGCCCGCAACCGGTCCAGCAGATCGTCGCCACCTTGGCCGCCGACGGTGAACGCGTGCCCGTTCGCCGCCCACAGCCATCCCTCGCCGTCCGGCATCCGGATCACCGGTGCGGCAGCCACGAGACGGTCGCCGATGAGGACCTCCGACCGGCTCGGTGCGGGGGCTGGTTCGAGTGCCGCCGCACTGACCCGTTTGGTCCACTGAACTCGCAGGCTGCGTTCCACCTCGGCGTGGGTGCTGAGCCGGGTCAGGCGTTCAGCCGTCTCCGCCAACGGCGCCATCGGCAGGCCTGGCTCGCCCTTCCCGCGGCGGGGTAGGTAAGGCGTCTCCTCGACTCCGCGCTGGTGCTGAAGCCGGGGCAGCAGCAGGTCACTGACGGATCGGCTGGCCAGCACGCTGTCGACCGGCACGAGCAGGCGCAACCAGAGACACTCGTCGCCCGTCATCTCAGCCGCTTGTGCCGGCCAGGACAGCAGGTCGCCTGCCTGGCCGTCGAGCGACTCGCCACCGGCCAGTTCGACCTTCAGACGGCCCTGCAAAACCCAGAGCAGACTGTGGTAGCCGTCGGTCCTCACCTTGTGCCCCAGCCGGTCGGACACCACCAGCTCACTCTGCACCGCTACCACTGGTACTCCGACACGCTTCCACAGCGGCTCGACCAGCCGGCGTACCGTCGACCAGAGCGGGAAGTCGATCACCAGCGGCTCTCGGACGGTGAGCAGCACCGGCTCGTCCGCAACCCGCCGCAGGTACTCCGTCAACGTGCCGTCCTCCGGTCCTGGCAACAGCCCACCAGGCCCACCGACCCGCCCCTGAGGGCGATGAAAGCGCACCTCGGGCACCGTGAAGAACAGCACTCCGTGGCGGGACGGTTCGACAGCGGCCCGCACCACCGCGTACGCGGCACCGGGGTCCAGCGGGGGTGATCCGCCGGGGCGGCGGATCGGTGTTGTCTCCCAGGGCAGGGCGGTGAAGTCTGCCCAGTCGGCCG
Organism: Kribbella flavida DSM 17836; assembly: GCF_000024345.1. Classification (NCBI taxonomy): domain Bacteria; kingdom Bacillati; phylum Actinomycetota; class Actinomycetes; order Propionibacteriales; family Kribbellaceae; genus Kribbella; species Kribbella flavida. The sequence goes on along the minus strand of NC_013729.1, from coordinate 4,469,488 downwards.
TGCTCATCGGACCTCCGGTGTCGGCAGGGGGAAGCGGAGACGGATGTGGGCGGCGTACTCGGCCAGCGGCTCGAGACCGGCCTCGGCACGCAGCGCGTCCACGGCGGACGGATCCTCCAGCCGGCAGGGGACCAGCTCGCCGTCGACCGGCTCGAACTTCGTGCCGTAGCGCTGCGGCCGCCCTTCGGCGACCCGGATCGCGTCGATCAGATACGGCACGTGCCGGGCCGGCATGTCGCCGTACGCGGCTGCCTGCTCGATCAGCTTCAGCGCGGCGTACTGGAAGTCGACCTGGTCGTCCAGGTGCTGCACCAGGCGACCCGCCGCATCCGCTGCCTCGTCGCCGACGAGCAGACGACCTGGCCAGCCGTGCTCGTCGATGACTCCCCGGAGCCAGTCGGCCGCCGCGCCGGTCAGTCGGCGCAGTCTGTCCTCGGCCGCGACGTCCGAGAACCCACCAGCGCTCCACTCGCCCCGCCACGCCGTGTCCACGGCATCGAGTCGAAGCAGTCGGTCGCGGACGGCGGTGAGGTCGGCGAGCGCTCGCAACCGCAGCGACACCTTCGTCCCGGACCAGCGATAGGTGATCCGCCGTCCTGCCTGCTGCCAATCGAGGCTGACCTCGCCGGACTGCTCGTCGAAGACCGCGAGCCGCACCCCTCGCGTCTCGTCGATCAGCGTTTGCTGCCGGAGTCCACCGGCGACCGGTGCCACCGCGTCCCGCAGGGCGACCCCCAGACGCGCCAAGGTGAAGCCCTCGCCGTTGCGGATCCACTCAGCGGGCCGCGGGGCGTCCTCGTCGTCGTTCTCGAGCGACTGCCCGCTGCTCGGGTCCCAGTGCAGCAGAGGTCCGCCTGTGGTCGAGCGGTAGTAGTAAGGGACGTCGAGCCTGAGCAGCTGCTCTCGTTCGCTCGGCGACAACCCGTCGGGCAGTGCGGCGCCGTCGAGCAGGTAGTCGTCGATGATCTTGCTGTACTCCGCTGTCGCGCGCAGCAAGACCCTCGTGACGGCCGGGCGAGCCATCGCCTCCACGAGGGCGGGCCGGTTGGTGCACATCAGCGTCCAGGCGTCGAACATGCCTCGAAGAAAGCTCGGGAGGTACGCCGCGTAGCCGGTGTTGCCCTTGGTGTCGGCAACGACGGTGCGGGTCTCGTCGCGCGCCCAGGGGACGCTCCGACGCCGCGCGGCCAGGCTGCCGTCCGATGACTCGACCAGGCAGAGCGCCGGGCCGTCGGAGCTGCACAGCCGAGGCTCGGCCTCCATGCCGACGTGATGGTGGGGAGACGACTCGCCCGGCACCAGGGCCGTCTCTCCGAGCCGTCGTACCGGCAGGAAAGCCAGTTCGAGATCGATCGGGTAGTACAGCGGGTCCGGGTCGTCCGCGCGGGTTCCGGTGACGAGGTTGCCCTCGGCCAGGTCCGTGAGGCCGAAGCCGAAGCAGGCGGCCGTGAGAGAGCCTGCCCGGTGCCAGAAGGTGCCGGCTTCGCTGGGGTCCAGGACGAGTCCGTGGAGGCGCCGCTGCAGGACGCCGTCGTGGCCTGGGCCGGAGTACGGGTCGGAGTCGGCGGCCGAATCAGAGTCGGTGTCGGTGTCGGGCTCGGGGTCGGGGGAGCCGGCGATCAGGCCCCACTGCGGGGGTCGCTCGATCCACTCCTGCCAGGAGTAGGTGCCGTCGCCGGGGAGGCAGCGCAGGACCGGGAGCTTGATCTCACCGGACGCCGGCGGCAGGGCGTTGAGCAGCGCGAACACCGAGTCCTCGGACGCCAGGAAGAGCAGCTCGGTGTCGGCCGGCCGCGGTTTGTAGGCGAGCCTGGTGCCGTCGGCGAGGTCGACCCGGAGAACCCGCTGGCCTCCGTTGTGGGTCTCGGCATCGTGCGCGGTCAGCCCGACGACCCGGCCGCGCCGGTCGGACCGAAGTCGACGCAGGAAGCACTCGAGGAAATTGATGAATGCATCGGCCTGCTGCCCGGCGCGGTAACGGCCAATTGCCTCCGGCCCGGACAGCGCGAGCAATACCATTTCCGACGACAATCCACCGAACAATGCGGCGTTGGCCGGACACAGAAGATCCTGATCGATCAACTCTTTGAATTCTTGGCGCAGCCTAACGCAGGCTCCGGAGAGCTTGTCGAACACTTCGAGCAGGATCGAAGCGACCGTCCCGGGAAGGGCGCCGGCGAGCAGTTCCGCGTCTGCGCGGCCACTCGGCCGGCGCACCACCCGCAGTACGTCGTCCTCCACGCTGACCACCGGTGGCAGCAAGTTGCCCGCCTCGCCGGCCCAGGCCGCCGCCAGTCGTTGCGCTGCCTGATCCACTCGTCCTCCTCGCTACCGGCCCCAGCCGGTACCGCCCGCCCCGGCTGGGGCGAGCGGACCGGCGGGGCGTGGCCTCACATCTCGCAGTAGAACCCCTTGCAGGTGACCGGGTCCTTCTGCTGACCGAATTCGGGAAGCTCGGATTCCAGGTCACCGATCACCAGGTCGAGCAACTCCTGCGTGCGCTCCATATTTTCTCCTTTGTGATTCAACGGCTCCGCTGTGAATGCCGCGTCCTGATCTAGACGTCTGTCCAGTTGCCTTGGTTGCACTGCTGGCAGCAAGTGGCCACGGGCGAAGGGCGGACTCGTCGCCGTACTCGAAGGTCTTCCGCGGGTGTCCAGGTCACCACGCACGACGTGGCCGACGCCCTGGCTCGTCGTCCGTCAGGAAGCGGCGCGTGCCAAGGGGTGCCGGACGGCTGAGGCGCGGTGAGGCGCCCCCCGCGCTTCAGTGGCTTTTCAGGGGTTGTCCCAGCCCCGGCGAGGTGAGTGAGTGCCGATCTTCTCGTCCCGGCTGCGGTAGACGATGTAGGGCCTGGTCAGGTAGCCGAGCGGGGCGCTGAAGACGTGGACCAGGCGGGTGAACGGCCACAGTGCGAACAGCGCGATCGCGGTCAGGCCGTGCAGCTGGAAGCTCAGCGGTGCGGCGGCCATCAGCTCGGGGTGCAGGTCGAGGCGGAAGATGCCGCGGAACCAGACCGAGACGCCTTCGCGGTAGTCGTAGTGGCCGAAGATGTTGGCGACGACCGTGTTGACCAGGCCGAGCACGATGACCGTGGCGAGGAACAAGTACATCACCTTGTCCATCGTGGTCGTCGCGGAGAAGACCGGGCCGACGGTGCGGCGGCGGTAGATCAGGATCGCCAGTCCGACCACGGTGCCGAAGCCGGCGATCGCGCCGATCGAGACGGCGAGGAAGTGGTAGAGACCTTCGGAGACGCCGATCGCCTCGGTCCAGGACTTCGGGATGCCGAGTCCCATCACGTGGCCGAGGAACACCGCGAGAATGCCGAAGTGGAACAGTGGACTGCCCCAGCGCAGCAGCCGGTCCTCGTACAGCTGGGACGAGCGGGTGGTCCAGCCGAACTTGTCGTAGCGGTAGCGCCAGAAGTGGCCGACGACGAAGACGGCCAGACAGACGTAGGGGAAGACCACCCAGAGGATCTCGGTCATCGGTGCGCTCCTGGGAACGTCGGCATCGGCAGCTCCTGAGCCGCGGCCGGAGGCTGGGTGGAGGGGTCGAACGCGGGCGTCGCGTACGGCGTGAGGCCGACCTCTTCCTGCGGTGGACCTTCGGCCGCGAGCCGCTGGATGGCAACCAGCTCGTCGCCGGCCAGCCGCGGCAGGGTCGACGTCACGGCCTCGACGGCGCCGTGCCACCTCGAACCGGCTTCGGCCAGGGCGAGCCGCAGCAGCTCGAGCCCGGGGCGGTGGTCGAGCAGCAGGCCCCAGCCGAGCCGCTGGTCGACGGTGGCGGCGTACTCGAGGACCACGCAGAGGTGGTCGGGCAGTTCGGTGTCGTCGAGCACGAAACCCGAGCGGAGATAGGTCTGCTTGAAGCGCAGCAACGCGACTCCACGGCGGCGGGTGTCGCCGTGCGCGAAATACGTGAGGAACAGGTTGTGACGGCGCCGGGTGTCGAAGGTTTCGACGTACTCCTGCTGGATCGTGGCCAGGTCCGCGGAGCGGAGGTCGCGCACGGTCGATCGGAGCGACTCGCCGACAGCCGCCGGCAACCGGTGGCACAGACCTTCGATCAGCTCCAGCCGGGACGGCAGCTCCTCGTCGGGGTAGTCGAGCAGGAGCGAGGCGGACTGCCAAGCGATGGTGAGCTGCTCGGCGGGCAGCTTCGGCGCGGGATGCCTGGCGCTCATCGCAGATCAGCTCCGCCGGTCAGTCCGCCGGTGCCGCCTTGACCCGTCGATCCGTGCTCGTCGGGATCGGCCGGCATGTCACCTGCCGCGGGCTCCGGACCGTCCGGGCGAGGTGGGAAGAGTCCGCTCGGCGCGCCCTTTCCGTCCCAGTTCAGCAGGTTGACCCGCCCTGTCTTGCCGGCCGGCGCCGCGAGCGTGTCGGCCGTCTGCCGGTCCTGCAGCATCTGGAAGTTCTCGACCGCGATCGGTGTGGGTGCCCCCGACCCTTCGCCGAACGGTCCCGAGCCGCCCATTCCCGGGCCGCCGTCGTAGTCCAGCGAGCACTCGGTGGCCAGCTCCTCGAGCGAGTGGGCCTGCTCGGCGTGCGCCGGTGGGATCACGTAGCGCTCGTCGTACTTCGCCAGGGCCAGCAGGCGGAACATGTCGTACAGCTCTTCCTCGGTCATACCGACCGTCGCCGGAATCGAGCTGTCGGGATCGCGCCCCAGATTGATGTCGCGCAGGTACGACCGCATGGCCGCGAGCTTGCGCAGGACGAGATCGACCGGTGCGGTGTCGCCGGCGGTGAACAGTTCGGCGAGGTACTCGATCGGGATGCGCAGCGCGTCGATCGCGGCGAACAGGTTGCCGCGGTCCTCGGGGTCCTCGCCGGTCTCCTTGATCACGTCGACGACCGGCGACAGCGGCGGGATGTACCACACCATCGGCAGCGTCCGGTACTCCGGATGCAGCGGCAGGGCGACCTTGAAGCGGTTGATCAGCGCGTAGACCGGCGAGCGTTGGGCTGCTTCCACCCAGTCGCGCGGAATCCCGGCCCGCTCGGCCTCTCGTTGCACGGCGGGATCGGACGGGTCGAGAAAGACGTCGCGCTGTGCTTCGTACAGGCCGTGCTCGTCCGTGGTCGACGCCGCCTCCAGGACCCGGTCGGCGTCGTACAGCATCAGCCCGATGTAGCGCAGCCGGCCGACGCAGGTCTCCGAGCACACCGTCGGCAGGCCGACCTCGACGCGGGGGAAGCAGAACGTGCACTTCTCGGCCTTGCCGGTGCGGTGGTTGAAGTAGACCTTCTTGTACGGGCAACCGGACACGCACATCCGCCAGCCCCGGCACCGGTCCTGGTCCACCAGCACGATGCCGTCCTCGGAGCGTTTGTAGATCGCGCCGCTGGGACAGGATGCGGCGCAACTGGGATTGAGGCAGTGCTCGCAGATCCGCGGCAGGTAGAACATGAACGTCTGCTCGAACTCGAACCGGACCTTGTCGCCGACCTTCTGCAGCACCGGATCGCGGTCGGCCGTCACGGCGGAGCCGCCGAGGTCGTCGTCCCAGTTGGCCGACCAGGACACCTTCAGGTCCTGGCCCGAGATCAGCGACTTCGGCCGGGCGACCGGGGTGTGCTCCTGGGCGGGCGCGTCGGTCAACGTGGCGTAGTCGTAGGTCCAGGGTTCGTAGTAGTCCTGGATCGACGGCATCTTGGGGTTGGAGAAGATCGTCAGCAGCTTCTTCAGCCGCCCGCCGCCCTTCAGCGTCAGCCGGCCGCGCCGGTTCAGCTGCCAGCCGCCCTTCCAGGTGTCCTGGTCCTCGTAGGTCCGTGGATAGCCCTGCCCGGGCCGGGTCTCGACGTTGTTGAACCACACGTACTCGGTGCCGGTGCGATTGGTCCACGCCTGCTTGCAGGTGACCGAGCAGGTGTGACACCCGATGCACTTGTCGAGGTTCATCACCATCGCCATCTGGGCCATCACGCGCATCAGTACCGCACCTCCTGCGACCGCTTGCGGATGACAGTGATCTCGTCGCGCTGGTTGCCGGTCGGTCCGAGGTAGTTGAACGCGAAGGACAGTTGCGCGTAGCCACCGATCAGGTGGCTCGGTTTGATCAGCAGCCGGGTCAGCGAGTTGTGGATGCCGCCTCGCTTCTGCGAGGCCTCGGCGATCGGTACGTCGATCAGCCGGTCCTGCGCGTGGTGCATGTAGACGGTGCCTTCCGGCATCCGGTGCGACACGATCGCCCGGGCGACCACGACGCCGTTGCGGTTGACCGCCTCGATCCAGTCGTTGTCGACGACACCGACCTTGGCGGCGTCCTGGTCGCTCATCCAGATCGTCTGCCCGCCGCGGGACAGCGAGAGCATGAACAGGTTGTCCTGGTACTCCGAGTGGATCGACCACTTGCTGTGCGGGGTCAGATAGCGAACGGTGACTCCGTGCTCGGTGACCGAGCCGAGCTCCGGCTCGGCGAACAACGCACCCATGTCGAGCGGTGGGCGGTAGACCGGAAGGTTCTCGCCCAGCTCGGCCATCCAGTCGTGGTCGAGGAAGAAGTGCTGCCTGCCGGTCAAGGTGTGCCAGGGTTTGAGCCGCTCGACGTTGATCGTGAACGGCGAGTAGCGCCGGCCGCCGGTCTCCGAGCCCGACCACTCAGGAGAAGTGATGACCGGCGTCGGCGCCGCCTGGGTGTCGGCGAAGGTGATCTGCTTGCCCTCGTGCTCGGCTGCCAGGTCGTGCAGCGGTTTGCCGACGCGCTTCTCCAGCGTCTTGAAGCCCTCGGTGGCGAGCCGGCCGTTCGTCGTACCGGACAGGGCGAGGATCGCCTCGCAGGCGTGTACGTCGCGCTTGAGCGAGGGACGTCCGTCAGCTGGGCCGCCCCGGACCGCGCCGTTCTTCGCCCGGAGGTAGTCGACGGAGTCCTGTACGTCGAACGTGACGCCCTTGGTCGTCGCGCCGAGGGAGTCCATCAAAGGGCCCAGGGCCGACATCTTGGCCGCGACCGCGCTGTAGTCGCGTTCGACCTCGACGAGTTTGGGCATGGTCACCCCCGGAATCGGGGCGCACTCGCCGGCCTTCCAGTCCCGGACGACCCCGTGCGGGGTGGCCAGCTCGTCCGGAGTGTCGTGCAGCAGGGGTACGGCGACGACGTCGTGCCGGGTGCCGAGGTGCTCCGCGGCCAGTTCGCTGAACTTCTCCGCGATGGTCTGCCAGGCGTCCCAGTCGGTCCGGGTCTGCCACGGCGGCGCGATCGCCGGGTTGAACGAGTGGATGAACGGGTGCATGTCGGTCGTGTTGAGGTCGTGCTTCTCGTACCAGGTCGCCGCCGGCAGGACGACGTCCGAGAACAGCGTGGTGCTGGTCTGCCGGAAGTCCAGCGTCAGCAGCAGATCGAGCTTTCCGCGCGGCGCTTCCTCGTGCCAGTCCACTTCCTGCGGCCGGCTTCCCAACGGCGCTTCACTCGCCCGCAGCGACGAGCCGGCGCCGAGCAGGTGCTCGAGGAAGTACTCGTTGCCCTTGGCCGACGAGCCGAGCAGGTTCGCCCGCCAGATCGACAGGATCCGCGGGAAGTTCTCGGGAGAGTCGGGGTCCTCGCAGGCGAACCGGAGCCGGCCGGACGTGAGCTCGTTCACAACGTGATCGGCCACTGGCCGCCCGGCCGTACGGGCTTCGTCGGCCAGGTCGTGGGGATTGCGGTTGAAGGTCGGGTACGACGGCATCCAGCCGAGGCGCGCGCTGAGCGCGATCAGGTCGGCGGTTGTCTTGCCGGCGAGCTGGCCCTGTCCGGTCGTGGCGGACGGGGTGTCGGCGCCGAAGGGGTCGTAGCGGAACTGGTCGGTGTGCAGGTACCAGTACGCGGTCTGGATCATCTGCCGCGGAGGTCGCGTCCAGTCGAGCCCGAAGGCGAGCTGGGCCCAACCGGTGATCGGGCGGCACTTCTCCTGGCCGACGTAGTGCGCCCAGCCGCCGCCGTTCACCCCTTGGCAGCCGGTCAGCGTGGTGAGCGCCAGGAACGCGCGGTAGATCGTGTCGGAGTGGAACCAGTGGTTGGTGCCGGCGCCCATGATGATCATCGAACGACCGTTGGTGTCCTCGGCGTTCTGCGCGAACTCGCGGGCGATCCTCGCCGCCGCCGATGCCGGTACGCCGGTGATGCCTTCCTGCCAGGCTGGGGTGTACGGCGCGCCGGCGTCCTGGTACGACGACGGCCACTCGCCGGGCAGCCCGTCCCGGCCGACGCCGTACTGGGCCAGCATCAGGTCGTACACGGTGGTCACCAGCCGGCCGGCGATGCGCCGGACCGGAACTCCGCGCACCTGGTCGGCCGCAGCCCCGCCGGCCCCGTCGAACCTCGGTAAACGGACGAGGACGGACTCGTTCGTCGTGCTCAGCAGCGTCAAGGCGGGATCGGCGCCTTGCTGGTCGAGATTCCACTTGCCTTCGCCGTCCGCGCCGAAGCGATGGCCGAGCGAACCGTTCGGCACCACCGGCCGGTCCGTCCCGGCGTCGAGCACGACCGGTTTGAACTCGGCGTTCTGCTCGTTGCTGAAAGCATCCAGATCGGCGGCGGTGAGGAACTTACCGGGCCGGTGGACTCCGTCGCCGCTGTCCTCGAGCCGGATCAGGTACGGCAGGTCGGTGTAGGCCTTGGCGTACGCCGTGAAGTACGGCGTCTGCCGGTCGACGAAGAACTCCTTCAGGATCACGTGTCCCATCGCCATCGCCAGCGCACCGTCGGTACCAGGTGCGGCCGGCAACCATTCGTCGGCGAACTTGACGTTGTCGGCGTAGTCGGGCGACACCGCGACGACCTTCTGGCCGCGGTAGCGCGCCTCGGCCATCCAGTGCGCGTCCGGTGTCCTGGTGACCGGCAGGTTCGAGCCCCACATGATCAGGTAGCCGGCATCCCACCAGTCGCCCGACTCCGGGACGTCGGTCTGGTCGCCGAAGACCTGCGGTGAGGCGACCGGCAGGTCGGCGTACCAGTCGTAGAACGACAGCATGGTGCCGCCGATCAGCGAGGTGAACCGGCCGCCGGAGGCGTGCGACACCATCGACATCGCGGGGATGGGGGAGAAACCGGCGATCCGGTCCGGGCCCCACTTCTTCAGCGTGTGCACGTACGCCGCCGCGACCATCTCGGTCGCCTCGTCCCAGCTGGCTCGGACCAGGCCGCCCTTGCCGCGCGCCGACTTGTAGTGCGCCGCGCGGGCAGGATGGTCGACGATGTGGGCCCAGGCGGCCACCGGATCGCCGTACTGGGCCTTGGCTTCGCGGTACATCTGGAGCAGGACGCCGCGGATGTAGGGGTAGCGGATCCGGGTGGGGGAGTAGGTGTACCAGGAGAAGGCGGCGCCCCGGGGACAACCGCGTGGCTCGTACTCGGGTTTGTCCGGGCCGACCGACGGATAGTCGGTCTGCTGGGTCTCCCAGGTGATGATGCCGTCCTTGACGTAGACCTTCCACGAGCACGAACCGGTGCAGTTGACCCCATGGGTCGAGCGCACCACCTTGTCGTGGCTCCAGCGGTCCCGGTAGAAGTCGTCGGCGCCGCGGCCGCCGGTCTTGTGCAGGGTGCGCAGGTCGTCGGACACCACGCCCTTGGTGAAGTACCGCCGGGTGCGCACGAGCGCTTCGCTCAACCCTCCGTCCAAGCCGAGTTCCCGGTCGTGCTGGTTCGATTCCGGACGAGCCCCAGTACTCATGCAGTCTGCCCCCGGTGGTCGGTCGAGCTAGGCCTGGTGGGTTGCTTGGTTTGCGGTCTTTCTCACGATGGTCAACGTCAGCAAGAGGGTCAAGGCTGCCGTGATCGACAGCAGCAGCAGGCCGAGTCCGTAGGAGTCCGTGTGGCCGTAGACGTAGCCCATGATCAGCGGCGGCACGAAGCCGCCCAGACCGCCGGCGGCTCCGACCAGGCCGGTGACACCGCCGACGCGGGACGGATCGGTGACTTCGGCGACCAGCGCGAAGGTCGCCCCGCTGCCGGCTCCGAGGGCGGCGGCCATCGCCAGGAACGCGGCGGTGCCGACGTACTCGAGCAGCGGAGTGGTGGCCGCGACGGCGGCGCCGGCGACGACGATCGTGTACGCCGCCGCCAGGACGGGAACAGGACCGAACCTGTCGGACAGCCAGCCACCGACGGGGCGCGCGATCACCGCGATCACCACGAACCCCGCCATCCGGTTGGCCGCGTCGGCTGCCTCGAGGTCGTAGGCCGTCTTGAGGTAGGACGGGAGGTAGACGGAGAAGGCGACGTAGCCGCCGAAGGCGACGGCGTACAGGATGCAAGCCTGCCAGCTGATCGGCAGCCTCGCGTTCGCGACCAGGCGGGTGGCCAGCGATCCGGACGGCGCGGTGCGGCCGGGAGCGTCCCGGAGCAACAGCCAAGCAGCCGCCGCGTAGATCGCCAGGGCGAGCGCCGTGATCAGGAAGGGGACGCGTTGGCCGGCGTCGGTGTAGAGCTTGACGGTGGTCAGGGCGCTGATCGCCGTCCCGCCCATTCCGGCGCCGAAGACTCCGATGGCCAGCCCGCGCCGGGCGGGCGGGAACCAGGCGTTGACGAACGGCACGCCGACGGCGAACGCGGTACCACCGATGCCGAGGAAGAAGCCACCGATCAACAGGGCCGGGAATGACCCCAGGCCGAAGAAGCCGATGAACAGGATCGGGACGATCGTGGCGGCGGAGACCAGCGGAAACATCACCCGGCCGCCGAAGCGGTCGGTGAGCGCTCCGACCGGGATCCGGCCGAGCGAACCGACAATGACCGGCACCGCGACCAGCAAGGCCACGTCGGACTCGGACAGGGTGCCGAGCGTGCCCTCGGTGCGGAACAACGGACCGAGTGGGCTCAGCAAGGCCCAGGCCCAGAAGTTCACCGCGAAGCCGACGGTGGCCAGCGCCAGCATCAAGCCGGGCGATCTGGTCCCGGTCGGCGAGGCACGGCCTGTCCCGGTGACGTCTGCCCGACTGTGACTCATCCCTGTCCTCCCGTGACTTTGTGTGTGGTTGCCCATTTTTCGATTCGGCAAACGCCGGACAGCGGCCGGTGCCCCGCCCCGGTGCCGTCCTGGCGTTGACATCGGTCCACGGTCGTCAGCAGGATGGGGTCTGGCGTCGGCCGCCGCCCAGCCTGTGAGGACCTGCCCCAGCGAGGTTCTCGGGATGGCGAAGGGGAATCCACCCTCAAGGCCAGCTGTTGGTGTCCAGGCCTGGATCGAGTGTCGCGTCGCTGGGGGGCGAGGACATGTCGAGGAGGCTTGTGATGACCAAGCAGGGCAGTTTCAAACGCGCCGTCCGCCAACGGGCGCGCGAGACCGGGCAGCGGTACACCCAAGCACTCGCCGATCTGGAACAGATCAACAGATCACCGTTCGCGCGCACCCGGCCGTTCGAGCACTCCGACCTCAAGGCCCACCTCGAGACGCGGTACGGGATTCGGATCACCTCGTTGGCGCCGATCGACGACGACCCGGCCACCCGGCCTCGTGGCTCGTGGCCGGGCCACTACCCATCGACGTTGTTCGTCCGGCGGGGTGACGGCCCCCCATGGATCGCCCGGGTGTTCTCGTCGCCTGCGGACCGGGTCGCGCGCGTGGAGGGTGACGCAGAGATCTTGCGCTTCCTGGCCGCGAACGACTTTCCCGCTGAACGGATCGCACACGATGACCCGGTGTCGATGGTTGACGACGACAGCGGCGTGATCGTGACCCAGTTCGTCGACGGCGGACGCCCGGCCGACGAGCACGGGCGCAGCGAATCCGCCGAGATCGCGCAGGAACTGGGCAGCCTGCTGGGACGATTGCACGCGCTTCCCCCAGCAGCTGGCGCAGTCGCCAGAGACGGTGGTGCGGAGGAAGCCGACGGCGGCTTCTACGTGGGCCGGCCCAGACAGGATCTGGCCGCGGCAATGAGCTTTCTGGCCGGCGTCGAGGACAAAGTGCCGCTCGACGGCCAGGAGAAGTTCGCATGGCTGCGAGATCAGGTCGAGAACGCCGACGACGCCGAAGGGCTACCCGAAGCACTCACCCACAGCAACTACCACCTCTGGGCCGCCGTCGGCATGCCTGGCGCGCTCACGATCGTAGGCTGGGCCGGCTCCGGGCGCGGTCCGCGCCTACCCGCACTCGCCTGGCTCCTGAGAACCACAGCCGAAGGTCACCCGGACAACATCGACGCCGTCCTGCGCGGCTACCGTCAGCATGTCCAGCTCACCGACGACGAGCTCCAACGACTCCCCGCAATCCTGAACATGCGAGCACTCTGGTTGGCCTGCCTCGAGTGTCAGATGGCGGTGAACAACGGCGACACGCCGACCATGAACGAGGGGTGGATACACCCAGGAAGCACCGAGTACGCCGAACGACTAGCGGCGCGCGCTATCACAGCACTGAGCCGGTGAGCCCGGCCCGACATCCCTGAGCCCGGTCGTCTGCCGTGGCCTCGACGCCTGGTCCGACCATCCGTTCCCCTGGCGGGCCAGCCCCAAGCGCCGAGCGATGGCGTTGAGGGAGATTTGGTCCCGGACAAGATCCATCCCCAGGCGTACAGCGGTGGGGGCAGGTGGACTGGCGAAACCCGGCGCGGGTGCGGTTGTCCACCGCATGCCCAGCAGTCCACGTGGACTCAGCTGCCGATCGGTACCGGGACTTCCAGGTGCTCGTCGAGGGAGGCGGGCTGGTGATCGGTGATCATGCCGGCTGACAGCGTCGATCCGTCGTGGGGGTCGATGAGCAGGAACGATCCGGTGACGGTGTTGCTGGAGTACGGGTCGGCGGCCAGCGGGGCGGCGATCTTGAGCTGCACCTTGCCGATGTCGTTGAGTGCGAGCTGGGTGGTGTCGATGACTCCGAGCGTGTCGAGGTCGAGCGCGCCGACGATCTCGGTGACGACCGCTTGCGCGGAGTTTGTGGTGTGCTTGATCAGCACGCGGGCGCCGACGGTGAGTGGGCGGTCGGACAGCCAGCACACGGTGGCCGACAGCTCGCGGCGAATCCGGGGTGAGCCCTGGGTGGCGACGATCATGGAGCCGCGGGCGACGTCGAGGTCGTCGGTCAGCCGGACGGTGATGGCTTCGCCGGCGACTGCGGAGGGTCGTTCGGCGACGGCCGTGCTGGTCGGGGTGACGATCGCTCGGTCGATGCCGGCGACAGTCGTGCGCCGGCCGGCGGGGAGCACGATCACCGGGTCGCCGACGGTGATGGTGCCGGAGGCGACGGTGCCGGTGTAGCCGCGGTAGTCGCGGTACTGGTCGTTGGTCTGTGGCCGGATGACGTATTGGACGGGGAATCGCAGCGGCTGCGCGGACAGGTCGGATCGCCCGGAAGCGTTCTCCAGGAATTCCAGCAGTGTGGGGCCGGTGTACCAGGAGGTGGCGGGGGAGCGGTCCACTACGTTGTCGCCGATCAGGGCCGAGACCGGGATGGCTTGGATGTCGGTGATGCCGAGCTGGTCGGCCAGTTGGGTGACGTCTTTGGTGATGCCTTTGAAGACGGCCTGGTCGTAGCCGACGAGGTCGATCTTGTTGACTGCGAGGACGACGTGGGGCACGCGCAGGAGGCCGGCGACGGCGAGGTGGCGGCGGGTTTGTTCGAGGACTCCGTGGCGGGCGTCGACGAGGATGATGACGACGTCGGCGGTGGAGGCGCCGGTGACGGTGTTGCGGGTGTATTGCACGTGGCCGGGGCAGTCGGCGAGGATGAAGGAGCGTTTGTCGGTGGCGAAGTAGCGGTAGGCGACGTCGATGGTGATGCCTTGTTCGCGTTCGGCGCGTAGGCCGTCGGTGAGCAGGGCGAAGTCGAAGTCGCCCCCAGTGCCGCGGGCTCCCCCTCGTGATGCTGTGACGGTCTGCACGTGGGCGATCTGGTCGGCCAGGATCGCTTTGCAGTCGTGCAGCAGCCGGCCGACCAGGGTGGACTTGCCGTCGTCGACGGAGCCCGCGGTGGCCAGCCGCAGCAGCTGGCGCTGCGCCAGCTGCTCCAGATCAGCCTTGGCGTGACCGGTCTCGGCAGCGTCGGCGTGCTGGGCGAGAGTGTTCTCGGCGGTGCTCATCAGAAGTACCCCTCTCGCTTACGGTCTTCCATCGCGGCTTCGCTGACCCGGTCGTCGGCGCGCGTGGCGCCACGCTCGGTCAGCTCGCTGGCGGCGACCTCGACGACCACCTCGGCCGGCGAGGCCGCCGTACTGGCGACGGCGCCGGTGCAGGACATGTCGCCGACCGTGCGGTACCGGACCACGCGGCGCTCGACGGTCTCGCCGTCTCGTGGTTGGGAGTAGGGGCCGACGGCCAGCAGCATGCCGTCGCGCTCGAACACGTCGCGCTGGTGGGCGTAGTAGATGCTCGGGAGTTCGATGCTCTCGCGGGCGATGTAGTTCCAGACGTCGAGCTCGGTCCAGTTGGACAGTGGGAACACCCGGACGTGTTCGCCGGGTTTGTGTTTGCCGTTGTAGAGCGACCAGAGCTCGGGGCGTTGGTTGCGGGGGTCCCACTGGCCGAACTCGTCGCGCAGGCTGAAGATCCGTTCCTTGGCCCGGGCGCGCTCTTCGTCGCGTCGGCCGCCGCCGAACACGGCGTCGAACCGGTGGGTGTTGATGGCGTCCAGCAACGGAACGGTCTGCAGCGGGTTGCGGGTGCCGTCGGAGCGCTCGCGCAGCCGGCCGTCGGCCAGGTAGTCCTCCACGCTGGCGACCTCCAGCCGCAGCCCGAGCGCCTCGACGGTCGCGTCGCGGTAGGCCAGCACCTCGGGGAAGTTGTGCCCGGTGTCCACGTGCAGCAAGCTGAACGGGACCGCCCCGGGCGCGAACGCCTTCCGCGCCAGGTGCAGCATCACGATCGAGTCCTTGCCACCGGAGAACAAGATCACCGGCCGCTCGAACTCCGCCGCCACCTCACGAAACACGAACATCGACTCGCTCTCCAAGGAGTCCGGAGCCAGGACGTCGGTCATGATCAGACCAACTCGCGCGCGGTCAGGTACCGGATCACGGTCTCGACCGAGCGCGACACGTGCTCGCGATCGGTCAGGAGCCGCAGCTCCGGAGCGAGCGGTGGCTCGTACGGGTCGTCGATCCCGGTCACCCCGCTGATCTCGCCGCGGGCCTGTCGTGCGTACAGTCCCTTGACGTCGCGGGCGACGCAGCACTCGACCGATGCCGCCACGTGCACCTCGACGAACGGGATCCCGGCGTGTTCGTGGCTGCCACGCACCTGCTCGCGGGTCTCCCGGTACGGCGCGATGGACGCGACGAGAACCGTCACCCCGTTCCTGGCCAGCAGTTCGGCGAGCCAGCCGATGCGGCGCACGTTCGCGTCGCGGGCGGCCCGATCGAAGCCGGAGGTACCGAGCACCGCGCGGATCTCGTCACCGTCGAGGACCTCGACCCGGTGCCCACGCTCCGCCAGGACCTTCGCGGCGGCTCGCGCGACGGTGGACTTGCCGGCGCTCGGCAGCCCGGTCAGCCACAGCGTGACGCCACCGGTGCCGGCGCGTTGCGTGCCGGGCGCTGTGGTCTGGGGCTTCGTCAGCATGCGTCCTCCTGGTTGAGATCTGGCTCTGGACCGATGACTGAGCGGCGGGCAGCGGAGCGCGGATACAGTGAGGCGCATGAGTGCGCCTTCGGTCGACGTGTGGTGGGCGCGACTTTCGGAGGTCGAGTCATCGCTCGACTCCGCCACGGCTCGGCTGCTGACGCCTCGGGAGCAGACCCGGGCAGCCGGCTATCGGACCCAGGACGACCGCCTTCGGTTCCAGCTGGGCGTGGCCGTCACCCGGTTGGCGCTGGCCGCACAGCTGGACTGCGCTCCGATCGACGTCGACCTCGATCGGACCTGTCCCGACTGCGATCAGCCGCACGGCAAGGTCCGGGTGACAGGTCCTCGGACCGGCTGGGAGGTGTCGGTCTCCCACTCGGGTGAGTTCGTCGGCGTAGCGGTGGGGACCGTAGCGCCGCTCGGACTCGATGTCGAGCAGATCCGTGCCGTCGAGCTGGACGGCATGGCCTCGTTGGTGCTCACGCCGACCGAGCGTCGCCGGCTGACGTCGCCAACAGACTTCTTCCGGTACTGGACCCGAAAGGAGGCTGTGGTGAAGTCGACGGGGGACGGGTTGCGGCAATCCCTGGACCTGGTCACTGTCACGGCACCGAGCGAGCCGGCCTCCGTGCTCGGCTGGACCGGCCGCGATCAGGTGGCGGCCGGGATCCGGTTGTACGACCTGGCCGACCGGCCACACCACCTTGCGGCGCTGGCGGTGCTCAGCCGGGCGGAGATCACGATCGCGGAGCGCGACGCGGGCCCCTTGCTGGACAGCTGGGTTCACCGCTGAACCTCACCGCTCAGCGCCCGGAGCCGGTAGCCCGCAAGGCGGTCGTAGTGCGGTAACTGCTCTTCGATCAACTGGCGAAGGCGTGGCGCGGCGGCCGGGTCCACGGCGTACTGCCGCCGGTGCGCTGACAGACCGGTGCTCTGTTCGACGTCGCGGTGCCAGGCTGCTGTCTGCCGCCAGAGCGGTTGCTCGCCTGGTTGCCAGCTCAGCGCCTCCGGGATGTGGGGGAGTCCGACGGCCCGGCAGAAGGCCTCGACCATGGCTTCGGGCTCCGCGACCAGGTCGTCGCCGTCGATGACGACCGGCGTCACGCCGGTACTGGCCCGGACGTGGTCGAGGATCTCGGCGAGGTACCCGTATCCTGCCTCGCTGCTGGTCAACCGTGGGTTCATCGCGTGGTGGGAGGCAACCGCGTCGGCAGGTTGCCGGATCATGAACGCATGGGTCAGAGCGGGAACGAACCGCTCATCGGCGAGGAGATCGTCGTAGCGGTAGTCCGTCGTCTCCTTGACGAAGAAGCGCCGTCCCGTGGCCGCCTGCTCCAGCAGTACGTCGAGAATCTCACCCGCGGACCGCAGCTCGCGACCAGCCAGGTGGTACGTACCCTGTGCCGCCAGATACGAGAACGGCTCGTGAACGACCTCGAGATCCCCGCGCTCGATCATCACCCGCGCCAGCGCCGTCGACCGCGAGCGTGGCACCGCCCAGACGACCAGCGGCTTGACCGCCGCGCCGCTCACTGCGACCACTCCGTCGGCACTCGGTCCCACCGGTGCCGGCGCAGCTCGGACATCAGCTCGGCCGGCAGTGGCTCGGCCGTCCCGGTCGCGAGGTTCGCCTGCACGTGCCGGACCGACCGCATCCCCGGGATGACGGTGCTGACGGTCGGCTCCTGGAGAATGAACCGGAGTGCCAGCTCTGGCATCGTCATCCCTGCGGGCACCACCTCCGCCAGCCGTTCGGCCCGGGTCACGCTGGCCTCGAGGTTCTCGGGGACGAAGTAGCTGGCCCGCCAGTCGCCCTCCGGCCAGGTGGTGTCCCGGGTCAGCGTGCCCGTCAGCGTGCCCTCGTCGAACGGCACCCGGGCGACGACGGCGATGTCGAGCTCACGGCAGGCCGGGAAGAGCTCGTCCTCCGGGGCCTGATCGAAGATGTTGTAGATCACCTGGACCGCGTCGACCAGCCCGGTCTCCAAGGTCTTCAGCACGTTCCACGGCTCCCAGCGGTTCACGCTGATGCCGACACCGCGGATCAGACCCCGCTCGCGCATCTCGGTGACTGCTCGCTGCCAGGCCGGATCGGTGGCCCAGCTGTCCTCCCAGACGTGGAACTGCAGAAGATCGATCGCGTCGACGCCGAGATTGTCCAGGCTCCTGCGCAGGTAGGACCACAGATGGTCGTCCGGGAAGAGGTCGCTGATCCGTGCCCCCCTGGTCGACGGCCAGACCCGGTTCTTGGGCGGAACCTTGGTGGCCACCGTGAGATCGCGGCCGGGATGCCGGCGCAGCAGCTCGCCGAGCAGTTGCTCGCTGCGCCCCCGGCCGTAGATCCACGCGGTGTCGAAGAACGTGCAGCCGAGGTCGACGGCCGCGTCCAGCGCGGCCGCCCCCGACGCGTCGTCGGCGCCGGTCCAGCCACCTTCGCCGCCGGCGATGCCCCACATGCCGTACCCGACCTCACTGACCGGCCATCCCAACCGGCCGAAGCGACGTTCCCGCATCCCTGCCTCCTGATCGACCGCGACGCCGGTCATCGACTATTGTCAGTCTGCAGTGATGACTATAGTCGTCAATCGGGTCGGAGGCGAGAGCGATGACTGGTCGGGCAGGCGTACCGGCGCAGCCGGGACAGCTGGAGCTGGGACGAGAACTGCGCGAGCTGATCGAGACCGGAGAGCTGGCAGCCGTGCTCGACCGGCTGCCGGCACGTGCCATGGTGCGGTCGCCCGGCAGCATCGAGGAAACGGTCTGTCTCATCCGCCGCGGGGTGGTGAAGCAGAGCCGCGCGGCGGCGGGGGGACGTCACTGCGTCATCGCGCTGCACGGTCCCGGCGACGTGTACGGCGACGTGCGGCTGGAACCGGGCCTGTGGCAGGACGCCTTGGTGGCGGTCCAGCCAGTACAGCTGTGGCGGATCCGGGCCGGGGACTTCCAGGCCGCGCTGCGCGACGGCGCCCTTCAGGCGGCGTACTTCGACACGCTCGCCGGCCGGCTGGTCGAGCAGCAGCAGGTCATCTCGGACCTGGTCACGCTCGACAGCAGGCACCGGCTGGCGGCCACGCTGGCCCGGACCGCCGCTCGGCTGGGAGCCGCCGGTCCGGGCGGCGTCTGCCTGGATGTCCGTCTCACGCACGAGGAGCTCGGCGCGATCGTCGGCACGACCCGGTCGCGGATCAGCCGGTTCCTGCGGGAGTTCCGCGAGTGCGGACTCGTGCACCGCCGTGACGGCGCACTCGTCTTTCCCGACCTCGGCCGGCTGACCGAGTTCGCCACCACGGATCCGGCCCTGGAGGCCCGCAGGCTCATCGCCAGCTGATCTCCCGGGTGGACGGCCGGGGGGCGGTGCCGGCGAGCAGGTCGTTCAGAAGTTCGGCGACCAGGTCGGAGCGGTCGTGCAGGAAGAAATGGGTGCCTCCGGCAACAGTGGCGAACCTGCTGCCCGGGATCGCCGCGGCTACCCGGGCGAACCGTGGCAGCGACACCTGCTCGTCGTACTCGCCCGCGATGCACAGGACCGGCGGACCGGCCGGCGGAAGCATCGCGAAGGGGTCCTCCGAGAAGAGCTGGAAAAGCTGGTGGGCGTAGCGGCGCAGGCTGTCCCCGTCGCGGACCGGCGCCCGCAGTACTTCGGTGAAGGCCGGGTCGACCCCGGACAGGGCCGCTTGCCCCGCCGCCTGCCGGTCGCCGGCGTGACCGGCGGGTGGTCGGCCGACCGATCCGGCCACCATCACGGCGAGCTGGTCGGCGAGCTGCGGCTGGTTCTCCACGGTCTGACACATCGTCTCGATGACACGCTCGTACCCCGAGTCGTCGGCACTGTCGACGCCGAGCTGTTTGAAGGCACCGTTCAGCATCGTCAGCGAGGCGACGAGATCCGGCCGGCGGCGGGCGAGGTGCGCCGAGAACCGGGCTCCCGTGCACCAGCCGACGAGGTGGTACGTCCCATTACCCAGGTGGTCGAGTACTGCCTCGAGTCCGGTACGCAACTGATCGATCGACAGGACGCCGTCCGGGGTGTCGTCCTCCAGCACCCCGCCACACTGGAAGAGCACGACCCGGCGCGGCAGCATCCGGTCGATCAGCTCGAACCAGAAGTCCGGTGCCTGGGCGAGAGCGTTGACCAGCACGAGCGGTGTACCGCGACTGCCGCCGGTCGCGAACCGCATCTGCTCGCCGCCCACAGCAAGCGTTCGCCACTGCAGATCCGGCGCGGCCCGCGGGCGAGAAATCGCGCTGCGGGCACCCGCCGCGGCCAGTTCCTCGGCCGAGGTGGTGTCGAGGTCGGCCAACCGTAGAACGGCGTCGTCCAGTCGAGCTGTCAGTAGCCGGTCGACCGCGTTGGCGTCGTCGTCGTCCCGGGCCGTCACGAGATTGATCCCGAAGGCCGTACCGACCTCGGCGATCGTCGCGGATCCTCGGTCGAGGTCGA
Organism: Kribbella flavida DSM 17836; assembly: GCF_000024345.1. Lineage (NCBI taxonomy): Bacteria > Bacillati > Actinomycetota > Actinomycetes > Propionibacteriales > Kribbellaceae > Kribbella > Kribbella flavida. The sequence continues at coordinate 4,449,557 of NC_013729.1, read as the reverse complement.
GGCCGGCGGGAACCAGGATGCGGAGCTGCTGGTCCTGGAGATAGTCGGGGCAGCGGGGCCGCAGCTCGTGCACGAGCGAGGCCACGGCCTGTTCGAGAGTGGTCAGCACGCTGTCGGTCATGTCCGAAAGCCTGGCTGACGGCACCGCCGCTGTCTGCTCACTAGTGCACAGCGCCGCACCCGGTGTCCGCCGTACGGTCGCAACGACTCTGCTCGCCCACCCGTGGAGGACATCGGAATGGAACACCTTCAGCAGACCTGGCCGGACGCTTTCGAGGAAACGGTTCGCTCACTGCTGCCGGCCTACCCGGCCCAGCAACCGCTGCCACCCGACGCGTCGTTCCGGTCGGTGGGGCTCGACTCGCTCGGCATCATGACTTTGGTCATGCGGCTGCAACAGCGGTTCGCAGTGAGGTTTCCACCGGCCGTCGTCGCGATCGCCAACTTCGAGACGCCGGCCGCCGCGTGGCGAACGGTCAGCGCAGCGCTTGATGACAATAGTTGAATCACCTCTGTTACTTCAGTCATGATTTGGTTAGGCTCGGCGTCAGTGCACGGATCCGGCCGACGCAGGAGCGCAGATCATGGACACAACGCAGACCGGGCAGGAAGCCCTGCGCATCGAGCTTCCCGCCGACGGTGGGGACGCCGGGGCGGCCACCGCGGTGGCCGCCGTCGAGGTACCGCTGCCCGGCGGGTTGCTCGAGCAAGCGGCTGAGCTGACCGCCTCGATCACCGGCGGTCCGGCTGGGCCGCAGCCGACGCTCAGGGCGGCCTGGGCGGCCCTGATGCATCGGTACAGCGGAGCTCCGGCCCTCGCCCTCGTCACCGGTTCGGGGGAAGCTACCGGCTGCCTGTCGTTCGATTTCGTCGACGGCGTCAGCTTCCGGCAGGTCGTGGATGCGGCGGCAGGACCGCCCGAACCGCTACTGATTCCCGGTGACATCGCGCTGTTCTCCGCCGGTGTCTGCGAGGACGGAGTCACCGCCGGCGCGGTTCCGGCGGAGCTGGTGCTCAGCGTCACCTCCGAAGGAGCGGCCGTGAACTACCGGACGGCCGGCTTCTCCGCCGAGGCAGCGTCCCGGATCGCCGCCCAGTTCGTCGCCTTGCTCATCTCGGCGTTGCACGACCCCTACGAGTCGGTACGGCGACTGCAGCTGCTGCCCGCCGATGAGCGCAGCCGGCTCCTGGTGGACTGGAACGACACGTCGGCCGCCTATCGGGACGACGTCACCATCGCCGACCTCGTGCACGAGCAGGCGCAGCAGGATCCGGACATCGTGGCGATCGAGGCCGGTCCGCGCCGCTGGACCTACGGCGAGCTCGACCGGGACGCGACCGCGCTGGCCGCCATGCTGCAGCAGGCAGGTCTGCGCCGCGGTGCCCGCGTCGCGGTACTGATCGAGCGGTCCGCCGAGTGCATCATCGGGTTCCTCGCGGTCGTCCGCGCCGGGGCCACTGCCGTGCTGCTCGATCCGGAGAACCCTGATGCCAGGTTGACCGCCGTGCTGGACGACGCGGCGGTCGCCGGAGTCATCACCCGGAGGTCCTTGTGGCACCGTCTGGCCGCGCACCACGCGGTGGTCGCGCTGTGTGTGGACGACCCCGACACCTCGCCGCGTCTCGACGGCGGTGCCGTCTCGGACGAGGCGGGCGTGGTGTTCTACACGTCGGGCTCGACCGGCGAACCGAAAGGTGTGCTGATCCGGCACCGCGCCTTCGCCAACATGGTCGAATGGAGCCGAACCGCGTACGGAATCTCCACCGGCGATCGAGCCGCCTGGGCCTCGTCGCCCGGCTTCGCCATCGCGGCCCAGGAATGGATCACGCTGCTCGGCCTCGGAGTGACGGTGTGCGTCGCGGCTCCCGACACGGCCGGATCGCCGCAGGCCCTGCGAGACTGGATCCTGGCCGAACGGATCACCGTCGCAGTGCTGGTGGCCCCGATGGCCGAGCGCCTGTGGTGGTTGACCTGGCCGTCCGAGGACGTCCCGCTGAGGTACCTGTTCGCGACCGGTGCACCGGTCCGCCGGTGGGCACCAGCCGACGTGCCGTTCGAGCCCGTCGTGTTCCATGCCACCACCGAGACCTTGGTGACCACGTCCTGCCTGAACGTCGCCACGGGCCTGCGTGCGACGTCCAAGGGACTGCCGGCGCACGCGCGCCGGCGCACGCCGCTCCCGGTCGGCAAACCGATCGCGAACACCCGCGCGTACCTGCTCGACGAGGCCGGACACCCGGTCCCGACCGGAGTCATCGGTGAGCTCCACATCGCCGGCGCCGGTCTCGCGCTCGGCTACCTCGGCAAGCCCGAGCTCACCAGCGAGCGTTTCGTCCGGCACTCCGTCGCCGAGGAGGCCGACGAGCTGTTGTATCGCACCGGCGACCTGGCCCGCTTCCGGGCCGACGGACTCGTCGAGATGGTCGGTCGCGCCGATCTGCAGACGAAGGTCCGTGGTTTCCGGGTCGAACCGGAAGCGGTCGAGAGTGCTCTGGAGTCGCTGACGGAGGTTCGCGAAGCCGCCGTCGCGGCGCGGCCCGACGCGACCGGTGAGGTCACCCTGATCGGGTACGTCGTGGCGGAACCGGGCACCGGTCCGGGCATCGCAGCCCGGATCAAGGAGGAACTCGGCCGGCTGCTGCCGGCGTACATGGTTCCCACGTCGCTGGTGCTGCTGGAGGCGCTCCCGCGGCTCACCAACGGCAAGCTCGACCGGAAATCGCTGCCGGTCGCACCGACGACCGTCGAACGCCCGTACGTGGCTCCCCGCACCGAGACCGAGCGGACGGTGGCCGGCATCTGGGCGGACGTCCTCGGGGTGGACAAGGTCGGAGTCGACGACCTCTTCCTCGAGCTCGGCGGTCACTCGCTGGCGGCCATCGACGTCACGTCGCGGCTGCGTGACGCATTCGGTACGACGGTCGGTCTGCACGAGCTGTACTCCGCAGGTACCGTCGCCGGCGTTGCGGAGATCCTCGCGGCGGGTGGCCGATCGGACGGCGAAGGCCGTGGCGACCTTCCGGTGGTCGTTTCCGACCCCGCCGCCCGGCACAGCCCGTTCCCGCTGACCGATACGCAGTACGCCTACTGGATCGGGCGTGGTGACGCGGTCGAGCTGGGCAACGTCGGATGCCATGGCTACTTCGAGTGGCAGAGCGACGACCTCGACAGCAACCGCCTCAAGCTGGCCTGGGACCGGCTCGTCCAGCGGCACGAGGCGTTGCGGCTGGTGATGCTGCCGGACGGCACTCAACAGGTGCTCGCCGATCCGCCGCCGTACGAGGTCGAGGTGCTCGACCTCAGCGAGCACGCACCCGAGGACGCCGAGCGCATCGCCGGTGAGCTGCGCGAACGGCTGGCCCATCACGTGTTCAGCGTCGACGAGTGGCCGTTCTTCGACGTACGGGTGACACACCTGCCCGAGGGACAGGTCCGGCTGCATCTCAGCTTCGACCTGCTGATCTGCGACGCCTGGAGCTACGTCCAGCTGCTGATCCCGGAACTCGTGCTCTTCTACGAGGACCCGGGACTCGAGCTGGAACCGTTGGAGCTGACCTTTCGTGACTACGTGCTCGGGACCGACGGCGCGCTCACGGACTCGCCGGCCTACGAGGCCTCGCGAACCTATTGGCTGGACCGGATCGACGCGTTGCCCCCGGCACCTGACCTGCCCCTGACCGCGTCGCGGGCGGAGGCCGCGCCCACGTTCAGCCGTCGCGCCGACCGCCTCGAGCCGGACGAGTGGACCCTGCTGCAGCAGCAGGCGAACCGCCGCGGTGTGACGCCGACCTGTCTGCTGATCACCACGTTCGCCGAAGTGCTGCGGACCTGGAGCAAGAGCGACCGCTTCACGATCAACTGCCCGTTGTTCAACCGGCTGCCCGTGCACCCCCAGGTGCACGACATCGTCGGGGACTTCACCACCACGTCGCTGCTCGCGGTCGAGCCCACCGGTGGCTCGTTCGCCGGGCGAGCGCGGGCCGTGCAGCAACGGATGTGGGAGGACCTGGAGCACCGGCACTTCGGCGGCATCCAGGTGATGCGCGAACTGGCGGCCCGCGAGCGCGACCGGGTCCGGGCGTCCTTCCCGGTCGTCGTCACCAGCCTGCTCGGCCAGCCGCCCCGGCGTACGGCGACCGCGATCGGCGAGTCGGTGTACTCGATCTCCCAGACCCCGCAGGTGTCGATCGACTTCCAGATCTGGGAGGACAACGGCGCGCTGACCTACAACTGGGACAGCCTCGACGCGCTGTACCCGGACGGGATGCTGGACGACATGTTCGAGGCCCATCGGGGCCTGGTCCGCTGGCTGTTGTCCGACGAGCGTCACTGGGAGGACGAACCACCCGCTCTGCTGCCGCAGTGGCAACGGACCCAGCGCGACGAGATCAACAACGCCGCCCGGAAGACGTTGTCCGGTCCGTCGTACCTGCACACTCCGCTGGCCGAGCATGCACGACGTACGCCGGATGCGCCGGCGGTCATCACGCTCGAACGCACGATCAGCTACGCCGAGCTCGACGTCACCGTCAACCGCCTCGGGCGGCTGCTGAGGGCCGCGGGCGCCGTACCGAACCGGTTGGTCGCGATCCATCTCGACAAGGGCTGGCAGCAGATCGCGGCGGCGCACGGCATTCTCGCCTCCGGAGCGGCGTACCTGCCGATGGACGCCGCCTGGCCGGTCGAGCGGCTGCACCGGCTGGTCGACCAGGCAGAGATCGAGCTCGTGGTGACGCATTCCGCGCTGGTCGACGGGGCGCAGTGGCCGGCGCACGTGCGGGTCGTCTGCGTCGACCGCGATCTCGAGGACGGTGACGCGCAGCCGCTCGAGCCTGTGCAGCAGCCGGCCGATCTCGCGTACGTGATCTTCACCTCCGGCTCGACCGGTACGCCGAAGGGCGTCATGGTCGACCACCGGGGAGCACTCAACACGATCGTGGAGGCGAATCTCCGTTTCCGCGTCGGGCCGGACGATCGCTGCTTCGCGGTGTCGCCCTTGCACTTCGACCTCTCGGTGTACGACGTGTTCGGGATGACTCAGGTCGGCGGCGCGGTCGCCGTACCGGGCCCGATGCCGTTTCCGCCGCACTGGCTGGAACTGATGAAGAAGGCCGGTGTCACGTTCTGGAACTCGGTCCCGACGCTGATGGAGATGGCAGTGTCCGAGGCGGAGGCCGCCGGCACGCCCGAGGCGTTCGCACCGCTGCGCACCGTGGTCCTGGCCGGTGACTGGATCCCGCTGCCGCTGCCCGACCGGATCCGGGCGCTGAACCCGCGGACGTCGGTGATCTCGTCCGGCGGCCCGGCCGAGACCTGCATCTGGTCGGTCATCTACCCGATCGACGAGGTCGACCCGGAGTGGACGAGCATCCCGTACGGCAAGCCGATGGCCAACCAGCGCTATCACGTGCTCGCTGCGGACCTGTCGCACCGGCCGACCTGGGTGCCCGGCGAGATCTACACCGCGAGCGAGGTCGGCCTCGCGCAGGGCTACTGGGGTGACCCGGAGCTCACCGCACGCAAGTTCGTCGAGTTGCCGAGCGGCGGCCGCGCGTACGCCTCCGGCGATCTCGGCCGGTACCTGCCGGACGGAAACATCGAGATCCTCGGTCGTGAGGACTTCCAGGTGAAGATCCGTGGCGTGCGGATCGAGCTGGGCGAGGTCGAGGCCGCGGTCCGCTCGTGCCCCGGGGTCGACACCGCGGTCGTCGTCGCCGGGGGCACACCGGGCGAGTCGTTCCTGCACGCGTACGTCGTCTGGGCCACGGGGCAGACCGGTGATCTGGACCGGTTGCGGGAGCACCTGACAGGGATCCTTCCGGGGTACATGCTGCCGCACCGGATCACGGTCCTCGACGAGCTGCCGCTGACCCGGAACGCGAAGGTCGACCGGCTGGCACTGATCAAGGGCGCCGCGGGGGAGACGGTCGCGCCGGTACCGGAGTTCGTTCCCGCGGTCACCCCCGTCGAGCAGGTGATCTGCGCGCTGTTCGCGGAGGTACTCGGGCGCGAGCAGGCCGGACTGAGCGACGACTTCTTCGTGCTGGGCGGGAACTCGCTCACCGCCGTCCGGCTGGTCACGCTCCTGGCGGAGATTCTCGGGCCGCAGCTCTCGATCCAGCAGCTGTTCACCGCCCGCACCGTCGAGGCCGTGGTGAGCGCGGTGCTCGCCGACCCGATCTGCCGCCCCGAGGTGGAAGCCCTGGCGACGGCCCTGCTGGAACCCGGCACGGACGGATGGAACGAGACCGTCCCCACCACAGAAAAGGACACATCGACATGCTGACAGGACAGTTGTGGAGTCACTCCGACTTCAAGCGGTTGTGGTTCGGGCAGAGCCTGAGCAGTTTCGGGGACCGCATCTCGCGGATCGCGCTGCCGACCCTGGCGCTGCTCACCCTCGACGCGACCACCTTCCAGGTCGGTCTGCTGGCCGCCTTCGGCGTCCTGCCGTACCTGCTGCTCGGGCCGTTCGCGGGCCTGCTCGCGGACCGGGTCGCGCGCCGTCCGCTGCTGGTCGTCGCCGACGTCGGCCGGCTGCTCTCGCTGCTGAGCCTTCCGCTGGCCCACCTCGCCGGCCAGCTGACCCTGACCCACTTGATGATCGTTGCTGCCGTCAACGGTGTGCTCACGGTCTTCTTCGACGTCGCGTACCAGTCGTACATCCCACACCTGGTCGGGCGCGAGCACATCGTCGAGGCGAACAGCAAGATGTCCTTCACCAGGTCCGCCGCGGACGTCGGCGGCGCGGCTCTGGGTGGTGGCCTCCTGCAGCTGCTCGGTGCGGTCGTGGCCGTTGTCGTCGACGCCGTCACCTTCTTGGTGTCGGCCGTCTCGGTCCTGCTGGTCCGGGATCGTGAAGAGGTCCGGACGGCGTCGGGCCAGAAGCCGGGCGCTGTGCTGGCCGACCTGAAGATCGGCTTCACCACCATCGGCGGCGACGGCCGGCTGCGGACACTGATGACGGCGACCGGTGTGCTCAACCTCGGTGGTGCCGCGGCCAGCGCGCTCGTCCTGGTCTACGCCTACCAGATCGCCGGGCTGAGCCCGCTGCAGGTCGGTATCGCGTTCGGGTGTGGAGGCGTCGGCCTGCTGGTCGGGGCGAGCACTGCGGCCAAGCTCGCGGAGAAGCTGTCGCTCAGCACTGCCCTGGTCGTGACCATCGCCGCATCCGGTGCGTCCAGCATCGTGCTCGCGACCAGTCCGGTGTCCGCCGCGTTCGTGGTGCTGATGTTCAGCCAGTTCGTGGCCGGCCTGGCGAACTCGACGTACAACATCCACGTGCTCAGCCTGGTCGCCGGCATCACACCGTTCGAGCTGCTCGGCAGGGTCGGCGGTACGGCGATGTCAGTGGTGCACGGCAGCGGCGCGCTGGGTGCGGCGCTCGGCGGCACGATCGGTGCGGCACTCGGCGTGCGCGCGACCATCGGCGCGGCGGGTGGCCTGATCATCGTCGTGGCGATCCTCGTCGCGTTGAGCCCCGTCCGCTCGATCCGTCAGCACCCCGGCAACGAGCCGGCCGCACCGGCCGCGGAGGAAGCGGCTGAACCGGCCGCCGGAGAAACGGTTGACCCGGCCGAGAGTGCGGGCGAGACCGAGAAGCAGCCGGCGCGATGACGAGTCAGTTGTCGCAGCTGGTGAAGCTGTCGCCGGAGCTGCGGCGGGAAGCGGTGGGGCGGTTACGGTGCCAGGCCGGGGTCGGGCCGGCACCGTCGGCGCCGGGCTCGGCTGCGCCGCTCATCCGGCGGGCAGTCCGAGATCGCGAGCCGCCGTCGGCGTCGTACTTCCAGGAGCAGCTGCTGTTCCTGCATCTGCTGCACCCGGAAAGTGCGGCGTACAACATCCCGCTGCGGGCGAGGATCAGTGGTCCCCTCGACGTCGGGAAGTTCGGCGCGACGATCGATCGCGTCACCACCCGGCACGAGGCTCTCCGGACGCACCTCGAGCTCGTCGACGGCCGGACCGTGCAGAGCATCACGCCGGCGGGCGGTACTGAGGTTGCGGTGACGGACCTTAGTTCCCTGCCCGAGCCGGAGCGTGCCGAAGCACTCGAGCAGGCGGTGGCGGCGGCGGTCCACGAACCGTTCGCGGTGCGCCGCGGACCGCTCGTCCGGGTCCACCTGGTGCGGCTCAGCGAGGCGGAGCACGAGCTGATCTGGGTCGCCCACCACGCGGTGGCCGACGGGCAGTCGTTGCACGCACTGGTCCGGGAGATCGCCGCGACGTACCGCGCTGTGTCCACCGGGTCGGGTCCGATTCCGCCGCTGCCGGTGCAGTACGCCGACCTGGCCGTGCACCAGCGAGAACAGCTCACCGACGACCGGATGCAGGCGATGATCGAGCACTGGCGGCCGCTCCTGGCCGGTGCGCCCGACTTCGATCCGCCGACGGATCTGCCGCGGCCGGCGGTACAGGACTTCGCCGGCGCGATGCTTGCCTTCGAGGTGCCGGACCCGGTGGCGGACCGGCTGCACAACGCCGGACGGGAGCTCGGGGCCACGCTGTTCATGGTCCTGTTCGCCGCCTACCGGGTACTGCTCGCGGGCTGGACGGGGCAGCACGACCTGACGGTCGGCACCTCGGTGGCAGGACGTGGATCGACCGACACGGACCAACTGATCGGACCATTGCTGAACGTCGTACCGACGCGGGTCGCGGTCGGTCCGGGGGCAACGTTCCGCGCTCTCGTCGAGCAGGTCCGGGACAGCGTCAGCGACGCTCTCGACTACCAGGAACTGCCGCTGGGGCAGCTGGTCCGCGGCCTGGCACCGCCCCGTGACCCCGGGCGCAATCCGCTGTACCAGACGATGTTCGACGTCAACGAGTGCGGTCCTGGACCGCAGGCGCTGGCCGACGACCTCGCACTGACCCAGGTTCCGATCGCCTTGGAGGTCTCGCAGATGGACGTCGCCGTCGTGATGGCCAACGAGCTGGACACCCTGACCGGCCGCTTCGAGTACCGGACGGCGCTGTTCCGCGAAGAGACGATCAGCTCGCTGAGCGAGGCCTTCGTCCGGATCCTGGCGGCGGTGGGCGAGGATCCCGACGCTCGCCTGGACGACCTCGTGCGCGACGTTCCGACGCCGGCTGGAGTGCCGCGATGACGACCTTCGCCGGGGAGGACACGATCGGCCTGGCCACCCTCAAGCGCCTGGCGGACACCTGGCCGCGACGTGCCGCGGTCCGCCGTGACCTGGCGATCGAGGGTCAGGCCGGCGAGTACGACGCGACGCTGCCGGACTACCCCGCCCACCTCATGCCGTTCGCCGAGCACCCGGACTTCCTCGCCGCGACGCCGGAGCAGCGTGACCGGGTGATGTCCGGCATGTGGCTGGGCTACAACCAGCGAGTGATCGCCACCGAGTCGCTGATCGCGAACCCTGCGTTCGAGCTGGTGATGCAACGGGTGTTTCCGGGCAGCGACGACCGAGTCATCCAGCAGACCGTCCAGCAGTCGCTCGTGGACGAGAGCTTTCACACCTACATGCACATGATGGCGGTCAACCGCACCTGCGACCTGCGGGGCATCGGTGAGCGGCCGAAGCAGCCGACCTTGATCACCTACCGTCGTCTGCAAGCGGTGCTCGCGGAGATGACCGAGCAGTGGCAGCGCGACGTGGCCGTGCTCGTCTGGGGAGCGGTGGCCGAAACCTGCATCAACGCACTGCTCGGGCTGATCGCTCGCGATCCCGGGGTGCAGCCGATGCACTCGCTCATCACCAAGCTGCATCTGCGCGACGAGTCGGCGCACGGATCCGTGATCGTCGAGGTGGTCAAGATCCTGTACGCGCGGATGAACCAGTCACAACGCGACGTGCTGGTCCGGTGCCTGCCGCCGGCGCTGGAGTCGTTCGGTGTCCAGGACCCGATGGCGTTGCGGATCGAGCTGCGCACCGCCGGCATCGCGAAGGCCGACGACATCGTCGCCGACGTCGGGCGCGGGGGATCGGGCACGAAGCTGGTCCGTGACTACTCCGGCACCCAGCGACTGGTCTCCGAGCTCGGGCTGAGCGGGCAGGTCGACTTCGACTTTCCCGACCGGCCCGACTGGGCGCTCACTCCACCACTGGACGGCCGGGAGGGCTGATGGGCATGCGTCTGCTGCTGATCGACAACTACGACTCCTACACCTACAACCTGTTCCAGTTGCTCGCCGCCGCCACCGGCCAGGAACCGACCGTGCTGGTGAACGACGATCCCCGCCTGAGCCGGCTCGATCCGGCCGCGTACGACGCGGTGGTGATCTCACCGGGCCCGGGTCGCCCTCAGCACGCCACCGACCTGGGCTGGTCGTGGGAGGTGCTCCAGCGGTTCCCGCAGCTGCCGATCCTGGGTGTTTGCCTCGGGCATCAGACGATTGCCTACCAGGCCGGGGCCGAGGTTCGGGAGGGAGATCCACGGCACGGGCACATCACCCAGATCACCCACGACGGTACGGGATTGTTCGCGGGGTTCCCCGAGGTCTTCGACGCCGTTCGCTACCACTCACTGCACGTGACCGGGCTACCCGACGAGGTCGAGGCCACCGCATGGTCGGAAGACGGCGTCATCATGGCCCTGCGACACCGGACGTTGCCACGCTGGGGTGTGCAGTTCCATCCCGAGTCGGTGGCGACCGAGCTCGGATTGCAACTGGTGCAGAACTTCCTGGACCTGGTCGCGGCGAACGGCCGCCGGGCGCTGCGCCTGGAGACGGCCCGGCTCGGGCACACCGCCGACACCGAGCAGGTCTTCCGCGCTCTGTACGCCGACAGCACGAACGCCTTCTGGCTGGACAGCAGCCTGGCCGAAGCGGGGCGCGCGAGGTTCTCCTTTCTCGGCGACTGCTCCGGCCCGCTGAGCGAAGTGCTGACGTATCGCACCGGCGACGGTGAGGTCGAGGTGCGCGCAGCGGCCGGTGTCCGGTCGGAACCGGGCACCATCTTCGACGTGCTGGAACGCCGGCTGGCCCAGCGCGCGCTGCCGGCGGCCGAGTTGCCCTTCCAGCTGAACGGCGGCTACGTCGGATACTTCGGGTACGAGCTCAAGGCCGAGACCGGTGGCACCAACGCGCACCGGAGTCGGACGCCGGACGCGGCCTGGATGTTCGCCGACCGGCTGGTGGTCGTCGACCACCAGGAGTCGATGACCTACCTCGTCGCGATCACCGAGGACGAGGACTCCGCCGCCCGCGCGGGGCGGGACTGGCTGACCGCCACCGCCCGGGCTTTGGGCCACCTGCCCGCGGCCGGAAGGTTGCCGGCCTCGGTGAGAGCGAACGAGCCGTCCGGCGAAGGGCTGGATCGAACACGGGAGCGCTATCTCGCGGACATCGCGGCCTGTCAGGACGAGCTCCGTCGCGGGGAGAGCTACGAGATCTGTTTGACCAACCACTTCAGCTTCCCGCCGTTGACCGATCCGCTCGGTTTCTACCTGGACCTGCGCCACGTCAACCCTGCGCCGTACGCGGCGTACCTGCGGTTCGGTGACCTGACCGTGATGAGCTCGTCGCCCGAGCGGTTCCTGAAGATCACCGCGGACGGTCTGGTCGAGAGCAAGCCGATCAAGGGCACCGCGCCCAGGTCGTCGGATCCCGGCGAGGACGAGGAACTGCGCAACGGACTCACCAGGTCCGCCAAGACCCGGGCCGAGAACCTGATGATCGTCGACCTGGTGCGCAACGACCTGGGCCGGGTCTGCGAGATCGGTTCGGTCGAGGTACCGCAGTACCTGGTGACCGAGAGCTACGCCACCGTTCACCAGTTGGTGTCCACGATCCGCGGGCAGCTCCGGCCGGAGGTGGGCCCGGTGACGTGCGTGCGGGCCTGCTTCCCCGGCGGTTCGATGACCGGAGCACCGAAGGTCCGGACGATGGAGATCATCGACCGGCTGGAGGAGGCACCGCGCGGGGTCTACTCGGGCGCGCTCGGTTACCTCGGGCTCGGCGGGGGAGCCGACCTGAGCATCGTGATCCGCACCGCCGTGAACGACGGGCAGGAACTGCGGATCGGTGCCGGCGGCGCGATCGTGCTCGGCTCGGACCCCGAGGACGAGTACGACGAGATGATGCTCAAGGCCCGGGCGCTGCTCGCGACCCGGGTCGCGCAGGTGGGAGCCGGTGACCTGACCAGCACGACCACCTCTTAGGAAGGATTCTGCCACCGGGGGGCTCGCCGCTCGACGAACGCAGCGGGTCCCTCGAGGGCGTCGGGGCTGGTCCGCCGCTTCTCCTCCCACGGGTACCGGGCGGCGAACGCCTCTTCGAGGGACAGTTCACGGGACCTGGTGGCGATCTCCTTGGCTGCCCGGACGGCGACCGGTGAGCAGGCGACCAGGTCGGTGACCCAGGCCTCGACGCAGGCATCGAGATCGGTGGCCGCCACGACGTCGTTCACCAGGCCGTGGCGGTGTGCCTCGGTCGCCGTCATCGGCCGGCCGGTGAGCAGGTGGCCGAGGGCGACCTTCGGCGGCAGCTGACGGGGGAGCCTGATCGCCCCGCCGGCGCCGGCCACGAGTCCGAGCTTCACCTCGGGCAGAGCGAAGGTGGCGTGATCGACGGCGACGGCGATGTCGCAGGCCAGCACCAGCTCGAGTCCGCCGCCGATCGCATGACCGTTGACGCGGGCAACGATCGGTTTGGTCAGGCCGAACCGCTCGGTCAGCCGGGGCGACCCGGAGACGCCGCCGCTGCCCAGGCTCGTCGGCTGGATTCCGGAGCGGTTGCGGGCCGCCAGTTCCTTCAGGTCCTGGCCCGCACAGAAGCACCGATCTCCCGCCCCGGTCAGGACGGCCACCCACTGCTCGTCGTCCGCCTCGAACTCGTCGAGCAGCCGGCACAGTTGCCGGTGTGCGTCGAGGTCCAGCGCGTTGCTCACCGCGGGCCGATCGATCGTCAGGTACGAAACGTGGCCTTGCCGGTCAAGTGTGACCTTAGGATCCGTGACTTTTGTTGTCATATACAGTAACAATAGTTGTGACATCCGAGCTGTGCAAAGGGGTGACATGGTCACGAACACGGTGCAGGTGGTCGGAGTGGGCACCGCGAACCAGCCGACGTCCTACTCGCAGACCGACGTCCTGGACCGGTACGGCATCACCGACGGCAGGATCCGCGGTGTCTTCCTGAACGGCGGTATCGAGCGCCGCTCGCTGCACCTGCCCGCCGACGGCGTGGACGGCAGGCCACAGACCGAGACCCAGGCCGAACTGCTGGCCAAGCACCGGTCCGACGGGGTCGCGATGGGCGTCGAGGCGCTGGGACGGGCGCTGGAACGGGCCGGTGCCGGGCTCGACGACGTCCGCTACCTGTGTTGCGTCTCGTCGTCGGGCTGGCTGACCCCCGGCCTGAGCGCGCTGATCTGCCGTGAGCTGGATCTCGCCTGGGACGTCGGCCGTCTCGACGTCGTCGGGATGGGATGCAACGCCGGGCTGAACGCGCTGTCCGCGGTGACCGGCCGTGCGGTGCAGCGCCCGGGTGAGATCGCGATCCTGCTGTGCGTCGAGGTCTGCTCGGCCGCGTACGTCTTCGACTCGACGATCCGCTCGGCGGTGGTCAACAGCCTGTTCGGCGACGGCGCGGCGGCGCTGGCCGTGGTCGCCGACGCGGAGCCCGGGCCGCAGGCCGGCCCCCGGGTGCTGAAGTACAGCAGTTGCCTGATCCCGGACTCGCTCGCGGCGATGCGTTACGACTGGGACAGCGACCATGGCAAGTTCAGCTTCTTCCTGGACCCGCAGGTGCCGTACGTCGTCGGCGCGCACGCCGGCCAGGTGGTCGACCGGCTGCTCGCGGACACCGGCCTGGACCGTCGCGACATCGACCACTGGGTGGTGCACTCGGGCGGCAAGAAGGTGATCGACTCGGTCAAGATCAACCTGGGCCTGACCACGCACGACCTCCGGCACACGAGCGGCGTACTGCGCGACCACGGCAACCTGTCGAGTGGTTCGTTCCTGTTCTCCTTCGAGCGGCTTCTCGACGAAGCCGTCGCCCGACCGGGCGATCACGGCGTTCTGATGACGATGGGGCCCGGCTCCACCATCGAGAGCGCCCTCATCCGCTGGTGACGCGACGATTGTGAGGTAACAACGATGGCAGGACACGGTACGGGCCTGATCAGTATCGGCAGTGCAAGCGCCCTCGACGACGATCTGCTGGCCGCCGTCGAGCAAGCCACCGCCACCGCCGAGAGCGGCGACGGTGTGGTGCTCGAGCTCCACCCTGGCGGTGGCCACCAGACGTGGCCGGGCGATGTCGCGATCACCGCGGTCAACCGGTGGGAGCGCGCGCTGCGGCGCCTGGAGCGAGTGCCGGCGCCGGTGGTCGCAGTGGCATCCGGAAGATGCACGGGGCCTGCGGCCGAGGTGCTGCTCATCGCGGACTTCCGCATCGTCACCCGGGACTTCGTCTTCGCTCTCGGCGCGAACGGCGGGGCCTGGCCGGGCGCCGTACTGCATCGCGTTGCCTGTCAGTTGGGCGTGGCGAGAGCGAGGCAGCTCGCTTTGTGGCGGCAGCCGCTGACCGCGAGCAAGGCCATGGCGCTGGGCCTCGTCGACGAACTGGCGGACGATCTCCGGCTGGCACTGCGCCGCGCCGAGCAGCTGCTCGACGGGATCGAACCCGGGGGCGGCGAGGACTTCGCGGTCGTGCGCCGGCTGCTGCTCGATGCTCCGGCGACAAGTGTCGACGAGGCGCTCGGATCGCATCTCGCCGCCGCGGACCGCCTGCTGCGCCGCCCGAAGGCGGAGCCCGTCGTGAGCACGTCGGGAGCCGCGCTGTGACCAGCTCGGAGTCGTCCGTCCTGCCGCGACGGATCGGCAGCCGAGCGGCCCGCCACGCATTTCTGGCCGACCGGGCCGAGCGGATCTACGACGAGGTCACCGACGGGTACCGCCGACGGATGTTCCTGGACGAGATCGTCTACACGGTCGCCGAGCTGTGGCCGGGCCTGGCCCCGACCCGCGAGGAGATCGCAGCCGAGCGAACCCGGCGGCAAGGCGACAAGGAGGGCCACGAGGTCGACCAGGGCATCCTGCTGAGTCACCTGCTGGCCGACAGGCGTGCCGGGACCCACCTGCTGGAGTCCCAGTTGCAGCCGAGCGAACCGGCCCGCCGGTTGTTGCCGGAGTTCAGGACCCGGGGCGAGGTGCAACTGGAGACCGTGCACCTCGAGCGGTGGGACGGGGTCGCGTACCTGACGATCGGCAACCATGAGTTCCTGAACGCCGAGGACGACCGGCTCGGCCGGGACATGGAGACGGCGATCGATCTGGTGCTGCTCGACGAGGAGGTCGAGGTCGGCGTCGTCCGGGGCGGGGTGATGCTGCACGAGCGGTACGCCGGCCGGCGGGTCTTCAGCGCCGGCATCAACCTCACCCACCTCTACCACGGCCAGATCTCGTTCGTGAACTTCGTACTCGGCCGCGAGGTCGGTTACCTGAACAAGATCTTCCGGGGCCTCCTGGTCGGCGGCGAACCGGTGGAGAAGCCCTGGATCGCGGCGGTGGACAGCTTCGCGATCGGCGGCGGGTTCCAGCTGCTGCTCGTGTTCGACCACGTCATCGCCTGCGACGACAGCTACGTCAGCCTGCCGGCGCTCCGGGAGGGCATCATTCCCGGGATGGCCAATCTGCGGCTGACCCGGACCGTCGGGGCCAGGCAGGCCCGCCGGCTGCTGCTGGGCGGTGCCCGCCTTCCGGCCAACGGGCCCGATGCTTTGACCTGGTGCGACGAGGTGGTGCCGGCGGCTCAGATCGAGGAGTCGATCGCGGCGGCGGCGAAGCTGCTGCGGATGTCCGCGGTCACCGCCAACCGACGGATGGTCCGGCTGGCCGAAGAGCCACTGGAGACGTTCCGCCGGTACGCCGCGCCGTTCGCGCTCGAGCAGGTCCAGCGGATGTACAGCGCGGACGTGCTCCAGTCGCTCGAACGCGCGTGGATGCGCCGCCGGGCAGCGCGCCGATGAGTCGCCTGGCGCTCGCCGACCTGTCGGCGGCGGTGCTCGATCCACGCCTGGGCTCGATGACCTTCCTGAACGAGATCACCGCCCGCTATCCCGGGGCGATCTCGTTCGGTCCTGGTGCGCCGCACGACGAGGCGTTCGAGGCGGTCGACCCGGCCCGCCTCATGGCGGTCTTCGAGCGGCATCTCGCGGGCCGGGGGCTGGAGCCGGGGCAGATTCGCCGCCGGTTGCTCCAGTACGGACCGACGCGTGGACTGCTGGGCGAGATGATCGCGGCCTCGCTGCGGACGGACGAGGCAATCACCGTCGATCCGGACCAGGTGGTGGTGACGGTCGGGGCGCAGGAGGCACTGGTCGCAGTGCTCCGGGTGCTGCACGATCCGGCGCGCGGCGACGTCGTCGCAGTGACCGATCCCGGGTACGCCGGTGCTCACGGAGCCGCGAGGATCCTCGGTCTGGAGATGGTCGGCGTACCCGACGACGGACGGGGGCCGCACGCAGCTGCCTTGCGCACGGTGGTCACCGCGGCGGAGCGGATCGGGCGACGCGTGCGCAGCTTGGTCGTGGCGCCGGACTTCGCCAATCCCACCGGCGCGGAGATGTCGCTGGCGGCCCGGCTGGAGTTGCTGGCCGAGGCGGAACGGCTGGGCGTGCTGTTGCTCGAGGACACGACGTACCGCTTCACCGCGCCGCCCGGCGCCGAGATCGCGTCGCTGAAGGCTCTCGACCGGACCCAACAGGTCGTCCAGATCGGAACCTTCGCGAAGATCGGCGTCCCCGGTGCGCGACTCGGTTACGTGGTGGCTGACCAGAGCACCGACGCCGGCACGGCGCTCGCCGACCACGTCACGACGGTGAAAGGCGTGCTGACCGTCAACACCTCACCGATCGCGCAGGCGGTCATCGGTGGCTTGTTGCTGGAGCACGGTGGTTCGATGCGTCGTCTCGGGGACAGGAGGGCCGGGCTGTACCGTCGCAACCTGCGGGTGCTGCTGGAAGCGCTGCGCCGGCACCTCGGCGATCCGCACGGCGAGGACGTGAGCTGGAACGAGCCGGCCGGGGGGTTCTTCGTCCGCATGTCGGTGAACAAGCCGGCCGACGAAAAGCTGCTCCGCCGATCGGCCGAGGACTTCGGCGTGCTCTGGACGCCGATGCGGTACTTCAGCCTCGGCGACGGCGGAAACCGGCAGCTCCGGCTTGCCTGCAGCTCCCTCGATCCGGAGCAGATCGACGAAGGTGTGTCACGGCTGGCCAAAGTGGTCCGCGACTGACCAGGTCAGTCCGGCCGATGCGGGAGCTGCTCGGCGAAGAAGTCGATGATGCGTGGCCACAGGTCGGCCCGGGCCGCCGCATTGGCTGCCGCGCTGCCACCGGTGGCGAAGCGGACTCCGGGCCCACCGGTCACCAGGTCAGTGCTCGGTCCGTACGGCGGGGCCGCCACGAGATGACCGGCCTCGGGATAGTCCAGCTGCTGCCAGCTGCCGACGTGCCGTGCGATGGACGGTACTGTGCTGAGCCGGCCGCACGGCCACATTCGATCGTCGCCCGCTGTCGCGACCAGGACAGCGGCCCTCGTGCGCTGCAACGGGATCGCAGCAGCGGCCACTTGATCGGCGTCGGCGAGGCCGTCGTCGTACGCCAGTGCGAGGTCGACGGGCTCCCGGGCCTCGATCTGCTCGCGCATCCGGGGCGTGACCTGTTGCGGGACGAACGGGAGCGTCTGGCCGCCGAGCGTCCAGGACGGCTCGCCGGCGGCCAGAATCGTGTCCAGCTGGTCGAACGCCGGAATTCCCTGCGTCATGACGGCTGACCCCACCACGCTGACAACCGCTCGCACCCGTTCGTCGGCGCACGCCGTCAGCAGGGCCGCTTCACCGCCACGTGAGGCGCCGAGCACGCCGACACCGCCCGGCAGCACACTGCGGCAGGCCGTCAGGAACGTGATCGCGTCCCGGAAGTACTCGAGTGGGATCGACACCAGGCCACGGGGGAGGCCGCGCCGACCGAAGTAGGCGAGGGCCAGAACGGTGAACCCCCGGGCAGCGAGCAGGGCGGCGTCGAGCTCGTGCAGACCTCCCTCGGAGCCGCCCAGCACGAGAATGCCGGGCCGCGGACCGTCGTCGCCGCGCCAGAACAGGGTGCCGACCAGTCCTCGGCCGGAAACAGTCGCTCGCCGGACGCCGTCGGGCCATCGATGGCGCTGGACCACGGCGCTCGCGCTGAACCGGCCGCCAGCTGCTGGGACGGTCGCCTCGACAGAGAGGGTCAGTTCGGCGGGTGGGAGCAGCCGTCGATCGCGCTCCGCACCGCGCGGCTTGCGTCCACGGGTCATCGACCACACGAGCCCCATCGGGTCCGCGCCGGCGTACCCGGCGATCGGAGCGTCCGTCGACAGGTCGAGCTCGCCGGACGGGCCCGCCACGAAGGTGGCGCTGCTCGTCCACGGCCGCGCCGTCTGGTCGGGCTGGGTCGCGGTCAGCACCGTCTCGGCGCCGGGCGGCAGGCCGTTGACCCGGATCTGCAACGGCGTGTCCAGGCTCGGGGCGGCCGGTGTCAGGACGATTTCGGGTTTTGTCATCGGATTCCTCTCGTGCACAACACGACAACTATAGTAATGTCCTTGGTGACTACAGTTGATGCGGAGGGGTTGTTGTGCTCCAACACTCGAACGAGGCGCCGCTGTCGATGGTCGCGGTGCGACCTTACTCCGGACCGGTCACGGTCGGCCCGGACTCCGTGACGGAGCCACCGCCGGAGTCGCCGCACGTCGGCTGCCGCCCGGTCGACCTGGCGCCGCACCGCAACAACGTCGGCTCGACGCCGGCGTCCGGCACCAGGAACGGTGCCTTCAACATCTGGGGAAACTCGTTCCCGGCCGAGGAGCTGCCGCCACCTGGGCTGTGCGCCGTCGACCAGGTGGTCTACGACTTTCCGCCGACGGAGCCCGGGACCGCCGACAACGTACGAGCCGCGGGTCAGTTCGTCGAGGTCCCCGCCGGCCGCTACGACTGGCTGTACGTGCTGGGAGCGGCCGAGCGCCGGGTCGAGGACGAACTGGCGTTCCACTTCGCCGACGGAGCCGTCGACTTCGAACAGCTGCGGCTCTCGGACTTCTGGGCGGCGCCGGCCTGGTTCGGCGAGACCCAGGTCCGGGCGACCCGCAGCATGCACTACCCGTTCCACGTCCAGGCCGGGGTCCCGGCGATGCTGTGGAGCCAGCGGGTCCCGGTGACCCGCCGATCCGTCCTGTCCGCGGTGCGGTTGCCACGCAATCCCGCCGTACACCTGTTCGCTGCGACGCTGGTGCTGTCCGGTGGTGAGCAACGATGACCTCGCGACCCGCTCTCGAGCAGTGGTACCGCGATCCGGTCAGCTGCCTGCAGTCCACGGTGGCGACGCTACTGCTCGCCCAGGGACAGGAACCGCTGGAGGTTCTCGGGCTGGGGTGGGGATTCCTGCACCTGCCGGGCGACGTCCGTGCGGAGGAGTTCTACTGGCCGACCCGCACACCGCAGGACCCGATCGCCGGAATCCTCACCCACCATCCGGTGACGTCGCGCTGGCGCGCGGCGGAGACGGACCGGCCACTGGACGACCTGCGGGCGGTGCTGGCCGCGGGCAGGCTCCCGGTCGTTGCTGTAGACAACTTCCATCTGCCGTTCCGGCCGGCCTACCACGATGTGCACTCGGCGCACCTGCTGGTCATCTCCGCGATCGACGAGCAGCGCGACCTGGTCCGGGTCAGCGATGCGATGCCGCCGGCGTACCAGGGTGCGCTGGCCATTCCGGACCTGCTGACGGCCTGGACGTCGCCGAATCCGCGGGAGCAGGAGGCGTTCTTCTCCGGTGCGCAGATTCGTGGTCGCTGGCTCGACATCGACCTGGGTGGCCCGTACCCGCCACTGGACCATGGCCGGCTGCGGATCGCGCTGAGGACCAACGCGGACACCTTCGCCGCGACCGCAGATCCACGGGCGGGCCTGGCCGGCCTGGCGGCGTTCAGCGAGGAACTGGTCGCCGCGGCCGACGCAGGCAACGGCGCTGTCCTCGAGGAGGCCTACACGTTCGGGTGGGGCATGCAGGCGCAGAGTGCGGTCCACGGCGAGCTGCTGCGTGACTGTGCGGTGTCCTGGAAGTCGCCCGGACTGGCTGAGGCGGGTCGGAAGGTCGAGCAGGTCGCGCATGCGTGGACACCTGTGCGGGTGGCCTCGGCGTACGGGCGCGTCTCGCCGCAGGACTGGATCGTCGAGCTCGAACGCCACACCCGGCGGTTGCAGACCGCCTACCGCGACGCCCTGGCCACCATCGACGAGGCACTGGAGGAGCTGTGACCATCTCGGTAGAAGCCCCGGAAAGCCGGCTCCGGGTGCGGATCGACCGGCTTCCGGCCGATCGCCGCGAACGGTTCCTGGAGGTGCTCCGGGGTGGACGCCCCGGACTGGTCCCGGCCGGCTCGGTCACGCCTTCGCCGTTGCAGGCTGCTCTGCTCGGCTCGGACCGGCCCGTCGCGGTCAGCGCGTTCGCGCTGCGACTCGGCGGCGAACTCGATCAGGACGCGCTCTGCCAAGCCTGGTCGGCCGTCGTGCAGAACCACGATGCCCTGCGGCTGCAAATCACTCCGGAACTCATGCTGGAGGCTGCCGGGGACAGTGAGCCGCAGCTGGAACTCGTTGCCTGCAGCAACGCGACCGAGGCGATCGACGACTTCCTCTCGGAATCAGTGGGACCAGGTGCGCGAGCGCGGCTGCTGGTGGTGTCCCCGACGGAGCAGGTACTGCTCTTCTCCGCGAGCCAGGTGCTGGTCGATCGGCCGGCGCTGCAGGTCGTTCTGGACGACCTGCTCGGACGGCTCGGACCGGCAGAAGCCGTTCCGGACGGTCTTTCCGCCGTGGCGCACGCACGGCGGACCGCCGCTCAGTTGACGTTGCGACGACGGGAGGAGCTGGTGGCCACCTGGGCCTCGCGACTGGCCGACCGCTCTGCGCTCGCGCTCGACCTGGGTGAGAGCGGTGGTTCGGAACCGATCTGGCGACGTGCGTCGGCGCCGCTCTCCCCGGCGGCTGCCACGGCACTGGAGACGCTCGCGACGAAGTGGGCTGTGCAGCCCGCCACGATCGTGCTGGGCGCGTTCGCGGAGCTGCTCCGCCGGTACGGCGGATCTCGCCACGGCCTGATCGGTGTGGTCTCCGACGGCCGGGAGCAGGCGCAGCTGCGACTGGTGGGCAGCCTCGCCGACACGCTGCCGCTCCCACTGGATCTCGAGCCGGCCATGACTCCGGCCGATCTGGTCCGGCACGTCGCCGAGAACCTCGTCGCGGCCGAGGGAGCCGCCGCCCTGCCGGCACCGGCCGATGCGGTCGGCGCGGAGCCGATGCAGATCGTCTTCGACCCGACGCCCGGGCTGCACGTGGCACAGCTGCCCGGAATCGCCGCCGAGATCCTCCCGGTGCCGCTGGACCGGAGCGCGGCCGGCCACCTGCGGCTGCTGTTCCCCGGCGACGGGCACCTCCTGATCGAGCACCGCACCGACGTCATCGGTCAGGACACCGCGGACGAACTGCTGCTGCGGCTGTCGCACCTGATCGCCCAGTTCGTCGACGCCGGCAGCATCGGCGAACTGCGGACGATGACCGCGGACGACGAAGCGAGTCTGATCCGTCGGGGCAGCGGACGGATCAGGTCGGTGCCGCCGGCCACGGTGCACGCGTGGTTCGCGGATCGTGCCGCCCGGACACCGGAGGCGATCGCGGTGACCGTCGCCGGCGAGCAGTCGACGTACGGCGACCTCGACGCCGCAGCCAACAGGCTCGCCAGGGTGCTGCTCGATCGTGGCGTGTCCGAGGGCGACCTGGTCGCCGTCGACCTCTCGCGGGGGATAGCGCAAGTCACCGCACTGCTGGCGGTACTGAAGGCCGGAGCCGCCTTCCTGCCGCTCGATCCCAGCCATCCGGCGCAGCGGCGTTCCGCACTGCTGGAGGACGCCGCACCCGCCGCGGTGATCGGTAGCGCCGCCGGACTCGCTGAGCTCGACACCGTCGGCGGCCGCCTCAGCGTTGCTGTGGACGAGGTAGAGCTCGACACCGTGTCCGCGGAGGACCCGGGCTGTGCATCGGGCGACCTCGCCTACGTCATGTACACCTCGGGAAGCACCGGAACGCCGAAGGGCGTGCAGATCAGCCACCGCGCGGTGGTCCATTTCGTTGCCGCGGTATCGGACCTGTTCGGCCTCACCCCGGCCGACCGCGTCCTCGGGTACGCCGCTCCGACGTTCGACGTGTCGGTGTTCGAGACCTTCGCCGCCCTGCTGAACGGTGCCCGGCTGGTGGTCGCCACCCCGGACGAGCGTCTCGACCTGGATCTCCTGCACCGGCTGCTGCGGGACCACCGGGTCACGGTGACCGACCTGCCGCCCTCGGTGATGGCGCTGCTCGACCCGACGGAACTTCCGGAGCTCAGAGTCACCTTCGTCGGCGGTGAGGCGTTCCCCGGCGAGCTGGTCAATCGCTGGGCGCCCGGTCGGCGGTTCTTCAACGGCTACGGACCGACGGAGTGCACGGTGACGATGGTCGTGCACGAGTGTTTCGCCCCGGCGACCAGCTCTCCGCCGATCGGTCTGCCGATCGACAACCATGTCGCCCACGTGCTCGACGACGCCATGCGGCCGGTGCCGTACGGCGTACCCGGCGAACTGGTGATCGGTGGGGCAGGCCTGGCGCAGGGATACCTCGGCCGGCCGGAGCTGACCGCCGCGAAGTTCGTGGCAGATCCGTTCGGCACGGCCGGTGGACGGCTGTACCGGACCGGCGACCTGGTCCGCCGTCGACGGGACGGCGAGATCGTCTTCCTGGGACGGCTCGACCGTCAGCTCAAGATCCGCGGTGTCCGGATCGAGCCGGCCGAGGTCGAGGAGGCGCTCGCCGGTCTGCCGGACGTCACGCAGGCCGCCGTCGACGTTTGGGTCGACCCGGTCGGCCAGCGGCACCTCGTCGCCTGGGTCGCCCGGCCGGTCACCGGTGCGGACGAGCAGGAGCTTCGTCGGCTCCTCGGGCAGCGGCTACCGGCCGCGCTGGTACCGGACTTCGTCGTCCTCCTGGACCGGCTTCCGCTGACTGTCTCGGGCAAGGTGGACCGGGCCGCGCTGCCGGCGCCGCTGGTGGACGCCCTGGCGGACCCGGCCGCCGATCCGGAGCGAGCGCTGACGGAGACCGAGCGGATCCTGGCCGAGGAGCTGATCGGTCCGATGCTCGGCCGCGAGCAGATCCCCGTCGATGCGAACTTCTTCGCGATCGGTGGCAGCAGTCTGCAAGCAGCCCAGCTGATCTCCGCGATTCGGCGGCGGTTCGGGGTCGAGGCGGGCGTGGCCGACTTCTTCCGTGACGCCACGGTCTCCGGACTGTCGACCGTGGTCGATGCCGCCCGGGCCGAGCAGCTCGACGACGAAGCGTTGCTGGAGCTTGTCGAGGAAATGTCCGAGGAACAGGCCGAGCGCATCCTGCGTCTCGGCGACGCGGAGGTGGACCAGTGATCGAGTCGACGGCCGATCTGGCCACCGCGGTCCGTGCGGCGCTCACGGATCCTGTTGTGCAGGCCGAGTACGCCGCCCTGCGTGCCGCGGCCGCGGCCGGGTTGGCGACCGGCAGAGCGCCTGGGGCCTCCGAGCCCGACGCCCGCGGCCTCTACCGTGAGCTGGGCCGCCGACGGCTGCTCGCCCCGGGATGGCCGCAGGAGTTCGGCGGACGCGGAGCGGGTCACGTCGCGTCGGCCGCGGCTCTGGAGGAGCTCGTCCTGGCCGGGATGCCGGACACCCTGCACGTGTTGAGCATCCAGATCGTCGGATCGTTCCTGATGGAGGTCGGCAGCCCGGAGCAGAAGCACCGCGTGTTGCCGGCGCTCGCCTCCGGTGAGCGCTTCGCGACTGTGCTCTACACCGAGCCTGACTCCGGCTCCGACCTGGCCTCACTGACCGGAACGGCGCGCCGTGACGGCACAGGCTGGCGTCTCGACGCGGTCAAGGTCTTCGGGCTCAAGTCCGGCCAGAGTGACCTGGCGCTGTGCGCGCTGCGGACCGCCGACGGCGTCTCGAAGTACGACGGAATCAGCCTGTTCCTCGTCGACCTCGACGCGCCCGGTGTGCACCGGTCGACGATGCCGAGTCTGGGCGACGAACAGTTCGATCGGGTGGAGCTGGTCGATGTCCGGGTCGGCGCCGAGAGTCTGATCGGGCGCGAGGGGGACGGCTGGGCTCAGCTCAACCGCTGCCTGCCGCTGGAACGCACCGGCCTCGACTACTCGCTCAAGGCGCGGGCCTGGTACCGGGTCGCGGTCGGCGGTCTCGCTGCGTCCGCCTCGGTTTCCGATGCCCTTCTGGCGGAGGCCGGACGGTTCGGAGCGATGGCGGCCGCAGGCCGGCTGCTGACGTACGACGTACTCGGCGGACTCGACCGCGGTGTCACCGACGACGCGGGCGCCGCCGCCGCGAAGTTGTACACGAGTGAGGCGGCTCAGGAGATCGCCACCTGGGCGGCGCAGCTGTACCCGCCGGGCGCGGACGCGGACCTGCCACCGGACGCGATCGGCGACCTGGAGTCGGCTTTCCGCGAAGCTCCCGGACTGACCTTGGCCGCCGGTACCTCCCAGGTGATGCTCGAGATCGTCTCGAGCCTGACATCCGACCTCGAGCTCGAGACAGGAGATCTTCGATGAACCTGCCGTCGGACCCACTGATCGACCAGCTCGGCCGGAGTGTCCGCGAGACGATCCGGTCGACCGGGCCGGACCCGGTCCGGGACGAACCCTCCGATCTGCGAGAGGTCCGGTCACAACTGGAAGCGCACGCCACGACAGTGCTGAAAGCGGTGCTGGCCACCGAGCTCGAGCTGCCCGCCGAGGTCGGCGGGTTGGACCTGGGCCTCGAAGCCGGCACCGTGGTCGCCCAGGAGCTCGGCCGCGCCGGACTGCCCGACTGCTACAACGGACCTGGATTGCTGGCAGATCTCCTGGCCGTTCGGCGTGGACCGGGCGAGCTGCCGGGCGAGCTGATGAACCAGGGGACTCCGGTGGAAGTGTGCGGACTGACCGGTCCGGCCGCAGCCACCGCCGTACCGGCCGGCTGGCGGCTCGACGGCCGGGTCTGCGCCACGTCGTCCACGGCCTCGGCGATCTGCACGGCGGTTGCTTCTGGCAATGAGGTTTTGCTCGTCCTGCTCGACCAGCGAACGGTCGCTCAGCTGACCAGCCGGACCGCCGGTGGGGTCCGGACAATTGAGCTCGCGTCCGTCGAGGTCGACGACCGGCACGTCGTCGGAAGCCTCGGAACGGGCTGGCCCCTGTCCGACCCGGACGGTCTGCTCGCTCGGCTCCGGGTCCGGCACGCGGCGTGGCTGGTGGGCATCGGCTACGGTGCGCACGCGCGGGCGGCGACGTACGCGCAGCAACGCCGGCAGTTCGACCGGCCGCTACTCGCCAACCAGGGCGTCAGCTTCCCACTGGCCCGGGCTTGGGTGGCATTGCGAGCCGCCGAGCTCGCTGTACGCCGGATCGCGCGACTGGTCGACGACGGTGGCCTCCCGGACCCGCTGGCCGCCGGGCAGGCGCTCGGTCTCGCGCTCGAAGCCGCGACAGCATCCACTCGGACGGCGTTGCAGACCCACGGCGCCCGAGGGCTGACGGCGTGCGCCGATCTCGGCCGGTACTACCTGGCGATCCGCGACAGCGCGGCCCTGGCCGGCCCGCCCGCCACCCTGTGGTCCGAGCTCGGGCAGCGCGAACGCGACGACGCCGCTGCGCGTCGACACCACCCCGCCGACGACCACCTCGTCGCTTCCGCCATCAGCTGAGTCACCAGGAGTTCCGATGTCGTCCATGATTGTCGGTCCGACCCTCGAACACCACGACGCCCACACCGTCGTGGACCTCTTTCTCCGGCAGGTCGCCCAGCGGCCGGATGCACCGGCCGTCAGTCATCTCGGCCGGACGCTGAGCTATCACGAGCTCGACGTACTCAGCGCCGGACTGGCCGCTCGTCTGCTCGATGCGGGAGTCGAGCCGGGCGACCTGACGCCGTTCGTGCTCTCCACCGGTCTGGAGATCCCGGTCGCGATGCTGGCCACGATGCGGGTTCGTGCCGCGTTCGTGCCGATGGACGCCTGCTGGCCCGCCGCCCGGCTCGACCAGGTCCTCACGGCGATGTCGCCGAAGGTCGCGCTCGTCCGAGCCGGCGCGGGGAAGTCGCTGCCCGGCGCCGTGCTGGAGATCGACCTGACGGCGCCGGCCGGAGCCGACCGCCCGGCCGCGGTGGACCGGCTGCCAGGTCTCGACGACCTGATCTACGGCTTCTACACCTCGGGCTCGACCGGCATGCCCAAGTGCGCGCTGAACCTCCATCGTGGTGTGCGCAACCGCTTCGCGTACATGTCGCACCGGTTCGGGGCGACACCGGACGACGTCGTGCTGCAGAACAGCCCGCACGTGTTCGACTCCAGTGTCTGGCAGATGTTGTGGCCGCTGACGAAGGGCGCGCAGGTCGTCATCCCCGACCGGTCCGGGGTCGTCGACCTGCAGGACGTCGTGTCGACCATCGAGCGGCACGGGGTGACCATGACGGACTTCGTGCCGTCGGTCTTCAACGTGCTGGTGGAGCTGCTGGTCGCTCAGCCGCCGATGGTCCGGCAGCTGCGCTCGATGAGGCACCTCCTGATCGGCGGGGAGGAGATGCTCGCCGACCCGGTGCAGACGTTCCGCCGGCTGCTGCCGCACGTTCGCATCACCAACACCTACGGGCCGACCGAGGCATCCATCGGCATGGTCTTCCACGAGGTCCGCGACGTCGACGTCGAGCGCATCCCGATCGGTCTGCCGATCGCCAACACCTGCCTGGCGATCCTGGGAGCAGACCTGCAACCTGTCGAGCGTGGTGAAGTCGGTGACCTGTGGATCGGCGGGGAGTGCATCGGGGCCGGATATCTCGACGATCCGGAGCGGACGAACCTGGCGTTCGCCGACAACCACCTGCCCGGGCTGCCGACCGGCCGGCTGTACCGCACCGGCGATCGTGCGGTCGTCGGCGCGGACGGTCTGGTCGGCTTCCGCGGCCGCACCGACGACCAGGTCAAGGTCAACGGGATGCGGGTCGAGATCGGCGAGATCGAGGCCGCGCTGCGCGGGTGCCCCGGACTGACCGACGCCAGGGCGGCGGTGTACGTCGATCCGGCGGGACGGAACTGTCTGGCCGGCTTCGTGACCGGCCGGAACCCGATCGAGGCGGCGACGGTCCTCGATCACGCGCGCCGGTCGCTGCCCGCCGGTCTGGTGCCGTCGCGGATCATCCAGATCGAGGCGATGCCCCTGAACCAGAACGGCAAACTCGACCGCAACCAGTTGGCCGGCCTTGCTGCCGACTACCACCACACCGCGACGGCCGACGTCAGTGACCCGATCGCGATCGCGGTGCAGACGGCGTGGAACCGGTTCGTGCCGGGCGGGCCGGACGGCGACTTCTTCGCCGCCGGCGGTGACTCGCTGACCGCCGTACGCCTGACACTGCAGATCAACGAGAGGCTGGGAACCTCGCTCACCGTCCAGGATCTGGTGGCGGCGCCGACGATCGCGGCCCTGACCGAGCGGATCAGCTCGGGACCGGTTGCCGGTGAGGACCCTGAGGCGGACCTGCTGACCGCTGTAGCGGACGCCGTACTCAGCGGGGACGTACGGCCGGCCGGCGAGCCGGTGACGACCTGTGAGCAGATCTTCCTGACCGGTGCGACAGGCTTCATCGGCACGCACTTGCTGCACGGGTTGCTGCGCCACACCGACGGGATCGTGCACTGTCTGGTCCGTGCCGACGACGCGTCGACCGCACTCGACCGGATCCACGACAGCCTGCTGTTCTACCACCTCGACGCCACCGATCTCGACCGCGTGGTGCCCGTTGTCGGTGATCTCAGTCTGCCTCGGTTCGGTCTCGGACAGGAGGAGTGGGACCGGCTCGCCTCGGTCGTCGACGTCGTGGTGCACAACGGTGCGATGGTGAACCTGGTGCTCGGGTACCGGTCGCATCGCGCGGCCAACGTACTGGGGACCGCCGAGGTGCTCCGACTGGCCACGACCGGACGGCACAAGGCGCTTCACCACATCTCCAGCCTGAGCATGCTCGAGGCAACACCGGGCCGGCCGGAGTCGGCTCCGACACCATTGCCCCCCGCAACGAATGGGTACAGCCTGTCGAAATGGGCCGCCGAACGGCTGGTCGAAC